>JAEZCO010000087.1 GCA_023433505.1 Bacillota bacterium | reverse complement strand
TGTCGCATGACATCCGTTTTTTGATTTTGAAGTTTCAGTAAGAGAAAAAGAAAAAGGAACGCATCAAATGACGTTCCCAATTCACCAACACGACGGGTGTCCGAAAGGACACCTGCCACTTATATTTATAGCCCATTGGTAAAGTGAGTAAACAGCTAGTTGTATTCTTTATGAATTGTGAGTAGGCGGAAGATAAATTACCAACAAAAAGCACCTTGCTTCAATTAAAGCAAAGTGCTTTTGAGTCGTATAATGAGGAAAGGAAGCTTCGTTAAAATAGCTACATTGTCCTATGGACTTTTCAGCCTGGCCGCTTCCTCCTGGATGGCCTTTTTATCAATCCTTTCAAAGAGAATTTCAACGGGTCCCAGCGTAAAGCCGGCGGGGATCTCGACATACTTCCATACCGCCTTCCCGATTTTCAGCATATGCCTTGTCTTTTCGGAAGAAAAGGGCAGAAAGGGCTCAAGCAGCGAGGAGAGATTGGCGATAATCTGCACACAGGTATTCAACGTCTCTTTGCACTTTGCAGGATCACTCTTTACAGTCAACCAGGGCTGTTCCTCATCAAAGAATTTATTGGCCGTACGGACAAAGGCGAAAATAGTATCCAGCGCCTCTTTAATAAAGCCCTGCTCAATGAGAGCCCCCACGCTGGGGTACAGCGCAATAAGTGCTTGCACGATCCCAGGATTACTTTGAGCTTCCGGTACTTTGCCCTCAAAGAATTTTTGAATAAATACAAAACTCCGGTTGACAAAGTTTCCATAAGCGCCGAGAAGCTCTCCGTTATGGCTGTTGATGAATTCCCGCCAGGTAAAATCGGTGTCCCTTTTTTCCGGGCCGTTGGCAGTCAGGAAGTAACGGATGGAATCGGCGCCGTAGCGCTCCAGAATATCCTTTGCCCAAATTGCCCAGTTGCCGCTGGTGGAAATCTTTTTGCCTTCAAGGGTGAGATATTCGCTGGAGATTATTTCATCAGGGGGCTTTAGCTTCACATCGGTGCGGCCCAACAGCAATGAAGGCAAAATGATGGTATGAAAGGGGATATTGTCCTTGCCGTGAACGTAATACTGTTTGCAGTTGTTCCAAAATTCATTGAAATCCAGTCCCTGCTGACTGCATAAGCGATAGCAGCCGGAAAGATAGCCCAGGACATTCTCCGCCCAAATGTATATTTTTTTGCCGCCAAACCCTTCCCTGGGCACATCAATACCCCAATCCAGGTCACGGGTAAGGCTCCGGTCCCGAAGCCCTTCACGGATATATCTTTTGGACATTTCACAAGCATTTTTTCTCCAGGCGCTGTGGCTTTCAATATAATCTTCCAGCTCATCCTTCATCCGGGACACAGCCAGAAAAAGATGGTTTGTGGGCCGGAATTCGGGCGGTTCACCGCAGAGGCTGCATTTTGCCTGAAGCAGATTTTCCGGTTCCAATACGTTTCCGCAGGCTTCGCATTGATCACCTCTTGCGCTTTCGCCGCAATGAGGACAAAGCCCGATTACAAACCGGTCAGGCAGGAATTGTGCGCATTTTTTGCAGTAAGCCTGCAGCGTGCTCTTTTCGTAAACATAGCCACCTGTATAAAGCTTCCTGTGAAAATCCAGAACGAAGCGTTTATGCTCTTCATCGGATGTTTTGCCGTAAAGGGTGTAAGAAAAACCAAGATGCTCAAAGCATTCAGTAAACTCATTATGATAGAAGTCACTGATTTCCCGGGGAGTTTTATTTTCCTGCCGGGCTCGGATGGTGACCGGTGTCCCGTGGCAATCACTGCCGGAGACAAAAAAGACAGTGTGGCCTTTGGCTCTGAAGTACCGGGCCAGGATATCTCCCGGCAATAATGCAGCGATATGGCCGATATGCAATGAACCGTTTGCATAAGGCCATGCACCTCCAATTAACACGTTCATACGAAAACCTCATTTCCTAATAAGATGGATGGATGATATAAACAAGCATCAAAAAAGCTCTCACCTCCAGGATACAATCCTGGGGACGAGAGCATGACGCTTCGTGTTACCACCCCGGTTCGCTGACGCCTCACGGCATCAACCTCAGCAAGAACTTGTGTAAGAAATACGCTTACACGGCATTCCCCGGCATTATAACGGATGCACCCGTCGCAATCTTACATGATAAGGGGATACGGTTCTCTCAAGCAGGGTGAATTCCTTTAGAATCGAGGAATGTGCCCTCCGGAGTGTTCCGGTATGCCTTGCCTGTTCGGTGCGAAAGCTCCGAGACCATATTCAGCCGTCTATTCTCTGCTCCTTCTCAGCTTGCCGGAGTTCTCTGTAAAAGACATTGACTGCTTACTCTTCTCTTCATCGCTTCTACGATTTTATAACGACCTAATCCAAAGTAAATTTGTCGTTTGTACACAAATTTATTTACATCGGCGGCGTTTCAACGAGACTGGAGATGTGCTCACCGCCTGAACACCAATCCGGCACCCGCCGCTTACCGCGGTGGGGAACATTTTTGAGCCTCGTTCTATCATGATAATACGGAACAATGATTTGGTCAATAGGGTATGCAGGAAAACCTGCAAAAGACAGGCAGTTGCTTTTGAAATTTCTCCGATCATATTGACAAGGCCCCGTATTTATGGAAATATAAGAAAAAGTGACTTTGCCGGAGGTCTCTTCGCTGCGAAGTCCGCCGTTGACCGGGAAAATCCCGCAGAGTCGCTTTGGATGGTTCTGAGGGGTTATTTTTTTGCGTATTATTTGATTGGGGGATGAGTCATGATTAAGGCTTTATTTTTTGATATTGACGGTACGCTGCTGACTTCGTCGGGAAGGATGTCGCAGAAAACGAAGGAAGTGCTGAAGGCATGCAGGGAGAAGGGGATTAAAATATTCATTGCCACCGGCCGGCCGCCGCTGCTTAGCAAAATGCTTGAGCTGGATGCGGATGAACAGGAGATCGTCAAGGATGGCGGAGTTTTTTACAATGGGGGCTGTATTCGTTTAAACGAAGTCAATCACTATACGTTTCTATCCGATGAGGCCGTAGTGAAATGCGTTGAAGCAATCCTGCCGTTCGAAGAGGTTAACATTGTGGTGCAGATGGAGAATGATAATCACAGCTTCCGGCATGGCCTTAAAGATGAAGAATATGTTGAATGGGGTGTGGATAAAAACCAGTTGATTGCTTTTGCAAATAAGAACTTCACCCGGGTCATCAAGATCTTGTTTTTATTGCCGAATCACCTGTCCCTGGCGGTTGTTGATAAATTGCGGGCTTCCGTAGGGGCGCAGGCAAATGTATACAGCTATAACGGCGCGGATTGGAGGCTTGTTGAAGTAGTTGACAGGGAAGCCAACAAAATGCTGGGTATAAAGAGGACCGCGGATATATTCGGATGGGACTATGATGAAATTGCCGTGTTCGGCGATGACTTCAACGACGTGGAGATGCTGGGGGGCTTCAAAAACTCATTTGCAATGGGAAATGCCTGCGATGAAGTGAAATCCCATGCCGGCAACGTTACTCTCAGCAATAATGAAGACGGCATTTACCATGCGCTGACCCAGGTTTTAAAGGTTGTCTAGTCAGACGGAAACAAAAGCTAAAGGATAGGCCGAAAGAAAAGGCCGAAAGAAAAGGTCGGGGATGTATGGGCGGCCAGTGGCCGCCCGTCCTGTTATCATCCTTAGGTGTGATACTCTGTGGCATGGGCATTGAGAGCAGCTTGCGACACGGCAACCCAACCCAACAAGGCATTCCTTCAGGGCCGGAGATTGCCGCGTTGCACTTCATTTCACCCGCAATGACCTATGTCAAGCGATTAACTAAAGACTCTGCAGATTAATTCTTCACCGGTTACTTAATAAATACACTCTCTGGCAATTTCCACAAACGCTTTTATGTTTTCCGGATTTCCAAAGAAGAAATGGTCTGACGGACTGCAGATGTATCCGCCGTCGGGACACGCTTCAAACAATTTGCAGACCATGGATTTCACAAGTTCAGGGTTCCCGTTTTCAAAGCCCGAGTTCTGGTCGAAGCCGCCGATAAAGAACAATTTGTCTCCAACGCGTCCGGTAGCTTCGGCAAGGTTGCAGTCGCCGCCCATTTCAGGCGGCGTCATTGTTTCAAGCCCGTCTGTGCCGTTTTCCGCAACGGTTTCCAGAAGAGGCATCATACCGCCGCATAGATGATATACGATTTTCGTTCCGGCAGCATGTAAGGCGGCATGCTGTATTTTATCATAAGGCAGGCAAAATTCTCTGTGCAGCTTCGGGCTTATCACCGTACTTGACCCGGCTCCGCCGCCTGTTTCCACAAGATCCAGCTCGAACCTGCCCGCTCTTTCAATGACCTGCAGCTTCTTGTCCAGCAGGCTTTTCATCACATAATGTATCCAGTCGGGCTTGTCATAGGTTTCCAGTATCGCTTCCTCAACGGGATACAGCGAGGCGACAAAGCTCTGCCATGGACTGCCCTGGCCGAAATCAAAGAAGCCGCACCGGACAATTCCTTTGTCCCCGATGCGTTTTTTTGCTTCAATTACCGGGGACCAATCCACTTTTTCGGGAAGGGGGACATATTTATTCCAGATGTCAAAATCCTTTTCATTTTTCACAGGAAACTCAGTGATCCATCCCGTATACTGGTTGTACGCCCCTTTGAAGGTCAGGATACCCTCCGGAGTCGTTATGGTTCTGCGCCAGAGATGATCTCCGTCCGCGGTTGCGCCAAGGTCCGTATATTTTTCAGACCAATTGGACAGGTCTTTCGGGTTGTAGACATATTCCGGCGAAACATAGATGACAGGATCCATTTCAAAAAACTCATAGGCCTTGTACTGGTCCGCTCCGTTCAAATACGTCTTCAGATAATATTCCATCCAGCTATGCACCTGGCAGGGCAGCCTATCCGGTTTTTGATTGTTCAATACCGCAAGATAACGTTCTCTTCCTGTCATATAGATACCTCCAAAGGTGATTTCTCCAAATTATTTTATACCATTGCACAAGAAAAACACACCTTTGAATGTGACTTTAAGGTTGCAGAGAGTGACTTTTTAGATATCTGGACGGGGGGCAGCCTCTGGCTTTTTTAAAGGCTCTGCTGAAAGCCTTTTCATCTTGAAAGCCAACCAGTTCCGCCACGTTCTTTATCGGGGTATTTTTCCGTATAAGGCTCTCCGCCTTGATAATACGGTGATTAAAAATATATTCCTGCGGTGATACGCCAAAGCTTTTTCTGAACAGCCGTGCGAAGTAGAAACGGTCAAAACCGGCAACATTGGCAAGTTGACCGTTTGTGAGTTTTTCGCTGCTATGGCTGTGTATATGGTCCAGTACTTTCTGAAGCCTGCTTTCATCCGTGAAGCACAGGGGTACTTCAGAATCGAACAGGCTGACCATGCAGTTGAGCAATTGGCGCAGCAGCGTGTCAATGTCTGGGTATGCATTGATATGTTGAAAAATATGCTCCAGCGTTTTTACCACATGAAAAACGGCAGGGGATTTCATAGTATCTATGTCAATCACCGGGTTCAAAATCAATGGGTGGGTAGTGATGTGAAGGAACAGGCACATAAAGGGGCGGTCGGCGTCGTGGGTGATATTATATGGCTTATTTACAGGAAAAAGGTATATGTGACCCTTTTCCAGTGGAAAGCTGTTGCTGCTGTCCGTATAGTGAGCCTCTCCTTCATATGAATAGTAGACCCTGTGAAATACGGTACCCTGTTCATTTACAACCCATTCCGCCGGACATTTGTAAATGCCGTAGATCATGGGTTCAATTTTGAGTTCCACCACAATGCCACCTCCTGGCAGATAATCAATAAAGTTGGAGCGATAAACTATTATAACACACTATTGGCCAAATTGATGCATAGTATCAGGAGCCTGCAGGTACACAAAAGCCCTGCTGAGCGGATATGCCGGCGAGGATTTCAATAAAGAGGACAGCAGGGTTTTTCCGACGGAAGTTTTGCTCACGCCGGAAGCATCAGGACTTCAAAAGCCGACTGTTGTCATGATTCACCAGATCAGGACCGTATCCGGGCTCCGGATAGGTAAAAGGTGCGGCCATATTGCTGACGAAAAGGTAAAAAAAAGAATATCCGAAACCCTCAAAGAATATTTTGAAATATAGCGTGTGAAGCGGAAAAGCTTATCTCAGGTATGTCCTCTGACCCCTCCTGCAGGAATTCCGGCGGAAGGTATTGACAAAAAAGCATGCACTGTGAAATAATATCCAGAAACAGTGAGTTTGTTTAAAAGTTTTTAGCTTGAGCAGCAAAGGGGCTGTAGCCCTACACGTGGAGATTATGCCCTGCGGAGTCACATGCTTGTGATTTTGCGGGGTTTTTTCATATGCAGGAAATGGAGCGAATAAAGGATTGGAAGAATTACTGCTGTACTAAATAGAGGATGTAGGAGAAAGGATGTGCAAGAGGATGACTGAATTAAAGGAACTATCCGTTGAAGACGGAAATGATATTCTGGAAATGCTGCAAGAGATCGGACCCGGGGAAAATGGGTTTATGAATGATGCTTATGAATTGGCTGCTACCGAATTTAAAAGCTATCTTGCGAGAAAGGTTGATATGTCCAGGGGAATTGAGCTGGGACCGCATTTGGTACCCCAAACCACCTACTGGCTTTACTCGGATAGCTGTCCCGTGGGATACGGAAAGCTAAGGCTTTACCTCAATGAAGATTTACGGAAAACCGGCGGACATATCGGGTATTGCATCCGGCCGGCTGCCAGGGGAAAAGGCTATGGCAGCATTCTTTTAAGCCAGTTGCTGAAGAAAGCAAAAGAAAAGAACATCCCCAGGGTATTATTGACATGTCTGGAAACCAATGCAGCCTCAAAAGGAGTAATCGAGAATAATGGAGGCATGCTGGAGCGGGTGGAAGACGGCGGATGTTATTATTGGATCAATCTGGATATTGGCACCGGAATCCGGGAGATACATGTGGATGACTACAGTGAAGTACATAATCTGTGGAGCGATACTCCCGGAATGGGTTTGAATGAGGCGGATTCCAGAGAGAATTTTCAAAAATTTATTCTGCGCAACAAAGGAATGAGCTTCTGCTGCATTAAAGAAAACCGGATTGCCGGTACGGTTCTTTGCGGTCACGACGGACGCAGAGGCTATATATACCATGTCGCTGTCGCGGTGCAATACCAGGGAAGAGGCATAGGAAGCATGTTGGTGGAGCAAAGCCTCCAAAGACTTAGGGAAGAGGGGATCGTTAAATGCCATCTGTTTGCCTTTACTGACAACAAGCCGGGCAATGCTTTCTGGAACGCCACCGGCTGGGCAAAGCGGGATGATATCTTTGTTTACTCAAAAAGCATTTGACAGCCTGCATATACCGCGGAGGGAAAATAATACGGATCTGTACAATGATGGTACTATATCTTAATCTTATGAATTGATGCACCGGCTCCAATTATATATAATAGATACATATGCAATAGGAATAACGAATGTATTACTGTATAAAGGTGCCGAATGAGAAGAGAAAAACTTGTAAAAAGGGAAGGGTCCAATCTGATTAAAGCCTTGGTGAAATATTTTTTAAACTTAAGTATGTTTAATAAAATTTTTTATGGCACGATTCTCATTGTATTGATTATTATTACCCTCTCCAGCACTATTTCCTATATTTATTTGCACAATGAGCGCGGCAATGAGGCCATGGATAACGCAGTAAGGCTGGTTAACAACATCAATACCGGTTTCAGGGACAATCTTGACCAGGTGGACAAGATCATCATGTCCATCTATGCGGATACAGGGGGGACCGGTGCCAACCTCAGCATGGAGGATGTGCTTTCCACTCCCGGCTATGGCAGCATAAGCGAAGAGTATGCGGCTCTAAAGGCAACCAAAGACTTTTTTCAACGGCTCATCTTTCTGAGAAAAGACTTTAACAGCATTTATATCTTCATTTCCCAGCAGAAGAACTTTTCCTACAGCGTTAACGGGAGCAACAAGCTCGGATACAATCCGGTTGAGGAAAAATGGTTCAGGGATACGGTGGCGGCAGATGGAAATACCGTTATTTCCGTGCCGCATATCCCCTATCAGCTGAATTATGACAAGAAAGTAATCTCTTTCTCCCGGCTGCTGAAAAATGTATCCGATCTGGAAGTCCGGCCGGACCCTGTTGTATTAATCGACTTAACCCTTGACTCCATCAACAATATCATCGATAAGGTAAACCTGAGCAAGACCACCGGGGTCATGTTTCTGGACAATAGCGGAAAAATCGTTTACAGCAGGAATACCCGGTATGAGCAAAGTGATTTGAAGGACGAGCTGATCGGCAAGGTGTTAAAGGAGTATAACGGCAAGTTTACGACGCAGATGAAGGACGGAAAGTACCTTGTTGCCTTCAACACATCGGAAATAACGGGATGGAAGCTTCTCACGCTTCTGCCCTACGCAGAGATTGCAAAGGACGATCGGAAGCTGGTACTGTTCAGTTTGCTGCTCGTGCTGCTGGCATTAATCATTGCCGTATTCATAGCCTTCGGTTTTTCAAAAGCGGTTGCCAAACCGATTAAAAGGCTGCAAAAGGGAATGGCAAAAGTAAAAGAAGGGGATTTCGATATCCAGTTGGAGCAGCATTCCGACGACGAACTGGGACAGCTGGTTTCCAGCTTCAATTCCATGATCTATACCATCAAAACGCTGATTGTTGAAAAATATGAAGAAAGAATCGCCAGAAACAATGCGGAATTTAAGTATCTGCAGGCCCAGATCAATCCCCATTTCATCTACAATACGCTGCAGACCATCAGCAGCATGGCGGTAGTAAAAAAGGTGCCCGAAATCAGCAGCGTGTCAAAAGGATTGGCAAAAATCCTCCGCTATAGTGTGAATACGAAGAATAAAATCATTTCCATCCGGGAGGAGCTTGAAAACCTGACGTGCTATCTTGATATCCAGAAGCTGAGATTTAAGGAATTCCTGAATTATGAGATTGACATTGACGAGGAGGTCCTGTCGTACGGCATAATCAAGCTCGCCCTTCAGCCCATTGTTGAAAATGCCATTACCCATGGGATTGAGCCCAAAGGGGAAAACGGGTTGGTGAAAATAACCGGGAAGTGTCTGAATGGGTGCATTGTCTTGGAAATAACAGATAACGGAGCAGGGATGACAAAGGAAGAGATAGAGCAATTAATGCGGCATATCGTCTCCACGGAAGAAGAGGAAAATCTCCTGCAGCGCAGCGGTAACAGCAACATCGGGCTGAGAAACATTAATTTCAGGATCAAGCTTGTCTACGGACAGGAGTATGGATTGGCAGTGGACAGCCGGAAAGATGAGGGGACGGCCATTACGGTAAAAATTCCTGCCCGGCAGGCGGAGGGAGGAGAAAAAAATGATGAAGGCATTGATCGTGGATGATGAAGAGTGGGTACGGCTTGGCTTAAGAGAACAGATTGACTGGGACTCTCTGGGCCTGGAGATTGTGGGTGAAGCTCAGAATGGCGTTGTGGCCGTAGAGATCATCGAAGAGAAAAGGCCGGAGATCGTCATAACGGATATCCGCATGCCCAAAATGGATGGGATCGCACTGATGGAGTACGTCCATAAAAAGTACCCGGACATCCTTCTCATCGTTATCAGCGGATATTCGGAATTTGAGTATGCGAAAAAAGCCATATCCTTCTGTGCCTTTGATTATATTCTAAAGCCCATCGAAGAAGAAATCCTGGAAGAGACCTTAAGAAAAGCGGTCATAAAGCAACGGGAAAATGAAAATAAAAAAGATACGCTCCTCAGCATGAAGGCTGAACTCAATAAAAACAGCCGGCTCATGCTGGAAAAAAATCTGACGGATCTTCTTTTGAACCGTGACACAAGCTCCGAAGAGAAGGAAAAGGCCATTCAAAAGCTCGGCTTGGACTTCTTCTGCCCCAGGATGGCCGCATTGGTTTTCAAAGCTGCCAACTTTCATGAGATCGCCGCAGGCAAATATAACAATGACATGGATCTGGCCAGCTTCGCGCTTTTTAATGTCATTGAAGAGCTGCTGGGAGATGGCGGTGACTCCATCCTGTTCCGCAATTATATAAAACAGGATGAGCTTTTATGGATCAAAGGCTTTAATACGGATGAGTATAAGATAATCATCGAAGATATCTACGGCATCTGCAGGCAGGTGGTGGACTCGGTAAGAAGCTATATAGGCTTTGAGGTCTATATAGGCATAGGCGGAGAGTTTACAAGCTTGAAAGACGCAGGCAAATCCTTCGACCAAGCCCTTGAAGCGGTACAAAATGCGGGAATGCTGAAGGGGGACAGGATAGTCCATTTTGATAACATAAGCAGCAGGAATGACTATTTTATCTTTCCGGACGACAAGGAAAAGGCACTCATTTATTATGTTGAGAACAATTACAGGGTCCAGGCGGGCGAGCTCATCGACAAGCTGTTCGGAGAGCTTGAAGAAAACAGGCTTTCCAACCCGAAGAGTATAAGAAGCACAGTGCTGGAATTGACCGTCGGTATCAATAAGCTGCTAAAGAAACATGGCTTTGCCGTCGAGGGGCATAAAGGGGAATTGAGTACCGTTGACAAAGTAAAAAACGAACTGTTTACCGCCGGGGAGCTGAAAGAATGGTTTAAGGCATCGGTTTCCGGCGCAATGGACTTTATCGGGAGAAGCAAAAGAACCGGTACAAGAAAAGCCATTGATCAGATTGTTGAGTACGTCAATACCCATTATGGCGAAGGCATCAACCTTAACGGAGTCTCAGCGCAATTCTTCATTAACCCCGCGTATCTTTCAAGAATGTTTAAGAACGAGACGGGGCAAAATTTTAATGATTACCTGAGTGAAATAAGAATGGAAGCTGCGGTAAGCCTGTTAAAAAACGAAGGGTTTAAAATGAGTGCCATTGCTGAAATGATTGGGTATGAAAATGTCAACTACTTCTTAAAGAAGTTTAAGGAATACTACGGCTGCACTCCTACGGAGTATAAAAAGTCGAAGGGGATCCTTGGGTTCCCTGGCGAACAAGAAAATCCGTTTCTTTTTTAGGGTAGCACCTAGTAACGGTATAAATGTAATTAGGGTTTATGGCTTTTTGAGGTGATGAGCGAAGCGAATTTTCCCGGAGCTGCCGCAAGAGTTAAAAAAGTATAGTTGAAGTGGTAAGAAAATTTGATTTTTCGAAAAATGGCTGTGCCCTATAATAGTCACATAAAGCAGTGCTGCTTTAAAAAATTTAACGGGAGGAACGACAATGAAAAAGCTATTAGCCTTAATGACAGCCATTCTGATGATGGCATCGGTTATGGCGGGATGCGGGAAAGCATCCAATACAGGCACAGACTCAACTACGGCAGCCGTAACAACAGCAGCGGGGACTACTCAGGCAGCGACACAAGCTGCGCCGGAAGTTACCTTGAAGTATATGACCTGGGATTACTCCGACCGGACAAAATCGACGGACGCATGGTTCAAGGACTTAAAGGACAAGTACAATATCACCGTTGAAATGCAAAACGTTCCGACAGACCAATACGCGGCCGTTTTCAAGACGCACTTTGTGGCAAACGACATGCCTGATATCGTAGCGGTACATGGGATAGGTCCCGACCTGGTTGTAGCCAACGAAAAGGTCCAACTGAAAGAGGATACCTTCCTGGATTTATCCAATCTCAGCTCCGTTTCCGCATTCATTCCTTCCATCCTAGACAGTGTCAAAGTCAACGGAAAGCTTTATTATGTACCGGTTTCAACCAACGTACTTGGCGTTCTTTATAACAAGAAGGTATTCAGTGACAATGGATTGTCCGTTCCTGCAAAGCTTGACGATTTTGTCGCCGCATGTGAAAAATTGAAGTCGGCAAAAATCATTCCGATTGCTTCCGGCGCAAAAGATGCATGGTCGACACAGATTATCCCCTTTATTGCCATGGGCCAGTATGTGGACGGAAAGGATGACACCATCCGGAACAAGCTTGCCGATGGGACCATGAAATACGCCGACATAAAGCCGGATATGCAGAAAGTGCTTTCGCTGCAGCAGGAATGGGCTAAGAAAGGCTACTTCCAGGATAATTTCCTTGGTACGGATATCAACGTAGCCAGCCAGCTGGTAGGAACCGGCAAGGCGGCGATGCTGATATGCGGCACCTGGCAGCAAAAGACCATTCAGGATGCCGATCCCAATGTTCAGGTAGGCTTCTTTGCTCTTCCCTTGAATACAGAGGGTGAAAAGGTACAGGTTCCTACCAATGCAAACAGCGGTTTATGCATCTATTCGGGAAGCAAGTACCAGGATGCCGCAAAGCAGGCCCTGGATTACTACCTGACTCCTGAAAGCCAGTCCCGTGTGATGGTGGACCTCAACGGTATCTCAACAAATACCAAGGTTCAGCCGGACGCTCCTTTCCTTAAGGATGTTGCCGACGCAATGGCCGGCGGAAATGTCCAGCCGGTATGGTGGGGCTGCAACGGCCTGTACTTCCCCGGGTCCACCTCCTTTAAGATCGATATGCAGATTCAGAGCCTGCTGGCAGGTGCGACAACGGTTGACAAATTTATCGCTGATTTTGACAGCGCGGATGCAAAAGCGCTTGGCAAGTAGTACTTTTTGACATGAGAGCCTGTTTGGCAGATAACCGGCATGTTTTATGCCGGTTATTTGCTAAAGCAGGATAAAGAGAGGGTTGATTTATGAAAATCAAAAACAGAAACATCAAAACTGAATTTCATTGGGTTATATTTATAGCGCCTGCGCTCATTCTGTATTTAATTTTCTTTATTTTACCTTCCGTCAGTACGGTTTATTATTCTCTTACGGACTGGGACGGCGTTACGAGCCGTTTTATCGGACTAAGTAATTTTAAGGAAATGATTCATGACAGCATGATTACGACGTCCTTTGGGAATACGGCAATGTATGCCGCGTGCATTACGGTCGTACAGAACCTGTTTGGACTGGTCCTTGCAATATTTATGGTGAAAAAGCTGCGGGGCGTGAATTTTGTCCGGACCATGTTTTTCATGCCCAATATTTTCAGTGCGCTTTTGCTGGGATATGTATGGGGGTTTATCCTTGAACCCAACATCGGCATCGTTAACAATCTCCTGGATGCGCTTCATCTGGGAATGCTCAAGGCCAACTGGTTGGGCAATCCTGCATGGGGGAGATGGATGATTATTCTCATAACCATCTGGCAATGTGTGGGATATTCCATGGTAATTTATATCGCAGGTCTTCAGGCGATACCGCAGGACATGTATGAATCGGCAAACATTGACGGCGCAAGAACTCTGGATAAATTCAGGCATATCACCTTCCCGCTGATCGCGCCTTCATTTACCATAAATATTATGCTTTCTCTGATAGGCTGCTTGAAATTATTTGATCAAATCTATGCGCTTACCAATGGCGGGCCCGGCTACGAGACAAATTCCGCGGCAACAATGATTTATACCCTTGGATTTGGTACGGGGACAAGGTGGGGATACGGCACGGCGATGTCATTGACCTTATTCTTATTCATCCTGGTCATTACAGCCATTGCAGTGCCATTGCTTAGAAAGAGGGAGGTGGCCATGTGATGCGCAAACCGAAAAAAACAGGGATGATCCTTCTGTCATTTGTATTCTGGGTCATGGCAGTAATTCATATCTATCCCATTTTGCTGGTGCTGATATCTTCCGTAAAGACAAAGCATGAACTGGCAATGAATCCTTTTGGAATTCCCAGAGAAATCACTTTCAGCTATTTTTCCCAGGCATATAATACCATGCATTACATGAGGTCTTTATTTAATACGGCCATCATTGCCTTTGCTTCGATATGCATCCTTCTGGTAATTTCCTCCATGGCGGCCTATGCAATTGCAAGAAGAGATAACCGGGTCTATAATTTTTTGTATATGTTTTTTCTGGCCGGTTTGATCGTACCCTTTCAAATGACAATGATCCCTTTATATAAGATCATGCTGGCAACCAAGCTGATCAGTACCTATCACGGGATGGTTTTTTTCTACCTGGCTTTTCTGGCTCCGTTTTCGGTCTTTTTGCTGACGGGCTTCGTCAAGACGGTGCCGAAGGAACTGGAAGAAGCGGCGCGTATTGACGGCTGCGGCATATTCAGGTCGTTTTTTGTGATCGTATTTCCGCTGCTAAAGCCTGCAATGTCTACGGTGGCGGTATTAAATGTATTTACCATTTGGAATGATTTCCTTGCGCCGATGCTGTATATACAGAAAAGCTCCATGATGACGCTGACAGTTCAGCTCAATTCCTTCAGGGGGATGTATGTCAATGATTGGTCGCTGATATTTACCGGCGTTTGCATGATTGTGGCTCCCATGCTGCTGATCTATCTTTTTGCCCAGAGGTTCATCATCAGCGGAATAACCGCCGGAGCTGTCAAAGGATGATTTGCCGGGCTATGCGGGATGACAGGCCGATGGCAAGGCCAGCTGCCCGCCCATGCAGCCTGCTTGGCGCAGTTCCCCGGAAAGATTATCCGAAGTTATCTTTTGGCGAGTCCCAAATAACAGTTGCAAGGAGAAGTCGGTGCAATGACGGAAAAAAATAGAAGTGACCTTTGTATGTTGAGCTTCTGGTCAATCAACGATGAACTGAATCCGGAAAGGCTCAAGTCCCAATTGAGAGAGTTAAAAGAAGCAGGGCTGGACGGAGTGGTATTCCATCCCAGATATTACCCGAACAAGCCTGTATACCTGGGGAAAGAGTACATGTCCATTGTCAATGACCTGATTCTTTATGCCAGGTCAATTTCCATGATCTTCTGGATTTACGACGAGGACGGATGGCCGTCGGGAACAGCCGGCGGAAAGGTTATGGAAGGCAATCCCCAATTTTGCGCACAATGGGTGAGCCTTAAAAAGGATACGGAAATTGATAATGTGAACGATAGAATTTTGTATTCCTTCCGCGTGAAAGAGGGGAAGACAGATAAGGCTGATTCCTCCCAGGGAGAAATTTGTCATGTCGTACTGATTTCTGAGAATGGCGTAAGCTCGCTGGACCCCAAGGCTGCGGAAGCATTTATTGAAATAACGCATGAGGCATACAGAAAAGAGCTTTCCAAGGAGGCCTTCGATTATGTCGCCGGGTTTTTCAGTGATGAGGTTCATTTCCCGGTTAAAAGCTTTGATGCGGAAGGCTTGAATTATTATCCCTGGACCGATAGCATCGGCCAACGGTATAAAGAACTTTATAACGAAGATATCTATTCGCTGGTCCCTTTATTATTTATAGAGGGCGACGGCTGTGAAGAATTCCGGACCCGGTATTGGGAACTGGTTACAGATGCTATCATTGAAGGGTTTTATCAACCCGTTGGCGATTGGTGCAAAAAGTACGGCAAAAATTTCACCGCCCATTTGAAGGCGGAAGAACATCCCTATTTCCAGATAAGGTTCAGCGGCTCATGCCTGCAGGTCCTGAAAACTATTGATCTGCCTGCCGTTGACTGCCTGGAAAGATACCCCGGAAACAATTATTATCCGAGGATGCTGCATTCCGTCGCCGCTCAGTTCGGTACCGGGGATTGCCTGTGTGAGTGCATGGGCGGCAGCGGGTGGGGAACAACTCCCGGCGATTTCGTGAATTATATCCTGTGGCAGGCAGGCCACGGCGTAAGAAACTTTGTGCTGCATATCAACCAATTGCGGCTAAAATCAAGCAGTATCCGTGACTGGCCTCCTTCAACGCCCTGCCATATGAACTGGAAGGAAGCATTCCCGGCAGTACTGGGACAAATCAGGCAGAAAGTAAAGGAGCTCCCCGATTACTTATATGAGGCGCAATTGCTTATTGTGACTCCAACCCGCGGGATTATGTCAAAATACAAGCTGTCCGACACCGAGCATATGAATATCCATGACGGCTCAAATATTCCCGATACGGAAGGCGGCATAGTTACAAGGGAGTTTCTTCAGCTTGTGGAAAACTGCCATAATGCAGGAGTAAATTATGAGTTCACGGAAGAACGGCATATAGAGGAATACGGAGTAGTGGCAGACGGGTATTTGATGCTTGGAAACAGAAGATATAACAGGGTTTTAATTCCAAAGGGCTGTAGATGGAGCCGGTACGGTGAAGAATTCATCAATAGCCTTGCGCTGAAAGGGATATCCGTGCTATTGCCTGAAAACTGGCAAAAAGAGCTGGGCTGTGAGGGGACACCCAAAGGGGAAAGGGACAATCCCTATCTGGAAGTTTATACACCCACACAGACGGCATGGACCGTAGAAATGCCGGAATCAAATCTTTTAGCTTTGGAATTCAAGCTAGAAGGCCCGGACACTTTAATTGCCGGGGTAGAGATTTCAAAACCGGATGAAATCGGTATTCTGGAGCTGATCTGCTATGACGAAGTAAAAAGTTTGTCGGTCAACGGGCATCCTCTGAGCGGGGGTTATTGCAACAAGACCCATGGGTTTATCTATGAAATCAAAAATGAGCTATTGAATCAACCCGGCTCTGAAAATGCCGGCCGCAATGGACTGCATTTTCAGAAACTTGTACGGGAAGCTATATTTGCACCAGTACTTATTGAACTGCAGGTCTGCGAAAATGGCGAAAAGAATCCGATTGCACTGTTGAAGGGGAAATTCTTCGTTAAAAGCCTCGATGAATTTGCTGCCTTTAAAGAAAACGGGGTAAGGACCAAGGGGCCTTTCTTGATAGTGGCTCCGGGAGAGCTAGACTGCAAAGACTTGATAAGTTCCGGCTTGCCTTTTGGCAAAGAGCCAGTTACCTTGAAAAAGATTATTGAAATTGCCGAGGATATGAAAGAAGTAAGTATAAAGCTTACAGATATAGATGCGGATGCTGCAAGAATATCCGTTGACGGCATTGACTCAGGCTGGTGCTGGAATCCGCAATGGACCGGCAATAACCTGAGTTTGAAAAAAGGCCGGCATGAAGTTTCCGTCAGCATTATTCCCAGCACATACAATTTGTTCGGACCCCACAGGCATATAGACGGAGACAGGCATGTTGTGAGCCCCGAACAGTACGGAGGAGTGAAGAATTTTGCAGACAGGCCCGACGCGCCGGAGAGCACTTCCGGAGAGTACTGGAATTTCGTGCGCTTTGGTATAAGCGGCGATGTGGTGCTGGTGCAAAAATAATAGAATTTAAGTTAACCTGCTGTGCTAGCTGGTTCGTGTCATTGCGAGCGTAACGCAGTGGAGCGCGGCAATCTCAGCCAGATTCAGAAGAATAACTTGAAAACAATATGAGATTGCCACGGTCGCTACGCTTCCTCGCAATGACAAGCAAAGCAGGTTATATCAACTAACATAATGCGTTAAGTTAAAATCTCCTGGATGAAGTTTCTTTTTTTCGGTGATATAAGATGAACTGGATAATCACCTTAAGGGGTTTTCAAAGGGTCTTACTCAACTCCTTGCAAGGATACCGTTCATCTATACATACCGCAAAATGATCTCCTCCCTTTTAGGGCCGTTGGATATCCATTTGACGGGTATGCCGATAGCCTCCTCGATGAAAAGGACATAATCTTTGGCGGCCTGAGGCAAATCTTCAAACCTCCTTATGCCTGAAATGCTGCATTTCCAGCCTGGCAGCAGGGTGTACACAGGTCGGACATGATTTAGCGCGTTCGTTACAGGAAAGCTTTGGGTAACGATCCCGCCAATGTCATACCCGGTACAGACGGGGATCTCATCGAGGTAGCCAAGGACGTCCAGCAAGGTCAGCGCCGCTTCAGTAGCGCCCTGTAGCATACAGCCATATCGGGTGGCTACAGCGTCAAACCAGCCCATTCTGCGGGGGCGGCCGGTAGTCGCGCCGTATTCGCCGGAATCTCCGCCTCTTTCACGGAGTTCAGCCGCAGTGTCTCCGTGAATCTCAGTTACAAAGGCGCCTGCGCCGACACAGCTTGAATATGCCTTTACAATCGCGATAATATTCCTGATTTCATAGGGAGGAATGCCGGCTCCCACAGCTCCGAACCCAGCCAGCGGCGAAGAAGAGGTGGAATAAGGATAGATACCCAGGTCCGGGTCTTTTAATGCCCCCAGCTGTCCTTCCAGAAGAATGTTTTTATTCTGTTTGACAGCTTCCTGTATCAGGCCGGTTGTATCGCATACCCTGTGTCCGATTTCTTCTCCAAGTGCAGAGAAGTCGTTAATCACTGCGTTTGCATCGATGGGTTCGCAATTATACAGGGTTTTTAGCATAACATTCTTGACTTCACAAATCGTGGTTACCTTTTCTCTGAGAATTTCCGGATAGTACAGGTCATTTACCTGTATTCCGGTCTTATAGTACTTATCGGCATAAAACGGCGCGATTCCCGCCTGGGTGGAACCGAAGCTCCTGCTGCCCAAACGCTCTTCCTCAAGTCTGTCAAACAGTACATGCCAGGGCATGACAAGCTGGGCGCGTTCTGAAATGAGTACCTTCGGTCCGGGTACATTTTTTGCTTTAAGATTCTCCAGTTCACTCAAAAGGATTTTGATATTAATTGCTGTTCCAGGGCCCAGGATGTTCACCGTATGCGGATAAAACACCCCCGAGGGGAGCAGGTGAAGGGCAAACCTTCCGTAGTTGTTTATGATGGTATGCCCCGCATTGCTGCCCCCCTGAAATCGAATAATATAATCCGATTCCGCAGCCAGCAAATCCGTCATCTTGCCTTTGCCTTCATCGCCCCAGTTAGCGCCTACAACTGCTTTGACCATAGCGAATACCTCCGGATACAAATTGTCAGACCGCTGCGCAGCGACTTTACATGTGCATTATATTATTGGGGGAGGTATAAGTAAAATCAATATTAGTTAAGCGAAGTATAATTATTAATTATATGCCTGGACGCGGTCCATCAGCACGGAGCAAACAAGGGACTGATGGATTCATTGTTGTGAATTTTATAAATTGCTTCTGCGAAAAGAGGTGCGGCGGAGATAATCCGGGCTTTGGCGCATGTATCCGTGACGGGGTTATGGATTGAATCTGTGCTCACCAGCAAATCAATAGGGCTCCGGTCAATCCGTTGTGCACCTTTCTCATTCAGGAGTAAATGGGATGTACAGGCGATGATTTTCAAAGCCCCGAGCTCTTTCAACCGGTGTGCCAGATTGATCAAGGTGCCGCCGCTTATGGTAAAATCATCTGTGATGACGGCATTCTTTCCTTTTACATCTCCTATAATTTCGAGAATCGACGCGTTTTCACAATGATCCGTTCTCGTCTTGTCGCCGATGACGGTGGGGACGCCGAGATATCTTGAAAACGCCCTTGCCTGCTTGGCATATCCGGCATCCGGCGAGACCATGACATAGTTTTCCAGGTTCAGGGATTTTATATACCCGCATATCAGCAGCAGTGACTGCAAATGGTCCACCGGTTTTTTAAAAAAGCCCTGAATCTGCGGGCTATGCAGGTCCATGGTAATAATTCTGTCGGCTCCGGACAGTTCGATGCATTCCGCGCAAACCCTGGCCCGGATGGAGACCCGGGGTTCATCCTTTTTATCTCCCTTGCCATAGCCGAAGTAGGGGATAATCGCCGTTACCGAGTGGGCACTGGCTCTTTTAAACGCATCCATCCAGAACAGGATTTCTACAAGCTCATCATTGGGTTTCAGGCCTATCGACTGGACCAGGTATACATCCTTGCCCCGGACCGGCTCATTGATTCTGACAAAGGTATTGCCTTCAGAGAAGGTTATTACATCCGAAGCCCCCATGGATACGTCAAGACAATCACAAATTTTCCTTGTAAAATCAGCAGCCGAGCTTCCCGAGAAAATTCTCATATCGTTTTTCATACTGTCCCTCCAGAGTAGAATACTTGCAGACCCATAGTAACTCTGAAACGGTAACAATAAAAATTAATTTTCCTAATAGGTATTATAACTTCTGATTATGCCGATGGGTGTCGATTAGCTCAATAAACTTTACCGCGGCTGCGGAGAGAGGCGTATTGTTCAGCTTGAGTATGCCGATTTGCCTTGGAGGAATTTTCTCAGCCAGGTCAATTTCAAAAAGGCTGCCGTTTTCCAGGTCGATTTCGGCAAAATTCCTGACGACACAGGAAATCCCCAGGCCGCGGCGTGCAAACTGCACAAGGAGGTCGCTGGTAGCCAGCTCGATTTCCGGAACCAGGGAGATGCCCCTGGAAGAGAGGAAATTATCCATATACCGCCGGGTGCTTGTATTTTTTTCAAGCATGATCACCGGATATTCGGCTAATTCTGTCAAAGCCGTCTTTTTGGAGGCGAGGTGCCCGTATTTATAATTTGCAATAAAGCAGTCCTGGATCTCCATGGCATTGATGACGTCCACCGCGCTGTCGTCCAACAGCGGCAGGCTTGCCACGCCAAAGTCGATGACCCCGTTTTTGAGGCTGGCGACGGTTTCGGGTGAAGGGCCGTTGGTCACTTTGATGCGCACTTTGGGATAACGCCGGTGAAATTCCTCGAGATGGGGCAGAAGGAAGTATTTCAAGGTCATATCGCTGGCTCCGATGCGTATTTCGCCGGCATCCAGGTTTATGGCCTCTGAAAACTTACTTTCTGCCAGAAGAATCATGGTATAGCCCTGTGCGATGTACTTGTATAAAACCTCACCCTCGGGAGTCAGCTTTATACCCTTGGGCGTCCGGAAAAACAGCTGGCCTCCAAGCTTCGTCTCAAGCTGGCGTATGGACTGGCTCACCGCAGGCTGGGAGATGAACAGCTCCTGGGAAGCCCTGGAGATGCTGCCCGATCTGACAACGGTATAAAATACTTTATATAATTCAAGGTTGATATCCATAGCAACAGTCCTTATCCGGAGAAATTCCATTCATCTTGATGTTTGAAAATCCCTATATTCCGAGGATATCTCCGACGCCATCCAGTATATAATTAGGCTTGTAAGGGAAATTGCCGATGTCATTTCTTGTGGTCACACCGCTTAAAACCAGGATGGTATCAATCTCCGATTCGATTCCGGCAATAATATCGGTATCCATGCGATCCCCGATGATCACAGCCTCTTCAAGCTTACAGCCCAGCTTTTTCAAGGCATTGCGCATTATCAGCGGATTGGGCTTGCCGATGTAGTAGGCCTGCTTTCCCGTAGTAAGCTCAATGGGAGAGATCAGTGCCCGTGTTGCAGGCACGATGCCCCTCTCGGTGGGGCCTGTCATGTCGGGGTTGGTGCCGATAAGCTTGGCGCCCGCCAGGACAAGATGGACCGCATGCTCGATTTTTTCATAATTATAGGTTCTTGTTTCGCCGACGATTACGTAATCCGGGTTTATGTCATTCATGGAAAATCCCGCGTCATATAAAGCTTTGGTAAGACCTGAATCGCCGATGACATATGCGCTCCCCCCCGGACATTGGTTGGAAAGGAAACTGGCGGTAGCCATGGCACTGGTGTAAAAGTGGCTTTCATCCACTTCCAGGCCCAGACGCTGGAGTTTTTGCTGAAGCTCCCGCGGAGTCCGCTCACTGCTGTTGGTCAGGAACAGGAATTTCTTGTTTTCCTGCTGCAGCCAGTTTACAAATTCTATGACGCCGGGCAGTATCCGGTTGCCATGATAGATTACTCCGTCCATATCTGAAATAAAGCCGATTTTGCTTTTAATATTCACCATATAGCTTGATCCCCCGAATCCCTGAAAACAGGGTTTATGCCTTAAATTATATCCGTTACGCCGGTATACGTCAATGTAAGGAACATAAAAGCTTGCCACAAACACTACTTCCCTATGGAGCATTTTGCTGGTATAATAATGCCAGGATGGAAATTAAACAAGGGTAAGGGAAGATACAATATGAAGCTTAACAGGAAAATCGCATATGTTATGGCTGTCAGTCTTATTGCAAGCTGTCTCACAAATGCCGGGGTATTCGCATCCGATGCCGGTTCCAGACCTAAAAGCACCCTCGTTGCAGCAGCAGGAGCAACTGCAGCACCGGCGGCAGAGCCTGAGGAGACGCCTCCGGCAGTATCCACAGCAACACCTGATCCTTCATCATCGACGACAACTTCCGAAACTCCCGATACGGCACCTGCAGTTACACCCTCCTGTACACCCTCCGCGACACCAACGGTTACGCCCACACCTAAACCCACAGAGGACGAAAGCTTATGGTACAGTGCGAAACTCCCTTTAAAAAAGGAACATCAAAAGCTGCTTTGGGGATATTGCAAGACAAGGAAGGTTGACTATATCGACATGCTGGCACTGATTTCAACAGAAAGCTGCTTTAAAGAAAAATGCTCCAGCGGCAAGTATAAAGGCTATTTCCAGATCAGCACCTCAAACGCCGCAAACCTTTCCAAAACCCTAAAAACACTCAACAAGCCACTGGACGGCGCCATAAACATCAACTGGGGAACAGCCATGTACAGCTGGATTCTGGCAGATAAGCGCGTTAAAGACATTACCGATGAAAAAAAGAAAAGGGATGCGGCCTTGTCGATTTATCAGCGGGGAACAGGCGGCTACGACAAGTATGGTTTGAGCACCAAATTCCTGAAAAGGTTTTATAAAATGCGAAGCGAAGTATGTGCCTATTTCGAAGATAAAACCGCTAAGAAAGAAACTGAAAAAGAACCTGCAAAAGAAACTGCAAAGCCATAAGGCGTTCATAAGGAAAGCATATAAGCATCGTAAAACGTTACTCTGTCCGGGTAAGATGAATTAAAGGAGTGAAACTTATGAGAGTATTGATCGCAATGGATTCCTTTAAGGGGAATATGAGCTCCCTTGATGTGGCTGGAATCGTCGAAAAGGGAATAAGAAGAGTCTTCAAGAGTGACGTTTATGTGGACAAGGTTGCAATTGCCGATGGCGGTGAAGGTACCGTCGATGCTATTGTCAACGCACACGGCGGGCAATTTGTGACAGCAGAGGTTACGGGACCTTTGGGTGAAAAGGTTGCTGCCCGGTACGGCATTATCCTGGGAAAGACGGCAATTATAGAAATGGCGGAAGCTTCAGGCTTGTATCTGATTCCCGATGATCGGAGAGACCCATTGAAAACCACTACCTTTGGGGTTGGAGAGTTGATTCTGGATGCTATTGGGCGGGGCTGTACGAAAATTGTCATGGGAATTGGCGGAAGCGCCACGAATGACGGCGGTGCGGGTATGGCAGCAGCGCTTGGGGTGAGATTTCTCACGAAGGAAGGCCGGGAGCCAGGCTTTGGCGGCGGTCCCCTTGCGCAGCTTGACAGAATTGACGCATCGGGCCTGGAGCAGAGCTTGGCGGGGATTGAGTTCCTCGTAGCCTGCGATGTAAATAACCCGTTGTACGGAGAAAAAGGCGCATCCCGTGTGTTTGGGCCTCAAAAGGGCGCAAGTCCGGAAATGGTTGAAATCCTTGATAAAAACCTTGAACATTACGCGGAATTGATAAAAAGAGATTTAAATAAAGACGTGGGAAGCATTCCGGGTTCCGGCGCAGCGGGCGGTCTTGGCGGCGGGCTGATGGCATTCTGCAATGCAAAGCTGTCCAAGGGCATTGATATTGTCCTGGATGAAATTAATATCAATGAAAGAATCAGCCATTCGGACGTCGTCATTACCGGAGAAGGAAGAATCGACGGACAGACGGCACACGGGAAAGTACCTGTCGGCGTGGCCGCCAGGGCGAAAATGTACGGCAAGCCTGTTTTTGCAATTGCAGGCTTCATCGACAAGGGAGCGGAGCTGGTATATGAGCATGGGATCGATTCGGTGATGAGCTCCATGGTGGGACCCCTAAGTCTGGATGAAGCCATAAAACAGTCTCCAAGACTGATTGAGGAAGCTAGTGAAAGGCTTTTCAGGGTCATCGGGGCATTTTGGAAGCCGAATCCTTGATTTTTTATTGGCGATAGAGTAGAATTAGAGCATATTTATGAAAGGGTAAGGTATTTATTGATGAGAATTGGCTAATTTGGCTTAAATCGATTTTGATTCGGATAAGAGCGTGAAAGCTCTTGTTTGTGCTGGATTAGCTATAAGATAAACTCATTGGCATACCAAACCTTTTCTATGCGTTTGTGTATATTTTATCTTTCCGGCACACTTTTAACGGTGAAAGGAGAGATTTTTTTATGCTATTTTTAGAAGCTGCAAATATAAAAAAGTATTATAGCGACCGTCTGATTCTGGACTTTGAGGGACTTCCGGTCTATTCGGGAGACAGGATCGGCATCGTCGGACAAAACGGTTCGGGCAAAACTACCCTGATGAATATACTTTCCGGAGATCTTGAACCGGATGAGGGGGTTGTAAAAAGGTATTCGGGTATTTCCTTCATCCGCCAGTTCTCGGATGAAACCGCCTTGAATGCCGACAGAAAGCTGCTTAAGGAATTTAATATTGCCGGGAAGCTTGACCGGAACACTTACAGCGGAGGAGAAAAAACAAGAATAAAGCTGGTCAATGCCCTTGGCAAGGCCGGCACCTTGCTGTTTGCAGATGAACCCACGGCAAATCTGGATTACAAGGGTGTGGAGCTGCTCAAGGAAAAGCTGGCGGAATTTGATACCTTTCTGCTTATCAGCCATGACAGGGAGCTGCTGGATGAATTGTGCAACCGGATTATTGAGATAAAAGACGGGAAGCTCCGGTTTTACGAAGGGAACTATTCCTTTTATAAGGAGCAGAGCGCCAGGGAACTTGCCCGAATGGGCCAGGAATACGAGAAGTATGTTTCCGCGAAGACCGGCCTGGAGGATGCAATACGCGACAGGCAGAAAAAGTCAAAAGCCATGAGGAAGACGCCAAAAAGAATGGGGAATTCCGAGGCACGCCTCCACAAGCGCGAGACAACGGAGATACAGCAGAAGCTCAACAATGCCGCAAACAGTATGAAAACCAGGCTGGAGAAGCTGGAGGTCAAAGAAAAGCCGAAAGAACTGCCGAAAATCAAACTGGATTTCTCACTGACAAATCCTCCGGAAAACAAGATTGTTATTTCGGCTGAAAAGTTTTCCTTCCGTTATGGCAGCAATCTGATTTTTGACAATGCCGGCTTTATGATCACCAATGGCTCAAAAACCGCTTTATGGGGAGAAAACGGCACGGGGAAGACAACGCTGATGAATTTGATCAGCGGCAATGAAAGCCGGGATATCCGTATTGTACCCAGGGCAAGAGTCGGGTATTTCCGCCAGGGCTTTGAAAACCTGGAATACAACAGGTCCGTACTGGAGAATGTAATGAAAGACAGTGTCCAATCACAGACAGTCGCCCGGACAATCCTTGCCAGATTGCTGATTTCAGGAGAAGACGTCAACAAAGATGTGGGTGTGCTCAGCGGAGGAGAGAAGATAAAGGTGGCTTTTGCGAAGCTTTTTGTTTCAAATGCCAACGTCCTGCTGCTGGACGAGCCGACGAATTACCTTGACATGCTGTCGCTGGAGGCATTGGAAGGTGTTCTCCGCGAATATGAAGGGACGGTTTTGCTTGTCTCACACGATAAGGCCTTTGTGAATTCCGTTGCAGACAGGCTGCTGGTGTGTGAAAATAAAGCCATCACAGGCTTTGAAGGTACTCTCCGGGAGTATGAGCTTGCCAGGGAAAAGGCGAAAATGCCGGTAAGAGATGAGCTGAAGCGGATTGCACTGCAAATGAGGATAACGGAAATTGTGGCTAAGCTTTCAAGAGCAGACAAGGACCGTGACGCCCTTGAGGAGGAGTACCAAAGCCTGATTATGAAGCTGAGGAACGATTAAATAATTAGTTCCGGTTCTTTTCTGGGGCACGCAGTTCTTGGCGTAGGACCCCGGAAAAGAGCAGGCTTTGATGAAATAAAGCAAGCTATAGGCCCAGTGCAGTTTGACGCTTTTAATGTAAAGAGCCTGTACCTGTTCAAGAGTGAGCAGGTACAGAACAAACGGATTTATACGAAAATTTCGGAGTATGTATTGAAATGATTAAAAAGATCGGCGGCGATCATAAATCTTTTTAATCTGGGCGCAATTTGAAAAAGCTGGCAGAATTGTGATATAATAATTGCACTGCAGCCTGAACTTTGCCGAATGGAAGAGGCTCGGATGGATAATTACGAAGCGATGATTCGAATATTAAAGGAAAGGACAACGTATTAACTTATTAATATAAACGGGTTTCTAATGAAAAAGTTCGATGTACTAAAGGATATTTTTGGCTATACCGCTTTCAGAACGGGACAGGGAGAACTGATCGACAGCATTATAAGCGGAAGGGACACCCTTGGAATCATGCCCACCGGCGCAGGTAAATCCATATGCTTTCAACTGCCGGCACTGATTTTTGAAGGAATAACGCTGGTGATTTCGCCGTTGATTTCTCTTATGAAGGACCAAGTCTATTCCCTTACCCAGGCAGGAATACGCGCCGCATATATGAATAGCTCCCTCAATTACACTCAGTATGCAAAAGTCTTGAAGAATGCATCGGAAAACATGTACAAGATTATTTATGTTGCACCGGAAAGGCTGCTGACGGAGGAGTTTGTTTCCTTTGCACAAAAGGTTGAGATCTCCATGGTTACAGTCGACGAAGCACATTGTATTTCGCAATGGGGACAGGATTTCAGGCCCAGCTATACGAAAATCGTACAGTTTATCGACCAATTAAAGGGCAGGCCGGTAGTGACGGCATTTACTGCAACTGCGACGCCTCAGGTCAGAGACGACATATTGGACAAGCTTGAACTAAGGGAACCTTTTGTATTGACAACAGGGTTTAACCGGAGCAATCTGTATTTTTCCGTGCGAAAGCCGGAGGATAAGCTTGCTTCCCTAAAGGAATATATTTGGGAAAAAGCTTCTGCCAGCGGAATTGTCTACTGCTCCACAAGAAAAACCGTTGATGAGGTATGCGCCGGTCTTGTCAGGGCAGGAATCAATGCAACAAGATACCATGCCGGGCTTTCAGAAAATGAACGGAGAGAAAACCAAGACAAATTCTTATTTGACAAATCCGGTATCATGGTTGCTACAAATGCGTTTGGCATGGGTATTGACAAGTCCAATGTTTCTTATGTCGTCCACTATAATATGCCCAAAAACATTGAAAGCTATTATCAGGAAGCCGGGAGAGCCGGAAGGGACGGGGAAGCTGCGGAGTGCATATTGTTCTATAGCGGGCAGGATGTTGTCATAAATCAATTCCTTCTAGAGAATAGCGTTCAAAACGAAGAACTGGATGAGGCAACCAATACCGCCCTGAGGGAAAAGGACCGTGAATTGCTGAAGACCATGACATTTTACTGCCACACAAATGACTGCCTCAGAGAGTACATCCTGAACTATTTCGGAGATAAGACCGCCAATTATTGCGGCAATTGTTCCAACTGTGAAGCGAATTTTGAAGAAGCCGACGTTACGGAGGAAGCCCAAAAGATAATTTCCTGCATTAAGCGGACGGGCGAGCGCTATGGTGTTAAAATGATTGTTGACATATTGCGCGGAAGCAGGAATCAAAGGGTGATTGCAAGCAAGCTGGACCGGGTTTCAACCTATGGTTTGATGTCCGGAGTTTCCGAGGGTAAAATCAGGGATATCATAAATGCTCTGGTGCTGCGGGACTGCCTGCAAATAACCAACGGCGAGTATCCTGTTGTCAAGCTGGAGGCCGGAGCGTCAGAAGTACTCTTTAATGACTCCAGGGTTATTATGAAGGTGTTAAGTGACTATAGGGAAAGCAGCAAGTCTGAAGGACATCCGCAGAAAAAGCCGGATGAAAACACAGCGCTGTTTGAAAAGCTTCGGGCCTTAAGGAATAAAATTGCGTCAACCCAGAGGGTGCCTGCCTATATAGTTTTTACAGATGCCGCGCTTAGAGATATGTGTAAACGGATGCCAGCTACTAAAATGCAGTTTCTAAAGGTATCCGGCGTTGGCAAGGCGAAAATGGAGAAGTATGGGGAAACATTTTTATCGGAAATTGAAGCATTCAGAAATGCTGTGGGACATTGAAGGCAGATTCATCACAGGATGCCCGGTGCGGTCAGAAGCAGACGGGCATCCTGTCAAAAGAATATTTTATTTCAATCCAAACATCTTTTCCTTTAAATCCAGATAGTACAGGTAATTCTCAACACTTACGTCCGGCGGGCAGCGATGGTCGCAGAAGGGAATATAGCCGCCTCTTTCAACCAATGGCACCAGTGACTCAAGGTAAGCCTTTATAGCTTCCTTTCCTTCCTTCAATTGTATTTTATCAACTCCGCCCATGATCCGAAGAGCTTTTCCATATTCATTGAGAAGCTCTGCAGGATGTGCGCAGCCATTTACTTCAAAGGGGAACAGGCAGTTAATTCCGCCTTCAAGGAGATACGGAAGTATCGGGCGTACATCGCCGTCGCAATCCGTATACCAGAGATCGATTCCGTGAGCATGGAGCTTTTTGCTGATGCGTTTATATCTTGGCATTACGACTTCCCTAAAGAAGTCTACCGATACGATAGGGCCGTTTTTGAAGCAGATATCCTCCCAGCCGGAAGCAAAATCAAACTTGAAATGAGGAAGCACCTGGTCCAGGAAGTCTTCCACCAGCAGGCAGCTGGTTTCAACCATATCCTCCACCATCTCAGGGTAATCATAGCAGGCATAGGCAAGGCCTTCAAAGGTCAGCATGTCGCGGATTTTTCCTATCATCGATCCGCAAAATACTCCCAGAGGATAGTCACGGTCTTCGGAATGATACTTTTTCAGTCCTTCTATATTTACCTTCCTTGCCGGATTGTCCCTGCTCATCCGCTCTTCCTTGCACTTTTTCCAATCCTCGGGTGTAACTATGGTAGCCTTTATGAAATGGGGTATGGTATCATGGCCGTCTTTAGGGACTTCCGCCAGCAGTCCGTCGTCGTTCATCAATATTTTTGTAGTTGCAGTCTCTTCAATGACTTTATTTTCAAAAGCAGGGCTCAGCCAGCAGTTGCCGTAAATCACCTGGAGATTATCAAAATTGAAGAAAATGTTGGCATCGCCTTCATTGGTTATTTTATTTTCCGTAAAGATACTCCACTCGCTGTAGTTTTCTTCCCAATACCCGAACTCCATATTGAAGCTGCGGTCAATGGGCTTGTAATGCATCTGGTTGTTGAATCTTTCCCTGTCGGTCAGGGTGCCTTTCCATTTTGGCCTGCATGGCGTAATTGACATAAAATATCTCCTTTGCAAGAAAATGCAGATATAAAATATTTGCCTTGGACATATTTTTATTATATTATCATAAATATGGGCGCTCAATAGTATAACTTGCTTTAAAATATAAATATGTTGCTCAATTCAGGAGCACCGGAAGTCATATTTCCGCCAGTGCTGATAAGAGGTGTTTATGGGGAAATTTTGGATCGACGGCAATGTGAATATGCCCAATATGATTTCATATAATTACACGCCGAGTCTGATGGCAAAATCCACGTTCTTTTACCTGCAAACCATGGGGCATTTCATATGTGACAGTGAGTATTACACAAAGAGGGAAGGGTTCAGAAGTTATCTGCTCATCTATACTATTTCAGGAAAAGGATACGCCAAATATCGGGGTAGAAACTATGAAATCAGGGAGGGACAGGTGCTTTTTATGGATTGCTATGATTACCAGGAATACTGGGCCGACAAGGCCGAGCCCTGGCAATTCAAATGGCTGCATTTCAATGGAGCCACATCTGCCGAGTATTTCAACCTGATCTACGACAGGCTTGGCCCCGTGATGGATATGCATGGCAGAAGGCGTCTGCCGGAATTCATTGACGAAGTCATCAACCAGGTCATGGAGAATGATTTTGAACTGGAGGTCAACGTTTCAAGGCTTATTGTGGAAATCCTTTCGGAGCTGCTTCTTTCCGGCAATCAAAAACAGGAGGAGTTGGAGCCAAGGCTCTTGAATGAAAATATCCGCTCGGCCCTGGATTATGTGGATAATAATTATGAGAAGGATATTTCTCTGAAGGATATGGCCTCTGCCGCCTGCTGCAGCGAATTCCATTTTTCCAGGGTGTTTAAGAGAGTCACAGGCTACAGTCCCTATGAATACCTTTTGAAATACAGAATCAACCGGGCCAAGAGCCATCTTAAGGACAGCAATTCAACCGTGGAGGAAATAGCGGCAAAGGTAGGCTTCAGCAGCATAAGCAATTTTATCAGGACCTTTAAATCCCTGGAGGAGATGACCCCCTTGAAATACCGCAAATACTGGATTGGGTGATTTTATCCTCCCAAAATTCTAAATGTTTTTTTAGACTTTGACAACTATGCTATAATAGATTGGCATCATTTTCTTAAGGATGGATTTATGAAAACAAGCCTTATGGCTTGTTTGGACAGGTCAGGATCAGCAAGGAGTGAAAAACGTGGAAAACGGCGGCGGAATGGAAAATAAAAATACCCGGAAAAAATTCCATTTTGACAATATCTATTTTGAGAATCCCCGGCTTTATGACGATATTATCCTTTACCAGATCGGTGACCTAAGCTGTGAAAGCGGTTACGAAATCGGCGAGCATATGCAGCATTGCTATGAAATCAGCTATATTGCTTCCGGAGAGGGCTGTTTCCATACAAATGGCCGCTCTTACCCGGTTAAAAAAGGAGATATCTATTTAAACAAGCCTGGGGAGTGTCATAATGGAATAGCTGATAAAGTCGACCCCTTCCGGTACTTTTATCTTGGCTATGTATTCATGGAGCAAAGAGACGAGTACAGCCCGCTGCTGCATATAAAGAAGATGTTTGACCAGGTGAAGAATCCTGTTAAGACCGATAAATTTAATATCCAGGCGCCTTTTGTGAACATTTTCAACGAGATTATCAATGTAAGCGGTTTTACCGATTTAATGGTAAAGACATACCTGCATCAGATCGTAGTGCTTGCATTCCGGAATTTTTTCGAGAATTGGGAAAAGGAATACACGCCGCAGAACAATGACCGGAAATCAAGGAAGGCTGTTTATGAGGCGGTCAACTACATTGACTCCCACCTATACAATATATCAGATCTTTCGAAAATAGCTGCAGAACTGGGTTACAGCTATTCTTACCTTTCACGCATCTTTTCTTTTGAAACAGGGCTGAGTATCCAAGACTACTACCAGAAAAAGCGTTTTGAAAAAGCGGTGGAGCTGCTGAAAAACTCCGGGCTCAGCATAACCCAAATTGCTGAAGACCTGCAGTACCAATCGATTCATTCCTTTAGCAAAGCCTTTCGAAAAAACTTTGGTATTTCACCCACGGTTTACCAGCAGCTATCCAGAAAGGCAAATGAGGAACAACGGGAGGTAAAACGCGGATAAATACCCCAGACGGATCTATTGATATTATTATTATATCAATGTATTAGGTGGTGATTTTATAGCAGATATAGGCAATAGTTGAGTTTCTGAAGCAGCAGAGGATACGGTAGTTTAAACAGAAAAATGATGTGGATTCAAGGAATAGATTTCATTTGAAGGAGAGGAAAAATAGTATGAGTAAAACAAAGGTTGCTGTAATCGGATGCGGCACAATAGCGCGCAGCCAGCATATACCCGCTTATTCAAAAAACCCGCTGGCAGAGATAAAATATCTTGTGGATATAATACCGGAACGTGCTGTGGAGCTTGCCGGGCAGTACAATGTGCCATATACTGCCGAAGACTATAGGAAGATACTCGCAGATGATGAAATAACTGCGGTTTCCGTATGTACGCCCAACGAATCACATGCCAGGATTGCAATCGACTGTCTGAATGCAGGCAAAAATGTTCTGTGTGAAAAACCGGCAGCTGTAAGCTACGACCTTGCAAGGGAGATGAAAGAGGCGGCCGACAGGAACAGAAAAATACTGAATATTGGTGTTGTCAACCGTTTTAATACTTCAGTAAATCAAATAAAGCAGATGATTGAGGACGGAGAGCTGGGAAGGATCTACCACATCTATTGCTCATTCAGAGCTCACAGGTCCATTCCCGGTCTTGGCGGACAGTTTACGACAAAGGCAAAATCGGGTGGCGGAGTTCTCATCGATTGGGGTGTCCATTTCCTGGACCTGATCTTTTACTGTATCGGCCTGCCGAAGGTGTTGTCGGCTTCCGGTGAAATCTATGGTGAGCTGGGTAAGGATATGGCTGGTTATTCATATCTTGACATGTGGGCCGGACCACCCGATTACAATGGGGTTTACGATGTGGAGGATTTTGTTACGGGGTTCCTGCGTACGGAAGGACCCACAATTACCCTGAATGGGGCCTGGGCGCAAAATATCGCCGAATCGGCAATGTTTGTGGAGTTCCTGGGAGACAAGGCGGGGATCAAGCTGCAGTACGGAGGAGATTTCAAGGTCTATTCGGCGAAAAACGGTGTATTATATGAAACGATGCCCTCCTTCCCCAAGGCCGACATGTTTTATGATGAGATCGACAGCTTCCTGAAGGCGGCGGCTGAAAATACAAAGAACAGGGCGAACATTGACAACGTACTTGTTACTTCTGAAGTTATGGAGGCTATTTATAGGTCTGCACAGCTTAAAAAGGAGATTGTCCTATGAAAAGAATCGGTTTTATAGATTATTATCTTGATGAGTGGCATGCGATAAATTATCCCCAGTGGATAAGAGAGAATTGTAAATCCAGGGGGAGGGATTTGGAGCTGAGCTTTGCATGGGCCGAGACAAGCCGGCCCGGAGGGTTCGATACGGCTGCCTGGTGTAATAAGTACGGAGCAGAAGCCCAGGCTTCAATCGAGGAGCTGGTAGAAAAGTCTGATTTTATCCTGGTCCTGTCGCCCGACAACCCGGAACAGCATGAAAGGCTTTCCCGCATTCCCCTGATGTCAGGGAAGCCGGTATACATTGACAAGACCTTTTCACCTGACCTGCAGTCGGGCGTTCGTATGTTTGAGCTGGCCGGGAAATATTCAACCCCCATGTTTTCAAGCTCCGCACTTCGGTTTGCACAGGAGTTTTCCGGCTTTCCCAACGATCGGGTAAACGGTTCGTCCCTCGAATATATGGCTACGCTTGGAGGCGGAAGGTTTGAAAATTATGCGGTGCACCAGTTGGAAATGATTGTTTCACTGATGGGGACCGGTGTAAGCAGGATCAAATCCCAATCGACAAATCATGCCAGGTCATTGGTCCTGGATTATCCGGGAGGACGGAGGGCTTCCATGCTTCAGGTGCAGGATGCTCCGTTTCAGGCGTCCCTGCAGTTGAAGACCGGAGAGGGAATATTTATCGGTCAATGCACCGATATTTTTACCCGGTTGATTCAGGCAATGCTGGACTTTTTTGAAACGGGCACGCCCCCTGTACCCAAAGAGGAAACCCTTGAGATTATGGCTCTGATTGAAGCAGGATACAAGTCATTGGAAAATGACGATACATGGATTGCAATAGACCATACCGCGAAATAGGAGATACCGGCCTATTAAAGAGGGTATTGAAATGTACAGGGTTGGCTTACAAAAGAACCTTGAATTCAGGATGTCTGAATTTGAGGATATTGCATGAATAAGGTGAATATGGGCAAAACATTACAAAAATTATTATAAAATTCATTGAAATTGGCAATATGTTAGTGTAGACTTGATTTGTATATGAATAGGGTATGGATTTCAGCCTTTGAACCGAAGGCTGGAGAAGAGGGAAGTGGGTTAGAATCCCACGCGGTCCCGCCGCTGTAATAAAGGAGTTCTGCCGCATTGCCACTGGGAAACCGGGAAGGCGCGAGCCGGATGATGATAATTAAGCCAGAAGACCTGTCCATGCCGTTACACCGGTAACTCTACGAGTGATAGGGGGTGCATGGAATGTGATGAAACATTGTAGTGCATATGGGAACCTCCTGACCTTCTTCGTCGGGAGGTTTTTTTATGGTGATTCATTGCGGAAGGAGATACAAATGAAGCGTTTGGTCCATATTTATACAGGCGATGGGAAAGGTAAGACGACGGCTGCCGTCGGCCTCGGCATACGCGCTTACGGAAGGGGCTTCAAGGTTTTGATGGTCCAATTTCTTAAAGGTGCGGACACGGGAGAAATACATACGTTGAAAAAGCTGGAGCCGGAATTCATGCTCCACCGGGGAAAGGAAATAAAAAAATTCACCTGGAATATGAATGCAGAGGAAGTAAGGGAGACGGCAAGAGCACAGCAGGACATTTTCAATTATGCTGTGGATGCCGCCATGTGCGGCGGCTGGGACATGGTCATCCTGGATGAAATCCTGGGAGCTGTCGGAACAGGCATGATCGATTTAAAAGAAGTAGTGAACTTTATCAAGGACAAGCCTGACAGCTTCGAGCTGGTGCTTACGGGGCGGAATGCGCCGGCGGAGCTGGTGGAGCTTGCGGATTATGTCTCGGAGATCAAGGCTGTCAAACACCCCATGGAAAAGGGAATACCGGCCAGAGAAGGCATAGAAAACTAGAAAAAATAGCATGGAAATTTAGAATAAACAAATGAACGAGGAGAGAACAAGATGAAAATTTCAAAGAAAATACTTGTACTGGTTTTAGCGGCAGTAATGATTGCTGCGCTGTTCACCGCCTGCGGGAATAAAGCGCAGGTAACCGAAACAACAACGCAGGTACAGACCACAGCGGCGCAGACAACAGAAGCAGCGACAACAGCGAAAGCAGTTTCAGCCTTCCCCCTTAAAGTCACAGATGCAGGCGGGACTGAAATGACCATCGAAAAAGAGCCTGCAGGCATCATCTCCCTTACGCTGGGATCCGATGAAATGCTGCTGGGTCTGATAGATGCAAGCAGAATCAAAGGCTTGACCGGATATTCCGATGATATTGGAATATCCAATGTCGCAGAAGCGGCAAAAGCGGTTACCGAACGTGTTTCATTAAAAACCATGGAAAAAATCCTTCAACTGCAGCCGGACCTCATCTTTACCGATACCTGGACCGATCCCAAGCAAATCCAGCAGTTAAGGGACGCAGGAATCACTGTGTATGTTTTTGCCACACCCAATAATTACGAAGCACAGAAGAAGACGATCCTCGATCTGGCGCATGTGGTCGGAGCCGATGACAAGGGAGCTGAAATAACGGCATGGATGGATGGAAAGCTGAATGCCGTCAATGAAAAGCTTAAGGCCATAAAGCCGGAAGACAAGCTGAGAATCATGGACTACGGTGAAATGGGGAGCAGCGGCAAAGGTACGAATTTTGACGATATCGTTACCAGGGCGGGCCTTATCAATGTGGTTGCCGAAGCAGGTCTGGAAAACTGGCCTACGCTGTCAAAGGAACAAATTGTTCAGATGAATCCGGATATCATTGAGCTTCCTTCCTGGTTCTATGACAGTAAAAATACATTAGAGGGTATGAAGGACACCTTAAAGAAAGACGCCAGCCTGGCAACAGTCAATGCGATTAAAAACGACCGGTTCATATCCGTACCCAATCCCTATGTCAGTGCGGTTTCGCAGTATGTTGTCCTTGGAATAGAAGACATTGCTGCAGCAGCCTATCCTGATCTTTTTAAGTAGTGCCGGCGTGTTTGAAAAGCCGGCTTTGCAAGGGGCGGCCATTGGCCGTCCGCCTGTAAGCGAAGCTTAAAGCCGCATGGAAAAGCATAAGCTGCAGTATTACTGTGAGGGACCTTATGAATGCACCTATAACCTCCACAAAAAAATATGATAAAAGAGCAGTAATCATCCCTGTCATGATGGTGGTACTGTTGCTGGTTATGGTGCTGGCAACAGCCCTGGGAGCCGTATATATACCTTTCGGACAGGCGGTGAAGGTTATTCTGAAAAAGACAGGACTGCTGGCAAGCGCCAATACAACAGCAAATCAGGAATCCATCATTTTTCTGATCCGGCTGCCCCGGGTGATTGTTGCATCGCTTGCAGGCGCGGCCCTGGCAACCTGCGGTTCCGTCATGCAGGGGATGTTCCGCAACCCTATGGCCGATCCCGGAATATTAGGCGTTTCAAGCGGCGCAGGCCTTGGGGCGGTAATATCGATCGCCCTGGGATTGTCTGCGCGAAGCATATACTTTCTGCCCCTGTTTGCGTCGGCCGGGGCCATCACAGCTGTGGGCATCATCTATGTCCTGTCCATAAGAGGAGGGAAAATCCCAACGCTGACACTGATTCTTTCCGGTATAGCCGTCAGCACCTTCATTGGGGCCATAACGCAGCTTGTGCTGGTAAACAGCAACGATTATGAGGTAAATACATTTATTTTCTGGACCATGGGCGGACTGAACGGGATGATGTGGCAGCAGGTGAAGCTGATTATCCTGCCTGTGATCGTGCTGATTGCCGTCCTCATAACCTTTGCCCGTGACTTGAACATCCTTCTGCTGGGCGAAGAGGAAGCCCAGTCCCTGGGCCTGGACCCGTCAAAAACAAGGAAGATACTCCTCCTGTTAACTTCACTGACTACGGCCGTGGCGATTTCTGTCTGCGGCCCCGTCAGTTTTATCGGCCTTATCGTCCCTCACATGCTGCGGCTCATCGTAGGCCCCGACCACAGGATACTCATCCCTGCCAGTGCCGTGGGAGGAGCCATTTTCCTGGTATGCTGCGATATTGTGGCAAGAGTGCCGCCTTCCGGCGAGATCGGCGTCGGAATTGTGACTTCCCTGCTGGGTGCGCCGTATTTCCTTTACCTGCTTATAAAAGCAAGGAAGGAGGGAGCTGTCATATGACGAATCCGGTCAGTTCCACCGTGCTGGCAATCAAGGATGTAAGGTATGAGGTCAATGGTGTTGAAATCCTTAAAGGCGTTGGTCTGGAAGCCGTTAAAGGCGAGTTTATCGGTCTGATCGGGCCCAATGGCGCCGGTAAGACCACTTTGCTGAAATGCATCAACGGGATTAACAAGGGGACGGGTTCCATTACGTTGAAGGGCCGGAGGCTGGAAACCATGAGCAGCCGCGAAACTGCCTGCGAGGTGGCCTTGATGCATCAGAATACCACGGTTTCCTTTCCTTTTTCGGCAATGGATATCGTAATGTCGGGAAGGTATCCCCACCTGAAACGTCTTCAAGGGGAAAGCAAAGAAGACCTCAGGATTGCCGAAGGCTATATGAAATATACCGATACCTATCAATTCAAAGACAAGCCCGTAAATCAGATCTCGGGAGGCGAAAGGCAAAGAGTGCTTTTTGCAAAGGTCCTTACCCAGGAAACGGATATCATCCTGCTGGACGAGCCTGCTGCAAGCCTTGATATTGCCCATGAGGAAGAGATTTTCAAATATTGCTGCGAATTGAGCGCCAAAGGAAGGACCATCGTAGCTGCCGTCCATGACCTGAAAATAGCTGTCCGCTATTGCAGCAGGCTTATTCTCATGAAGGAAGGTAAAATTATTGCAGACGGCGGCCCCGAGGAAGTCCTGACATCGGAAAACCTTTCCAGGGCTTACGGGGTAAATGCATTGGTGTACCGGAACCGTATTACCGGCATGATGGATTACTATATTCACGGAATGGAGCATGAAGCTGCGGAAAAAAGCGTCCATGTCATCGGCGGCGGAGGTTCGGCGTCGGCAGTCATCCGGCTGTTGTTTGAAAACGGCTGCAGGGTCACCGCAGGGGTGTTTGCCCATGGAGACAGCGATTTGAGCTGCGCAGAAATATTCGGCATTGATTGTCTGGTCTGCCAGCCCTTCAGCGAGATTTCGCCGGAAGCCTATGAGGAAAACGTTAAGAGAATCCGTGCTGCGGAGCTGACCATCCTGTGCGATATGCCTTTTGGAATTCAGAATATGAAGAATCTTACAGCCGCCGGGCATGCTGCAAAGCTTGTAATCATTGAGGACAGCGATCCGGCCGGCCGTGATTTTACCGGCGGGGAAGCCCTTGAAATCTATGAAGAATTGAAAAAAAACGCGGTGGTCATTACCTCCGCACGTTTGCATGAGGTGCTTTAGGGCAGCCTAATTATATACCAGGGAGGTTAACATGCTAAAACTATTCAACCTATCCAATCACGAAACCGATCTTAGAAAGTTCGCCTTTGATCACTCCAGGCTGCAAGCTTTCATCAAGGACTTCGGCTTTGATGGCATTGAGCTGATACAAAGCGACGAATGGAAGGAAGAGCAGATACCTTCAAAGTTTGTGAAAGGCATGCATATGCGCTTCTGGCCTGTCTGGCTTGATTTTTGGAACGCCAATGAAGAGGAATTGCTCAGGCAGTTTGGAAGCACCCAGACCCTCTGCGATTATTATGGCGGCGATAACAGAAAAGTCATGGTTGATTGGTATAAAAGCGAGATAGCAACGGCTGTCAGGCTAAAGGCCGAATATGTGGTGTTTCATATCTCCCATGTCCAGCCGGAGCATTGTTTCAGCTATGAGTTTACGTATACGGACAAAGAAGTCGTTAAAGCGGGGATTGAGCTTTTAAACGAGGTGACAGGCGGTGTTGAGGGTGAATTCCAGCTCCTGGTTGAAAACCTGTGGTGGCCCGGGCTCACCTTGCTGGACATCCCTCTTGCAAGAGAGATGATGGAGGGAGTAAAGTATCCTCACAAGGGTTTCATGCTGGATATCAGTCATATCATGAACACAAATCTTGAGCTTGCAAGTGAAGAAGAGGCTGTTGAATATATATTGGACAGGCTTCGGCAGCTTGGCGATTTGTCGGGGTATATCAAAGGCATTCATCTCAATAGCTCCCTAAGCGGAGAATACGTTAAGTCCCAGCTTGACAACAGGAGCCTGTTCGGTGAAAACGACTTTTTCAAACGTTACTGCGATTCCTACACCCATGTATTGAATATAGACCGGCATGTGCCTTTCCAAAGCGCCTCCATCCGAAAGGTGGTTGATTGGGTGAAGCCTGAATATCTGGTATATGAGTTTTTGACAGATAACATAAAAACCCTTGAGGAATATGCAGGGCAGCAAAACAAGGCATTGGGGCTGTAAGAGGGGATTCTGCCCCGGGCGCTGAAGCCACCGCTTATCCGGCAGCAGATCGACTTTAGGGGATAGGTGGCAGGTACCGAGTTGGTGCTCAGGAGGTGAGCATATCTCCCGCCCGGGATGCATGGGCGAGCAGCAAATGCGGCATTTGCAACTAGCCTCGTTGAAACTCCCCTGATGAAATTAATTTTTTCTACAAACGGAAAAATTAATTTTGAATTCAGTCGTTATAAACTTGATTTATGAGATAATAAAAGGATAAAAACAATGGGCAGAGGTAAATATGGGAAAATTGATATTGGTAACGGGTGGCGCGCGGAGCGGTAAAAGTACATTTGCCGAGGATATGGTCCGGAAGCTGGGCGAAAAGGTAATTTACATAGCGACCTCAACGGCCTGTGACGACGAAATGAGAGAAAGAATAAAAAGGCACCGCCAGCAGCGGCCAGCCGGCTGGCTCACGGTGGAGGCCTACAAGGATATGGACCTTCAGCTGAAGGACAGGCTCCGGGGCATGGAAGCGGTTTTGCTTGATTGCATCACCATCATGGTGTCCAATATCATGCTTGAAAAAGCCATGGATTGGGAAGGAATTTCTACTGAGGAGATCAACAAGGTAGAAGCGGGCGTGAAAATAGAGATAGAAAAACTGATAAATACTGCAAAAGAAGCGTCCATTCCCTTTGTCATCGTTACCAATGAGCTTGGAATGGGCGTAGTTCCGCCATATGAGCTAGGCAGAGCAATCCGTGACATGGCAGGCAGGGCAAACCAGATGCTGGCAAAAGCAGCCGAAGAAGTCTACCTGTGTGTTTCAGGCATTCCAGTGAAAATAAAGTAAAGAACTGTCCCCTGTCGCAGAATTGTCCCTATGGCGTGAAGAAAGGAACTGTATGACACATTTAAAGCGTTTCATCCTTATGATTCAATTTCTAACGACCATACCCATTAAGGCAAGGCTGAATGTTACGGCGGAAGACTTTGGCAAAGGGTTGGTATTTGCTCCGGTCATAGGACTGCTTATCGGCGGTATTCTGGCAGGGGCCTGGTATGTTGCCGGTCTGGTGTTTCCGGTGCAGGTCACGGCGGTGCTGATCGTTATTTTATATATTCTTCTGACAGGAGGACTGCATCTCGATGGCCTCGGAGATACCTTTGACGGGCTGTTTTCAAACCGTTCCAAAGAAAGAATGCTTGAGATCATGCGGGACAGCAGAGTTGGTACCAACGCCGTGCTGGCGGTGATAGCCGTATTGTTACTGAATACGGCATTGCTTGCATCTTTCAATACAAACGACCTTTTAATCATTATCCTGCTTATGCCTGTTGCAGGCCGCATTGGCTCGTTGGTGGGAGCCGGCGTTTCCGTTTATGCAAGAAGCGGCGAGGGGCTGGGTAAATCCTTTATTGACTGCTGCGGCGGGAAAGAGATTTTGATCGGCCTTCTACCGTATTTAGCCATATTCTATCTTTCTGCCGGAATAAAAGGGCTTATTATCTGCATCATACCGCCCATCTCCGCATACATTCTCATAAAGCTGTTCAGCAGAAAAATCGGAGGGGCCACAGGTGACTTGCTTGGAGCCGTTTGTGAGCTTAACCAGACCATATTTCTTCTAAGTGCCTTCGTAATAATCAAGTGTATCGGAGGGATCGGCTGATGCTTGAAATTGTTCTGGTGAGGCATGGAGAGACAGACAGTAATATCCGGGGCACATATTGCGGCTGGACCGATGCGGAATTAAACAATAAAGGCATAGACCAGGCCCGCAGGGCTTCAGATATTCTTAATACAGAGAAGTTTGACGCCGTATATTCCAGTCCGCTGAAACGGGCATATTCAACCTGTTCCATTATTTGTGAAGCCCATACCATTGGGATAATAACCGACGACAGAATAAAGGAGCAGAATTTCGGGGATTGGGAAGACCTGACCTATGGCGAAATAAATGAAAAGTATCCCGAAGACTGCATCTCCTGGCAGAATGACTGGATGAATTATTGCATAAACGCCGGAGAAAGTCCAGTTCAGGTATATAAAAGAGTTTCGGAGTTTATTGATACCATCACCGGCTCCTATAAAAACGAAAAGGTCATGATTGTCACACATCTTGGCTGTATCCGGATGATACTTGCATATCTGCTGGGTATGAACATTGAAGGCTCCTGGCGTTTCAGAGCGGATAACGGCAGCGTCAGCAGGCTGGTGATTAATGATGGATTTGCTTATCTTAATGCCTTGAATCTATGAAGATAGATCGTGCATAGCGGCTGCGGTCGCCGGTTATTTTTTATCCGGAACCGAATAATAGGAAAAAACCGCTGAGATCCCCTCCACATTGACATAGCTCTTGAGCAAATACAGATCCTCGGTACCTTTTAACAGCTCCATGCCCTGGTTCAGCTTATTATCTATATGTTCCGATATCTCCGATAAAAGCCGGGCTGTTACTGCGCTGAGGTGAATGAAACAAGGCTCAGGATCATTGAAAAATTCCACACTTTTTTCAAGAATCACTTTTTCTTTCAACGGCAGGCGGTTGCAGCTGCACTCTAAGAGGACGGAGCCTTCACAGTTCATCAGCCGGACAAATAATTGACTTTGGGGCTTGCGGCGAAACATTTCGGTCCTCCTATAATTTTAGAATGATATATGCTCCGAACAGCAGGAACACAATGGCGTTAATCAGCTTGATGACCGGCAGGTTCTTTCGTGTGAACTCAGACATTTCAAATATCTGTTTCCCTCTGTTAACGAGGAAAATCAGCACAATCAGCGGGATAGACATGGCAAGTACATAAACAGCGAAAGCGGCTGCGGTGATAAAGCTGATATCCGGGCTTGTTTTCACAAGGTAGAGAATGGTTGCCAGGTAAATTTGACCCGTGCACAGGAACTCACCTGCCGAAATAAGGATACCCAATCCGAATACAACGGGCATAGCCCATTTGAGCGGGATGGTTTCCAGCTTTTTAATCAGGCCGTGATTGATTCTCCGTAAGAACCTGGGCAGTTGAACCTTGATATTCTGATACTTTTCCTTTTTGGCTGCAAGCATATCCCAGAAGTTCAGCAGCACCAGGCCAAGGATAAGAAGCAGCAGAAAGCCCTTCATAAGCAATTGCACCGACTGGAAGACCGTTGAATCCAGAAGGGAAATAAGCTGATACAATACGGTTCCAAGGACGAAATAAGTGATGATTTTGCCTGTAACATAGCTCATGCCAAGCTTCAGGATATTGGCATTCTTCGAAAGCAAAAGCGTCAAAAGCAGGAAGGCCATGGAGATGGAGCAAGGGTTTATGCCATTTACCAGGCCGGCCAAAAAGATAGCAGGCAGGTTCTTTGCGGTTAATTCCGATACAGCACTTATAGTGCCGGGATAGGTAAAATTTCTTGCAACTCCGCTCTTTATGACTGTTAAAAGCTGTGCTTTTATTTCGGCGTACCCTGAAAGATAGCCGCCTTTGTAAAAAACAATCGGGACCTGCTGCTTTTCTACGGGCACATGATAAGCGTCAAAATAGGCATGGATTTCAGTAACCTCCTTCATATCCGCCAGGTTTCTGCTTTCTATGACCAGGGGGGAATTTTCATCCTGGCCGTTGACAGCAATCGTATAATTTTTTTCCAGGGAGCTAAGAAAAGACTCCGTACGGTTACAGTCCTCACAGGAAACAGTATGGAAATAGACAAAATAGGAGGACCCGGGGTCTACGGGCTGGTGCGCCGTCTGCCGGGAGCCTGCAGCATCCTTTGCGTCAGGCTTGTCCGCGTTATTGAAAAAGCCGCTGCTCTCTGTGCCGGGTGCTGCCGTCTCCAGAAAAAAAGCTTTCATATTTTTTTCAATATTGTCTTTGCCGGTCAGGTAACGCCCATTGATGAGCACCATAGGGGGTTGTCTGTCTGCGGCGGGAATGTTGAATTTATCACATGCTTTTTTAAAGCTCTCCATCCCCTCCTGATGGAAAAGGTTATAGGCAAAAATACGGTAGGGAATGTTTTTCTCAACACCCTTTAATACTTCATCCGTCCTGTCGCCGAATTCCTTTTCTTCATTGCAGGAAGCGCAGGGGTTATTAAAAAAGTAATAAATATTGACGGTTTTGGCTTCAGCCGATACGCGGCTAAAAAGCAGCAGGCTGAACAGCATAAGGGAAATGCAGCTGATTATGTGCTTCAAAGATATTCTCCTCCCGGTATTGAAAGACTATTGGCACGCCGCTGTTCAGTATTTTTCATGGTACTCGCGGTATTCGGTCGGCAGCAGGCCGGTATATTTTTTTAATACGCGGCGGAATGCGTGGCTGCTGTTGTAGCCGGTTTCCGCCGCGATTTCCTCAATGGTCAAGCCGGTGGATAAAAGCAGCCCGCAGGCTTTTTTCATCCGCATATCCTCCAGCATCACAGAGAAAGTGATGCCGAAATTTTCTTTGAAGAATTTATATAAATAGGACTCTACATAATTAAACTTCAAAGAAACATCATACAGGGAAAATGTACTTTTGCTCAGGTTCGCCTCCATGTACTTCAAAATTTCATTCTGCGTTCCCTGTTCGCTTTGAACCTTTTCATTGTTTATGCAATCACAGATGGACTCAAATAATTTTATGGCTTTGGCCATGATTTCTTCCGGATGTTCAAAAGAATTGGCCTTTATTAAAAAATCCGCATTTTCCAGTAGGGTATGGTGTTTCAGATTTGTGCTGACTCGTAACACCGTCAGGTATATGCACTTATTCAGAATAGCAAAATCTGTCTCGCTAAGCCGCTTGTTTCTCAGGTTCTTATGGTAGATATTCGAAACAATTGCAGTGATACGGTTCCGCTGCCCCGAGTGAAGATTTTTGATTAATTTCAGTTCCACATCAATCGGATAATAGAGCATGCTGTCAATGGAATCCCTCTCAAACATCTGAAGCAGTCCACGCTGAGTATACAAACCGGAATGCAGCATATTTTTAGTATTGCTGTACAGGTCGGAAAGATCTTCCAGCTTATTTGTAAATCCGCCGCATAAATAGATCAGAGAAAGGTTATATTGCTGGCAGAGCTCCTGCTCGATGGTATCCACCATGATTTCCAGTTCTTTTCGGTACATGTCCGTTTGTATCTGATTGAAAATCAGAAGAAACACAATCTCATTTTCACTTTTGTTAAAGCCATAGGAGCGGATGACGGGATACCGGGAAAAAGCTTCCTGGATAATGAACTGCGCGTTATCCAATTCCATCAGGTCCGAGTACTCTATCTTGTTTCCATATCCGGTGTTCTTCACAAGCAATACGGAATATAGACTGCCGTCCAAATTGTAATCCAGATGGTTTGAAAGCTCCTTAATCTTGTAATCCTCAGGGATGCTTCCCTGGATCAGACGCCGCATAAAGTCCGACCGGACAATGGAGGCCTGCGTGTCCAATTCCGCCTTCAAAGCCTCATTGCCTGCAACAATGCTGGAAATCGTACCCTTTAGGAAATTATAATCCTGCTTGCTCTTCTTCTCCGGTGAAATCTTGGATACGAGAGTAAAAATGTCGATAATCGGCTTGGCGTTTTTGTAGGACAGAAAGAATGCGAAAAATATGCCGACGATAATTTCCATCAGGGCTAGAAGATAGATCGTATCCTTAATATACCGTATTTTTGACAGGACAAGGCTATTTGGAATATAAGCCTCGTACCTGCGGGCTTTGTTACTGCTGTACATTGACAATATCATGTAATCGTTCCGGTTTAAGTGTATTTGCGAGGTGTTGGCATATCCGTTGACTTCACTTCCGCCGGTCTGAAGCAGTATAGTGTTGTCTACATCCGAGATATAAGCAAAGCCAGTATCGCCCAAATTCATGCTTTTCAGGATATCCATAACCTTTTTGGTGTCCACGAATGCAGCAATGCTGCCTAACTTGCTGACACTGTAGTCGGTAATAATCGGATAAGTAAAGGTGATGGCATTATACCGGCTGTCAAATACCTGGAGAGGAGTGGAAGGCAGTATCGTATTCTTTCCAATGCTTTTCATCATCCGTTCTTCAAAAGTTTTATCGTTACCGTCCTCATAGCGGATGATTTTATTATAGTACAGTATTCTTGAATAGGGAGTCAGTTTTGAGACGATGGATTTGCTTTGATCCGCATAGATTGCCAGGTCGATAATTCCACAGTATTTAAAGATATTATTAAAAGACGAAATGTATTGGTATACTGTTTTCGTCTTGCCCAAATTTTTTGAAGCTTCGAAAGAGCCGGCTTCAAGTACATACTCATGAACACTGCTGTTAAAGGAAAGGGAGGTCAGCGTATTATCGACAATTTCAAATAAGTCTTCTGCGGAATTCATACATTGTCCCAAAAGCTCTTCATTGTAATGATAGATTTCCTGCGTCACCGTTTTTTCCGTTTGGAAATAGATGACGACCAAAACGCAAATAGGAAATATCATAATGATGGTAAAAGAACTAAAAAATATCCGAAAAATACTGTTATTGAATACAATTTTTTTCAAATTGTCCTCCCCCTGCCAAAGTGTACCCTATGGTTGGAAATGTCATGGTTGTCCGGGCGTAAAACTCCTCTATATGTAACTATAGAGGCAAATTTCATAAAAGGCAATATCTTATCAAATATTGTACCTTACTCAAAAATTGCACCTTATCGTAAGCATTTCATGGGCAGTCTGTGCATTTGCGGGTTTTTAGCTGTGAACCAGGGTGATTTCTACCCTGTTTAAAAATTGTACCTTGAATAATGGCCCATGATGTTTTAGCATTTAGGGTGTAATCTCACCTACCACCGAGGAGGTTGTATCCATGTACGCAAACCAAGGCACTTTGGCTGACCCAGGTAAAAGAATGGGAAAAGCTTACCGTTCACCTCTCATTAAAAGACTGCTTTCCGACTGGCAGTTATATGTCCTTCTATCCATCCCTTTGGTTTTTCTACTTATCTTTAGCTATTGGCCAATGTATGGAGTCCTGATTTCTTTTGAAAGATTCAGCCCCGTTCGAGGGGTCTGGGGAAGCAAATGGATCGGTCTGGAGAACTTTGTACGATTCTTTACAACTCCTTCCGCTGTAAATACGGTAAAGAATACCGTGTTCATCAGTCTTTATTCCTTAATTGCCGGGATTCCTTTTCCCATTTTGCTGGCGATCCTGTTAAATGAATGCCGTAATGTAAGATTTAAGAAAAGCATTCAAATGATAACCTATGCGCCTTACTTCATTTCTACGGTAGTTATGGTTTCTATCATCCTGCAGCTCCTGGACCTTAAAAACGGTGTAGCCAATAACCTGATCCGGGCAATAGGCCTCACACCCATTGATTTTATGGCAAAGGAAGGGATGTTCAGATCCATCTATGTCTGGTCGGGTATCTGGCAGGTTACAGGGTTTAGCGCAATTATATATATAGCGGCTTTAACCAGTATTGATCAATCTCTATACGAGGCGGCTACTATTGACGGTGCAAACCGCTTACAGAAAATCTGGTTTATCGATTTGCCTTTTATCGTACCCACCTTTACGATCATGTTTATTCTAAGCTGCGGTTCCATCATGAGTGTCGGCTTTGAGAAAATCTACCTCATGCAGAACACAGCCAACATGGGGGTATCCGAGGTGCTGTCCACCTATACCTATAAAATGGGCCTGATTAACCTGGACTATGGGTATTCCGCCGCTGTAGGGCTTTTCAATTCAGTCGTCAATACCGTATTTATCGTAGTAGTGAACCGGATAGCCCGTCGCACCAGTGAAATCAGTCTTTGGTAATGGAGGAAACCAGTATGAAAAAAATTAGAGGTTCTGCCGGAGATACCGTTTTTGATGTTTTAGTCCACTTGCTGCTTTTACTCAGCGGCCTTGTCGTCCTGTATCCTTTGATCTACGTTGTCAGTGCTTCTTTCAGCACTTCCGTCGACGTCATCTCAGGCAAGGTATGGCTTTGGCCTGTCCGTCCGACCCTTTTTGCCTATGAACAGGTATTTAAAAACAAGCTGATCATCTCCGGGTACATGAATACAATTTTCTATGCCGTTTCAGGAACTATCATCAGCATAATTGTGACGGTTTGTGCCGCCTACCCGCTTTCCCGTAAAAAATTGGCGGGAAGGAATATCTTTTCTCGGTTGTTTATTTTTGCTACGCTGTTTTCCGGGGGCCTGATTCCTTTTTATCTGGTCGTCAGAAATGTGGGAATGCTGCATACCCGCTGGGCAGTGGTTGTACCGGTCGCACTCAATGTATTTCATATTATCCTGATGCGTACCCATATTCAAACGGCAATTCCCGAAGAAATGATCGAGTCTGCCGAAATTGACGGCTGCTCCCACTTCGGCAAATTGTTCCGCATGATCCTGCCTCTTTCCGGCTCCATACTGGCCGTCCTGATTCTTTACAATGTGGTGGGACAGTGGAATTCCTATTTCTTTGCAATGATTTTTTTGAAGGATTTGAAGATGTATCCCTTGCAGATTGTCCTTCGGGATATCTTGATTATGAATTCGGTAACTTCAACGATGACGGTCAATATGAGTGAGCTCATTCTGAAACAGGGGCTGGTGGATGTTTTGAAATATTCGTTGATTGTGATTTCCAGTGCTCCCCTGCTGATACTTTATCCCTTTATACAGAAATATTTTGTAAAAGGCGTCATGATGGGGTCTATGAAAGGCTGAGTGCTTAAAGAGTGTTACAGCGTGTATAAATTACACCTTGTATCATATAAACTAAATTCTAAAGGGAGGAAAAACAATGAAACTAAAAGGGTTGTTGCAGGTGTCTGCAGTCCTGATGTCTGCGATGCTGGCTCTGTCAGCCTGCGGCTCCGCAAACGGAAATGCAGGTTCAACGGAAAATACCGGTACCGCAGCTGGCCAGAGTAACACTGTCTCCACAGGTGAAAAGTCTCTCCATATCGTGGTTGCAAAACCGACGGTGGTAGAGGATATGAACACCAATGACACTTCCAAATGGCTGGAGAAAACTACGGGTATCAAGGTAAACTATGATCAGATTCCACTGGAAAATGTCAACGAAAAAGTTGCGCTAATGCTGGCTGGAGGAGATCTTCCCGACATTTTCTTCAACTGCGCCGTAACCAGTGCCCAGATTAATACCTATGGAATCCAGGACAAGGTACTTATCCCACTGGATGAGCTGATTGACAAAAACGCTCCGAACTTAAAAAAGGCAATTTCCGAGTATGATATGGGTTTGTCGCTTATTAAAGAAGTAGACGGCCATATATACGGTCTGCCTACTTTCAACCCATGCTACCACTGCTCCAGAGCCGATAAGATGTGGATTAACGACACCTGGCTGCAGACGTTGAAATTGGAGTATCCTAAAACCACAGAAGATTTCTATACTGTGTTGAAGGCTTTCAAGGAAAAGGATCCCAACGGAAACGGAAAAGCTGATGAGATACCTTTGACAGGATGTACAGACGGTTGGTATGCTCAAAGTATCCCTTTCCTTATCGATTCCTTCCTCTACTTTGACACCTATCAGCAGGGCTTTGGTCTGGATGACAGCAAAAAGGTAAGCAACGGCATGACGGATGACCGTTTCAAGGAAGCACTCCGTTATTTGAACAAGCTTTACAAAGAGGGCTTGCTGTATGAAGGGACTTTAACGCAGAAAAACGATCAGTTGAGAAAACTTGTTGAGAACCCCGACGCCGCAATCGTAGGAGCAACCACAGCAGGGTATGGAGGCGTTCTTAGTGAAATCGGGGGAGACAGATACAGGATGTTCCGTCCCATCGCCCCTCTCAAGGGACCGGAGGGTGTACAGTACGCAGGCAGCTACCTGCAGCTTCCGTCCACAGGCGCTTTCGTTGTTACTTCTTCCTGTAAGGATCCTGACCTTGCCATACAATGGGGTGATGCATTCTATACTAATGAAGCAACGGCTACCGTATTTAACGGTGTAGAAGGCGTTGCATGGAAAAAGGCCGATGACGGCGAAAAGGATTTTAACGGAAATCAAGCTCTCTGGACAGCAATCAAGTCGTACGGCGGCGATGTCGGAAAAACCAGAAACGACTGCTGGACGCAGATGGGTATCTTTAACTTCAGCAAAGAGTGGAGAATGGGACAGTCTGTACCGCAGGACCTGGACCTCTGGTCCGCAGACGGAATGGAGTACATGCTGCATGTTACCACAAGAGACTTGTATGAACCTTACGCTGCAGATAAATATGCTCTTCCTACTTTAAAGCTGACTGAAGAGGAGTATAATCAATCTTCCATTCTGAGGACAGAATTCAATAAATACTATGATGAAATCGTATTTAAGTTTATTACAGGGGCTATGGATCTGGACAAGGATTGGAATTCCTATCTGGATGACCTAAAAAATAAATATAAGCTCGACACCTTGCTCTCAACATATCAAACAGCTTATGACAGGACATACGGTGCTAAATAATTCAAAGTCATAATGGAAGGAGGGGCTGTCTTAAAACAATTGTCATTGGCATAAAAAGGAATCTAGTGTAGGGGCGACCACTGGTCGCCCATCCTGGAAGGACTTTGGAGGACGATCAATGATCGCCGCAGCATCTTTTTATCCTTAAAACTACAGATTTCCTGTTTTGAGACGGCCCCTTTGTGTTAAATAATTTAAACCATCGAGGAATTTGTGATGATAAATCATTTGATTGAACTGCAAAAGAAATTTGTCAATATGCGCTTCGGCATGTTTATCCACTTTAACAGCGCCACTTTCCAGTTTGCCACAGGAAAAACGGTAGATTGGGAATACGGGTATGAAAATGACGGCCTTCCAAGGCAGTTTCCGTTTAATCCGAAGGACTGGAATCCCGGCAGGCTTGACTGCCGCCAATGGGCCAGAGCTGCGAAATCAGCAGGAATGGAGTTTGCGGCATTGACAATCAAGCATCATGAAGGCTTTGACCTATGGCCCAGCGCCTATACGGAGCATTCGGTGAAGAACGGAGCAGTCAAAACCGATGTTGTCAGGGAATATCTCACGGCATTCCGGGAGGAAGGCATCACTGCGGGAATATACTTCTCCATGCTTGACCTTCATCACCGGATCGGCAGAAAAAAGTGTACGCCGGAAGACAAGCAATTCATTAAAAACCAACTGACGGAAGTTCTTACGGGATATGGAAAGATCCCGTTTATAATTTGCGACGGCTGGCATGCCCATTGGGGGGGACCCAGCTATGAGAATCTTCCCTTTGAGGAAATTGACGGGATGGTCAAAAGTCTTCAGCCGGACTGTCTCCTGATGAATATCAGCTGTGAAAGCAATTTGAATCATACGGATATTGTTTTCTACGAAAATGCAGCAGGGCAGGAAGTTGAGGACGGTTTTGAAGGGCCTGGCGCAAGCTGTAACATACTGACCAAACAGTGGTTCTGGCGTGAGGCCGATACCGAAAGCGAATTGAAGCCTGCCGACTGGGCTCTTGACATGATCCGGAAAATGAATGAAAAAAACGTGACGTTTATCTTAAATGCTTCTCCCAACCGGCATGGATATATCGATAACAATCTCCTGGAGCGTTTCGGGAAGGTCGGAGAAAGCTACCGTAAAATGCCGGAATTGATTGAATTGCCCGAAAAATGGCTGGTAAGAAAATAAGCACTTGACCTATAAGACAACTCACCGGATAGGATGAGTTGTCTTTTTTGGTTAATCTTTTCACAGTTGTACTAAAATAAATACACGCTTTGTAGTTTACAAAAAGCTGAAGATATCCCAATATCCTGTCGCAGCAAAATGTTATGGTTATTTACCGGTCACAACGAGCTTTTCCAGCCTGGAAAAGGCAGCCTTATGTAAACATACTGCTTCATGGCTGCACGAAAATGTATTTGCCTGTATTTATGTCATGCACTCCGACTTTGTTGTCAAACTCATCAAATGGATACCTGAAAGCTAAAAATTGAAGCAATAAGTCTATCTGATCTTTTAATCTGCCTGCCTCCGTAGTACCGGTTGCACTCATGTCTCTGACAGCAAAGCCCAGTATCTGCAGTTCTTCCAGCAGCATACCAAAGTGGTGATATATGGATTCGCCGCTTTGGTACAGTTCGCGCATCCTGCCAATGATGTCACAGAGGTTTAAATAGTCTGCGGAGACGCTTTTTTGGGAATCGCGGAACCTGGCGCTGTCAACCAGTAACATAAAAGGCCTGATAAGCCCATAACGTGTCTTTGACTGCCTCATAAAATTTTCATAGTATAATGTGCTTGCCATTACTACCCTATACATAAGCTTCTCCCGAATTTTCAAACAGTTCCCTGAAGCGTTCCAGATTCATCCTGTCAATATATCCCGCAATAATGCAGGCAGATCCCCCTGCTAAATAAAATCTGAGGTCTGGCTTGCCAAAGGTAATACCAACCAGATTATCAACCAATTTCAAGTCGAACAATAAATCTTCCCGGCCTTTCAGGATTCTAACACCTGCCTTTTAGTAGATTGACAGCATCTATAGTATAGTATAGTATACGGCCGCATTTTATACAAGAGCTGCGTAAAATGCCATGACGAGGTATGGCATAGAATATATCAGTTATCCAAGGCTTCAGTTAGAACAGAGTTTCCATCTGGAGCATATGTTAAAAATTTTTCCATGCGGAAATATGTAAATAGGCACATTTATTTATGTTAATGGATATTTATAGTATAGGAAGTTCTGAATTATGAGGTTTTATGTCATATACTGTTCTGTTCCTTTCATTAGCTCTGGTAGCATGTACCGGCGTTTTTTGGTCCATAGCATATATTCTTATCATTAAAAAGGGTTTCCAGGATAAAACCTATGGTATGCCAATGGCTGCAATTTGTGCAAACCTTTCATCGGAATTCATATTTTCTTTCATATATCCGTATCCGGTGGGTCTGTATGTAATCAATATGATCTGGTTTTTTCTTGATAGTATCATATTGCTGCAGTTTTTAGCATTCGGGAAGAAGGAGTTCGAAAAAATGTTGCCCGGATGCCTTTTCTACCCCGCTTTTTTATTCTCCTTAGGAATCGGCTTTTTGACAGTTCTGTTTTCGATCACGGAATTTCATGATTATCTGGGAAAATATGCCGCATATTTACAAAATCTCATGATGTCCATACTTTTCATACGATTACTTCTTAGAAGAAACAGCATAGCAGGACAGTCAATGTATATTGCAATTTTTAAGATGTTAGGTACTTTGATGCCGTCGATACTGTTTATTATTTTTTTGCCTACAAAACTGATTGTTTTCTTAGCTATATCGACGTTTATATTTGATTGGACCTATATAATATTACTATATTTAAAACATCGTGAGCTTGGAATAAATCCCCGGAAATTATGATATGCGTTTTTTTACAATGCACCCTCTATTTTTATAATCATCGGAACGGATGAGTTGTTTTTGGTTAATCTTTTCACAATTGTACTAAAATAAATACATCCATTATAAAGTACAGAAAAGATGAAGATATTCCAATACCCCGTGTCTATATAATGCTATGATGAAATTGCTTATCTCCATGCAGTAAAAAAAACAGCTTAAAAGATGATCTTAAAATGATATAATGTTTTAGTTGAAACAATTTCGATATAAGCAGGTGATAATCCTATGAATCATCATATTCTGGTAATCGGCGGCGGCCTTGCGGGCTGCACTGCGGCATTGGAACTGGCAAATGGGGGCTTAAGGGTTACAATTCTTGAAAAATGCGGGGAAATCGGCGGCAAAGTCAGGAAATACGGCTGCAAAGCTACCGACCGCTGTAATAACTGCGGCCTTTGCCTGGCGGGAGATCTCTGGAATCAAGTAGAAAGCCATGAAAATATCAGCATTGTTACAGAAGGCAGGTTATCTGACCTTCAGGGGTCAAAAGGAGACTTCTTCGTCACCTGGAAAAACGGGAAAAGTGCCCGCAGGCTGGAGGGTATCACAGATATTATTATTTCTGCGGGCTTTGAGGAATTCTCGGCAGTCTCTTCAGGCAGCCTCGAGCTGAGGAGGGGTGACAATATCCTGTGCGGGCGGCAGATTGAAGAGCTCTTTTCCCAAAGGACGGAAAACAGGATTTTTGCCGAATGTCCCAAAAGCATAGCTTTTATCCAGTGCTTCGGTTCACGGGATGTACAGGAAAAAGCCGATTATTGTTCCAGGGTGTGCTGCGGCTATTCCACAAGGATGGCCAGAGTCTTGCGAAAAATCTATCCCGAGCTGGAAATTGTTTTCTTTTATATGGATTTGCAAAGGGTTGAGAGCGGAGAATATTTCAATTGCCTCAACCGTGATGGAATGGAGTTTATCCGGAGCAGGCCGGTGAAGATAAAGTCCGGCAAGCCCTGCCGCATCCAGTATGAACAGCCTGGGACCGGCTCTCTTGCCGAAAGGGAATTCGACAAAATTATCCTTTCCGAGGGAATCCGTCCGGCAAAAGACACGGAGCTGCTGGCGGAGCTGTGTATGTTGAAGGTGGACGGAAACGGCTTTTTAAGCTATGTGAGGAGCGGAGAGCTCACGGGAATTTATCTGGCCGGATGCGTTTCAGGTCCCCGGAGAATTGAAGAAGTACATTCTGAAGCACTGGCTGTGGCAAGGAGAATTTTAGAGCAGGCAGCCAGGAACAGTGAAAAGGTTGCTTTCCGTTTTTCTGAAAATGCCGGCAGCAATGGACCGCATTTTCAGAAATCTACTGGAGAAGGTACATTTTCACCTGTGCCTGACGGAGGGTTGCTATGAAGGTGGCAGTTTTAGGGAAAAGCAGGTTTAAGGGAATACTGGCGGAGCAGCTTTCCGGAGAAGGCCTGAGCCCGGTGTTTCTGGAAAATATTGATGAAATAAAAAGCATACGCGGAGAAGTAGGAGAATTCCTCATAAGGACGCAAAAGGAAACCATTACTGCGGGCTGTGTGATTGTGGCCGCGGACCCGCCTGCCCTTGATGATTTCAGCACCTCCCAGGAGAATGGGAAGCCGGTTGTCATCCTGCTGGACTATCCGGAGGAATCACCTGCATATTTGACGGAGACAGCACTGAACAGAGCAATTGAGCTGGCCGGGAAACAGAAAAAGGTCTTTTTCCTCTCCAGGTTCATGAGGATTTCCGCAAGCGGCATGGAAATGCTTTACAGGCAGGCCAGGAATATGGGTGTGGTATTTATCAGGTATAACGGAATCCGGGTCAGCAGGGATAACGATACAGGGATGTTCCATCTGGAGGTAAAGGACGATTATGGCGAAATAGGAATTGACACTTTTGTTTTGATCAAAGCCGGAGTAACCATAGGCAAAGGCGATGCCGCCCGACTGTCGAAGCTATTGAAGCTCAAGCTGGATAAAGGCATATATCCCAGTGGAAGCAGCTATTATTTGTCTCCTTCCATTACGAGCAGGAAGGGCATCTTTTTCCTGGATGGGGCGTCGGCGGGAAATCTGGGGGAGGAAATAATTCAACAGGTCCGTTATACGATATCGGAAATGAGGGCGATAGCAGAGGAGCAGACAGCATTTGCGGAAGTCGATTCCGGTAAGTGCGCTTTTTGCTATACCTGCTACAGAGCATGTCCCCATTCGGCAATGATTCCCGATGATGAGAATTCGGCTATGAAGAACCTGAATAAAGCCTGTCAGGTGTGCGGCATCTGCGTTTCAGTGTGTCCGGCGGATGCTGTCAGAATAAAGGGCAGGAATTCCAACACGGAAGTAAGGCCAGGCAGTCTGAGAGTATTCTGCTGTGAGAATTCGGGTGAAATCGCCATGAACAGGATAACCGGTCAATTGTCCGGGGTCTATGAAAAGATCAGCATTGCCAGTGTTTCCTGCGGAGGAGAAATCACGGCGGAAAACATTGTCAGCGCCTTGAAATCCTATGACAAGGTGCTGCTGGTGACATGTAAAGAGGATGCGTGCAAACATTTTGAAGGGAATAAAAGAGCCCGCCTGCAGGCAGAAAGGGCGCGGGAAATGATAAAAGCCGCGGGGCTGGATGAAAGCCGGATCGTGTATATTCAGATATCCCATGCTTTGCCCAATGTTCTGCTGGAAGGCATCAAAGAGTTGATGGTTAAATAAATATATTCGGAAAACCGTTTTAGATAAATTACTCAGTAAAGGGATCGGGGGTATTGCTTTGATCGTTGCCGAACAGAAGCCCATAGAAGAAATCATCAAATCGGTGGAAGGCTTCAAAAACATTGTAATCGCCGCTTGCGGCACATGTGTAACGGTTTGTATGGCCGGAGGCGAGAAAGAAGCCTTAAAGCTTGCTTCGGTACTGGAATTGCAGAGCCGGGAATGCGGAAAAGAAACTGTCGTCAGGGTTGTCACACCCAAAAGGCAGTGTGATGTGGAGTTTCTTGATGATTTGGCGGAGGGCTTTGAAGGCGCCGAGGCCATAATTTCCATGGGCTGCGGCGCAGGCGTGCAGTTTGTGGCCGAAAAGTACCGGGGCATTCCTGTGCTTCCCGGAGTGAATACAAAATTCATCGGCGTAGCCAGGGATATCGGCGTTTGGACGGAAATGTGCCAGGGCTGTGGAGATTGTATCCTGGAGAGGACCGGAGGGGTTTGTCCGGTGGCAAGGTGTTCAAAGAGTAATTTCAACGGACCCTGCGGGGGATCTGCCAACGGCAAATGTGAAGTAAGCCCTGAGACAGACTGCGGCTGGCAGCTGATCTACGACAGGCTCAAGGAGCTGGGGAGGCTGGACAGGATGTACGACATCATCGAGCCCAAGGACTGGAGAAGCAGCCGGGACGGCGGCCCCCGAAGGCTCGAAAAGAAAGAGGTAAGGCTATGACCGACCACAGGAGCAATTTGCAGAAGCTACTGGAAGCAGGACATTTTTCCGTCACCGCCGAAATCGGACCGCCCATGAGCGCCGATGCCGAATTTGTGGGGAAAAGAGCAAAGGAACTGGCGGGAATCATCGACGCAGCCAATGTTACCGACAATCAGACGGCCATTGTCAGAATGTCCAGCATTGCAGCCTCCTGCCTTATTCAAGGAGAGTGCATCGAGCCTATCGTCCAGATGACTTGCAGAGACAGAAACAGGATTGCGATCCAGAGCGATTTGCTTGGGGCTTATGCACTGGGCCTGAAGAATTTGCTTTGCTTGTCGGGGGACCATCAGTCCTTTGGGAATCATCCGCAATCCAAGAATGTTTATGATATTGATTCAATCCAACTTTTGCAGGCGCTGACCCGCATGAAGAATGAAAAGATTTTTATGAGCGGCAAGCCGGTGAAGGTGCCCGCGGAATTTTTCCTCGGGGCCACGGCCAATCCCTTTGCGGATCCTGAAGAAATGCAGTTCATAAGGCTCCGCAAGAAAATAAATGCAGGGGCCCAGTTCATACAGACACAGGCCATATACGATGTGGAAAGGTTCGGAAAATGGATGGAAAAGGTCAGAGCCGCAGGACTTCATCAAAGGACCTATATCCTGGCCGGCATTCTTGTCAACAAGTCGCTGAAATCCCTGGAAATGACCAGGAAAGTGGCAGGGATGGCAGTTCCGGAGTCTTTCCTGGACAGGATGCGGAAGGCGGCAAACCAGGAAGAGGAAGGCGTCGCAATAGCACTGGACCTGATCAGGGATATACGGAAAATTGAAGGGGTCAGCGGAATACACATCATGGCTGTAGGATGGGAAAGCATAGTGCCTTCCATTGTCGAAAAGGCAGGCTTCCTTCCAAGGCCGTAGACAGATGAATGCGGAAATTTTAAATTAGGTGTCATCACGAGGAGTGATAACGATGTGGGGATCTAACAGTGAGAAAGCGGGATTAAAACCGGATTGCCACAGAGTGGCACACCTAAGGATGAAATGTAGCGGCGATCAGTGATCGCCATCAAAAGCCCTTCCTGGGTGGGCGACCAGTGGTCGCCCCTACACCGGACTCCTTTTCATACCAGCGACATAGGATTTGAGTTTCCGGATTTATTTTGGAATTCGTAGGGGCGATCAGTGATCGCCCGGCAGCAATAATAAGAACGGAGTGATGCATATGAAGGATTTGAGTTCCATGGACATGAGGTTTAAAAACCGGGTTGCGGCAATGCCTGGCGGAGAAAAGGCGATGAATTGTTTTCTGTGCGGGACTTGCACTGCCGGGTGCCCTGTCAGCGCCTTAAAGGCCGACTACAATCCCAGGCGTATTATGAGAATGATCCTGTTGGGCATGGAACAGGAGGTCCTTTCATCACCCCAGCTTTGGCAGTGCAGCCAGTGTCACACCTGTGTGGCTCATTGTCCGCAGGATGTGCGGTTTGCGGATATTATCAGGGTTTTAAGGGAATTGGCTGTGGAGAAGGGTATTGTATCCGAAGAGTTTGCGGAGGCTGTTGAAAGGATTGACAGGGAAGTAAGGCAGGAGAGAATCGACAGGATCAACGAGCTTCAAAGCAGCAAGTAGACTTACAACAGCGAAACATTCAATTTGTCCATTCAGAAATAATGCATTGAAGTGTTTGCGGTACTTCTGAAAGGCGCATAGATGCAGATGAAACAATGTTTGTTTCGCTTAAGTACGATTGATTCCGGAGGAAATGTATGAAAAAACCAGTACTTGTTTTAGGTGGAGGTATCGCCGGCATACAGTCGGCGCTGGATCTTGCGGAAATGGGGATCCCCGTGTTCCTGGTGGAAAGCAGTCCCAGCATCGGCGGCAGAATGGCGCAGCTTGACAAAACATTCCCTACCAATGACTGCTCGGCATGTATTTTGGCTCCGAAAGTGACGGCATGCTATAACCATCCTCTGATAAAGACGCTGACCTGGAGTGAGCTGCTTGAGCTGAAAGGCGAGGCGCCGGAGTTCACGGCAGTCATAAAAAGGAAAGCGCGGTTTATTGATGAGGAGCTCTGCAAGGGCTGCAACGATTGTACCCTGGAATGTCCTATCGAAGTGAAAAGCGAATTCGATATGGGAATGGGTACCCGGAAGGCAGTTTATAAGCCCTTTGCACAGGCTGTTCCCAATAAGGTAACTATCGATAAAAAGGGCACCTCTCCATGTAAATACAGATGCCCTGCACATATAAACGCCCATGGCTATGTGGCTTTAACAGGTCAGAAGCGGTTTGGCGAAGCGCTGTCCCTTGTCAGGGAAGTCACGCCTCTTGCCGGCGTTCTGGGAAGAGTATGCTTCCACCCCTGCGAATCAAAATGCAGCAGACAGTATGTGGATTCGCCGTTGTCCATCGCTTCCCTTAAACGGTTTATTGCAGATGATGAAATAAAGCAGGGGAAATCTCCGGACATTAAGCCGGCGGGAGAGCCGAAAAACCACAAGATAGCAGTCATAGGGTCGGGGCCTGCTGGCATCAATTGCGCATACCAACTGGCTCTGGAGGGTTATCCGGTGACAGTGTTTGAGGCCCTGCCGGTGCCTGGCGGAATGCTTAAGGTGGGGATCCCGGATTACCGTCTTGATAAAAAAATACTGGAACGTGAGATAGAGATTCTAACCGGCCTGGGTGTTGAAATACGCTGCAACACCGCCGTAGGCAGGGATATAACACTGGATGGCCTCCGTGAGGCCGGTTACAGTGCATTTTTTCTGGGAATCGGCGCCCATAAGGATGTGAAGCTGGGCATACCGGGAGAAGAAGCAGAGGGGGTCATTCCCGGCGTCAAATTCCTTCGGAGCCTGAACCTTGGCGAAACCCCGGAGGTCGGCAGGAAGGTGCTGGTGATCGGCGGCGGAAATGTGGCCATGGACGCGGCGCGCTCTGCCATCCGTCTTGGCTGTGATGTAACGGTCGTATACAGGCGGTCCGAGCAGGAAATGCCTGCCAGCACCTGGGAAATTCAGCACGCCAAAGAAGAAGGCGTTAAATTTGAATATTTGACCGCTCCCCTGGAGGTCATTTCCGACGGGCAAAAGGCGATTGGCCTGAAATGTCAGAAAAATGCCCTCGGACCGGCGGATGCAAGCGGACGCAGGCGTCCCGTGGCAATTCCAGACTCTGAATTTGTTATGGAAGCGGATAATATAATCCCTGCAATCGGCCAGGCAGTCGACACAGGGATGTTCAATACAACCGGAGGAATTTGCTTTGAAAAGAACGGGACCATCGTATGTGATGTGAATAAAATGCTGACAGGTGACCCGGGTGTCTTTGCCGGCGGTGATGCCGTTTCGGGACCGGCCACCGTGATTGAAGCCATAGCGGCAGGCAACAAGGCTGCAAAGAGCATAAGAAATTATCTGGAGGGTACCGATCTTCCCATCGAGCCCTTCCTTCTGCAGGAGACCCCCATTGAAGAAATCAACTTTAAAGGGCTGGCCCATAAAAGCCGCCAAGCGATGCCTGTTCTGGAAAAAGCTGCAAGGATAGGAAGCTTTGACGAAGTGGAACTGGGCTTTGATGAAGAGCAGTCGGTAAAAGAAGCGCTGCGGTGTGTTGACTGTTCCATCTGTTCCGAGTGCAAGGCCTGTGAACGTACTTGCCGGTCAGGCGCCATAAGGCATGAGCAGTCGGATGAGGTCGTAGAAATTCCTGTAAGCTCCGTAATCATGGCAAACGGGTATGATACCTCAAAGGATATCCCGGAGGACCTGGGGTATGGAAGGTCGAAAAACGTAGTTACCAGTATGGAATACGAACGAATACTCTCCACCTCCGGGCCTTTCCATGGACATGTGCAAAGGCCATCCGACGGAAAGGCTCCTTCCAGGATCGCCTTTATACAGTGCGTCGGTTCCAGGGATACCAAATGCGACAGCGAATACTGTTCGGCCGTGTGCTGCATGTATGCCATCAAGGAAGCGATTATTACCAGGGAGCATTTGCCCGCCGTAAAAGATATTGACATATTCTACATGGATATGAGGGCTTATGGCAAGGACTTCGATAAATATATCGATTCGGCAAAGAGTAAATATGGGATCGGCTTTATCCGAAGCAGGGTGGCCGATGTTTCCGAAAACATTGACGGAAAGCTGAATATTAAGTTTTGCGACCCTAAGGGCAGCATGGCGGTGGATGAGTATGACATGGTAGTGCTTTCCGTGGGGCTGACGCCGAAAAAGGAAATACAGAGGTTTTTTGAAAAAAACGGCGTAAAGACGGACCGGTACGGTTTCTGCTGGGTAAATGAAATGGCGCCTCCAATGACTTCAAAGACGGGAGTGGTTGCCTGCGGCGCTGCTTCAGGACCCAAGGATATTCCCGAAACCGTAGTAGAAGCAAGCGCGGCGGCTTCCGAGGCTTCTAAAATAGCCAACACGCTGGAGGTCAGTATGGAGGAGTATTCTTCCTACTTTGTTCAGGAGGAGCAGGCGCCTTTCCGTGACGTCTCCAAAGAGCCTATTCGAATAGGGGTATTTGTATGCCATTGCGGCATCAATATAGGCGGGTACCTTAGTGTGAATGATGTGGTGGAATACGCCAAGACCCTGCCTTTCGTGGAGTATGCGGACCAAAATCTTTATACCTGCTCGGTGGATGCTCAGAAAAATATCGCTGAGAAAATAAAGGAGTATGATCTGAACCGGGTGGTAGTTGCTTCATGTACGCCAAGGACTCATGAGCCTTTATTCCAGACGGTCCTTTCAAAAGCGGGCTTGAACCCGTACCTGTTCACAATGGCGAATATACGTGATCAATGCTCCTGGGTGCACATGGACCGCTATGCCGATGCTACTTATAAGGCCAGAGAACTGGTCAAGATGGCTGTCGGCAAGGTGACCTTTGCAAGGCAGCTGGTAAAGCAGAAAATTGAAGTCAGAAAAGCCGCATTGGTTATTGGCGGTGGAATGGCAGGCATTGCTGCCGCTCTTGAAATCGCGGGGATGGGGTATAAGGTATACCTGGTTGAAAAGACCGGCTCACTGGGCGGTAATGCGGCACGTTTGAATACCTCTCCGTCAGGAAGGCAGTATGAAGGCTATATCAGAAAATATATCGAAGATGTTGCAAAGAATCCGCTGATAGAGGTTTATCTCAATACTGAGATCAAGCAAATTGACGGGTATGTGGGCAAATATTCCACCCTTCTTTCAACCGGCGGTGAAGGTGACAGGGAAATAGGCCATGGCGTCGTTATTGTAGCAACAGGTGCGGATGAATACAAGCCGAAGGAATATTTATACGGTTCAAGCCCCCGGGTTCTGACCCAGATGGAATTGGAAGAACGCTTGAAGGACAGCAGCGATGCCATTGATAAAGCCCGGAATATTGTAATGATACAATGTGTGGGTTCTAGAGATTCGGAAAGGCCTTACTGCAGCAGGGTATGCTGTAATCAGGCAATAAAAAATGCGCTTATGCTGAAGGAAATGAACCCTGAAGCCAACATTACAATCCTTTACAGGGATATCCGGTCCTATGGCTTGAATGAAATCAGCTATAATGCGGCCAGAAAAGCCGGAGTACAGTTTGTCAGGTATGAGCCGGAAAGGAAGCCGGAGATTATTGATAGGAACGGCATGCTTGCTGTAAAGGCATATGAACCGATATTGGATGAGGATATTGAAATCAAAGCAGACCTCGTGGTATTAAGCTCTGCGGTAATGCCGTCAAAGGAAAACAACAAGGTCCTGGCACAGATGCTGAAGGTGCCGCTGAATCAAGAAGGCTTCTTCCTGGAGGCCCATGCCAAGCTGCGGCCTGTTGATTTTGCCACGGAAGGCGTCTATCTCTGTGGCCTGGCCCATGCGCCAAAGAGCCTGAAGGAATGCATTACCCAGGGAAAGGCTGCTGCGGCAAGGGCTGCTACGGTCATTGCCAAAGACACCCTGGAGACGGAAGGGACCATTGCCCAGGTAAACGAGATGCTTTGTGCAGGGTGCGGAGCCTGCGAGAAGGTTTGCGCCTATAAGGCCATCAGTGTTCAGGATATAAAGAAGCGGGATATAACAGTGAAAAAAGCCGTAGTCAATGCGGTTTTGTGCAAGGGCTGCGGAACATGCTCCGCCACCTGCAGGTGCGGCGCTGTGGATGTAAACGGCTTTACGGACAGACAGGTAGTAAGCGAGCTGGAGTATTTGTTGAGAAATTGAGTGATTATGAAAGCCATTTTATTGCAATGCAGTTGTCATCGCGAGGAGCCCTGGCGATGTGGAATCTCAAGGTGAAAAAGTGTGGGTAGAGCCATCTCAATGCCCATGCCGCATGCGGCACACCTGAGGATGAAAAATGTAGCGGCGATCATTGATCGCCATTCCATTACCTTTTTCATACTAATGGCAAAGGATTTGAGTTTTCAAAATTACTAAAAATAGCAGCGGGAGTGTGAGAAGATGATTGAACAAACCGTTAGGAATAAAGAGATAAATGCCAACAGAACGGAACAGGAAGCCTGTCCCCCTATCCCGGAGTGGGAGCCTAAAATTGTAGCTTTCCTGTGCAACTGGTGCAGCTATGCGGGCGCCGACCTGGCTGGCACCAGCAGAATCCAGTATCCGCCAAACATCCGGATCATCCGGCTGCCATGCTCAGGGAGGATCAACCCCCTGTATATCCTCAAGGCGCTGACAGAAGGCGCAGACGGGGTAATGGTTTCGGGGTGCCATCCCGGAGACTGCCACTATCTCTCGGGAAACCTGTATGCCAGAAGGCGGTTCACCCTGCTGAAAAAGCTTCTTGCCACTGCGGGAGTAGAGCCTGACAGAGTGCAGTTCACATGGGTTTCAGCTTCCGAGGGCTCCCGGTTTGCATCGGTAGTTGAGGAAGTGACCGGCAAGGTAAGGAAGCTTGGACCCAATAAACTTGCTGGGGACCGATAGTACTACCACATTAATTTTTCTGCGTTTATAGGACTTTCAGAAATATCGCGAACGCTTTACCGCGTTATTTCTGAAAGCATTGATAAATTAAAAGGTTTTGCTGTAGTGAAAGTCATGGAGGGATAAAATGAGTTTTGACAATCAGAAAAAAGAAATCGCAGACTTTTGCAAGACCCTGCTGGAGGAAGGCCAGGCTTCGGTTATTCTGGGCTTTACCCGCAGCGAGGCAGGAGGAAATGCCATTCCCTTTTTCATGAGGAAGCCGGAAGATGCAGACAAGCTGGAGTGGGATGAAACCTGTACGCCCAATCTTGCCAAATACCTGCTTGAAAAGAAGGAGGGGGCCGCTATTGTAGCCAAACCCTGCGATGCAAGGGCAATAATCATGTATATGACTGAAAACCAGATTAAAAGAGAGAATGTTTATATCATCGGTGTGGAGTGCGAAGGGATGAAGAGCATGGATGGCACATCTGCACCCGGCTGCAGGGAATGCAGGGTGAAGACGCCCCCGGTATACGATGTTCTGGTGAAAAAAGCTGGGGATATAAAACCTGATACGGAGGGGCGTCCCGTTGACCGGAAAAAAGAAGCGGAGCTGGAGGAAAAGCTGGTAAGATTCCAGAAGGAGATTAAGAAGTGCATCCTTTGCTATTCCTGCAGGCAAGCCTGCTACGGCTGCTACTGCGAAACCTGCTTCATGGACAGGAACCTGCCCAACTGGCTTCCGGCGGAGCTGGATACAGGCGCTAAAATGATGTATCACCTGGGCAGGGCCATGCATCTGGCAGGGAGATGCGTGGAATGCGGAGCCTGCGAAAGAGTTTGTCCCTCCGGTGTGGATATCCGGTATCTCATTCAAGAAATCACCGGATTTTGCGAAGAGCTTTACGGCTATCAGGCAGGGGTGAGTACGGAGGATGATCCGGCCCTCCTATCCTTCCATCAGGGTGACAGGGAAGTCGGATTTATTGGGGGTGAAGAGGATGACGCATGTTGTAGTTCCCAAAAGTGAGCTGCAGGGGCTGCTGGAGGTCTGGATCAGCAATTACAGGGTTGCCGCTCCCGTGATGAACAGCGGGAAGCTGGTATTTGAAGAGATAAAAGAACCTTCCGGGGTTATTCTTAGTGATGAACCGGCATATAAGTCTCCCAAGGAATACCTGTTTCCTCAGATTGAGAAAATCATGAGCTTTGGCGAAAATGCAGTTCAAAACGATGTGCCCGCCAGGAAAACAGTTATTTTCGGAGTGAAGCCCTGCGACCTTGAGGCTCTTAAGGTGATGACGGCGGTATTTACAAAAGGAAAGTTCGTGGACACTTATTTCGAGTCCAATTTTAAAAATACCCTTTTGGTCGGCATGGGCTGTCTGACGGAAAAACCGGGATGCTTCTGCGGCGAAAGGGGCCTGGATAAAGGCTTCTCCCAGGACTGCGACATATTCTTCTCGGACAGCGGGGAAGCTTATACGGCAGAAATTATTACTGAAAAAGGGCGGACCCTTTTTGAAGGACTGGGCTTTGAGGAAATCGCCTCACCGGATGCAATACCGGAAAAAAAGGCCAGTGGAGACCTTCTTGAAATAAACGCGGATGAGAACACTTTATTCAATAAAATCGATTGGGCCAGGATATCTGAAAAATGTATGGGGTGCGGTACCTGTACATTCATTTGCCCTACCTGCCATTGTTTCGAATTCAAGGATACCGTTGACAGAGGGGAGCCTGTCAGATACCGGTGCTGGGACAGCTGCATGTATCCGAAATTTACGGTACATGCCTCGGGGCACAATCCGCGGGCGTCAAAAAAGGAAAGATACCGCCAGCGCATCCTGCACAAGTATCTTTACGTCAGGCAAAATTTCGGGTATACTGCCTGTACAGGGTGTGGACGTTGCATAAGAAGCTGTCCGGCAGGGATGAATATCCGGTCGGTGGTAACAGAAATTGTTAAAACGCTGGGGAGGGAAGCACTTTGATGAACCCATATTTGCCTCTGAAGGCTGAGCTTCTGGAAGTCATCCAGGAAACCACGACGGACCTTGATATCAAAACCTATAAATTGAAGCTTCTGGACGGCGGGAGTCTGGATTTCATGCCCGGCCAGTTTATAGAGCTTTCCATTCCCGGTGTGGGCGAGGCTCCTTTCGGATTTGCCTCCTCCCCTTTGAACAAGGAATACATGGAGCTGAGCATAAAAAGAGTGGGCTTGGTAACAGAGGCTTTGCACAGCTTGAGGGCAGGCTCGAAAATCTGGCTGCGAGGGCCCTTTGGGAACACATTTCCTGTAAAAGAAATGGAAGGCAATAACATCCTGATTATCGCCGGGGGCCTGGGACTGGCGCCGTTACGCCCGCTGATCTTGTATATGCTGGACGATTGCAACCGTGACCGTTACGGTGAAATCCAAATGCTGCTGGCAGCAAGGAGCACAGGCGATTTTATTTATAAGCGCGAATTTGACCAATGGAGCAAGGCCAAAAATACAAACATCGTTAAAACTATTGACAGACCTGAAGAAGGCTGGGATGGGAAAGTGGGCTTTCCTCACATACTGGTGGGAGAAATGGACATTGACGTACAGAATACCTACGCTGTGCTATGCGGTCCGCCGATCATGATAAAATTTGTATCGGCCAAACTGGCAGAGCTGAGCATACCGAAGGAAAAGATACTTACAACCCTGGAAATGCGGATGACCTGCGGCGTAGGAAAATGCGGCAAGTGCAACATCGGTCACCAGTATGTTTGTATTGACGGCCCGGTGTTTACGATGTCACAATTGGCTGAGATGCCGGCTGAGTACTAAGCACTGGTACGGGGGATGCCCGTTGGGCATAGGGATTTCTCATTAGGAAAAATGTACCGTTTGAATTATAGGAGGCTTATCCATGGAAAATATTCACCTGACCCCCCCTGAAATTACCCAGAGATTTGTCGAAGTAGGCTGTAGGAAGTCCAATTTGCCTGCTTATAAGCTGTTGCTGCTTGGAATTCTTGCAGGAGCGTTCATTGCCTTTGCTGCGGAAGGCTCCAACACTGCCATTCATACCATTACCTCCGTTGGCCTGGGGAAGGCGCTGGCAGGCGCGCTTTTTGCCACCGGCCTGATGATGGTGGTCATTACGGGGGCGGAGTTGTTTACCGGAAATACCCTCATCGTGGTCTCATGCCTGCAAGGCGAGTCCCGATGGAAAAAGCTTCTGAAAAACTGGTTTTATGTGTATCTTGGAAATTTCATCGGTTCCATGATCATTGTCCTGTTCATTCTTGGCTCAGGACAGTTCAATTTTTCCAATGGACTGCTGGGTGGATTTACAATAAAGCTGGCTGTCTATAAAACCGGCTTGAGCTTCGGAAACGCATTTTTTATGGGAATTCTCTGCAACTGGCTGGTGTGTATGGCAGTATGGATGGCTTTCTCAACAAAGGACATCACCGGCAAGCTTCTGGCAATTTTCTTCCCTATATGGCTTTTTATATCCTCGGGCTTCGAGCACAGCGTGGCCAATATGTACTACATACCTGCAGGAATTCTGGCAAAAGGCAATCCCCTATGGGTTCAAGCTGCAGCTACTCTCGGGATCACTCCGGAAAAGTTGGCGCACCTGACCTGGGGAACCTTCTTCGTAAATAACCTTATTCCGGTTACCTTAGGCAATATTGTAGGAGGAAGCCTGTTTGTGGGGACCATTTACTGGTTGAGCTTTTTATACAAGCCCAAGGCTAAAACCGCCTGCGGCTGCGAGGATGAAAAGGAAGATTAATGATACCATAATGAACGGAAATGGTTTGCTAAACAATTGATCATACATTCCTAAAATAAAAAAGGAGGCTGCTTCATGGAAATCAGAAGTGATATCGACATTGCTCAAAGTACGGAATTAAAGCCGGTGGAAGAAATCGCCAAAGCGGTGGGCATCGACAGGGAGGAGCTGGAGCTCTACGGCAATTACAAGGCAAAGATCAACTACAACCTTTTGAAAGACATGAAAGACAGGAAAGACGGCAAACTGATTCTTGTCACCGCCATCAATCCTACTCCCGCGGGAGAAGGAAAAACCACCACTACGGTAGGTTTGGGAGATGCATTGAACAAACTGGGCAAGAAGGTTATGATCGCATTGAGGGAACCTTCTCTCGGGCCGGTTTTCGGAGTGAAGGGCGGAGCCGCAGGCGGCGGATATGCGCAGGTTGTTCCCATGGAAGATATAAACCTGCACTTCACAGGCGACATGCATGCCATCGGGGCAGCCAACAATCTTCTGGCTGCGATGCTGGACAACCATATTTACCAGGGCAATGCCCTCGGGATCGACCCCAGAAGAATTACCTGGAAAAGATGCATGGACATGAACGACCGGCAGCTTCGGTTTATTGTGGACGGTTTGAACGGGAAGGCCAACGGCACGCCCCGCGAAGATGGCTTCGACATAACGGTGGCTTCTGAAATCATGGCCATATTGTGCCTGTCAAGAGACCTTGACCACCTTAAGGAGAAATTGAGGAACATCGTTGTCGGCTATACCTATGACGATAGGCCTGTTACTGCCGGCCAATTAAATGCTGAAGGGGCCATGACGGCTCTTTTGAAGGACGCTTTGAAGCCCAATCTGGTGCAGACCCTTGAGCATACTCCCGCCTTTGTGCACGGAGGACCTTTTGCCAATATCGCCCATGGCTGCAATAGCATCATGGCTACAAGGATGGCTTTGAAGCTGGCGGATTATGTAGTGACCGAAGCCGGCTTTGGCGCTGACCTGGGAGCGGAGAAGTTCCTGGATATCAAGTGCAGGATTGCAGGCCTGAGGCCTTCCGCCGTTGTAATCGTTGCGACGGTAAGGGCATTGAAACATCATGGCGGAGCTTCAAAGGCCGAGCTTTCGGTAGAAAACCTGGACGCCCTGGAAAAAGGCCTGCCCAACATGCTGCACCATATAGAGAATATTACCGTAAAATTTGGATTGCCGGCAGTCGTCGCAATCAACCGGTTCCCTACGGATACCGAAAACGAGCTTAAGCTGATCGCGGAAAAATGCCGCGAGTTAGGAGCCAACGTAGCCTTGTCCGAAGTATGGGCAAAGGGCGGGGAAGGCGGAATCGAGCTGGCTAATGAAGTTGTGCGCCTTGTGGAATCCGGCGTCAATAATTTCAACTATATCTATCCGGATGATGTTTTGCTGAAGGATAAGATCACAGCAATCGTCCGGGAGGTTTATGGCGGAGACGGCGTGGATTTTGCACCTTCCGCAATGAAAGAGCTGGAGAAGCTGGAGAGCCTGGGCTTCGGCAAGCTCCCGGTCTGCATGGCCAAGACCCAGTACTCCTTCTCGGATGATCCGAAGAAATTGGGCTGGCCGAAGGGCTTCAAGGTAACGGTAAGGAATGTCAAGGTTTCCGCCGGCGCCGGCTTTGTCGTTGCAATTACCGGCGAGATCATGACCATGCCCGGCCTTCCCAAGGTACCCTCGGCTGAAAAAATCGATGTGGATTCCGCAGGAAAGATTTCAGGCCTCTTTTGAGCGGATCGGGCTGTACCGGCCTGGGCCGGACTTGAAGGGTGCGCCTAAAAACGTGTACCGTATAATTGAATAGTACATATTTGTAGGATAGTGCACATAAGTAGGAAAGTGCGAAGTTGTTTAGTAGTGTGAAATTATTTGAAAGTGTAAAATAGTAGTCTGTCGTCCTGAGTGATAGCGAAGGATCTTATAGCTACCTTTAGATTCTTCGCTGCACTCAGTATGATACCTACTCTCTGTTATTGCTGTGAAACTCACCTGAGTTTGCACACTGGCAGTATGCTAGCATGCGTGTCATTGCGAGCGAACGCAGTGAAGCGTGGCAATCTCAACTTCAAGGTAGTATTCTTGGCTAAGAAGGAGATACTGCTGACTTTCAGGAAAATGGGCGGACATGGCAGCAAATCCCTGCATCAAGCTCCGTCATGGGCAGGCTGTAATGTCCAGGCTCGTTCCAATGCGGGCGCTGGCTATTCGCCTTCCCTGGCTCAGAGCCAGCGACTTCGGCGTCCGTGCCGAAGTGTCACGGGTATTCCTCTGGGGTCCCGCATTCGAACTTCGCCTGGACAAACAGCCTGCAGCCATGACTCCACATGACGCATTTATTCGCAGCCATGCCCACCCATTTTGCTTGAATGTGATAGAGAGATTTAGTGTTACACCAGCATAGGGGTGGGAATCAAGCGAACGATGGAGACGGTTTCTATCATAATAGAGTTTCTGTTTTTAGGTCACATCTGTCATTGCGAGCGAATGTAATGAAGCGTGGCAATCTCAAAAAATATAGTAGTTGCATAAAAGGCTGAGATTGCCGCGTTTCACTTCGTTTCACTCGCAATGACAAGTGGTTATTGCACATTCTTTTCTATTATACACAGGATACGGAATATTACGGCCCATGAAAAAATGCATTGTTTGCAGTGAGTGGTTGGCTTCGAGACACTTATTTGGTATACTGTGGCATATGGGTAAACATGGAGGATTATATAGATGATGACTGATAAAAGCTGTAAGGAATTTTTGGCCATGCTGGCGTCCGGCGCTCCTGTCCCGGGCGGGGGAGGAGCTTCTGCAATGGTAGGCGCCCTGGGCACTGCCCTGGGAAGTATGGTAGGCAATCTTACTTTGGGCAAAAAGAAGTACGAGGATGTGCAAGAAGATATCAAAATCATCCTGGAAAAAGCCGATGCGCTGCAGCAGAAGCTGTTTTCGCTGGTGGAAGAGGATGCTGAGGTTTTTGAACCGCTATCCAGGGCCTATGGACTTCCGAAGACTACCGAGGAAGAAAAGCAGAAGCGTGATGAAATCATGGAAGAAGCTCTGAAACTGGCTTGCAGTGTGCCGTTGAAAATCATGGAGCAATCCCTGGAGGCAATAGCACTGCACGAAGAACTGGCTGTCAAGGGGACCAGGATTGCGGTCAGCGACGTTGGCGTGGGTGTTCTTTTTTGCAAATCGGCGCTTATGGGAGCCAGTCTTAATGTGTATATCAATACGAAGCTGATGAAGGATAAGGCGTATGCGGCAAATATTAATGCAAAGACTGAAAAAATGCTTGCCGATGGAACTATAAGAGCGGATAAAGTCTACAAGGACGTTGAAAGCAGTATAAAGGGATAAGCGCATGTCAGAAGACGGGTTGGTTGCCACTTTTATAGAGGCGCCAACCAGGAAAGAGATACAAAGGGTTTTTTACAGAAATGAAGGAGGAACATAAATGGCGGTACTGATGAAAGGCTCTGAGGTTGTGAATGCAATGAAGGAGCGGCTGTTAAAGGATGTTGAAGACTTGAAGAAGAACGGCATAACACCCGGTCTTGCTATTGTAAGGGTAGGGGCAAGACCCGATGACCTTTCTTATGAGCGTGGTGCGGTCAAACGGTGTGAAGGTCTCGGCATAAGGTGCAGCGTGTTTGAATTCCCTGAAACCATTACACAGCAAGACTTAGTGGATGAAATCAGGAAAGTTAACGAGGATGCTGGTGTTCACGGCATACTGCTGTTCAGGCCCCTTCCGAAACACATTGACGAGGGTGTGATTAAATATGTCATAAATCATGAGAAGGACGCAGACTGCCTGAATCCTGTCAATGTGGCAAAGGTTTTTGAAGGCGACGCTTCAGGCTTTGCACCGTGTACGCCGGAAGCTGTTGTTGAAATGCTGGACCATTTTGGCATTGACGTAGCAGGAAAAAAAGTGACCATCATCGGCAGAAGCATGGTGGTGGGCAAGCCTCTGTCCATGCTGCTTTTGAAAAAGCACGCTACGGTTACCATCTGCCATACCCGCACGAAAAATCTGGAGCAGACCTGCAAGGAAGCGGAAATATTGATTGCTGCCGCAGGAAAGGCCAAGATGGTGACCGATGCATTTGTTTCCGCAGGACAGGTAGTAGTGGATGTAGGCATTAACCTGGACGAGTACGGAAACCTGTGCGGAGACGTGGATTTTGAAAAGGTGGAGCCTCATGTTGAATCCATCACTCCGGTTCCGGGCGGCATAGGTACGGTAACTACCTCTGTGCTGGCGAAGCATGTTATCCGTTCGGCAAAGCGGGGGCTGTAAAGCTTTTTTAACCGATTCGTACCGAAGATGAAAGAAAATTTTAAATTGCTCGAAAATCTTCTTGACTTTTCCTCAAAGCCTCATTAAAATATCTCTAACCTATCGATACACATTCTAAGCGTATCGATACAATGAATCGTATAGGGGGGCTTTGAAGATGAAAAACGCTAAAACAATTCGGCTTGTAATGAACGGACTGATGATTGCCCTGGTATTTCTGGTCACTTTTTTCACGAAGATACCAGGTCCTGTGGGACCATTCAACATAGGGGATGCGGTCATAATGGTTACTGCAATTATTTTGGGAAGAAACAGCGGACTGGTGGCCGGCGCTCTTGGTTCAGCAGCCGCGGATATTGCAATGGGCTATGCGGTTTTCTCTCCTTTTACACTCGTAGTTAAGGGTCTGGAAGGATACATAGTGGGTACCATTGCTTATCAGGGCAAGTCTGAAAAAATGGGTGCGGCAAGAATGGTTGTGGGAGTGGTAGTTGGCGCACTGGTCATGATTGCAGGCTATTTCCTCTCGGAATCTTTAATTTTACCGCTCTTCAACAAGGATTTCGGACTGGTAATAGCGATCAATGAACTGGTTTCGGTAAACCTGATTCAAGGCGGACTAAGCGCAGTGGTAGGTTATATTTTAAGCACGCTTTTAATTAAGGCTAACGTATCAAGGCACATTTCAATTTAGGAGTACTGCAAATATTACTTCCCGGTTTTCTGAAAGTGCAGGTTGCATAGGCGGGCAGCAAATGTAAACATTTGCGACCAGCCCCTGCCGCAATGGACTGCATTTTCAGAAACCTGTAGGGGAAGTATATTTGCACCAGTACTTGATAGTTGGTTTCCGGATTCACCTTTAACACAATGGGGAATATATGAGTATGCAGTTGCCCGGAAAACAGGGACTGCATTATACCATAAGGCAGGAAAGAGGAAGATGATTTATGAAACTGACGATACTGGGTAACAATGGTCCGTTCCCCGCAGCCGGAGGAGCATGCTCGGGGTATCTTTTGCAGGAAGGAAAAACCAACATTCTCATTGACTGCGGTAACGGGATTTTGAGCAATCTGCAGAAGCTAATACGGTTTGAGGAGCTGGATGCAATAATTTTAACACATCTGCACAGTGATCATATTTCCGATATGATGGTTTTAAAATATGCAGTGCAGATTAAGAAACAAAGAGGTCAATTTGACAGGAATCTGCCGGTGTATGCGCCGGCTGAACCGGCGGTAGAATATGGCAGGCTGGATGTAAAAGATGCGTTTGATCTGAAACCGGTATCGGACGACCTGGAATTGGATATCGGCGGCATAAAAATTACATTTGCCCCAATGAGGCATCCTTCAAAGGATTATGCGGTTTCATTCCGGTACCAGGGAAAACGGTTCGTGTTTTCCGGAGATACTTCCTGGACGGAAAACATAATTTCCTTCGCCCGGGGCGCCGATGTGCTGATGCTGGACGCCGGCCTCTTCGCCAGGGAAAAGACTGGTGACAACGTTCCCCACCTTACGGCGGAAGAATGTGGGATCGTAGCCAGGGAAGCTGCCGTAGGCAGGCTTTTGCTGACCCATTTCTGGCCGGAGAATAATATCGACGACCTTGTGGACGAAGCCCGGGGAAATTTCGAAAATACTTCGGCAGCAAGGCTTCTGCAGGAATATGAAATCATATAGAAAAAGAAGCAGAGCATCGTGCTCGAGACAGTGATATCCGCCGAGTCGGTGTCTGCAATTTTAAAACCGGCGAGGTTGTCGGTATAGGGGATATTCCACAATAGGACGGCTGAAAAGTGGCTTAGCACTGCCGAAAATATAACTTCCGATAATCTTTTCCGGGGAACTACGCTTGGCGCTCCATTCCTCAGAAAAGAATCGGAAGTAAGGTTTCCGGTGCTCCTTAAGTATTCTTTCATGAAAAAATCTAACTTAATATTGTATTATTGTACAAATTTTTGACTAGGGGACTGAATATTAGCTTAAATCCGATTTTTAACACCAAATTGGTTAACATAATTCAAAAAAATCTTATTTATTTGTCCCATACTCAAAATTTTGTACAGCATATTGGTGAATTGCCTTCACAAATGCAGTACATGGAATTTACTGGTATATTTTTAATCATAAGGAATGCAAATCAATTCTTTTTTTATGGGATTCTTTCACAGGATTGAATAGTGTATTATTGGCGGGTAACAGGACAGCCTTACCCGTGGTTCAAATTGTATACAAAAAGAAAGCGTCCAATTAGCCATCCCTTGTTTTTATAGCGGACCGGATTCAAAATTAATATTTTCGTTTGTAGAAGAAATAGATATCATCGTTATCGTAGCTATTGAGAATGTAAAACCTTAAGACGAGGCATACAAAAAGCGGGACACTATGTCCCGCTTTTTGTGATTCAAATATAGGTGTGTAAATGAAATGATGAAATTAACTATCTCAACTTATATTTCTTCAGCTTCGCATCCAGCTCCTGAACCAGCTGGTCAAGATCGACGGAAGCGCTCTTCATGTCTTCGATAGCCTTGAGCTGGTGTTCTGTGGTGGCAGCAACCTCTTCGCTGGAAGCGGCGGTTTGCTGTGAGACAGAGGAAATATTCTCTATGGCAACCATCACAACATCTCTGTCCTTTTGCATCGTTCCGACGGCTTCACTGACATTATTGATCTTCGATACGATGGAGTCGATTCCGTTGGCTATGTCGGTAAATGCTTTATTTGTTTCAACCACGGCTGCATTCTGTTCCTGGGAGACTTTTTTCATAATCTCCATGGCCTTGATGGCAAGCTGGGATTCTTCCTGTATGCTCTGCATCAGGTTTGTGATCTCTTCCGTTGACTGCCTGCTTTGATCGGCAAGCTTTCTGACTTCTTCCGCAACGACTGCAAAGCCTTTTCCGGCATCACCCGCCCTGGCGGCTTCGATCGCTGCATTCAAGGCAAGGAGGTTGGTCTGCTCCGCTATATTTTCAATGGACTCAACAAAAATGCCGATGTCCTTTGTTGTGTTTGTGAGCTTTTCTACAACAGAGAATATTTTCTCGGAGGTATTGAAATTCTCTTCGGATTTCTTGTACAATACGCTGACGGATTCGATGCCGACACTGTTTAAGTTATTGATTTTATTTGTCTCATCCATTACATCGCTGTAGCTCTGATAAACAAAATTGATTTGTTCGGAAAGCTTTTCAACAATCTGTACACCTTCCTGTGCTTCCTGTGCCTGGCTGGAAGCGCCTTTGGCAATTTCATCCACGGTCTTGGATATTTCGTTCATGGCGCTTGAGGCTTCCTGGGCCGTACTGCCGACTTTTCTGGATGCCTGCACGATGGAAAAGGAAAGGGAGAAGAAGCCGTCGATGAGAATCCGGATATCGCTCAATACGGCGTTAATATTCGAAGCCACTACGCCCAGCACGCCGTAGCTTTTGGAATCTACCAGCTTGGAGAAGTCGCCTTGCTTTATTACATCCATTTCATCGGAGAAACGCCTTGCAAGCCCCTTTATGGATATATTAATCAAAAGCTGTGTGAGAAATGAAGTGATAAAACCTGCCAAGGCAAGGATGGGAAGCGATGTCCAATTCTCTAAAAGCAGACTGGCGATTACGCCAAACAACAACCCCAGTGCTACTGCTGCTACCAGTGAGTATTTTGCAGCATCAAATGTCCTTTTTCCTGATTTACCCATATGTTACCCTCCAAAGTAATACAAGTAATAGTGTACTTAATATAAATAGTTTCGCTATTAATTTCCAAAATTCCTTCTTTGACTTATAAAAATTTTACAGAATGTATAAAATTTTGTCGAAAACGTTCTGAAAATTTGTATATTCTAGGGGATAATCAATATTGACACCAAGTGTATAATTGTATACAATCATACACATATACATAAATTCAAAAGAAAATTGCGTGCCGCAGCCATAGGGCAGAAATCCAGGCCTATAAGAAATTTATTTTTCCAAGATTAACACATTCTGCATTTGCCAAAGGGAGGGAATAGAATGATTGAATTCAATAAGAAAACCAATACGCTGGAACAAACACAATACCGATATGCACTTCAGGATATTCCTGAACCAAATCTTTACCGGGAAATCTACAGCTATGACGAAATCCCGAAATGCGCCTTCAACCATCGAAGGGTGCCAATGTATCCGGCAGATGAAATATGGATCACCGATACCACCTTCAGGGACGGTCAGCAGTCCAGAGCGCCTTATACCGTACAGCAGATTGTAACGCTGTATGATATGCTCCACCAGTTGGGGGGACCTAAAGGAATCATCAGGCAGTGCGAATTCTTCCTTTATAGTGACAGAGATAAGGAAGCGGTATACAAATGTCTTGAAAGAGGATACAAATATCCGGAGGTAACGAGCTGGATAAGAGCCACAAAGAACGATTTCCAGCTTGCCAAGGATATGGGCATGAAGGAGAGCGGAATTCTTGTCAGCTGCTCGGATTACCATATTTTCAAAAAGCTGAACATGTCAAGGCAGCAGGCGCTCGATCATTACATGGGCATAATTAAAAGCGCAATTGAAGTAGGCATCAAGCCCAGGTGCCATTTTGAAGATATTACAAGGGCGGACTTTTACGGATTTGTGGTCCCTTTCGCACTCGAACTTAGAAAATTAAGCGAAGAAGCCAAGGTGCCCATTAAAATCCGTGCCTGCGATACTTTGGGATATGGTGTTCAATACCCTGGCGCGGCTCTGCCCAGGAGCGTTCCGGGAATTATTTACGGCTTCAGGCATCATGCGGGTTTTCCCAGCGAGCTGATCGAATGGCATGGGCATAACGATTTTTACAAGGCTGTTGTGAACTCTGCAGCAGCATGGATGTACGGGGCCTCAAGTGTTAATTGCTCGCTGTTGGGAATAGGTGAGCGCACAGGAAATACTCCGCTGGAAGCAATGGTTATAGAATACGCACAGCTAAGGGGCACCACCGACGGAATGGACACTACGGTCATCACAGAGATCGCGGAATATTATGAAAAGGAACTGGACTATTCCATCCCTGCCAGAACGCCTTTTGTCGGAAAGCACTTTAATGTAACCCAGGCCGGCATTCATGCAGACGGTCTACTCAAGGACGAAGAGATCTATAATATCTTTGACACCGGAAAGCTTCTCAACAGACCTGTCGGGGTGTCCATCAACCAGACTTCCGGCCTGGCGGGAATCGCTCACTGGCTGAACGGCTATTTCGGATTCAGCGGGAGCAAAAGATTGGATAAAAGAGATGAGCGGGTGCAGAAGATAAAAGAGTGGGTCGATAAGCAATATGTCAGCGGAAGGGTTACCTCACTCAGCGATGCCGAACTGGAAGAGGCAATCAGGAGCCTTGTACCCGAGATATACGATTTGGTGCTGTAGCAGTTCTTTAACTGGGTTCAAAATACTTAATTATTATGAGGAGATTTGACAATGGGAATGAATTTAACGCAGAAAATTATAAAGGAACATCTTTTAAGCGGTGAAATGCTCCCGGGTACCGAAATATCAATAAAAATCGACCAGACCTTAACCCAGGATTCCACCGGGACCATGGCATATCTCCAGTTTGAGGCCATCGGAATACCCAGGGTGAAAACGGAAAAATCAGTGGCATATATAGACCACAACACATTGCAGGCAGGCTTTGAAAATGCCGACGACCATAAGTACATACAAACGGTGGCTTCAAAGCACGGAGTGTATTTCTCCAGGCCGGGCAACGGAATATGCCATCAGGTACATCTGGAGAGATTCGGCGTACCCGGTATGACACTGCTGGGGTCAGACAGCCATACACCCACGGGAGGCGGCATCGGCATGCTGGCTATTGGAGCCGGAGGCCTGGATGTTGCAGTGGCCATGGGCGGCGGCCCATATTATCTGATGATGCCCAAAGTCTGTAGGATAAATTTGAAGGGCAGGCTTAAACCATGGGTTTCTGCCAAGGACATCATCCTGGAAGTCCTCAGGCTTCTTACTGTAAAAGGCGGCATAGGCAAGGTAATCGAATATGCCGGAGAAGGCCTGGCTGCCCTGACAGTGCCGGAAAGAGCCACCATTACGAATATGGGTGCGGAGCTGGGCGCAACAACTTCCATTTTCCCAAGCGACGATGTAACGCTTGCATTTTTGAAAGCGCAGGGGAGACAGGAGGATTGGGTGGAGCTGAAACCGGATGCCGACGCGGTCTATGACGAGAGTGTAGAAATCGATCTCAGTCTTCTTGCGCCCCTTGCCGCCAAACCTCACAGCCCGGACAACATAGCCGGCATAAGAGATATCGGGAAGATAAAAATAGATCAGGTTGCCATCGGCAGCTGTACAAATTCGTCCTATATGGACATGATGAAGGTGGCATCCATACTGAAAGGGAAAACCGTCAATCCTGACGTTAGCCTGGTGATTTCTCCCGGATCCAAGCAGGTACTGAGCATGCTGGCACAAAACGGAGCCTTGGCGGATATGGTTGCAGCCGGAGCCAGGATTCTTGAATCGGCCTGCGGACCGTGCATCGGTATGGGCCAGGCCCCTGCCAGCAATGCGGTATCCCTTAGAACCTTCAACAGGAATTTTGAAGGCAGAAGCGGGACAGCTTCGGCACAAGTGTACCTGGTAAGTCCTGAGGTCGCTGCAGCAAGCGCGATTGCCGGTGTCCTTACAGATCCTGCGGAGCTGGGAAGCGCACCTTCGGTAACTCTTCCGGATAAATTCATCATCAATGACAACATGGTAGTGCCGCCGGTTCCGGAGGGCGTGGAGGCAGAGGTAGTCAGAGGGCCCAATATCAAGCCCTTCCCCGTTAACAGGGAAATGCCGGAGCAGCTTTCGGGAGTTGTTTTGATCAAAGTTGGAGATAATATAACCACGGACCATATTATGCCTTCAAATGCAAAACTGCTGCCTTTCAGATCCAATGTTCCCTATCTTGCGGAGTATTGCCTTACCCCCTGTGATCCGGAATTCCCCAAAAGGGCCAAGGAAAACGGCGGAGGATTCATTGTGGCCGGCTCCAATTACGGCCAGGGCTCCAGCCGTGAGCATGCTGCCCTTGCACCGCTGCAGCTTGGCGTCAAGGGGGTTGTGGCAAAATCCTTTGCCAGGATCCATATGGCGAACCTGGTGAATTCGGGCATACTTCCCATGACATTTGCCGATGAGACCGACTTTGACAAAATAAAAGACGGCGACCAACTGGTAATGGAAAATATCCGGGAGCAGCTTGCAGCCGGGAATGAGCTGGAGATATGGAATAAAACGGGCAATTATACCATAAAGGTCAGGGTTTCCTTATCGGAAAGACAGGTTAAAATGATGCTGGCAGGCGGATTGCTGAACCTCACCAGAACAGGTGGCGCAGTTTAACGCACAGAGGATAAATATTCGCGGAATAACCACAGGGGAGGATATTAATGTCTAAGGTTGAATACGATGATGTAGATACCCAGACAGGATCTTTAAGAGGCAAGGTTTTCATCCAGCTGCAGAATGACATTTTAAACGGATTGTATCAGCCTGGGGACAACCTGATAGAAACAAAGCTTTCAGAGGAGCTCGGAGTAAGCAGGACGCCGGTAAGAGAGGCAATCCGGCAGCTTGAGCTGGAAGGCCTTGTGCAGTCCATCCCAAACAAAGGTGCAATCGTTAAAGGTATTTCGGCTCAGGACATCGAGGATATTTACACCATAAGGATGCTCATCGAAGGGCTTGCAGCCCGGTGGGCCGCTGAAAAAATTACCGGCGAGGAACTGAAGGAATTGAGAGAGGCAGTGGAGCTTGAGGAATTTTATACCGCCAAAAATGATGTCGGCCATTTGCTGCTGTTTGATTCCAGGTTTCATGACATCATCTTCAGGGCCAGCAAGAGTAAGCCTCTGATGCACACCTTGAGTACGTTTCACCATTACGTGCAGCGGGCAAGGGTCGCTTCGCTCAACAATCCCGAAAGAGCGCAGAGGGCTTTGGAAGAACATAAAGCCATCCTTCAGGCAATAACGGAACATGATGCCGAAAAAGCTGAAAGGCTCACCACGCTGCATGTAAAAAATGCAAGCATGAATTTACTGAAGCAAAGCTAAACCCTGGGGCATACCCCCATTGGAATTTCAATAAAGTAAGGAGATGAAATTATGCAAAAGGCCATGTCACAAAAGGATATTGATGATATCCTGGAAAAACTCGGCACAATTGTGGAACGAAACGATAAAATCGATTCTGAGCTTTACAAAAGATACAATGTGAAAAGAGGCCTCAGGGATGTGGATGGTACCGGTGTGCTGGTAGGACTTACAGAGATCGGCGACGTCCGTGCCTATATTTTTGACGAGGAAGAGAAAGTCCCTACCGAGGGCCGGTTATTTTACAGGGGCATAGAAATCAATGATCTGGTTCTGGGCTTTCAAAGTGAAAAAAGATTCGGTTTTGAAGAATGCTGCTATCTCCTTTTATTCGGCGAACTCCCCGACAAAAAGCAGCTGGATGAATTCAAGGAGCTGCTGGGCGAGCTCAGATCCCTTCCATTTGGTTTTACGGAAGACATGATTTTGAAGGCTCCCAGCAAGGATATCATGAACAAGCTGGCCAGAAGTGTGCTGGTCTCATACTCCTTTGACAGCAATCCCGACGATAACAGCCTGAAAAATACTTTAAGGCAGTGCATTGAGATCATAGCCAGGTTCCCTACGATGGCAGCCTATGGCTACCAGGCAAAATCGCATTATCATGACGGAAAGAGCCTTTACATCCATCCTCCGAAGAAGGAGCTGAGCACGGCTGAAAATCTTTTATACATGCTGAGGCCGAATAGCAGCTATACGGCGTCTGAAGCAGAACTGCTGGACCTTGCGCTGGTTCTGCATGCGGAGCACGGAGGCGGTAACAATTCCACCTTTGTGACCCATGTCGTCACATCGACGGGGACGGATACATATTCTTCCATCGCTGCGGCGATCGGCTCGTTAAAAGGCCCGCAGCACGGCGGTGCAAATCTCAAGGTCATGGGAATGATGGATGAGATCAAAAGCAATGTAAAGAACTGGGAGGATGAAGCGGAGGTCGCCGGATATCTTGCAAAGATCATGCGCAAGGAAGCCTTTGACAGGTCCGGTCTGATTTACGGAGTCGGCCATGCGGTTTATACCAAATCCGACCCGAGGACCATCCTGCTGAAGCAGAAGGCGGAAGCGCTGGCGGCCGAAAAGGGGCTTGAAAAGGAATATAAGCTGTATACGCTTATTGAAAAGCTGGCTCCTGAGGTTTTCTTCCAGGAAAAGAAAAGCGACAAGGTGATCTGCGCCAATGTAGATTTTTATTCGGGCTTCGTATATAAATCCTTAGGAATACCGGTTGAGCTTTACACTCCTATATTTGCAGTGGGAAGAATTGCAGGATGGTGCGCGCATATTATTGAGGAACTCGTCAACGGAGGCAAGATTTTCAGACCTGCATACAAATGTGTGGAGGCTAAAAAAGGCTATTTGCCCATAGAGCAAAGATAGGGTATATCTTGAAAATTGAAACATAAAAAAAAGAACTATCGCAAAGATAGTTCTTTTTTTGGTGACCCATAGGGGAATCGAACCCCTGTATCCGCCGTGAGAGGGCGGTGTCTTAACCGCTTGACCAATGGGCCGTGTTTCCGCAAGCAAGTGTTATTATAACACGCGGGCAATAATAATTCAATAGCGGAATGGATGAAAATTATCTCAGACACAATTGGAAATATTTGTGTCATTGCGAGCGAAACGAAGTGGAGCGAGGCAATCTCAAAATGCTATCCCACTAAGATGTCGAGATTGCCACGTCGCTCCGCTCCTCGCAATGACAGCAGGTATCTGAATAGTCACGTTGGCCTCAATTGGATCTTTAAGTTCCGGGCATTCCTATAAAATGCCAATAATTTCAAAAAGCCTTCAGGAGCCCTCACAGAGCTCTTTTTTTGTTTTTGGACAAGGGTGTCTTCCGTCCCATCCCCCCTGCCGCCGCCGGGGGTCTCCCACGGGACATCTAGTACCAATACTCACGTCCGGATGAAGCGAAATGACTAAACCCTACTAGAGCTAATTCATTACAGATAATAAGGCGGATTAATTATTTATCGAAAAATGTAATAAAGATATAATTTAAACTAAGAAATAAACAATAATGACATATTTGAGGGAATTATGGTTGAATTGCAGGAAGATCTGGAGCAGATCCTGATTGAGACAGGGAAAATAAAGCTTGATAAGCTCAAAGAGGCCTGGGATATCCAGCGCCGTACCGAAAAGAGCATGGAAGAAATACTTCTTGAACTGCGCTGTGTGACACGGGAGGATATCAGCCGGGCAAAAGCACGGAGCATGGGAGTAGAGTATGTTGAGCTCAAAGAGGACGACAAGCGCAGTATGGAGACGATCAACCGCATACCCAAAACCATGGTGTTAAATCACAGTGTCTTTCCCGTAGAAATGAGGGAAAATACGCTGGTGATCGCAACGAAGGATCCCAAAAATATTTTTATGCTGGATGATATACGCATAGCTACGTCTCTGGATATCCTTCCGGTATATGCGGACCCCGCGGATATCGGGAAAATGATCGATAAGTATTATGTCGAAAAAATTTCTGTGGCGGAAGAAAAAAAAGAATCGGATGCAGGCACTGAAACCGCAGGCCTGCGCGAAAATTACACAACCGCCGGGAAAGGGGCAAAAGCAGGCAGGGAAAACGGCAGTGAAAGTCTTGTTATCAATAAAAACAGGATCGGCGGGATCCTCGTGGACGAAGGCGTCATAACCGCCGGGCAATTGGAAAAGGCGCTTGAACTCCAGGGCGAAAAAGGCGGTCGCTTAGGAGAAATACTCATGGGCGAGGGCATGATTGAGAAAGATATATTCTATGCCAGCCTGAGCAGGCAGCTGGGGATTCCCTATATAGACCTCAACGGCGTCAAACCGCAGGAAGAAGCGCTGGCGCTTGTCAACGAGAGCCTGGCCAAAAGGCTTCAAATCGTTCCTGTTGAAAAAGAAGGTATTTCTCTGCGGATTGCCATGCACGATCCCAACAACATCTTTGCTATTGATGATTTGAGACTTGCCACCGGGCTTGAGATCATCCCGCTGCTGGCAGACGAAAAGGATATAAGCGCATTCCTGGAACGGAAGAAGGCCAAGGAGAAAAAGACCTCCGATCATCGTTCGAAAGCTTCAAAGGAGGGAGCCGGCAAGCCCCTGGACTTTGAAGAGGAAATGAAAAAGGTCAATGAAGAAATTGATATTGAAATCAAAGAGGATCAGTCGGATGAGAACCTGGACATAAGTGATGTACAGAACGCGCCCATTGTGAAGATGGTCAATCTTATCTTCAACAAGGCCGTACAGAACAAATCCAGCGATATCCATATCGAGCCCAATGAGGACTGCACAGTGGTGCGCAACAGGATCGACGGGCAGTTGGTGGAAGTGATGCGGCACGACCGCAAGATACACCAGGCGCTCATCGCCAGAATCAAAATCGTCAGCGGCCTGAATATCGCCGAGCGAAGGCTTCCGCAGGACGGCAGGATATCCATGAAGCTGGACTCCAGGGACTACGACATGCGTGTGTCGGTCTTGCCGGCTATATTTGGCGAGAAGGTGGTCATCCGGCTTGCGGACAAGGAAGGCTTTGACGTAAAAAAGCAGCAGTTGGGGTTCTTCGACGACGACCTTGAGAAATTTGACAATATCCTCCGCTATCCTCATGGGATCGTGCTGGTCACGGGACCGACGGGGAGCGGAAAGTCGACGACCCTCTATACCGCCTTAAAGGAGCTCAGCAAGCCCAATATCAACATCCTTACCGTTGAAGATCCGGTGGAAAGCACCATCAGCGGCATCAATCAGGTGCAGGTGAATTCCAAAGCGGGCTTGAATTTTGCAATGGCTCTGAGGGCTTTCCTGAGACAGGATCCGGATATTATCATGGTAGGAGAGATACGCGATTCCGAAACGGCAGAGATCGCCATACGCGCAGCCATAACAGGGCATCTGGTGCTGAGTACGCTTCACACCAATGACGCAGCCAGTTCCATCACCCGAATGATCGACATGGGCGTAGAGCCATATTTGATTTCCTCCTGCATCGTAGGGGTTATCGCCCAGAGGTTGGTGAGGAAGCTTTGTACCGAATGCCGCGAAGAATATGAGCCTGCCGACAGCGAGAGAGCGGTGCTGAAGATACGGGAAGAGGAAAGCATCAAGCTATATAAGCCCAAGGGATGTCCGGCCTGTGGAAATATCGGCTATAAAGGCCGGATCGCGGTGTATGAAATCATGGCCATCAACAGTGAACTGATCGAAATGATCGCCAAAAATGTCCAGGCCAACACACTCAAGGAGGCAGCAATGAAAAACGGAATGATGACACTGAGGGATAATTGCGGCAGGCTTGTAAAAATGGGAGTAACCTCCATTGACGAGCTTTTCAGAGTCACCTTTGCGCAGGAGGATATAAAGTAATGGATCTGGATAAATTGCTGGAAAAAACAGTGGAATATGAGGCTTCGGACCTCCACCTGTGTACGGGAATACCGCCGGTGATAAGAATCCACGGGGATCTGGTCTATATGAATGAGCCGGTGCTTACCGTTGCAGATTGTGAAGGAATGGCGAGGCAGTGCCTCAATGAGGAAATGACAAACGTACTGGATGAAAAGGGGCAGGTGGATACGGCTTACTCCCTTTCGGAGACAGGGAGGTTCAGGGTGAATGTGTTCCGGCAAAGGTCGACACTGGCCATTGCAGCGAGGACCATCCCGATGGAAATTCCGAAGCTGGAAGACCTGGGGCTTCCCGAAATCATTCCCGACCTCGCTTGGAGGCAAAGAGGGCTGGTCCTGGTCACGGGGCCGACGGGAAGCGGAAAGTCCACGACCCTTGCAGCCATGATCAACCTGATCAACAGCAAAAAAAGATGTCATATTGTTACCATTGAAGACCCTATAGAATTTCTTCACAGGCACAACCGGAGCGTTATCAACCAACGGGAAATAGGCATTGATACATGCAGCTATGCAGAAGCGTTGAGAGCGGCTCTCAGGGAGGACCCCGACATTATCCTGATCGGCGAGATGCGCGATCCCGAAACAGTTTCCACCGCCCTGACGGCCGCGGAAACAGGCCATCTGGTTTTTTCCACGCTGCACACCGTCGGTTCGGCAAAGACCATCGACAGGATTATCGACGTCTTTCCGCCGCATCAGCAGTCCCAGGTCAGAAGCCAGCTTTCAACGGTATTGCAGGGGATCGTCTCCCAGCAGCTTTTAAAAAGGAAAAACGGAAAGGGGAGGGTTGTGGCCACCGAAGTCATGGTTATGACGCCGGCAATTTCCAATCTCATCCGTGAAGCCAGGATACCCCAGATCAATACCAACATCCACACGGGCCTGAGCTTTGGAATGCATTCGATGGACAGCTGTCTTGCAAAGCTGTGCAGGGAGGACAGAATCGAGTTCGGCAGCGCCTGCCAGCATGCAATCGACCCCGACAACTTTAAAAAATTGATCGCCGGTTGAACAACGTCACAGTCCCCCGGAAATGGAAATACAGAAAACGAGGTGTATTTGAATGAGTCTACTGTTCCTGAACGATTACTTGTCGATTGACGTAGGATTCAGGTATATCAAAATCGCACAGGTGAGGAAAAAGAAAAATGACGAACTGATGATTGTCAACTACGGCATCGGCGACACGCCTAAGGGCTGCATCAAAAACGGCGCCATCAAAGACAAGGAGAAGGTAAAGCAGGAAATCAAAAGGGTCATTAAAGACAGCGGCCTGCTGGCAAAGACTGCAAAAATCGTGATTTCCGGGACCAATATCATTACCCGGATCATCATGGTGGACAAGGTGAAGGACAGCGAGCTGGACGAACGCATATGGAATGAAATCAACGTATGTCTTCCCATCAACATGGACGAGCATCGTGTGGATTATAAGGTCCTTGACACGATTAAGGATGGGGACCGGGAAAAGGTGAAGGTCTTTGTAACCGCCGTAGCCAAAAGGATTATCAACAGCTACATCGACATGCTGAATGAACTGAATCTCAAAGCATTGTCGGTGGATATCCCTGCAAACAGCGTTTCAAAGATTTTCAAAAAAAACATCAGGTGCAGGGAAGGAGACAGCTGGGCAAGAAGGCAAAAATTTCCCAGGGCCCAGAATTCCAATACCATCGCGGTCATTGACCTGGGCTCCGAAACGACCATCGTCAATGTATTAAAGGACAAGATCCCGGAATTCAACAGGGTCGCGCTGCTGGGCAGCAGCAATATCGACGAGGCCATCTTCAAATCCCTGAATCTTGAAAAGCAGCATGAATTAAGGGCGGAGGGCTATAAAAAACTTTACGGCATCGTGAGCACCAAAAACCTGAACAACGAGCTGGAGTGGCAGTGCAGCAATGCGGCAAAGGAAGTCATCAACGAGGTCATCAAAAACATCAAGACCTGCTTTGATTTTTACACCTCCAGATGCGCAGGCGACGAGATCAGCAAGATCTACCTCATCGGCGGCGGATCGCAGATGAAGGGGATCAAGGAATATTTCGAATCGGTGCTGGAGGCGCCCACCTACCCGGTAAACCAGCTGGAAATCGAAGGGATCGAATTTTCGCCGAATCTGGACATGGGGAAAATGAATTATCTTATCAACGCGCTTGGAACCGCGCTGTAACGTCATTATAAACACGGAAAGCAAATATTTCCGGCGCATACAAGAAACCGGGGAGGAAATGAGATGCCCTTATATACTTACAAAGTAAAAAATAAGGCAGGAAAGATCCTGTCGGGAGAATCAAAAGTAAAGAGCGAGGCCGAGCTGAAAGGCATATTTGAGCAAAAAGGGCTTGTGCCCCTGGAAATAAAAGAGAAGAATGCGCTGACAGACATAAGCCAGATAAGCTTCCTCAAGCAGAAGGTAAAAACAAAGGATCTCGCCATGTTTTGCAGGCAGTTCGCCATTGTCCTTGAGGCCGGCGTGCCTATGGCTTCGGCCATGGAGGTGCTGAGGGACCAGACGGTCAATACGACGCTGAAATCCGCCCTGAGCGATTTGTATTCCGACATTCAAAAAGGGATACAGCTTTCGACCTCAATGAAAAAGCACCTCGGAGAGTTCCCGGAGATCCTGGTCAACATGGTGGAGTCGGGCGAGATCAGCGGGCAGTTGGACAGAGTATTTGCAAGAATGGCGGACAATTTTGAGAAAGACACCAAGCTGAACCAGAAAATAAAGGGCGCCATGACCTACCCGATTATCGTCATGTGTGTGGCTGTGGGGGTCATATTTATTATGATGGCAAAGGTGGTGCCGTCCTTTGCCGGCATACTCAAAGGCTTCAACGTACCGCTTCCCATATTTACAAAAATATTGATCGACACCAGCAATGTCTTTAAAAGCTTCTGGTGGCTGATGATCGGCGCGATCGTAGCGGTAGTGGCGGCAGGCAGGACCTATTCCAGGACGTATGAAGGAAAAATGCTTTTCGGAAAGCTTGCAACGACGCTGCCCATAGTGAAGGGAGCCACGAAGAACATCATCACCGCAAGGCTTACCCGCACCCTTGGAACGCTCATGTCCAGCGGAGTGCTGCTTATACAAGCGATGGAAGTAGTGCAGAAGATTCTGGGGAACGCTTTTATCGCAGAAAAAATCGAAGGCGTCATCAGCGAGGTCAAAAAGGGCAAGGGCCTCACCCAGCCGCTGACCGCCATCAAGTATTTTCCGCCCATGGTCATTTCCATGGTGAAAATCGGCGAGGAATCCGGAGACCTGGACTTCGCGCTGGAAAAATCGGCAGATTTCTACGACCAGGAGGTGGAGGTTTCCATGCAGAAGCTCACCGCCATGATTGAACCCATCGTAATCATCTTTCTTGCACTTGTCGTCGCATTCATCATCATCAGCATCCTTTATCCTATGATGAGCATTTACCAGACCATGTCCTGACGTAAGGGCAGTAAAACCGGATATCAGCGTATTTGATTTTAAATCAAACCGCTTTTATTAAATATTAAATTTTTGAAAGGTGGAAGTTAACATGGAAAAGACAATGATTCTCAATAAAAAAATCGAGGAGGTGAAAAAGAATAAGAAGTTGAACAACAACAAAGGCTTCTCGCTGATTGAGCTGCTCATCGTCATCGCCATCATGGGCGTTCTGGCGGTCATCGCCTTCAACATGTTCGGCGGCGTGCTGAATAACAGCAAGCGCAGAGCGGACGACCAACAGGCTGTCGTACTTCAGAAGGCGATTCTCACTTATTGTGTCGATTCAAATGACTGGAGCCTTAACGGAACAGTAGGAGCCACTTCCCCGGCGGATATTTGTAATAGTGGAACTACGACAGATAAGGAAATGATTTCAGCATTACTGCAAACAATCACATATGACACCAAGGAATATGGTCCCATGTTGACACCCAAGGACCCTACGGATACTTCAGTTGCTACAACGTCAACCAATGTCAAGGCATTTGACTGTCAATGGAATGATACGGTGGGCGGAAAGAATTTAGGGTATGCAATTGATGTTTATCCTAAACAGCAGACGGTGGTTGTGAAACCTACACAGGCAACAGGCGGCAACGTTGTCAAAGTTCATACATAAATGACGATGTCACGCGCGTGACAGAGGGCGGTTCCTTGTCACGGGAAATGGAAGGCGGACAACCCGTCCCAATTTTAAGGCGGACAATCGATTCTTTCTCCGGAATATAATAATAAGTGACCAATTTAACGTTTTCCTCCGGCAAATGGGACGAGGGACCTGTCCCTCTGTCCCGTACCGGCGGACCAGGTGGAATGATGAGAAAAAACAAAAAGGGCTTTGCCCTTGTGGAATTGCTGGTGGTTGTGGCTGTCGTCGCGATGACGACTCCGCTGCTGTTCTGGGTCTACCTGTATGGCATACAGACCTTCAGCACCGACAACCGATATGTAGAGCAGCATTACAAAATAATCGATGTTACGCAGCGGATCAGAAGCGATATTGAAAAAGCTGCGGCCTGCAAGGTGGTTTACGATGCATCGGCAACGCCGCTTGAAGCCAGCGTTCTTGCATTGTGGATTCCGGATGATGACGCGGATACCGCTGACAATTACTTTATCCGCATATGGAGGCTGGAGGACGGCAAGCTGCTGTTCAAGTCGGGTACAGGCGGCTATGGGGCCGGAAGTGCACAAGCCCTGGACAGTTCAGGCTATGATACCCTGCTTGACGGTCTCGACACCGCGGCAGCTGTGAAAGACGACGGCACGGCGTATATGCCGACAAGATTTGAAAAGCTGGGCGACAGGGTCGTTCTTTCCATAAAACCCATTGAAACCAACGAACGCGCATTCAAAAACCGAAATGTAACCAAGCCGATAATCACAGAGTTTTCTGTTGCATATAAAGATTTGGTCAATTAGTACTACAGCGTAAACAACCAAATGATCCTTACAGGAAATAATGCCAATAAATGAATGAAGTTTACGCTGTAGTATGAGTACGGCAATGTTTATTCCAAATACCGGAAGGAAAAGCAGAGAGGTTGAAAATGAAGGATATCAATTTATTGCTGAAAGAGGAAAGAAGCGCTCCGGGCGAGGAGGAAGTGCAGGTTAAAAGCGGCAAAGCCGCAGGAGCGGCAAAGACCGTCGCGATACTGGTACTTGTCGCAGCATTTGTAGGCCTTACGCTGGTAGCTCCCAAAGCTTATGTGGCGGTGCTGAATGCAAAAGCGGACGACATTGAAAAAGAGCTGAGTTCGGCAAAATATCAAGAGGTAAAGAGCATCAACACCCGGCTGGAAGAAGTATCGGGGGAGCTTTCGGGAAAAGAGGAAATCCTTGAATCGGTGGATAAACTGGGGTACACGGCTGGGAGCACGATAAAAGCCATAAAGAACAATGTTCCCCAGGGATGCTCTGTCAACAGCCTGGAGCTTGACGGCAGCTCCGTCAAGGTATCGGCAAAATTCAGCGATACGGCCAGTGTCGCGGAATTCCTCCTGAACATGGAAAGGCTTAATTATGTGAGCCTTTCGGATTCGTCAAAAAACCTGAAGATCAATAAAAACGGGGAATATGTTTTTAGTTTTATTCTTGCTCCCAAAACCGGTGCAAAGGAGGGGCAGTGATATGGGGATAGGGAAGAAGGAAGCAAAGCTTGCAATCATTTTAGGCGTAGTCCTTTACTTGTTTTTCTTTTACAAAGTCGTCTGGACCTCCGCAGTCCCTTCCATTTCCGAAATTAACGACAGGATCCTCGGGCTGGTAAAGGAAAAAGCGTCCTTGGAAGAGCAGTATAAAAATATCGATGGGAAAAGGATCCAGTTGACGGCAAAAACTACTTTGAATGAAAGGATGGATGAATATCTCATGAACAGCGCCAATCTGGTGGATTGCCTTGAATATGTGGACAAGCTTGCCTCGCTGGTAGGTCAAAACGTTTCAGAAATGAATATCGGCAAGCCCGAGGAAAGGTATACCACCAGCAAAAACAATCCCATCAAGTCCGAAACCGACTTAAGCTCCAATAAAAAGAGCGGGCAGCTGTATTATGAGTCAAAAATCGGCTTTAAGGCGTATATGAGCAGTGAAAGAGCCATGCAGCTGATCCAGTATGTCGAGGGCGGCACGCAAAAGGTCAGGATAACGAAATTCTCCATAAAGCCGCTCAAAGATAACAAATTGCCGCAAACCGCCGGTACGGCGGGTGTCAATACCGGCGCAGCACAGCCTGGGGCGCAGACAGCTTCTGCGGCCCAGGGCACGGCCACCCCACAGGAAAAGCTTTTCGAAATTGATATGACCGTAAGCCTGTATTCCCTCAATATCCTGGCCCTCGACCGGATGTTCGAATACAACAGGCACAAGCTGAACCAGTTTATGAGCGCCGGCGGAGTCATGTTTGAGAATGTGAAGCTTTCCGGCAATAATGCTTTAGCGGCAAACCTGTCGCCGCTCAATGAACTGCTGGGTGCCGAGGATATCGTCATCAAGGAGCAGAGTTACCTTACAGCCGGTGAGAACCTGCAAATATTCGGCGTTGACCGGGAAAACGACATAGTGCGTCTGAAAACCGACAAGTCTGTTGACGTGGCCATCCGGCTGAATAAAAACTCCTATCGCGTAAGCACCCGGGACAGTATGAAAAAAGTTCTGGAAATCAGCGGGCCCCTGCCTGACAAGGAGCTTGTAACAATGAATGTGACCGTGGACATGCCGCTGATTGCCGAAAACAAAAATATCCGGTTAAACATTACCGTCGTCAACGATTCCGGCAAAAAGCTCAACGTTTCTCTGGATGACAGGCAAAACCGGGTAAAAATCAATAACAGAAAAGGGAAGGCCATCTTCGGAGATGATTCGGGAGAGCATGTCAATATCCTGTAAAGAGACAGGTGTAATATGAAAAAATCAATCAGCAATCGGAAAGGAATGACCCTCATCGAGGTGATCATAGCGCTGGCAGTGCTTGGAATCGTCACAGTGCCGCTGCTTGTGGTATTTACAAATGCACAGGTCGTGATAAAGAAAACCGAAAGCCGGCTTGAAACCAATGCTGTCATGCGGATCGTCAAGGAAAACGTCACCCGGGCGGTGAAATACGGCGGCGAAGGGTCCGGCAACAATTTGCGGTCCTGTGACGGAGCGGAGTGCGACCTTACCAAAAAAGAGAACGGATTCGCAGGTCAGTACAGCGGACAAAACCTTGAAGTGAAAAGCGAGGACGGCAAGATCAATGAGCAATATAAATTTGACGCCGGACGGACAAAGGATTTCGGCGAAATTGCAGCAGCCGGCAATACCTGCGAATACGAAATTACCTTGAAAGAAATGGACGGCACCCGGCTTCAAAGATTGAAGATTCTTGTCAACAGGCTCGAGCAATAGTCTATTTTCCCTTCATCTGCCTGATGGGACAGGAGCAAGGAGGAGCAATCGGTTTGAATTTAAAAAATCAAAAAGGCGTATCGCTTGTACTGGTCACCGTTGTTCTGATGGTATTGACCATACTCGCCTGTACGCTGATGCAAACGGTATTTCAGAATTACAAGATCAGCAAAGCCAGCGGTTATATGGATTATTCCTATTATGCGGGAGGAAGCGCCATACAGAAAGGCTGCGATCTGATCCGGAATAAATGCGACGACGAGAGCCTCGCCTCCGACGCCGGGATTGAATACATCGGCGATAAGGAGGATTTTTCGAAAAAGATCGTGGACCAGGTCCTTATTCCCTATATCCAAAGCCTGAATACCGGCGGCAGCTTCAAAAATATGGACGTGTCGGGCGACAGCGCGGCGAAGGCCGACGTGAAAATCACTGCCGCCTATCTGAGCAGCAGATACGATGCGTCGGGCAATCCCGATAAAATGTTTATTACGCTGGGTATCACCGCCGATTCAAGCTATGTTGTCCCCTTATATGTCGCTGGCGACAAACGGGTTTTTGCTAAAAAGGAATTCAGCGTCCGGCTGCCGCAGGTATTCAAGCTCAAAGGCCCCATCTATTCCATCGGGGACCTGATGGCAGACAATTCAACCCTCAGCGTAACAGGCGACGTACATATCTACGGCACATCGCCCGAAATACTGTCGCAGCCCGAGCAGTATTATTATGGAGGAATCTACGCAAAGAACAACGCCGTGATGAAAATAAACGGAAACGCATACAGCCGGAGCTTCATCCGGACGGGGGAGTATTCTCCGTCGCCTGACAATAGCAGCATTCACATCTACAAGGACGCCATAGCGCAGGGAATACAGGATTTCGGCAAAAACGACAGCATCGTCGTCATGCGCAATGCCTATACCTTTGACGACCTGGAACTGAACGGCGAGGATTCCATTATTGCGGTGAACGGCAGCTATTTCGGCCTGTCCAACGGTGCCGACGCAAAGAGCCATGACGATTCCAGCGCAATTGTCAACAGCGCGGTGATCCACAATGCCAATTCGCCGGATTCCCAGAAGTCCAGGATTGTGGTCAACGGGGCCGTAATGGTAGGCGGGGGCACCTGGAGGCTGGACCCTGTGGGAGGGACATCGCTGTATCAGATTGAAGATGCCTCTGTGGCATGGCTGCAAGACAGCTCCGGCCAGGGAGCGGCATATAAAATGTATGAGGGAGACCCTGCGGTCGATGCGTATATGGAATGGTTAAAAGACCAGTCCGAACTTGGAAATACGGCTGTTTTCGGCTTCGGCAATCTTTTTCAAATGTGGAATGTCCTGAACTGGAATACCACGCCCGAAAACATTGAGAATTCAATCGGCGGCTGGATCAATAATATAAAGCTGGCCGCGCAAAACGGGACCGTCAACAGCTTGCCCTTTGACCCGGACAAAAAGATCGAAGGCTTCTGCAACTATAGCCTGTCTGCGGACGATGGGATGTTTTATATGGTCAAGGAGGATGAATCCCATTCGGGAATTCAAAAGGCCGGCATGCTCAGGGACAATTACCAGCTCGACAACATCGGGCCCGAAACGGCAGGCTTGAGCCATTGGTCGGAATTCTGGAATTCTCTTCTCAGCGGGGGATGGAACGGGACCTATTGCTCCGGAGTACCGGATGCCCTCAATAATAAACTGAAACCGGGCCTGCTCGGTCTGGCCAATATCTTTCTGGAGAGGAGCACCTACGCCGGGCAGGACCTCAGCGAGCCTGTGAAGGTGAGCCACAAAAGCGGGAGGGTGTTTAAATCTTTGAAGGACTCGCTGGACCTTTTGCGGGATACCATGGCTTCCAGCAAATACATTGTCACACCCCTGCCCGGCAAGGGAAACCTGAGCGATCCGGCGGCATATCCTTCGCTCAATCCGGCGGACCCCTCCGACCCGGCCCACGGCAAGTATTTTTTAGTGATCAACGACAACCCGGAAGAAGATCTGACCCTCGACGGCACTGCCTTTAACGGCGTGATCTTTACTACAGGCCGCGTGATCCTGAAAAACGGCGCGAAAGTGAACGGCGCAATCATTGCGGCGGGGCGAGGCTACGATCCTGACAGTTCAAACGGCTATATATCCGGTTCGGCTGCCAAAACCGAAGTCATCGGCGGCGCTGCGTTTGCCACGGGGGCGCCCACTATCAAGGAAGACGGTTCCAATCTCTATGTCCTTGACGGGGGAGGCTATGCGGGGGTCTATTGCCGGGGTGGGGCCGCAGCGGTGAACTTCCCTTATGAAGGCAGCTTGCTGAGCCCGGAGGAAGGAAGAGAATGGCTCCTGGAACAGTTTAAAACACAGGATCCGGAGGATTCCCTGGACCTGCATACAATTTTTTAAAGCATATTTCCATATCAGAAATAAAGGCAAATGAATTTACCGAGGTGAAAAAATGAGAAGAGTTTTCGCAGTAACCATCCTTGCCGCAATACTTACGCTAAGCTTCACGGGGTGCGGGCTTGACACAGTAAGCGGCCTTCTGGCGAAGCCGGCCGACGCGGCCGTACAGGATGCGCCGGAAAACAAGGAAGTACCTGACGTCGTATCAAAGGACGACGATCAAAGGATCAAAACGCTCATCGACGATTATTTTGCCGCTCTCTATGCCGAGCCGGTGGAAAATTACAGCAATTACAGCCTGACCGGAAAAATTCCTCCCGACATCAAGAACTTTCTATCCAAAATGACCATTTCCACTGCCGACGGAAATCCGGAAATCGGCTTACATTTGCCCAGATATATTGAAATCAACGGCCTTGTGGCAATCGGCTACAGTGTGGTAAAAAACGCCGAAGAGACCGGGGAGGAAAAGTTCGCAGCCGACGCCCGGTTTGTGGGAAACCGAAGCGGCAGTTCCTATTACTATGTCAAACTTCCCTTAATTGCAAAATGCATTGACAGGGGAAGCTTTGAAGCTCTTTACGGTATGAACGCTCAGACAGGCCAATGGAAGAAAAAGGACGCCCTTCCCATAAACGAAGGGCTGGTGGATTATGTGAGGCTGCAGGCTCGGTATGACGTAGAAGCCAAAAAGGACGACGGGACATACAAGCTGGTCACGGTCAAAGAAGCAAACACGAAGGACAGCCTTGCCAACCGTTTAGTGACCTATAACAATGATTTTGTCACACGGCTCCCCTACCTGGATTTGTCAAAAACCGAAGACGGAAAAGCCTATGTCAACAAAAATGACGGAAAGACCTATGAAGAAGAAAAGTCGGTGATTGCCGCATTCTTCAAAAGCCTTTGCAAAAGTCTGGACAGCGAGAGCATGAAGCTGCTGTATTCCAGATGGAAGAACGGGACCGCTGATTTCAAGGGCTTTCTGACGCTTGTCGGACAGAGTGCGGACGATAATTCAAAGAAGCTTCCGGATTATATGGACATCAAGGATAACTACAAAACAAAATTCGATTTCGACTCCTTCCCTTTGCAGCCGGGGATGGAAACGCTGAAGGACGAATTCAATCCGATGGAGATAGAACCCCATCCGGGCTATACAAAAAACGAAAAGGTTTATACCCTTACCTTCAACGCGCCGGCCACCGGAAAGTTGGGAGGGAGTGAAGGGAAAGAGAGCCGCTACTTCTTTGGATACATTGTCACGCTTACAAGGGTCAATGAAGTATTGAAGGTAAGCGGCATCAAAATGTTTGAAGCCTCGGAAGTACAGCCGGCAGAAGAAAAATGAGCATGAGATACTAAACAGGTTCTGAAGGAAATAAAACAATGGATTTGCGGAAAGGAGCGTGCATTTATGAAAGCGGACATACGTTCAAAAGGTCTTTGCATTTTATTAAGCGTCATATTGATTGCAGTTTTAATGCCCGGTATCGCTGCGGTTTATGCGGAGCAGGCAAAGCCGGTCGTAGTGACCAGGACCGTAAACACGACCAGTACCAATATCGGTGAGAAATTTACCGTTACCTACCATATCACCGGAGATGAAATCCTGATACCCAGGATAAACAAGGATATTGCAGTGGTGATCGACTGCTCGGGCAGTATGGACAGCACCATTGACGGCAAGTCCACTTCGGTTTCCAGCCAGAAGAGGATCACCATTGCAAAAGAGGCAGCGAAAAATTTCGTATCCTACTTTAACAATACCTATTCGAAAATATTTGTACTTCCATACAGCGGCTATGCCGGTTCGGTAAAGGCGATTTCCAACATAGTAAATATGCATGACGCCGCAAGCCTTACTTATTTGCAGAATTATATCAACGGGTTAAGCGCAAACGGCAGCACCAATACCGGAGACGCGCTAAGAATGGCATATTATAAGTTGAAAACCGAAGGGACGGCGGACGCGAAAAAGTATATCGTCCTGCTGACAGACGGCGAGCCTCACGGGTATACCTATTATATGAATAAAAACAACGGATATTATATGGGCCAGGGAGTGGTGAACAATTCGACCATCCTGAAGGATGATTCCGACAGCAAAACCAACGATACCTTTACCAAGGGCTATCTCTATTCAAAAAATATCGGAGCTGTCATCCATGCAGAAAATTCTCCGACAAATAAAATTTACAACGCTTTCATTATCGGCTTTGCCCAAAACGATAATTCTGTCAATACCTATGACAAGAGCGGTCTGACGCGTGAACAGCGGCTTGAGCAGATCGGTCTGAGCTGCGGCTCCGCCCCGGTGCCTTCAAACGGAGGGCAGCACTTTTATAAAGCCCTGACCGTGAATGATCTTAACAATACTTACAATATGATCAAGGATATCATTTCCGATACGATTCCATTTTCCTTCATGCACTTCTCGGACATACTTCCGTTTGGGGTGGATATCGACGACCGGACAAAGCAGATTTTAATCGGTAAAGGGTTTGACATTGAAACCATCACCTATAAAGGCGAAAACAGAGTCCAGCTCAGCGCTCCCCTGAATACCATTCTGAGGCATATACGCTCAGACCCCGGCGGCGAAGTGTATAAAATCGATGATACAAACCTGAGTTTCGAAATTCAGGTGGTTGCTACAAAGGATGGGGTGAAGAACTTTGAGAAAAATCTGACCAGCATTGATTACACGTATTCCCTGCCTGACGGGACCGCCGTATCGGACACGGCATACAACGCCATGGAGCAGAACGTGAATGTAGACCTTCTGAACAGTACGATCAGCTTGCCGCCGAATACGACGCTGCTATTAGGAAAGAGCAAAACGCTGGAGGCAGTGCTCAACAATCCCGATATCAATAAGGTAAAGCAGTGGTCGGCAAATCCCGCAGGGATTATCAGTCTTTCAGACAATGGAAATAATTCTGCAGCCATTGCCGGCATAAATCTTGGCCTGACTGCGATAACCGCTACAACGCAATCGACAAACGGATGGTATAAGCAGGAAACCGCCTCCTGCAATGTCAATGTGGTGGATGTAAATCTTGGGGACATGTATGTGTTGAAAGACAACACCGCCGGCGGCATACCCCTGAATCTTATTCTTCAAAACCCTTCCGGGACGCCCTTTGATCTTCAGGTAACCGATTGGTCGGCGGATTCGGAGCACAACGGCTTTATTCAGGTGAACAAGGCGGATAAGAGCATAAAAGGGCTCAAAAGCACAGGAAGTTCTCCTGTAAATCTGTCGCTTAAAATCAACGTGGAAGGGCAGGAGAAGACCCTCAACGCCCGAGTGCATGTCCTGGATGTGGATATCAGCCCGGAAACCATGACTTTGTCGGTATTTGAAACAAAACGCTTTGGAATAACGTACAGCACCCCGGATGAAGCGTTCAGGGACAAATTTTCCTTCTCCTGTGATTTTAACCATACCAACGACGGAAATTATGTTACGTTGAACAATACCGATCCTTCCCAGTGGACGGTAAAAGGGATAAAACTGAACAATCAGACGGCTACGCAGCTGCAGCTGAAGGTAGTGATAAGGTTTGAGGATGCGGCGGTATCTCCGGCGCAGGAAAAAATCGTGCAAAGGACCATCAATCTGCAAAAACCGCTGGTGGATATCAATTAGCAAATATTTTGTAAAGTGGGGATTCAGGACAATGAAGAGAATTTCGGCAAGACTAATTATTTTTATACTTTGTTTTATGCTGCTGCCTTTCAGTGGAGCTGCCGGTATTGTCAATGCCGAAGAAAGCACGCAGACCGGTGGAAGCAGGAATTACCCCGACATTGCGGGACATTGGGCGGAAAAGTCCATTGAGGCGCTTCTTGAGAAGGGGTATGTCAAAGGGATTCAAGTCGGCGGAAGGCTGGAGCTTCAGCCGGATAAGCCGATAACCAGGGCGGAATTCATTTCCCTGCTGTCCAGATGCAAGCAGTTTGAGCTGGCAGAGGGAAAGGCGAAGCAGTTCAGCGACGTAAAGAAGAATGCATGGTTCAAGGAGGATTTGGACAGGCTTTCCGGCAATTCAATCGTAAAGGGCGGTGCAGACGGGACCTTCCGTCCCGAGCTTCCGGTTACAAGAGCGGAAATAGCGGCAATGATCTCAAGAGCGTATGGCCTGGAGACTTCCGACAATATCGGCGCAATTGCTGCATTGGACGGTTTCAAAGATGTTTCTCCAGGAGCCTGGTATTATGAAAGCGTCATGGTCAATAAGCTGAGGAATGTAATCAATGGGAATCCGGACGGGCGGTTCGCCCCTATGCGCAATGCGACCAGAGCAGAGGCGATGACCATTCTTGCCAGGCTGATCGACGGCTCAATTCCGGCAGGTGCTTCCGGTGGGAATACCGGAGAGCAGGAACCCGGAACCGGGAATGCGCAGGAGCCAGGCCCTTCAATCACTCCCGGACCTACGCCTGCGCCGACACCCGCCGTCTCGCCTATGCCCACGCCAGCTGTCTCGCCCACACCCACCTCTACGCCCGTCAATAACCCTTCGGGCCTCATTGGCTACAACATACAAGCCGGGCAGGGCGTCGTGGCCTATTACCAGATCTATTCCTTCGGCATGAAGGAGTTGGGAAAGTTTACGATAAGGGTTAACTATGATCCGGCATTTGCAAAAGCAGTCAATATCATAGCAGGGACCATTAAGCCCGGCAATTACATCGACGGCGGCGCCGACTTAAGCACTGCGGAACAGGGATACATCACCGTGAGCGCTCAGGACGGCTCGGTAAATGCAAATGAAAGCGGGACAATCTTTACCGTAGCATTTGAAATACGGGAGGATGCCTCCGGAAGCACCGACGTTACGCTTACAAGCGATGCTTCGGACGGCCCCGCGTTGTACAATACCGGCGGCGGCAGCATACAGCCGCTGTCCGTCAAGAACGGAAGCATCACGCTTAAGTAATAAAATGATTACTATTACGACAGCGAAACATTTTAATTATCCTTGCAGAAATAGCGCATTGAAGCGTTGCGATATTATAAATGCCGATGAATAAATGTTTGCTTTTTCAACCCTGATTTGGCGCTACTGAATAGTGTGAAGAAAACTGAAAAACTAAATGCCAAGTAACAGTTAAGGACAAAAACCCGGGTTCATATCCTGGGTTTTTGTCTTTTTAACCAGTTCATATAAAAACGCAATTACAACAAAACCATATTTTATCTTGTCCATTTTTTTGCATTGCTGCAATAAAATTGTGCAATAAAATGTAAAGCTAGCTTGACAATGATTTGGTGTGGTAGTATGCTATAGATGTAAAGCTAACTTTACATCACTGCCGGGAAAGGAGTGCAAAGCTTGAAAAACCGATTGGAAGAAATACGAAAACAGCGGGATATCACTCAAGAGGAGCTGGCAGATGCCCTCGAGGTGTCAAGGCAAACCATCAGCTCTCTGGAAAGCGGGCGCTATAATCCGTCCATTGTTCTGGCTTATAAAATTTCCATTTATTTTGGCATGACCATCGAAGAAATCTTTATCTATGAGGAGGATTTGAAACGTGAAAAGTAAAAAAACAGGGATAAATATCGTCGGCGTAATCGTCGGCGTAGTAATGGCAGCGGCGGGCGGTATGATGGTGAAAATGAATTGGCTGCCGGAAATGGTGGCTTTGCCCTATGTTTTGATCGGTGTGGGTTTTGGGATGATCGGACAAAATTTAGGTTCCATCCTCCAAGCCAAAACAATTAAAAACCATCCGGCGGAAGCACGCAAAAAAGAAATTGAACAAAAAGACGAACGAAACCAATGGATTAACAACGCTGCAAAAGCCAAAGCATTTAATGCCATGATTTATATCTATGGCGCATTAATGCTTGCTTTCACATTGATGAACGCCGGTGTGACTGTAATATTACTTCTGGTAGGGGCTTATTTGCTAGTTATCGGAATTCATATTTTCTTTCTTAACAAATTGTATAAAGAAATGTAAAAGACACGGGGACGGTTCTGCTGTATTTTTCAGTGAATTCGAGCCGTCCCCCTTGTGTTTGCTATGATATTTGTCCCGGCTTTGTGTTATAATAGCTGTGCAGTATATTTAAGCACTGGGGTAAATATACCTTTCCGTTGAAGCTTCTGTCCATTTCAGAAAAGCGGGAAGCAAGATTCCGGTGCGCCTATAAGGAGACGGAATGAAGCTGCCTGTAGATTTTTTAAATAAAATGAACAACCTCCTGGGGGACGATGAATATAACGAATTATTGAAGTCATACAGTGAGGCAAGGCATTATGGCTTGCGGGTCAATACGCTGAAAATCTCCGTCGATGAGTTTCTCAGGATCTCACCTTTCAAGCTGGAGCCTGTGCCGTGGACAACCGACGGCTTTTATTACCCGGAGGGTGAAAATCCGGGAAGGCACCCGTATTACCATGCAGGACTCTATTACATACAGGAACCCAGCGCAATGCTGCCCGGAGCGATCCTGGGAGCAAAGCCCGGAGAAAGGGTCCTTGACCTTTGTGCGGCGCCGGGAGGGAAGACAGTTCAGATCGCAGCGGCAATGCAGAACGCCGGGATTATAATAGCCAACGATATTAATGCCGACAGAGTGAAAGCACTTGTAAAAAATATTGAATTGTGCGGTGTAAGAAACACTGTTGTACTCAATGAGACGCCGGAAAAGATCGCGGAAAGATTTGAAGGCTATTTTGACAGGATTCTCATTGACGCTCCCTGTTCGGGAGAGGGCATGTTCAGAAAGGATGAAGATGCCGCCAGGAGCTGGGAAAGCTTTAAATGCGAAACCTGCTCGGGCATGCAGCGGACAATACTGGAGAGTGTGGACAGGATGCTGAAGCCCGGAGGTACCCTGGTGTATTCCACCTGTACCTTCTCGCCGGAGGAAGATGAGAGGATGATTTCTTACTTCCTGGAACAAAATCGTCAGTATGAGGTCATAGCGATACCCAGAGTTGCAGGGATGCAGCCGGGGAGGCCGGAATGGGCGGATGGCAATCCGGAGCTGGCTGGCACGGTGAGGCTCTGGCCCCACAGGGTAAAAGGCGAAGGACATTTTGCGGCTCTCTTAAAGAAAAGGGATAGGATGGCCTCAACAGAGAGTATACAGAACATACCTGATTTTAATGATGGAACAGCAAAAGCAGAAATTACACCGGGAAATACGGCAGCTCCATTGCAAAACCGAAAAAACGTCCTGCCGCAAAAAGAATCTGTAACTGCCATACCGGAAGCATATTTGAAATTTATAAACGAAAACGTCGATTTTACCCCTGAAGGCAGCTATACTTTAAAGGGCAGGAATATTTACCTGCTGCCGGAAGGCATTCCAAGCCTTGACGGCTTGAAAGTGGCAAAATTCGGATGGTATCTGGGAGAGGCCGAAAGCGGCAGGTTTGAGCCGTCGCACTCAATGGTGACCTCCCTGGCCATGGCGGATGTCCGAAGGACTGTAAACTTGAAATCCGGGACATATGAAGTAAAAAGCTACCTTAAAGGAGAAACCCTTATGCTGGATGGAGAGAAAGGCCTCACTGCCGTATGTGTCGACGGTTATACGCTAGGGTGGGCAAAGCAGACGGGAGACATGCTGAAAAACATGTATCCCAAAGGATGGAGGAGAATGAGCTGATGCGGGGGACACAGAGATTGGACAAGGTGCTCTCCAATTTCGGATTCGGCACCCGTAGTGAAATCAGGCAGCTTGTAAAAAACGGAATAATAAAAGTAGACGGAGCAGTGGTGAAAGACAGCGGTATGCAGGTCAATCCTGAAAGCTGTGTAATTGAGGTAGAAGGTGAACGGCTCAATTACAGGGAGTTCATCTATGTTATGATGAACAAGCCCGTCGGCGTTATTTCCACCACGGAGGACAACAAGCAGAAAACGGTTCTGGACATCCTGCCTGACAAATTCAAATGCTTTGACCTTTTTCCGGCAGGGAGGCTGGATATTGACACCGAAGGGCTTTTACTCCTGACCAATGACGGAAAGCTGGCCCATGAACTGCTTTCGCCTAAAAAACATGTTCCGAAAAGATATTATGCTCTGGTTGACGGAATCATAACGGAAGCCGTTGTCAAGAGTTTTAAAGAGGGTGTCATATTGGACGACGGCTATAAAACCATGCCGGCGGAGCTTTTCATTCTCAAAGAGGGACAGCGCTCAGAGATAGAGCTGGTGCTGCACGAGGGCAAGTTCCATCAAGTGAAGCGGATGTTTGAGGCCGTCGGCAGTAAGGTCCTGTTCCTTAAAAGGATCCGTATGGGCGGATTGGACCTTGATCCGGAACTGGAAGCAGGAGAATGCCGCGAGCTGACAGCAGAAGAGGTAGGGCTGCTGAAACAGGCACCGGATGAGATTGCCGCGCTACGCTCGCAATGACACATGGGAGCATAAACCCACGGAAACGCTATATGAGTCAAAGAAAAACCGTCCCCCTGACCCGCAAGGTTTGTTGCTTCTCCCAATGTCCATGCCGCATGTGTGGCACACCTGAGGATGAAAAGATGTAGCGGCGATCATTGATCGCCATTCAAGTCCTTCAGGGTGGGCGGCCAGTGGTTGCCCCTACACTAGATTACTTTTCATACCAATGGACATGCTGCATGTGACACATGCACAAAGGATGGAAATGTAGCGGCGATCATTGATCGCCGGTGAATGCGCATTGAATAAGTGAATAAATAGGTGACGGACACCGTTTACAACCGGTGTCATCGCGAGGAGCTGTGCGACGTGGCGATCTCCAACAGCTTTGACACATGCCAAACTAGAAAATGGAGGGCTCTTATGAACAATCAGAACGTACAAAAATTCGCTTTATTTCTTACGGGAATCAGCCAAAGGCTTACCGATAATTTTGATTTCTTTAAAAAGATTACGGCAGACTATAAATCCGGTACAAAAACCTATCCTGCGGTTATTTCCGCAGAGAACGGCAAATTGCAGCTGAAATTCAACGGCGTAACCGAAACGCTGGAGATCGGCTGGCTGGCGGCAAGGCTTTCAAAGCTGGCAGTGAGTTATGACAGCGTTGCCTTTGTCTATGAGGAGCGGGGGACCACCATTTTCATCGAAGCGGATAACAAGAATGTAAAAATGAGTACCCGGCAAAATGCCAAGGAAAATACGGCCGGGCCTCATAATGAAGTATCCCAGGTGGGAAACCGGGATTACTACATAAAGCTGGGGCATGCCGATGAATTACTTAAAGAAATCGGAATCCTCAGCAGCGACGGAAAAGTAAAAAACGACATGATCCGGAAGTATAATCAAATCGACCATTTCGTGGAATTGATCCACGATCTTTTGGAGGAGCTTGCGCAAAAAAAGGACAGCATCACAGTACTTGACTGTGCATGCGGCAAGTCCTACCTGACATTTGTCCTGAATTACTATATCCGGGAGGTTATGAAAAAGCCCTGTTATTTTATCGGCTTGGATTATTCGGACATTGTCATCGAAGCGTCGAAAAAAATGGCCCAAAATCTTCATTATCAAAACATGGAGTTTAAGGTTACCGACATCCGGGATTACCATGCCAGACGGGATATCGATCTTGTAATAAGCCTCCATGCCTGTGATACGGCAACGGACGAGGCCATGGCCCTGGCGGTCAACAATCATGTGGGTGCCATGGTCATGGTTCCCTGCTGTCACAGGGAGCTTCTGAGCCAGCTGGATTATAAGCCCTTCGAGCATGTTTTCAAATATGGCATACTCAAGGCAAGGATTTCCGACGCCCTTACGGACGGTTTGAGGGGGATGCTGCTGGAAGCTTTGGGCTATAAGGTCTCGCTGGTGGAATATATTTCGCCTCTTGAGACTCCCAAGAACCTCATGATCCGGGCAGAGAAGGCGGGAAAGCAGAGCGCTGCCGCCATGGAGGAATACAAACGGCTCAAGGAATTGCTGAATGTAAATCCTACCCTTGAAAAGCTCATCGCGAAAAAGCTTGAAAACGACTGATATTTGGGTTATGGATGATTTGCAATGAACTTAATGACCTTTGTTTATTGATATTCACTAAAATTGGATTTGTGATTTTGTGCAAATGTGCTATAATGAAAATAATGATTGAAAAGGGGGGGCCTTGGGAAATGGTTAAAGAGGAAGTAAAAAAGACGGCAAAGTTGAATGAATTCGACAGACGTGTCCTGATGGTTTACTCGGATGTTTTATTGGAAACAGGTGAAAAAACAGCAGCAGAGGCCACCGCCGCCAAGGTTATACATAAAAATAAAGCGATAAAAGTATAAAAGAGGAGTCCGAAAGACTCCTCTTTTTCTTTACCCACTTTCTTTTTACCCTTTGTCGATAATATCCAACGCAGTTTGAAGAGTATCTCCTTCCGGTTGAAGGATATCCGGCTCAATGCCGTTGCCCTGAATATTTATCCCTTTCGGTGTAAACCACTGGAGGATGGTTGCTTTTACTGCAAATCCCCTCTTCAGCGGCAGCGTGAATTGACCGATGCCTTTCCCGAAGGTCTTTTCTCCCAGCAGGGTGACGTTGTCAAGATTGTCTTTCAGGGCGGCAATCAAATTTTCAGATGCGCTGGCAGTGTTTTTATTCTGCAGGATGATGATGCTTTCATAAGCAAGGGCATAGGGACCCTTGGCCTTGTACACGATATTCAGCATGCGCATTTTATCTGTGGCCACAATACTTTTCTTGGGCAGAAACATACCTGAAATGTCTACCATCATATCGATATCCCCGCCGGGATTATCCCTTAAATCAATGATCAGATTCGGACGGCTTTTCAATTTGCCGTAATTGTCTTCCATAAATTTGCGGGTGTAAGTGGAGAAATTCGTGAGCCTTAATAAAACCGTTTTATCATTGGGCAGAGTGATCTCCGACTGAGCAGCCTCCTGCTTTTCCGAAACCAGGTAATTTTTCAGGCTTTCGGGAGTATAAAGGTAGGTATACCTGTCATTGTTCTCCTCCCTGAGCCTCTTTGTGACTACCGAAATGACCAGGTCGTCAAAATAGGAATAATACTTCCCCTTCACGTCCGTCTTCAGCTCTTTTTCAAAGACTTTGTCCATAGCGCCGGTATAAATGTAAAAGCTTGTGATGAAATGCTTAAAGGCAAGGTAGTCATAATTCAGGTAGACGTACACTCCGGTGGCGGATACGAATAAAATCAAGCCGGCCAGCAAGATATAAAATTTTCTTTTGAGCCTTTTAAGCTGCTGCTCCAGGGTCAGGTTTTTTTTCATAGGCGGCTCCTATTGGTTCTCCACATAGCGCTTGATTTTTTTCGAAGTGGTTTTCGCAAACTCCTCTTCCCGAAGGTTGAAGTCCTTAATGTATTTGTAGGTTACAAGGCTTTTGTTGACCTCTTTGACCTCCTTATGGATCAGTTCGCGGATTTCCTCCGGAGTCAGGGGCTTGTCGGCAAAATCCTCCTGGATTTTTTCCAGGTCGGGTACAATTGTTGCTGAAACTACCACATCCCCGTATACCTCGTCATCCTTGCCGTATACAATGGACTCCTTGATATGGGGGCATCTGCCCAAAAGGGTTTCGATTTCTTCAGGATAGATGTTTTTCCCGTTTTTCGTCACGATGACATTCTTTTTTCTGCCGGTGATATAGACAAAATTATTCCTGTCCAGATACCCAAGATCTCCTGTGTAAAACCACCCGTCTTTAAGAACTTTTTCCGTAGATTCCTCATCCTCATAATAGCCCATCATTACGCTGGGACCCTTGACAGTGATTTCACCGATGCCGTCGGCTCCCGGACTGTCTATCCGGACCTTGAGGCCGGGTAAAGGCATTCCTGCGGCGCTGTCCCTGTAGTCTACGTCTCTGTTTAAGGCCACGATGGGGCTGCATTCTGTGAGACCATAGCCCTGCAGGAAGAGGATGCCCAATTCTCTAAAGCTCTTGGACACCAGCGGATCTATGCCTGCTGCGCCGCTGATGAACATGCGCACCTTGCCGCCGAAATTATTATGAATGGGGGCAAAAAGCTTTTTCCTTAAGTCGATGCCTACTTTCCCGGCAAGCCTGCTGATTTTTAAGCCAAGCTTCAATTTCTTCTCCGCACCAGGCTGCTTTGCCACTGCGTCCCAGAGGCGCCTGTGCATGGCTTCAAAAATAAGAGGCACGCCCAACATGATGGTGGCTCTGGATTCCTGGAGATTTTTCTGAATATGCCTCAAGCCTTCGCAGAACGCGACGGTTGAACCTCTGTAAAGGGGGCATAGAAAGCCGCAGGTATTTTCATAGGTATGATGCAGCGGGAGCACAGACAGGAAGACATCGCTGGGATACAGATAGATCATGGAGCACATGGCCATAAGATTCGAGCATATATTTTTATGCGAAAGCATTACCGCTTTGGACTTGGCGGTGGTAGCGGAGGTGAAAAGCAAAATATTCATGGCGTCGGCATCAATTTGAAGTGCTTCATAGCTTGTGTCACCGTTTTCAAGCAGTTTTCTGCCTTTTTCCAAAAGCTTCTGAAAGGATTTGAACCCTTTTTCATCATTGTCCTCGGCGTCCATGTCAATGTAGTGCTCAATAATGCCGGCACGGCTGGCGAGATTTGCAATGTGAGGCCTGCAAGCGGCCGAGTAGACGATGGCATTTGCTTTTGACCGGTTGACAAGGTTTTCAATTTCATTTACGGGAAGCTCCTTGTCCAGGGGAACAACCACGCCAATGCCGTTGACGGCTGCCATATACGCAACGGCCCACTCATACCTGTTTTCGCTGATGATGGCAATTCGCTTGCCCGAAAGACCAAGGCTTAACAGTGCTGTTCCCAGGGCATAGACATCATTTTTAAACTCCTTGTAGGTTACGGCTTCATATTTTTCTCTTCCTTTGTTTTTTACAAGAAAAGCTGTTTTATCCCCGTAGGTCTCGGAACTTAAATTGAGCATTTCTTTGAGAGTGTTTATCGGGCGTACTTCATACAGCGGAATATTTTTCATAAACTACTCACCTCACTTGAAATAATAAAAAATAAAAGATAAATGAATGCAGATATATTATATACCAATAGGAGAGCATGTCAAAGAATAAAAATTTGCAGTATGAAATCCCGAAGTTTTTATGACCGGTAAATATCCGGCCGGTATAAAAAAAAGAGCCTTTTGGCTCATTTAAATCATTTTTTATGTAGTTGACTTGAATTTTACCACCTGCTGCTTCCAAAATTCCTGTTGGAAGACCTGTTTCCCGAATTGAAGCCTGTATTGCTTCTTCTCTGGTTCTTTCTTGCCTTCCGGCATTCCGGGCATCTTTGGGGTTCATTCTCAAACCCTTTCTCCTTGTAGAAGGCCTGTTCGCCTTCCGAGAATACAAACTCCATGCCGCAGTCCTTGCAGGTCAAAGTTTTGTCTGCCATAAAATTTACCTCCTAGGCTAATTTGGATTTAACTGGTCTGGACTAAGCTCTCCAAATCAGATGAAGGAGGGTTAGGTCTACAAACAAATTAAATCTTTTGTATTGAAATTAATACAAGATAATTATAGCATGAGGCAGGGCAGCAGTACAAGCGGTATAGAAAAAAATGCCGCGAAATCTCTAATTTGGGGCTTAATTCCATTGATTATTTCCCAGACTTCCGTAGCACGCTTATGTAAACATCCGGGCCGGTACTGAATATACTGGAATAGTAAATGAAGGATAGGATGTGGTTTTTTGACTATATACGTTGTCAGATCCGGAGACACTCTTTGGGAAATATCCAGAAGATTCGGTGTCGGAATGGACCGTATCAGCGCGGCTAACGGTTTGGAGGAGCTGCCTTCTCTTGTAGTAGGACAGGCGCTTGTAATACCGTCAACGGAAAGCGCGTACAGGGTACAGCCAGGTGATTCGCTGTGGAGCATCGCACAAAAATACGGAACAACTGTCGAAAGTATCGCGGCTTTGAATGGGATTACAAATCCTGAAAGGATATCCGTAGGAATGATATTAAGGATTCCTCAGGCGAGAAAGCAATACGGATATATAGAGACAAATGCTTATATTGAACCAAGTACGCCAGAGGTAGAAACCCAATTGACTAATGAAGTTGGTGAGTATCTTACTTATATCAGTCCCTTCAGCTATCAGGTAAATGCAGACGGCAGCATAAACCCCATTGACGACACTGCCATCATCCAGGCTGCTCGTGGACATAGGACCGCTCCGTTAATGGTGATAACAAATTTCAGCAACGGCAACTTTGATACGGAAATGGTCGATACCATCCTTAAAAGCCAGGAAATACAAAGGACCCTTATCAATAATATAATTACCCTTATGAGAAACAAAGGATATTATGGACTGAACATAGACTTCGAACGGATTTCTCCGGAGAACAGGCAGCTTTACAATGATTTTCTGAGAAGGGTGGTCGCGGCCCTGCGCCCTCTGAATTATCCCGTATCTACGGCGCTTGCCCCCAAGCCCTCGGATTATCAGACCGGTTCATGGCATGGTGCCCATGACTATAGGGCTCATGGTGAAATCGTCGATTTTGTAATCATTATGACCTATGAATGGGGATGGTCGGGCGGGCCTCCTTATGCGGTAGCGCCCATCAATCTTGTAGAGGATGTAATCAAATATGCTGTTTCCGTCATGCCGGCGAAAAAGATTATGATGGGCATGCCGCTTTACGGATATGACTGGACACTGCCTTTTGTGGAAGGCGGAAGATGGGCCAGACGTGTCAGCCCGCAGGATGCGATCAAGCTGGCGGCCAGATACAATGCTGCCATCGAATATGACTATAAGTTGCAAGCGCCTCATTTCAATTATACGGATGACAATGGGGCAAGGCATGAGGTTTGGTTTGAGGACGCCAGAAGCGTTCAGGCCAAACTGGTGCTGGCAAACAATTATGGCTTGAGAGGAACAAGCTATTGGGTGTTGGGCTCCTCCTTCCCGCAAAATTGGGTGGTGCTGGACGAAATGTTCAATATCGTGAAGGTGGTAGGCTGAGACGGAGAATGTCAGTTTTTTGTCTCGTTTGCTTTTAGCCGGTATAACCCAACAAAAAAACAGAGTCCGGTTTGTGTACCGGACTCTGTTTTTTATAAATCGTGATAATTGCTGCGGGATATGACTATTGCAAGCATCAGCAATTATTTATTACTTAGCAGTAAGGAACGTAGTGAGCTGCTTGTTCACTTCTTTGATAACAGCGTCAATTCCGCCATCTTTGAGCTTCTTGTTAAACTCGGGAAGTATTGTTGCCGGATCGGAAGCACCTGTGACCAACCCTGTGTTGTACTGATCTGCAAGGTTGTTGAGGGTAGCCATCTGGGTCTTAACAGGGTCAAAATCCGGTGCGTAGCCAAGGATGGGCAGAGCTTCGGCCTTGTTAAATTTCGGGAACATCCTTGTATATTTGTCGGCAGGATCGCTGTCCTTCAGAGGCAGTATGTTTACATTGGCCATACCATAAACCCAAGGTGAGAAGCCATTATTCGGTTTCATTACTATTCTGCCGTCGTCTTTCGTATAGTGTACGCCTTCAACGCCGTAAGCGAGCAGTGTACGCAGTTGCGGATCGGTATTAACGAGGTTCAGCAGCATTACAGCTCTGTCCGGGTTCTTTGAAGTGACTGAAACCGCATTCATAGCGCCGCGGGAGGACGTGGTGGAGATAAGGCCTGCCTGAACCGGCTTAACAGTAAACTTGTAATTGTACTGATCCGTCAGCGAGTTTTCATCGCCGGGAACATATGGGAAAATATCAAACGCCCACTGTCCGGACGCTCTGGTATTCTGCCAGGTTTCACTCATAATTTGATTATTGGCAACCGCCGCGGGATTAATATATCCGGCTTCGTAATACTTGTGCATCGTCTCGCAATAAGCCTTGTATTCAGCGCTTGCATTACGGTTGAAGAATGACTTGGCGGATTTTGAGGGATTAACCGGATCAAATGCATAGCCAACCAGCAGTTTGTTCTCCATTTGGTCTGTATTTGTGAGTGCTCTCATCCAAACCGTATAGTCGCAGTTGATCGGATAGAAATCCTTGCCTTCGCCTTCCTTAATTTTCTTCAACAACGGCTCGAGACCCTTCAGGTCTTTTACCTCACTCGCATCAATCTTATACTTGTCGAGGATCCTCTTGTTGAAGAGCCAATGATACTGCTGCGCGATTTCCTTGTATGTCGGAATAGCGTAAATGCCTTTACCCTTCTTGCCGTCCGTCATCGCAGCCTGTGCCAGGACTTGCGGCAGGGTCTTAAAGAGGTTTGGAGCACAGCTCGCAAGCAAATTGTTCTTTGGGTCGTCAAGGCGTACAAAAGCGCCCTTTTTTGCAGTCGCTTGATACGTGTTGACAGTCCAGCTGCAGGTGAAGTAGATGTCGGTCGGAGCGCCGCCGTTGAGCGCCAGAGTCTGCTTCTGGTCATAGGTGCCCCAGCCTTCCCACTTCATCTTCAGCTCGCAGTTAAGCTTCTTTTTGAGCAATGCATTTACCTGCTTCATGACTGCAGTGTCGTCTTTTACGTTACTTCCATGCATCATCCAGGTCAATGTTACAAATTTCGACGTACTCGGTGTCTTGACTGCGGTAGCCGCGCTGACCGTAACGAAAAGAGACAGCACCAGCGTCATGCAGATCACGATTGCTAGAACCTTTTTCATTGCCTTCATTGTCTTCACTCCTTCAATTATTTTTTAGTTTGTCTTGCCGGTTTAGATTCCGGCAGCGACAGTATTTATGTAATCGGCAACGATAAGCACTGGCGGAAATGCAACTTCCGGTACTCCTTAGCTTGATGCCGTATACAACGGTGTTATTCCATCAGCCCTTTACCGAACCAACCGTAAGGCCGGATACAACATAGCGCTGGAAGAACGGATACGCACACGCTATGGGTATAACGATCAGTACGACGACCGCCATACGGAAGCTCTGTGTCGGCAGTGTCGCCATATCGACAACCGATTCGAGCCCTCTTCCGGAATTTGCCGCCAGGAATTCGATCTGGCTTTGCAGCTGCCAGAGCAGAAACTGGAGAGGGAAATACTTGTTGTCGTCGATGTATAGCAGTGCGCTGAACCAGTCGTTCCAATACGCCAGAATCGTCAGCAGGGCAACGGTGGCAATACCCGGTTTTGATATGGGCACAATGACTTTGAGCAGCGTGTTGTATTCTCCGCTGCCATCAATGGTTGCAGCCTCAATGATGGAATCGGGTACGCTGGACAGGAAGAACGTGCGCATGATAATAAAGTTGAACGGATTTACCAGCAAAGGCACAATAAGAGCCCAGTAATTGTCGCTCAGACCCAGCATTACTCTGCTTACCTGGTAGGTGGGTGCAAGCCCGCCGGTAAACATCATGGTAAATACCGCAAATAACGTGAAGAATCTGCGAAATTTAAAGTCCCTGCGATATAGAGCGTAGGAATATAAAATACAGATGGCAACGCTTACGAGAGTACCTACAACCGAAATAAATATACTGTTGAAGTAGGAAACCCAGAGCTGCCTGCCCATATCCAGAACATATTTATAGCCGTCTAGCGACCACGCCTGCGGAAAGAAGGAAAACCCTATATTTATTATGCTCTGCTTGGATGTAAATGAAATAATAATGCAAAAGATAAACGGTATGATGCACGCCAGTGCAAAGGCCAAAAGAATAATGTGCAGTATTATTTCAGAGGGCACGCTGATGGCGCCCAGGCGGGAATTGCTCCTGCTTTTGGTCATAGTAGCATTCATCTGCGGTTCCTCCTAAAACATGGCGCTGTCCGGATCTACCTTACGGACAAACGTATTTGTGATCAGTACAAGGACAAATCCCACGGCGCTCTGGAATAGACCTGCGGCGGTGCTCATGCCGATGTCGCTGGTACTCATAAGCGCCCGGTATACATAGGTATCAACCACCTGTGTCACAGGAATCAAGTTACCGGTATTCATAGGCACTGTGTAGAAAAGTCCGAAATCGGAGTTGAAGATTTTCCCTACATTGATGATCAGCAGAACAATAACCAGCGTGGTTAAATGGGGAAGTGTGACATGGCGTATCTGCTGCCACTTTGAAGCACCGTCAATCCTGACGGCTTCATACAGGCTTGTGTCAATACCGACAATGGCTGCCATATACAGTACAACAGTATAGCCGACATTCTTCCACATATGGGCGAATACAATAAGGTACGGCCACGGCTTGGTATCGTTGTACCACCCGGCCTGGGTTATCGCCGCGTCCTTGAACAAATGCACAAGCAAGCCGTCGTCCGGTGCCAGGAAAGCGTATAAAAAGTAGCTGGCCACGACCCAGCTCAAAAAGAACGGGAAGAACATCATCGTCTGATAGGTTTTCATCAGGCGCTTCGTAGTAAGCTCGCTCATCATAATCGCGAAAGCCACCGAAATGACAGTACCCAATACGATAAATACCATATTGTAGGCTATCGTATTAAAAAGCATATGCCAACAGTCACTTGTAGCAAACAAAAATTCGAAGTTTTGCAATCCCACCCATGGACTATGGATAATGTTATTGAGAAGGCTTGGAGCATCGTAATAAATCTCAAAGTTTTGAAAAGCCATCACGATGCCAAACATCGGCAGGTATCGCAGCAGCAGCAGCCAAATTGCGCCGGGCAGTACCATGGACAGCAGTATAAAAGTTTTTTTATGCCTATGAAAGCTCATACGATTCAGTGCAGTTTTTCTTTCTACAGCGAGCCCGCTGGAATTCATCGTATTTTGAGTCATACTAAACCTACCTTCTCAAAATTGAAATTGCAATTTATTAAAAGCATAAATCTTCTAAGCACGATATAAGTATATTCGTGATTTGATAAGAAAAAAATGCCATTAACTTGTTATTTCTTGTTTGATTTTGGCTTGTTAATTTTTAGAAGGCAATGAAATTTCCGAGAGAAAAAGATAACTTTGAGGATTGACATTTTATCTAAATAAGAATATTATCATAATAAAATGTATCTAATAAGTTATTGTGACATAACAAATGCATACCAAATGCTTGGACGGAGGAAATGAATGCTGGACAAAAAATCCAATTATCCGCTCTATATGCAGCTGAAAAAGACGATTATTGAAAAGATAAAGGCAGGTGAATTAAAAAGAGGCAATCCTGTACCCACGGAACAGGAGCTCTGCACTACATACGGCATAAGCAGGTTTCCCATAAGGCAGGCCATGGATGAGCTTGTGAAGGAAGGCTACCTGACCAGGACCAGGGGCAGGGGCACTTTTGTAAGCGATGAGCTGCCCGGGAATGCGGGCGCCATGGGAAACAAACTGCTGGGATATGTTACGGGCGGATACATCGAAGGATTTGGAGGCCAGATTTTCAGGGGGTATGAAAAGCAGGCGAGGAAAAGAGGATACCTGACGATTGCTTGCAGCAGTGAAGCGGAGCCGGAGGAAGAAATACGCTGCATCCGGCGGCTTATTGATGCAGGCGTTGCCGGCATCGACATATTCTCCTGCGATGATACCAGATTACCGGAAATCGTCAACGAGTTGGACGAGAGAGGGATATACCTGGGTTTGCTGGACAGAAATCCGGGGCTCTCCGACTATGATTACATTGGCTCCGATCATGCAGGCGGAGCCTATGTGGCTGTAAGGCATCTGGCCATGCAAGGCTACAGGAACGTGGCGTTTGTATCCTACAAAACGAGTGTTTCCTCCGTAAATGAAAGGCTGGAAGGGTATTTAAGCGCGGTTGGAGAATTTGGCCTAAAATCAGTTACTCATATCAATATGGAAGAAGAACTTAAGCGATATCCCTATCCCATGCACCGGTTTTTCGTTGAGGAATTGAAAGAAAAGCTTATTGAATTAAAGCAGCATATTCCGTTGGGGATTTTGGCCGTAAATGACGCCATTGCACTGCAGTGCATCCGGATTCTCAGCAGCGAGGGGCTGGTTATCGGACGGGATATAGGCATCGTAGGCTTTGACAACATAGCGGAATGCGAATTCACGGCGCCTCCGCTCACTTCCATAGCGCAAAACGGTATGCTGATTGGTCAGAATGCCGCGGACATGGCTATTGATAAAATAGAGGGGAAGAATATATCGGTCTACCGATCGGCTGTTCCGACTCAATTGGTGGTCAGGAGTTCCTGCGGTGAGAATACGCGATAGAATGCAAGGTACACGGACAACATACTTTTATATAAGAAAGGTGAGAGATCAATGGATAATTTGCAAAGAATTCGTTTTGAAGACCTGAAAAAATCCGCTTCAGGCAGTTGGGCGGAGAGGATCCTGGCACAGCTCGGTTATGCGATTAAGCTGTCTGAAGCAAGGGATGGAAAATTTGACGGCATCATTGAAGAGGCGGTCAAATATCTGCATCGGCAATACGAGGAGGAGGGAGTCCTTTCAAAAGCTTCCGCATTGAAAGCCGAGGATATGATCAGCAGTATGTCTGCCGATGCAAAAGCATTAAGAATTATCTGTGCGGCCCATGCGCATATTGACATGAACTGGCTGTGGGGATTTGCCGAAACAGCTGCGGTCACGCTGGATACCTTTAGGACCATGCTTAACATCATGAATGAGTACCCGGAATTTACCTTTTCCCAGTCCCAGGCTTCGGTTTACAGTATTGTGGAAGAGTATGACCCGGATATGCTGGAGGAAATAAAGGCCAGAGTGAAGGAAGGGCGATGGGAGGTAACTGCATCCACCTGGGTGGAAACCGATAAAAACATGCCCAACGGGGAAAGTCTCGCGCGGCATATACTTTATACGAAAAAATATTTGTCCCGGCTTCTGGACATCCGCCCGGATTCACTGGCGCTGGATTTTGAACCGGATACCTTCGGACACAATGCCAACGTGCCGGAGATAATGACCAAAGGCGGAGTCAAGTATTACTACCACTGCAGAGGATATGACGGCTACAACCTTTACAGATGGCAGTCGCCGTCGGGAAGCTCCGTGATCGTTTACAGGGAACCCCTCTGGTACAATGCAACCATTGATTCGGCCATAGCCCAGCATGTGCCTGATTTTTGCAGGAAGCACGGAGTGGACGCGGTCCTTAAGGTTTATGGAGTAGGCGATCATGGCGGCGGGCCTACAAGGCGGGATATTGAAAAGCTTCTTGAAATGTCGGCCTGGCCTGTATTCCCTGCCATCAAATTCGGAACCTTTGCAGAATATTTCAGCCGCCTGGAAAGTATTTCGGAGAAACTTCCGGTGGTAGATCATGAACTGAATTTTATTTTCAGCGGCTGCTATACGACCCAGACCAGGATAAAGCTGGCCAACAGGATAAGCGAGGCAAAGCTCAATGAAGCGGAGCTGTTCAGTTCGTTCTCATCCGAATTTGCCGGAGGGAAATATCCCGGCAGCAGCTTCGAAGAAGCCTGGAAAAAGGTACTGTTCAATCATTTTCATGACATTATCCCCGGTTCGGGTGTAATAGAAACAAGAGAATACGCCATGGGGCAGTTCCAACAGGTGCTGGCTGCGGCAAATACAAGTATAAGCAAAGCACTGAGGAACATTGCGGCCCAGGTGGATACTTCGGCATTGCCTGTTAGTGACGAAAGCCTGTCCGGTTCAATCTCCGAAGGGGCAGGAGTAGGCTTTGGCATCTATGATTACGGTGTGCCCCAAACAGAAAGAGGAGCCGGGAAATCAAGGATATACCATTTGTTCAATCCTTCCGCATATAACCGCAGTGAAATCGTAGAAATCACCGTCTGGGACTGGCCCGGGGATATGAGAAGAATCGAAGTGCTGGATAAAGCCGGTAAGCCGGTAAAATACCAGGCGATGGCGGGGCATGCCCAGCAATTTCACCAATCCGGCGATTACTGGGGACATAAGTATATGAAACTGGCTGTCAATGCCGAAATTCCGGCTTGCGGCTATACCACCTACCTGCTGCATGAAAAAGATACCTTTGACCCTGTTATCCCTCATGATGATCCCAGAGTTGAAAAGCCCTATGAATATATTCTGGAGAACGGGCAATTAAAGGCTGTCTTCAGTGTAGCCAACGGTTCCGTCCTATCTCTGGTGGATAAGAAAACCGGAAGGGAAATGGTGGATCCAAAGAGGCCTGCCGGAGTATTCAGGCTTATTGACGAGGATGACTCCAAGGGGATGACCGCCTGGGTTGTAGGCAGGTATATGAATAGAATGAATATTGACAAGGATGTTAAGATTTCCGGCGTACATTTTGATTCCAATGCCTTACGCCAGTGGATAGCCTATGATGTAAAGTTTAGAAGCTCTGCTCTGTCGGTAGTTATTTCACTGGATCAAAACAGTTCACGGCTGGATTTCCAAGTAAACTGCGATTGGCAGGAGAGAGCCGAAAAAGGAAAATCCGTCCCTCAGCTGAATTTCTACATGCCGCTGGCTTATAACTGCAATGCTTATCAATACGATATTCCTTTTGGCACAATCGTAAGGACGCCCCTGGACATGGATGTTCCGGCGGGAAGCTGGGCGCTGGGAATGCCGGAGAATACGGCAGGCAGCGGCGTAATGCTTGTCTCCGGGACAAAATATGGCTTCAGGTGCACCGATGATTCCATTTCACTGACCCTGATCCGCAGTTCCTATGATCCTGATCCGTATCCTGAAAACGGAATACACAAGTTCGGATTTGCTGTGAAAATAGCGGAGGACTGCAGCGATAATACGGCGCTGATTAAGAGCGCTTACGATTATAACCATCCTGTAAGCTTTATTTCAGGAAAGAAGCATTCAGGGAAACTTTCGGCGGAAGGCAGCTTCATGAGTCTCGAAGGCGGTACTGTTGCCGTATCGGCGGTGAAACTGGCGGAAGACATGGAAGTCAAATCCAGAATGGTTGTAAGGGTGTATGAGACCTCCGGAACCGGTACCACCGCAGTTTTGAAATTTGCCCGGGCAATATCGGACGCATGGCTGGTGGATATCAATGAAAACAAGCTGGAGGGAGCTATACAGATCAAGGAAGATACAGTCAGCTTCAATGTCGGCGCAAGTAGTATGGTGAGCCTGTGCGTTGAGCTGTAATAGGAATAGGTAACAAGTTAATCGTGTGCAATAGCCAGGGCTCTTACAAGGACCCTGGCTATTGCACGTTTTATTCATATGATCGGATGCCTCTGAAATTGAAGGACTAACTCATCAGGCCGTAGGTCGCGCTTCACTGAGTCCTACTCGCAATGACACACGTGTTGCTATACCGCCAATGTGGAAGCTCAGCAGAGTTTCACAACGATGACAAATGAAGACTAAAAATAACAAATCTAAGGACAACAGGAGCCGTTCCCATTGTCCCTAGAGATAGACATTTGTCTGAATGAATAAATAAGTTAGGTGACTGACACTCCTTATCTTTTAATTGTCAAATCTCCTGAAGATGAGCTAACACTGATGCTGTTGCGGTTGCTTGTCACTGTGCCTTCAATATTGTTACGCTTCTGAGCGCCTGTGATTGTCAGAGGGAAAGCGCATTTACCGGAGCCAGCTGAGGTTTTGAAGGAAAGTGCAAATTCGGGATTTTCGGGCAGCTTTATTTCAGTTTTTCCTGAAGCTGTTTTAATCGTAATATTGTGGTTGTATTCCTTGTATTCAAGGTCTATGTCTCCTGAGGATGATGTAGCGTAAATCTCTCCGGGGACTCCCCTGAGGGTCGTATGGCCCGAGGCTGTATCAACGGTACATTTTTTTGCGTTAACCGGATCCAGTGTCAAATCACCTGACGTGGAATGCAGCTGCAGAACATCGGATGAGACATTTCCTCTGACCTCTCCTGATGCGGTACTGAAGTTTGCATTTGCTGCGGTTATCCCATTGGTGGAAAAATCGCCTGAGGTGGAGTTGAAAACGAAGCTGTCATAGCTGCCGCTGATTTTTGTGCTGCCGGATGCCGTCCCCAGCTCTGCTTTTTTGGCATTAATCATGCCGGCCGCCACATCCCCGGAGGATGTTTTGCAAATGAAGTTGTTGAGGTTCAGCTCGTCAATGTTGATTTTTGCCGAGGTGACATTGATCTGCAAATTATCCGAGTAGGAGCGGGGAAGATAGATGTCCAGCTTTAAGTCCGTTGAGTAGGAGAGGTTGCCTATAGTTAGCATGCCTACGCTCTTACTTACCTTAATTGTCAATTCATCTCCTATGGAGGTGACTGTAAATTCCGGCTTGAAATTCTTATCGTTTGATTTATAATACCCATGATAATGTGCCTTGACTTCCTTGCCGTCTGTCGCTATGAAGGTGATATCATCACTTGAAGTACTTACTTTTATATTCTTTATTCCTGAAATGGCCTCAGTTTTTTCCTCGTTTACATCAATTGCGTCAGCGGGGCGGAGGTTGTTTTCCAGCCCTGCAAAACCGTTTCTTCCGTATTCTCCGACGAAGATAATGGCCGCCAGAGCAAATGAGGCTACCATGACAATTGCCAGTATGACAACAAACTTTTTCATCTTAGTTCCTTGAAACATATCGCTTCACTCCTTGCTATTTGCTTATAATTTTGATATTTGCTTTTATATACTTGATGGTAATATGGTAAAAAAACTTTGTAACATTAATACACCCTACGCTGAATAGCAGCCCCATAGCCGTCAGGCCTACGGAACCGAAGATGATTACGCCCTGGTTGATCGTTGGAATATTGATGAAGTCGGGAAATACGGGCTGAAGGATAACTGCCAGCAAACAGCCTACCCCGGCAACGGTAATGGAAACGGCGGCCCCGTACAGGCTCAGCAGTATTCCTACCAGAGTGAAAAACACCGGCAGGATAATGATCAGATTGAAAAAACCAAGACTTAATGCTGCAAAGATTGCCCGTAAAATATTGCCGGCGGTCCTGTTTTCGTCTGCCTGCTTTACAATGTGGTCGACGCGGTATTGTTTGGCGATTGTCCTCGGATCTCCAAGCGCCAGGCAAATGTCTTCCTCGGACTTTCCTTCTGCCATTCCTATATTGAAGTGCTCCTTGTAATCATATAGAATATCGATTCTGTCGGACTGAGCCATATTGCCAAGCGATCTTTCAAGAATACTCAAAAATTCATTCCTGTTCATGCCGTCATCTCCTCTCCGACGATATTTTTAACTCCCTTTACAAAGGTGAACCATTCCTTTGCCAGTGTGTCCTTGGTTTTTTCGCCCAGTGAAGTCAGCTTGTAATACTTTCGCGGCGGACCTTCCTGCGACTCTTCAAGGTAGGTGGTAAGGTAGTTTTCGTCCTTAAGACGTTTGAGCAGGGGATAGATGGTACCTTCGGCAATCATTATGTTTTTTGATATCTCATTGACCAGCTCATAGCCATAACAGTCCTTCTTCGTCAGCATACTGAGAACACAGAGTTCCAACACGCCTTTTTTCAATTGGATGTTCATTGCATCATTTCCTTTCCTGGATAATCCTTCTGGATATATAATATCACACGCTACCTTTGAATGCAAGGTACTAAATAAAATATTTATCCAAACGATAAAAGATACCACCTATAGATTTGCAGAGAAAGGACTTCCGTTTTCGGGAAGTCCTTTTTGCAGCCGGGCTGCCGGAGGAAATAAGCCTTTAGCATTTGGAGAGAGCTAGCTTGCAGCTTCATCGGCCTTTGCGGCACTGTGCTTGTAGACATACTTATTGATATACAGTTGTTGGGGGATCTGAAACACATAACCCACAATCCAATATAGGATCACGCCAGCAGGCATGTGAAAGGATACAAGTAAAGTCATCAGCGGGCCGGCAAGCAGCATATAATTTTGCGTTGTTTTGCTCCCGGTGCTTGCAGTGTTCATCTTCATTGAAAGCTTTGTGGAAATAAAGATCGCCGCGGCGCTGATAAGCGGCAGGAGGGCCAATACAATATACTGGACTGCCTGCGGACCAAGCAGTAGATTAAAATCCAGCTTCGGCACCCAGCTTAAGTTCAAACCCAAAAAGTTTAAATTGACCAATTCACTTTCCTTCAAAACTCCGCCCAGCTGTGACAGGACATTTATGTGCTCCTTGATATAATTCAAGGCGTCGATTTGGATGTATTGCGTATTTTTTACAAGCTCCGGTATGACTTTTACTATTTTTTCTATCTGTTCCGGAGTTTTTGACAGCATAAACTTCAAGGGTTGAGTGATTACATAGAAGAGCGAGAATAAAACCGGCATTTGAATCAGTGTAGGCAAGCATCCTCCGAGAGGGTTTGCCTTGTTTTCCTGATAAAGCTTCGCCGTTTCCTGCTGCAGCTTTTCTTTATCATTTTTATAAAGCTTTTGTATTTCCTGCAACTGCGGCTGCAGTGTACTGATCTTACTCATGGAATGGCTTTGTTTTATGGTTAACGGCAATAAAATTAAACGGATGATTAAAGTGAAGATGATGATGGCGATGCCGTAATTTCCGAAAAGAGTATATAGAAAATATAAAAACTGTCCCAGAGGGATTGCAATAAAATCGAACAAAAATAACGCCTCCCAGCATAAATTTAATCAATGGTACCCTTTCGGCCGCCGCCGGATTGCAGCATGAAGCTGATCAAAGGCATATACGGCCTTGACATTTTCGAAAGTATACGATGCGGAGGGCGTTATTCAACTAAATAAATAAAATCTCCAGATATGATATTTGTGGTAGCTTTCACATTCGACTACGGTGAGTTCTTTTGAATAGGCGATTCCCGACTTGACTTCCGAATAGCGCAGGGCTTCGGTCATCATGCAGGTAAAGGATTTCAACGAATAGACGATACGGTAGGTGATTGCTAGTAAAACAACCATCACCAAGATCAATTGCAAAGCGTGCAGCAGTTCAATCTGCGTCATTTTATCACCTCCTTTCAAGCTTTTGGAATTTACGGATTCGCAAAATCCCAGACTAAATGTGTTACAAAGAAATTATACGGGAAGTTATTAGAAAAGTCTTTAGTTCTGTTGAGGGCGCTGAAAATTTTAGGGGAATCGATTTCATGAAGTCCCAAAAAGACATAGGGGTAGGGCTAAACCGCCCGCCCCTGCCATTTGTATAACTTATTGGAATGGTTTTCGTGTGTGTTCCTTTCGGTATGTGCATAATCTCTGTGTTTATTTTATTACGATAAGTCAAATGCCATTGTTTAAAAGCTCAACCGGCCTGTTTTCCTCAGGAGGGAAGAAGCATTTCTTTTAATTGCCCTGCATCCATAACAGGATAACTGCAGGCAAAATTTTCGCAAACATAGGCAGCCGGAATTCCGTTTACCGTTGTGTAGTTTGCAGCGAAGGGGGCTACGGATGTTAACGACTTGTTTCTGTCATCCAGGAGCATGGTTACAGTAAAGGGACTATAAATGTCCTTTATCACGCTCAGCAATGCTTCTGTTTTTGCCGGCTCACCGTTACCAACGACGATGACTTCTCTGGAGGCTGCTTTGGCATACATAAGCGCAGTCAGCGCGTAGGAATATCCTCTTGGATATGAGGACAAATTGCTGCTAAAGGCTGTGAACAGCTGATGTGCTTTGGCTTCCAGTTCATGCTGTCCTGTCAGCCGGGCAAGCCTTAAGAAATTTAATGCGGAAACCGAATTGCCGGAAGGAGTCGCACCGTCGTAGACCTCTTTTGGGCGGGTTATGAGCTGCTCGCCGTCGCTGCCGTAAATAAACAGGCCTCCTTGATCCCCGTCCCAGAAAAGCTTGATAAGATCACTGTTTAGCCGTAATGCCTGCTCCAGGTATCCGGGACTAAAGGTTGTCTCATAAAGCTCGATCAAACCCCAGACAAGGAAGGCATAATCGTCGGCATACCCCGGGTGCGAGGTTTCGCCATCCCTGTATCTGGCCATGAGTCTGCCGTCATTCCGCACCAGCTTTGTCTGCACAAAGGCATAAGCTCTTTCCGCGGCCTTCGTATATTTTTCTTCTCCAAGGATTCTTCCGCCAATGGCCATGGCTGCGATCATCAGCCCATTCCAGGCTGTAAGGATTTTATCGTCCTTGTATAGGTGAATGCGTTTTTCCCTGTGGTTGAATAGCAAATCCTTGCATTTTTGCACAAAGGCCTTGCGGCCTTCCGGATAAGTTTGCTTGATGAGATTTGGAATATTGTAGCCTTCGAAATTACCTCTTTCGGTAATGTCAAACAGTTTGCAGAATTCCTCACCGTCGTTTTCGCCCAGAACCTCTTTTATTTCGTGAACCTTCCAGACATAAAACTTTCCTTCGATGCCTTCGGAATCCGCATCTTCAGCCGAATAGAAAGCACCTTCCGGCGAGGTCATATCCCTTTGGACATAAGTAAATATCTGTCGGGCTGTTTCAGCAAAATGCGCTTTTTTTGTCGCATGATAGGCTTCAAGATATGCAATGGCCAGCAGGGCATTATCGTAAAGCATTTTCTCAAAATGCGGCACCAGCCATTTTCTGTCGGTAGAGTACCTGCTGAAGCCAAAGCCTATGTGATCATATATGCCGCCTCTTTGCATGGCGTCGAGGGTCTTTTCCACCATTTCCAGTGCGGTACTGTCTTTTGTAGAATGCCAATAGCGCAGGAGAAAAAATAGGTTGTGGGGAGTAGGAAATTTGGGTGCATGACCGAATCCGCCAAAGGTTTCGTCAAAGTCATCTTTAAAGTGTCCGAATGCCTCGGAAATAATATTTTCATCCAAAGTGACACCCTTTACAGCTTCATGCTCACGGCTGATGGACGCCACAATTTTGCCGCCATTTTCCATAAGGATATCCCGTTGATTCTTCCAGGCCTCAGTGATGCTGTTCAACAGGGTCATAAAGCCAGGTGTGCCCATGCGGTCATGCTTGGGGAAATAAGTACCGGCATAAAAAGGGATTCGGTCCGGTGTCAGAAAAACAGACAGCGGCCAGCCGCCGTGCCCAGTCAAAGCCTGACAAACGGTCATGTAAATGTGGTCGATGTCGGGACGCTCCTCCCGGTCGACTTTTATTGCAATGAAGCTTTTGTTCAGGAGCTCTGCAACTTCTTCATCCTCAAAGGATTCGTGCTCCATGACGTGGCACCAATGACAAGTCGGTTTCTTGCACCAAGCTACGAGTACCCAATAGAGAGAAAAACAGGCTTGTCTTCAAGCTTTGCTTTTTCAAAAGCTTCATCACTCCAAGGAAACCAGTTTACAGGGTTATAAGCATGTTGGAGTAAATATGGACTTTTTTCGGAAATCAGTCTATTGGGCACTCTTTTAGAGTTGGTCATGGGCATCACCTCCATAAATTTGAAATTTAACATCTGATAATAATATAACCTATTTAAAAAAATTTAATAAAAAATATAAAAAAATATACTACTTGTTTAGTATTAGGATATTTTTTTTATTATTGTGCAGTCTTATTTCCGTTATCCATGTTGTTTTCTTTACTGTCACAATACTGTCAATTTCCACGATAAACTCAATTTTTTCCACGACAAACACTTCCTTTACTATATTGATTTAAATAAATGGTGGAATTTTTCTTATTTTTATAGTGTGTATAAAAGGCCCCGCTGCATAAAAATTGGTTAATAAAGTATTTTTAAGCCTATTTTGCAATAAAAGATATAATAATGGCAGGTAACTACAAAATATGGTAATATATTAAGGGTATTATTTATTAGTGAAATATAGGCTATATTTGGGGAGATGGTAAAATGGGAGCTTTTATTAGAGGTTCAGAATGGAGAAAGTGGGATTTACATGTACATACTCCTGAATCGGTTTTAAATAATGAGTATGGTGATGATTGGGACAAGTACGTCAAAACTATATTTAATGAAGCCATTAAAAACAAGATAAGTGCTATTGGAATCACTGACTATTTTTCAATAGATGGATACAAAAAAATAGTGAATGATTATCTTAATAATGAACATAGATTAAGAGATTTATTTAGTGAAGAAATAAATATAGATAGTGATTATCTTGATAAGGTTAAAAGCATATTAATATTACCTAATATAGAGTTTAGAATAGATAAGGTTGTTAAAAGCAAAAAGGATGGTCCAGAAAGAAGGCTAAATTATCATGTGATTTTTTCTAATAATGTAAGTATTGTAGACATTGAAGAAAATTTTTTGCACAATTTAGATATCCATTATCAAAGTACTCCTACTGACGGAATAGAAACAAGAAAACTGAAAAAATGTAATATTATTGAATTGGGTAAGAAATTAAAAGGTGAGCAGGAATCATTTAGAGATAAGACAGATTATTTTATAGGGTGCATGAATACGTATGTAGAAATAACTGAAATTGAAGAAATTTTAAAGAAAAATTCTGTAAGTCTTTTTAAAGATAAACATCTACTAATTTTAGCAGATGATTATATAAGTTTAATTGATTGGAATGGACAGGGACATAATGTAAGAAAAATACTTTGCTCACTTTCTAATATGGTTTTTAGTACTAATGCAAATACTATTAAATGGGGCCTTGAGAATAATACCGAAAAAGAGTTTGGAAGTAAAAAGCCATGTATATGGGGTTCTGATGCACACTCGTATGAAAAATTGTTTATACCAGATAATGAAGCATATTGTTGGATAAAGTCAGATACTACTTTTGAGGGATTATTACAGGTGTTGAATGAGCCAAGTGATAGAGTGTATATTGGTAAAAGGCCCGAAAAAATTAAGATTGTAGACGATAATAAGTCGCATTATATTGATTCAATTTATATTAAAAAAACTGTAGAGTATACTTGTGATGATTGGTTTAATAATTCAATACAATTGAACAGTGGTCTTGTAGCTGTAATAGGAAATAAAGGGAGTGGCAAAAGTGCTTTTGCTGATATATTAGGATTAGTAAGTAACAGTAAGAATCAAGATTATTTCTCTTTTTTGAATAAAGATAGATTTGGTAAGATGCCTGAAAATTTGGCACAATACTTTGAATCATCACTTTTGTGGTATGACGGATGTGAAACGGGTTTTAAACCACTTTCCGTAAAAGTTAATACATCAGAGGTTGAGAGAGTTAAGTATTTACCTCAGAAATATATTGAAAATGTATGTAATGATTTGGGAGATGAATTTGTTCAAGAAATAAATAAGATGATTTTTTCTTATCTACCAGAGACTGAAAAATTAGGGAAACGTACATTTAGTGAATTAATTAATTATTTATGTAGTAGTATAGATGATAAGATAGATATTTCAAAAATTGAACTACAAAAACTTAATAATGAAATTATTGCTTTAGAAAATAAAAGTATCAAAGAATATCGTGACACAATAAAAAATGAAATTAAATCAAAGATTAATGAGATAATTGCTCACAAGAAACTTAAACCTGAAACTAAAGATGCACCTGATAACTTTGAATATTCTGAAGAAAACAAAAAATTATTTGAAATAGATTGTAATATTAAAGAAATAGAGGAACAAATACGGAAAGAAGAAGAATTATTGAAAAGGTACAATATTTTTGAGACTGATTTTAATCATATAAAAGAAAAAATTAATGATATTAAAGATAAGTATGACAAAACTCATTTGGAAATTAAGCAAACCTTTGAAAAATATGAAATCAAGGAAAATGTAGAGGAGATAATCGAATTAAAAATTAATAATGATATATTTAAGAAGTATATGGAAACGATAACTGTAAAAAAGAAACAAATTTACAAATTATTAGAGCAAGACAAACAAAAACAAACAGAGGACTCCTTATACAGAAAAAAAGAAATATTATTAAATGATAAAACTTTAATAATAACTAAAGTTAATTCGGAAACAAGAGACTATCAAAATTATCTTGATGAATTGCAGAATTGGAAAAATAGAAAAAAAGAATTAATCGGTGCAATAGATAAAAATGAATCTTTTAAATATTTAATGAAAGAATATAGATACTTAAAGAAATATCTTAAAAACGATTTGAAATCCGCCACCTTAAAAAGGGGAGAAGTTACAAATAGGATTTATGAGTCACTTGCTCAAAAAGTTAACTATTACAAAGATATCTATAAGTACGCTATTGAATGTTTAAGAGAAATAGGTGAGGATGAACAGAAAGGTATTAACTTTTCTGTTGATATTCTTGCAAAAAATTCTACCGTGGAAGATTTTCTAAATAAGATTAATCAGGGGGTAGTTAGCCTATTTCAAGGGAAATCAGAAGGTTATATAAAAATGAAAGAAATAGTTGCTAAATACAATTTTAATAATTTTGAGGATGTTTCTAAATTCATTGACGAAATATATAGTGCTATAATTGCTGATATGAGTAGAGTTAATAAATTGGTGAAAAATAGAAATGAGTTTTATGATTTACTTTTTTCTCTCGATTATCTTAAAATTGAATACAAGTTAAGACTTGGAAATAAGTATTTAGAACAACTATCTCCAGGTGAAAAAGGTGGGATTTTGCTCTTATTCTATTTAGCCCTGGATAGAGAGAATTGCCCATTAATTATTGACCAGCCAGAAGATAATCTTGATAACCAGTCTGTATTTGAAAAGTTAGTACCATTTATTAGAAAAGCAAAAAAGAAAAGGCAAGTAATAATTGTAACGCACAATCCTAATATTGCTGTGGCTTGCGATGCAGAACAAATTATTTATTCAGAAATAAATAAAATAGATAATAAAGTTCTTTATGAAAGTGGAAGTATTGAGAATCCAAAAATTAACAAAAGAATTGTAGATGTCCTTGAAGGGACACTTCCAGCATTCATATTGAGAAAAATAAAGTATATTGAAGTTGAGGATTAATTATGATTCCGAAAAACAAACTTATATCCATATAACAATAAACAGATGTCTCCCACCTCATTGCGGATGTCGAGAATAGATGGGGGAATGCTAAAATTATTAAAACGGAAAAGGACGCTTAAGTGCACAGGGATAAAACCAGTCTGTGGGACAAGATATAATGCAATCACTTCTTTAAATTTAACAAAAACTAAAATACTAATATAATAAAAACATCAATTATTTTTCTGTTTATTTTTATAAGTTCCGATAAGACTCCATTTGTCGTATTGGTCTTTATTTTTCTTTTTGTTTGGTCTTCTCGTTTTCATCTCCCTCGGAAGGTTATGGAAACACATGAGTCGTATAATATACAGAAAAAACAGTTTCATTTGCCGTTTATAATTGACATCGGCAGTCCACCCGTCACGAGGACAAATCGGTTATTTTAAACCGATGATTGCAATTTTTTTTGCAGCCGACTGGGTTATAGTGTTTTCCCAACGTAAAGACAAACGTGAAAAATATGTTTGAGGGTAATCCTCAGTGCTAACTATGTTAGCTTCCTGTCTTAACTGGCCCGATGATACATAATTTGTTTACATACATCCCTTTTAGCATAAAAAGAATAACCACCATGCATGCCTTAAGCATCTGGTGGTTATTTTTTTTACGCATTTTCTGTTTTAAGAATTTTTATGTACTTGTATAAAGATGGGCGTGAAATTGAGCACATTCGTGAGCATTCAGACTTATTAATCCTACCACCTTTTAAAAGTTCATAAGCTTTAACCACAATAGAAGGTATGTCTTCTTTTGTCATTGCTGGTCTGCCTACTATTTTGCCTTTTGATATTGTATTAACCATACCGCTCTTAACCCTTTGGCTTATCATATTTCTTTCAAGCTCTGCAAAAACGCCCATTAATTTCAACATACCCTCTGTCATGGGGTCAAGTGTCTTGATGCAATCAACGATAAGGCTACCAAGTATTAGCTTTATTTTTCTGTCTTTTGCAAATTCAATTATCTCGCACAACTGTTTTGTACTTCTGGTAATACGGTTTACCTCAGTAATAATTATAGTGTCACCTGCATTACACTTATCCATCAGCCGTTTTAGCTGCACCCTGTCTGCTTTGGTCCCAGAGCCATACTCAAAAAAATGTTTTCCTCTTCTACTCCTACCCCTTTCAAATCTCGAATTTGACGTGATATGTCCTGCTTGACATTATCTGTACTGCATCGTGCGTATCCGTACATTGGCATTTTAAAATCCCCTTTCGTTTTAAAAAAATGCTAAATAGATATTGTATATAGATTTCAAGAAATGTTAAGGAAAAGGGGTTGAAATTATCTTTTTACACGTTTTTATCTGAAAACCCCTGAAAACCTTGGTTTTGATTGCAAGAACAGGCTAAAAATCTGATTATACAATTGTAATGGAAATAGAATGATTTATTTTACACTATCTTGTCAATGCCAGCTATATTTTTTCTGTTTCAAATAGTTTCCGAAGCAATCCTATTTTCGCCTTTTTGCTGATTTGCTTTTTTTACCATTTGTTTGCGAGTTTATGAAATATAGAAAATAGAGAGTTTGAGGACTTATTGATGCTATTTTTAGAGTTTTTCCAAAATCAATAAAATGCCGAAAAAGTTCCTTTTCAGATTGTGGAGTAGTGTGATACTTTTCTTTTATTATTTCAGAAGCCATCATCTTACATATAGCTTTTTCGGTTGTTACTGGAATTGACCTCAACTGCCGCAAAATATCTTCGATTGAAACAGTAGCATTTGGATAAAGCGAATTAAATAGATTCAAAAAGTCGTCATTTCTCTTTCTGCTTAGTAAAATCTGGGTATATGTTGTGCTATTATTAGGTTTCGATAGATTGATTTCATCCCATACTTTTTTAATATTCTTTATTATGTAAGGCTTAGTTATTGCCAAAGTTATAGTTTTGATTTCCGCATCAACCTCATCATCACTTTTTCCACCAAAATAATGATAAAACACAACTTTTTCAATATTGCTTTTATTTATGCATGAAAAAATGTGACTATCATTTTGCGGTGCTAATCCAATTATCGTTAATGTGCCATTTGATTTTTCAAAATCTTGAAAATGATAGTTATGACCACATGGAAGATTTTTTTCAATACCGATATGAATGATATCCCTTTGTTCAGCAGGAAATTTTTCAAGCATCTGTTCAAGACTATCGATGTAGGAGTATGCTTCTTTAAATTTTTCAAATTCAAAAAATGCTTTCGTTAAACTTGTGGCAAAATTGTACTTACGACTACCACTAAAATCAAGAATTGCATTACAATTACAATGCTCATATTGTGGGGCGAACCATAAATTTTGCCCATTTTGCTTACGTAAGTAACCATATGCGTTGTCGGGGTTTTCTGAAATGCTTTTTGTATAAAAATCGCCATGTAAGTGAAAAACAGGTTGATTGGTTAATTTTTCGAGAGAATTATCGTAATTGAGTGTAAATATATTGTCAAAATTGCTAAAATATAGTTTTGATGATTTTCCCATTTTTAATCGTTGTATGTTACCTTCGCAATAAATCGAATCAAAAACCATGCGCTCAAACCCCTGTTTAGCCGCTTCATATTTGTCTATTATGTCGCCTTGTTCGATTAAAAACAGTAATAACATTAATACCCAATCTTCCATACCTATTTCTTCGATACTGGCTATTTTAAAAGTATAGCGTTTTTTAAAATCATTGAGAGCTTCTATTACATCTTTATCACCATAATCACTAACGAGTTGGTCGTACTTGTTTTCAAGAGCCTTATTCGCAATGTCAACCATCCCATTAAACAATTCAACAATTTCATCACCAGTTAAAGTTGGCTTTGCATCTTCACTATCCATGAATAACACATCATACTTACCATTTTTTGCTTTAGCCAGTAGACGGACTATTATCCACTTATTCAGATAATCATCTCCTCCAGCTTGAATGTCAAGTCCGTTGCCTATAAGAAGAGAATTCATTATTTTATCCGCCATAAAATATCCCTCTCCATTCATGGTAAAACATTTTGTTTGACCTTATGCATTTTGTAGACGAGGTTCCACTTGTAGATAAGAATTTCATTTGTTTTCTTGATATAACCTCATAAATTCATCGGCAAATTTTCTCACAAAGTCACGGTCAAGAGCAGTAGCCAAAGTCTCATCGTTTCCTTCAGCATTCTTACTCCAATTATAAGTACCGTGCATTACAAATTCAAAGTCAATTATACAGAATTTATCATGAAGCCTATTTGATAAATACTTCCCTTTCAGTGGGATTTTAACTACATCAAAATTCCTTTCCAACTTATCCATAATATGCTGATTTGATGATTCATCTGATGTAATAATCCGTACATGCACTCCGTCTTTTTTTCTTAGCATTAACTCTTCAAATATCACATTATCAGTAAACCAGGCTACAGCAACCCATATTGTATACTTAGCATTACGAATCCCTTGTATTATTGTATCTTTTAAATCATCAAAGAAAACATCATGTTCAATACTTTCATCTTCATCGAGTTCTACTGGTTTTGGTTTTATATTAAAATCCCCAAAATCATAATCTGGAGTTTCTATGTATACTATAGAGGCCAGTTTTACTAATTCTGTTTTAAAATTTCTTGCAACTTTTAGCATTGGTATAGGTACTCTTAGGTCGACATTTTCCCAACATTGCCATGTTTTTCGAGTGAAATTACTTGTTTTATCGAATGTAATTATGGAATTTCTCAAAATGCCAAGCAATTCATCTTTATGGTCATATTCATCGTATTTTATTGTTTCTATCATGGTTTTCAAAAATTGTATTTCATTCATTTAATCTACCTCATTTCGCAAAATATTTCGGTTGAATTGATTATATCATTCCAATTTATGCCTTACAAGAAATTGGAATGTGTTTTTGATGGTAGAAAAAATGTCTCAAATTGTTAATTTGTTTACGAGACGTTTCAATAATAACGATTTATAATTTTGAAACATAATTTTAAAGAGTTTAAAAGCCATGCCTTTTGGGCATAAAGATATTCCAGTAACGTATATTTGATTTCGTTTTTACTCTAAAATTCCTGTAATGTACATTAGATTCCGTTTTTTATTATTTTAGCCATTCACAAATTTAACAAATTTAGTGATATAATAAGGTTGGTGATAAAATATGAAATGGGAAGAAATTAGACAGGCTTATCCACATCAGTGGCTAAAACTCAAAGTTTTAGAAAGACACACTGAAGGCGATAAAGAATTCATTGACGATATGGAAGTTGTTGGAAAAATACAGTCCGATATTGAAGCTACCCGCGAGTTGGGAAGGTGTAAAGAGAACGATGCTGTTTACCATACCTATCATAATGAAATATATTATAAGCTCAAAAATATCTTTTAAAAAAATGTTTTTTTGGTATAATAAAGATAATCTTTTGCACATAGCATTCACCAAGAAAGCCGAAGGGATGGCGGTTCCTTCGGCTTTTCACTTTCTTTTTCAAAACATACAGCATTTATACCCAATTGAGAGGGAGTTCATATTCCTGTAATGCACATAGAGTTCCCGAAACGTACATCAAATTCCCTTTTTAATCTTAAAATTCCTGTAATACACATTAAATTCCCTTTTGAGTATAGCTTTTTAACTTATATATAATTCAGGCTACTTATTTTCTTTTTACGCTGAAAATGGTAGTATATAGAATATACTGAAGAGGAAGGGTTTAATCATGAATATAAACGACGTAAAGATATTTTCATTCTTTGCAGGTGCAGGTTTTCTGGATTTGGGGTTTGAAAAAACAGGGTTTGATGTTGCATTTGTTAATGAATTCTATAAACCATTTTTAGATGCTTACCGATACTCAAGGAAGCAGATGAATATCGAAGAGCCAGAATATGGATATTATAATGGAGATATCGTTGATTTACTTAATAATAAGCATGAAGAATTCGAACAGAAAATAAACGCATTAAGGAACCAAAAAAAGATTATTGGTTTTATCGGAGGACCACCTTGTCCTGATTTCAGCGTTGGAGGAAAAAACCGTGGACGGGATGGAGAAAATGGTAAGCTCTCTTCTACCTACATAGATTTAATATGCCAACAGGAACCTGATTTCTTTTTGTTTGAGAATGTTAAAGGGCTTTGGCGTACTAAGATTCATCGAGAATTTTTTGATGAACTCAAAAAGCGGGTTCATGATAATGGATACATAACTTCAGAGCGTCTTATTAATGCTATTGAATATGGTGCACCACAAGACAGAGAGCGCATTATTTTTGTAGGCTTTAAGAATGACTTTCTAAAACAGTTAGGATACAATATCGAAGATAGGCAATTTGTATTAGAAAACTTCCCATGGATGTCAGAAATCAAATATAGTAAAGAAGACTTAATGAATAAATCTTGGCCAGAATCACATGCTTTTTCAGAGAACTCAGTATCTGAGTGTCCAGATAATATACCTGAAGAATTGACAGTTGAATTCTGGTTTAGAAAGAATCAAGTTTTAAATCATCCTAATGCAAAGGACTTTTTTCAGCCCAAAGCAGGGCTTGCTAAAATGTTAAAAGTTTACGAAGGCGATGACAGTAAGAAATCCTACAAGCGATTGCATCGTTGGAGATATTCTCCTACAGCAGCCTACGGTAATAATGAAGTTCATTTGCATCCTTATAAGGCTCGTAGGATATCAGCGGCAGAAGCACTTGCTATTCAATCGCTACCTATAGAGTTCACACTGCCACCAAACATGACATTAACTGATAAATTTAAAACTGTTGGCAATGGTGTACCCTATGTTGCTGCCAAGGGTTTAGCAAAGACTATATTAAATTTCATTGGAGGGGAAAATAATGGTATTAACAGCTGCAAATATTATTCATGCGATTAACCAGTTACCAAAAAACAGGGTTTACAATTATATTAATCCACGTACAAAAGGTGTTATTGAAATAAGGCATGTGGAAATGCCAGAGGGACCTATTACAATAAAAAGATACAATCCTTCTGAAGGCGAAACTTCTGAAACTGCTATTGATGAATCGATATCTTCTCAAATGATATGGCGTGTTGCAAATGCATTTAGAGAGAACCAGCCAGTTAATTTTGATAGGGTTTTAGGTGGCTCTTATAATACGAGGTCCGTATTAGAAAGCCTCATAGCACATACCCCTTTGTTCTATTTTTGCTATCCTGGAAGAATAGAAAGTATCGGTGCCAATAGTGCAATCAAACATGGGCATAAGCACCTCATGTGGATGCCTAACTCACCTCACCAACTTGGTGTCCTTACGGAGGCTGAAACTGATATTGTAATCAGTGAAATTCCAAACATTGAGGTTTTTTATGATTCTTTAGTTCTTCCAGACGCAACAGGTACACCAGAAATAGATATAGAAATAAAGCGTAGGCATGCCCAAATACAAATTGCTTTGTGTATGATTGGGAGGCAGTTAAACTTCCGAACCTGGGTGGCACAAAATGACAGGGGTATAATATATCAGAGACAGCGCCTGGGCGAGATGGAAGGAATTGTACAATCACTGCAGGATGAAAGACTAATTTCTGCTTTTGATAATGCTGAAAGAGCAGCCAATTTTATTGATGTAATCTGGTTTAAAAATGGAAGATTAATGCCAGCTGTACTTGAGGTTGAACATACAACTGGTGTTACCAGTGGATTGACAAGAATGAAGAACTTATATGATGCTCTTCCCCCTTTCCAAACACGCTATGTAATTGTGGCTGCAGATTCAGATAGAAATAAAGTTGTAGAGGAAGCCAATAAACCAATGTTTAGGCAATTAAACACTAAATTCTTTTCATACTCTGCAGTAGAGGAGTTATATGCACTTTGCCAACGTAGACAAATTCGAGGGGTTACGGAAGAGTTTTTGGATTCTTTTATGGAACCAGTTGTTGCATAAATATGGTAGATAAGATATCTAAAGAACGCAGAAGTAAAAATATGTCCAAAATACGAAGCAAGAATACTTCTATAGAAATACATGTGCGTAAATGGTTATACTCTAAGGGGTTTCGATATCGGATTAATGATAAAAGGTTTATTGGCAAACCAGATATTATCCTTCCGAAATATAAAGTTGCCATATTTATACATGGGTGTTTCTGGCATGGTCATGGTGTATGTAGATATTCGCACATCCCTAAAAGTAGGGTTGAATATTGGAATGAGAAAATTGAAAAGAATATTGAAAGAGACAAAAGGAATATTTATGCTCTCAAAGAGATAGGATGGAAAGTGATAATAATCTGGGAGTGTCAGATTAAAACAAGATTTGAAGAAACAATGAACATTCTTGTGAGTGAAATAAAATTGAATCTCCAATAAAACTCTCGTGAGGTGCATCCTAACATGCACCTCTTTCTTTTTTGTTCGTCATAAAGTTATCTTGTTTATTTAACAGCTTTTAATTTTGCAATAAGATTAGTATTCACCAAGAAAGCCGAAGAGATGGTGTTCCTTCGGCTTTTTACTTTCCTACAATTCCCTTTTTCACTTTATAAATTCCTGTAAAGAACATTAATTTTCCATAGCATACATTAGATTTCTGAAACGTACATTAGAATTTAACAAAATTGCTCTATCCATATACAATAAAAATATCCATATATTTTTAATTATAAACATTTTTTAAGTTAGCGATTGGGAGCTTTCTGCTTTCGGTGCTTATATTTTAAAGGAGGAACATTATGGGAAAAATTTCTGCAGAAACATACAAGGAAATTAAGCAAATTATTCTGGTCGGTGAACTGTTTCCAGACGCATCTCTTAATCTGAGAGCGTTTCTTACTCATTGTGAAGTGGGAGTATATTACAAGGTTCTATTGACTGAACTTAAGAGCTTTGTTTTAAAAAAACCTGAATTTAAAGATTCACTCATGGTTGGAGACAAGGACTCTTTCGTACATATTGATTTGCTTAAAGAAACAAAAGAAATTTTTACACGCTTTGTCGCTGAAGAAGAATACAATTTAGGAATCATGATATTGAACGGAAGAAATAAAGTGCCCAATGGATTTAATCAGGAAATCACGGAATGCAAAAAGTGCAGAACCCGTGACCTTAAAAATGAATTGGCGGATATTCGAGCATCAATTTCTGGTTCCGATATAACCTCAGATGCAGAAGAAAAAGCAGCAAGTATTTGTATTTGTATCTTTGAATCTATTATTTATAGTCGCAGCCTTCTTGGTAAACTGGAAGGGCTCTTTATAAAACGTATCTTTGGTTTAAATTTAAAAAATATTGAAAAAGAAATTCTTCTCGGCATATAACCAGATAAGTTTCAGGTTCAAAAAGAGAGCTCATTGCGGCTCTTTTTTTGTTGTCTTTTTCCTGAAACGAACAATGATTTCCCATACGTACATTAGTATCCCTTTTTACTTTGAAATTCCCGTAACGTACAATAGATTCCCTTTTTACTTAAAATTCCTGTAAATTTTAGGCTATTTTTATACTATATAATTCCAAGACGCACCTCATATCCCTTTTGTTAAAAATGTAAAAATGGTTTCATTTAAAATATGTAAAATTTTATAAATTTAAAGGGAAATTTATACTTCTGTGGAAATAAAAATATGGATGACAAAAAATTATAATGTAAGGTGGGGCTTATGGATAAATTTAATATCAAAGAATACATACCCAAGAATCCGAAGGAAAGTGCATTAATTGAGTATGCGTACATATGCTTATTCAGCAATTTAACAAAAAAACCGAATTGCAACATAATAGATTACAATACTTTTAGGAGGTTCATTTTATATGTATAAGAGGATAATAACTTTTTTTCTCATCCTATCTATCGTTTTAAGTTTGGTAACGGCATCGTTTGCCGCAACACCAAACACACAGAGTGATAAAACAAATGCTTTGAAAGACCTCGGTATTTTATCAGGAATATCGAACTTTGACTTAACTAAGAATCTTACAAAGGTAGAGGCTGTAGTGATTTACTTGCGGCTACTCGGTAAAGATGCCGAAGCACAAAAATGCACTTATAAAAATCCTTTTAAGGACGTTCCAGCTTGGGCTTCCAAGTACATTGCCTATGCTTATGCTAAGGGTTACACCAGCGGAATAACAAAAACCACCTTTGGTAGTAATAACGCTGTTCCACCCGAACAGTTCCTCATTTTTATGTTAAAGTCGCTCGGATACAGTGACAAGGCTGATGGTGATTTTACTTCAAAAACAGTACTTAAGAAAGCCGAAACACTTAAGCTTATCCCCGTAGACAAGTACAAGACAGGGGCAAAAAACTTTTCCCGTGGCAATAGCGTTGATATTATTTACAGTGTTCTTAGTGCTACAAAAAAGCCTGATAACATTACCAGCGCACAATATTTGATTAACAGTGGAGCTATTAACGCTACAACTGCTGCAAAGTATGGATTTGTTGCATCAACTCCTACTCAGACGTATAAAATGGTAAAGGTTGCCCTGAAAAAAGATGCAAAAGACAACTGGACTATCTATGGAGCAGACGCAATAAGTGCTATTCCTGGGGCTAAGTATGCTCTTTTCAATTGGGCAGGAAATGAAGTCAAGTTAGGCGATTATGCTAATGTTTACAGCAAAGACGACTATCAGGTTATGATGAACCCCAACAAAGATGCTCAAATAATTGAATACTTAACTGCAAACTGGGCTCCGCTTAGCCAATACCCCAAGTTTGGACAAGATGCTAAGATTGTTGTTACAGTTTATGATGATAAAGGCAATATGATGGCGGCTGGAATTGCAATCGCCCGTGACGCTATTGCAAAAGGTTATATTGAACTTGCACTTGTCAATGTCGATGCAGCTACATTTATCGCAGCAGCAAATGCAAGCTTTGAACAGGCTTTCGGAGCACCGATTGAACTCCCTTCTGATGCAATCATAAGCATCGAGAAAGCCAAAGTCAACTGGACATTTGTGAGTAGAAAGACTGGCAAAGTAGTATCTACGGCTAAGGCGGCGGATTTCCAAAATCCTACCCCATACTACAGATATGTAATAAATAAAGCAAAATATCCCGATTTAGCTGAAAAAACAAAATTTTTAGGAGAAAGCAGTCTGCCATCTGGGATGTCCGTATCTGAAGCTGTAAAAGCTGCTTGCTTGAGTTGGTTTAAAAATAACTATGATGGCACTTTTAACACAAATATTTCTGTTACTGAATTTGCCACCTACAGTAACCAGTGGACAACGAAAGCATCTGAATGGAATAATCCAAGATATATAATTTTTGCAGATGCAAATAAAAAGCTTGTTGCCTTTACTCAGCTTGTTCCTTCGTCATTGAAAGTAATTGATGTTGGAACCGTAGACCAAACAGCATATGTAGACTAACAAACAACAAAGCGACTCCGTTCAGGGGTCGTTTTTTATTGCAAAATAAATTTCAAACTGGTGTAGAAAACACGTATATACGCATATAATAAAGTATAGGACAAATCTCTTCAGCATCATTATTATATCCCACTCTTAATACTCGTTTATAACTTCTTCCGTTTTCTATTAATTTTAAAAAGGAGTAAAATCATGCATATTAAAAAGATTGTAAGTGATATAACCATACTATTTACTGGCTACAATATAAAGCCTTTTGCGGTTCTGGCAATAGAAAGTTTTTTATTGCACAACCCGAACATGAGAAAAAATATAATTTACTTTGATGACGAATCAACGGACGGCACAAAAGAAGAGCTTCAATCCAGAGGCATTAAGGTTATTACATGGCTGCCAAATATAAAAGAAAAATACAATAATTACGAACAAAATATAAGAGTGGGAGACTATGGTCACTTCGAAAGAGCCTGTTTAGCTCAAAGAGTGTCTTTTATACTTTACTGTGCAGCAATGCAAATTAAGACTACTTATCTTTATGTATCAGATGCGGACATGGTCTTTTTTGATGATAATTACTTCCTTTATGCTGTAGAGGATTTTGCAAAAAACAATTGCATAATATCTGGGAGTAGCTCAATAATTCCAATTAGAAATGACAGCTCTGAAAGATGCACTGAATATATGAAAACACTGCAAAGCGAGGATTTTCTTTTACAAAGTATAACATATGATAGGTTACAATATCTAACCACCAAGGCTTATCCTAACCAGATGTTAATGGAATTAAGAGCATTGAAGAATCTGGGGGTTGTTTTTGATGGAATTAATAATTTACATATTTATGATGATACGGGATGTGAATTTTATCGGCAGCTGATGTGTCATAACATACCTATCAGGGAGATTATTAAATATATGGACATAATGGATGCTACGGATTCACCTTGGTTTCTGCACCTCCGTTGGGTCTCATCTATTTATCGGATGGCTAAATATGATTTTGGGGAATATGAGGAATTTATGATGGATTTATTTGAAAAACGATTATTGGGAGACAAACGTGTAGAAGACATATGCGATAAGTTGTCACTCGACATTAGAGCTATGTATCAAGAGTATATCAACAATATTTATGCTTCAAAATAAAAGAGAGGAGGTTTTTCAATGAAAAAGGTAAAATTCACTACAAATTTAAATGAGGAATTGCTAAAAAAAATTAAAATCCTGGCAATCCAGCAAGACAGAGATGTAAATTCTATAATAGAAAAGCTTTTTACAGAACTGATAGAAAAGCTCGATGCATAATCTATCAGCCGTAAAGGCTCATTTTCATCTCATTTTATCCTCAGTGAAAATTCAATTCACTTCATTTAATTCTCATTTTGATTCTTATCTATATTTCCGCTTTTTATAAGATTGCTCTTACAACTGAGCACTTCAGTGCTCAGTTGTACATGGCACGCCAGTGCGTGATATGTTGTATGGATAGCTCAGTGAAAATATTACGCTCAGTATGAGAATGTTTGCATGATAACTCAGTGAAGGAAAAAGCTTTTTACTGGACAACTCAGTGGAGCATAGACAGGACAACTCTTAAAAAAACAAAAAAAGGTCCTGTCTATGCTCCCATTAACAGGATAATTTTCAGATAAATGAAAAGAAAATGGATAAAAAATGTATAGAAAAAAATGAAAAAGAAAGGAAGAAAAAAACTATGGGAAAATATCAAGAAATCAATCACGGCTGCACTGCCAGGATAAACTCGATGATTTCACTTAAAATGTCGAAAGCCGAAATGGTCCAGCTCTGTAAAGAACAATATATCGAAAAAAATGGTTCAGATAAGGGTTGGGCGGACCGAATGGCTCTTAAAAACGACTACCTCAGAAGTATAAACTCCATAGAGACGATGAGGGCCGCCCAAAAAAGTTTTGTGGATTGGGCAAAATCAAAAGATAACCCCAATCCCATTACGAAATTCGAGAAAATTACCAGAGCGGATTTAGAACGTTACCTCATAGACAGGAGCGAAGAAAAACTGCCCGACGGCACTACAAGGGAACGCTCCGCATGGACCCAAAGTAGAGACCTCATGTATATAAATAAGGTCATATTGCAGAGTGAGCATCTAAAGCATGAGCAACAACTCACCAAAAGAGAGCTCGGACTTAAAAGCAGGTGTTTATCGCAAATTACCCGTGGGCGTGGAGACATTATTCCGAGCAATAGACCAGGTTTGGAACGAGAACGGGATAAAATGGATATTGCGAGGGCTACTGGGGCAAGAAGATGGTCTATGACCCGAATCACCTTCGATAAATTTCATTGTAACGAAGAAGGGATACCCACCTCTGTAACGCTGACCGAAAAAGGCGGAAAAACTCGAGAGGCATACATACTCCCCGCCTATCAGGAACGCATCAGGGACATTATAGAGCCTCACCGAGGGTCTTCCGAGCCGATATTTGACAAATATGACCGCCATATTAACAACCACAAACTGCGTAGTCAATATTGCAAAGATATACTGGCTCAATTACAAAAAGAACACGATGCTGGAGAAAAATACTTTCGTGGGGAATTCTCGGTAGAGTACAAAATAACGGACAAAGAAAAGGAAATGTTCCCGCATGGTTTTCATGGCCATCCATTAATTGTCGCCGCCCAGTGTTCTCAGGTTTTAGGTCACTGCAGAATCGATGTGCTTAAAAATTACGATTATTAGCACTTATGTATTAATATGGTAACTTCATACGTACTATTACGCCCTATTCTCAGCTTATTTCCGCCATTCACGCTCTATTCTCGGGTTATTTCCTCCTCCATTCCTGTTTTGCGCGTGCTTATGAGTATAGTCGCCTCAACTCATCCCCTTATCCTGTGGATAAATTACAACGCCAACCATTAAATTAACAAAGAATAGGTAAATACAATTAAAAGGAGTAAAAAAATATGCATGTAAATAAAATTTTAAATGATGTAACTGTGCTTTTTACGGGTTACAATATCAAGCCTTTTGCTATCTTGGCGATAGAAAGCTTTCTGTTGCACAACCCACAGCTCCGAAAAAATGTGGTCTTTTTTGATGATGAAAGCACCGACGGCACCCGTGAAGAGCTTGAGGCCAGAGGCATAAAGATAATTACCTGGTTGCCACAAATCAAAAAGAAATTCGATGAGTTTGAAAAGGCGACACTTGGCACTTATCACGTCATATCTTGTTTGCCACAGCGCTGCTCATTTATAAACTATTGTGCGGCGATGCAGATAAAAACACGATATCTATTCATTTCCGATGGGGATATAGTGTATTTTAACAATTTCTTTCTTCATTGTGTAGATAAATTCGCCCAAAGCAATTGCCTTATTGCTGGCAGTACAGCATCAATACCAATTGATATTGATATGAGTGTCATTGAGTATTTGGAAGTTCTTGATAAAGGAGGCTTCCTTATAAAGACAGAGAAAGGCTTTGAACGGGTTAAAATTTATCCTAATCAAATGCTCCTTGACATCAAGGAATTAAAAAACAGGGGCATTATGTTCGATAATATCAATGCCATTCATCCATACGACGATACAGGGCATGATTTTTATAGGCAGTTGATACAGCATCAAATCCCTCACATCGAGGTTATTGATTTCGATGAGATACACGGTGTTAATAACTGGTTTATGCATCTATATAACCTGGCTTCGTTGCGTAGGATTAATAATATTAATTACAAAAATAATATGGTAAACACTGTAAGAAATAACTTCAGCGATACACGGGTGTTCGATGTTTGCGATAGACTCGGGATTAATCTGGATGAGATATGTAAGGATTTCATAAATTACATAATTGTTGGTAATCCCGAAAAGACGGTAACATTCCCATAACGACAGAAAAATGCCGTTCTACGCTTCCATTCTTATCCAACTTAACACTTTTCTAAAAATTTATATACTACTAATAACAATTAAATAAACTGCGGGCTCACAAAAAGACAAAAAAATGAGCCCCCACTCTTGAAACCCAACGCCAATCGGGTCCAGGAGCCATCAAAACGGTAGAGGAAGTACCGACGATGTTTTAGAGCTCTTATTTATGTACATTATATGCAAAACCTCTTAAAATGTTAAGTCCAGGTCTCCTCCTTTTGGTGGAGGCCTGTTTTATTTTATTTCAAAATTTCAAATCATTAAATTTCTGCATAAAAAAAGAGCCCGATGTTACCAGCATCTGCTCTCTGTATCCCCCGAACCGCAACGAACGGGAAAATAACCATCAATACATAAATATATTATATACAAAAATTGCTTTTTGTCAAAAGCATGGTCTTTCCCTCAACTTAAAGGAGGTCATTGACCATGTCGTTACATTTTATTGACAAAACCAATACTACATTTGAAACTATCCATGCAGAATCAAAAGGAAAAATCACATTAGCTATAAATCTGGGCGGAGATAATTACAAACAGTTATGTTATGGCAGCTACAATGAATTGCAGATGTCCGATTTCAACTCATACTTTTCAATAAATACTTTTAAGGGTTGGCGTAACATTGATAATCTCTATGAGTTAAAAGCAAACTATCTCGAATTTGATTTTGATAGTGATTTTGAAACCAAGAAGTTAGAACTTCTGTCTCGTCTTCTCTGGGATTATTTTCTAAAGAAGGTAGTCCCTTTTCCCACGCTTATTGTTGACTCAGGACATGGAATATGGCTAATTTGGCTCTATCATGATATTGCCATATGCCAAAAAAACAATGCCCTTAATATACAGATGCTCAACAAATGGAATCTTGTCCAAGAGAAGCTTTACGATGCGCTTAAAAGCCTTAAACCCGACCCTGCATCTATGGATGCTTGTCGTGTCATGCGCTCGACAGGTACAATAAACTACAAGAGCGACAAAGGCCAAGCTCCAGTTAAACTCGTGGACATCCACCCATATTGCTACACCATGGACAAGCTGTTGACACACCTAACGGGTAAATCTTGTGATAGCTATATTACGGAAAAGACTTCTAAAAAAGCGGCAAAAAAGGCTCAAAAACCTGCTGAAAAGCCTGCTAAAAAACACAGTAATTATAACGTTGGTAAAACTAACCGTAATCGTGTAAAAGACTTAGAGACACTTGCCGCTCTCCGTGGATATAATATCGAGCCAGGGATGAGAGAATTGTATTTATTTATTTACGCCTACCACCTACAGATTATAACGGACGACAAATGTTGTACTTTAGAGCGGACTCTTGCATTAAATAGAAAGTTTGTGCATCCCCTTTCAGAGGCTGAGGTTCGCCGTGAATGCTATAGACGGATAGATAGAGCCGTTGAAAAAAGATTTAGCATTGGAGTTAATGGCTATCGTAGGGGTGGGTACAACTATAAATCAGAAACCATCATAAATATGTTCAATATTACAAAAACCGAAATGGAGCACCTGCAAACAATTTGTTTAGGTGATGTAAAAATAGAACGTCACAATGCCCAAAAACGTCAAGATAGGCGTAATTCTAACGGACTAACAGATAGAGAACAGGAAAAAATCAATAAAATATATCAATGTCACATATATTTCGAAAAAGGTTATTCTGTTTCCGAAATTGCTAATTTTGTTGGCATTAATAAATCAAACGTTAGTAGATATCTCAAATTAAATAAACCCGAAAATCGCTTGGTTAAAGTACTTGAGGCTAAATCAATATCTAATGTATCATGACTTGTTGCGTGGAATGGACTATATATTGGCTATTGTATAGCTCTTTGCAAGAGGCCTGATTGAAGGTTCATACCAGATAAAAATGGATTCTGTCCATAAAAACTTCTATATAGCAAAAAGCCCATGAGATAATAATTTCTCATGAGCCTCTTTTGCTATAGTGATAACGTTGGAATCCAAATACAGTATATCCCAATATATCCTTTTGGTCAATTTTTGAATATCAAAATTGCCGTTTTGTCAAGAACTTTTTTAGAATCTCTATTTTGTTTTCAATATTATGTCAAGAACTTTTTCTTGTATTCCTTAAATATCAAGGCTTTTAAAAATTATTTACGAAATATTACATTTATATTACAGTGAGACGTTTACGGTAATTTGGCGTATAATAATAGTATAAGAGTTAAAATCTTATACTGTTTCCCCTCCTTTATAAATTCTCAATCAAATACAAAATAAAATTGGAATTGAAATTGTTAATAGGAAACCTAATCTATTACTAAAGAATTTATTTTTAGGAGGATAAAACTATGAGAGGTTTTTGCCCAGATGTAAAAAATGTGGACGAGCTAATAACTATGTTAAATGATGGCAGGTGGGATACAGTGTATCTTGACTTACTTACTGATTCCGAGCTCCTTGTGCTTTACAATCACCTTCGACTTATTGATGTGACCACCGACAATGCTCAATATATAAACATGCTGCATGAAGTTGAGTCCGAAAACGAGAGTCGTTATTGCAAAGATGACCTCGCCGAACAGATTCACCACCAGGAAGCGGGTAGGCAGGAAGCGAGAGAAGCAAGCGACGGCGATTACGAGAACCTCGTTAAGCCGTTTTAGACAAAGTATCTTTGGTTAAGGGACTATTAAAGAACTTGTACTAAAAATAGGAGGATAATTTAATGGATAATAAAAACACTATGCAGCGAATTGAAACAAAAATTTCTGCGGCGGGAAAACAAATGCTGGTAGAAATTTCCGAAGAAGACAACCGAAGTATTACAAAAGAGGTCGAATATCTGATAAAACGAAGGCATAAGGAGCTCTTCGGGAGCCCAAACAAAAAAGGAGGGAAATAATATGAATAAGAAAAGTATAGCAATTGCAACGCTTATAATAGTAGTTATAGCCCTTTTTGGTATAAAGGCTTACAATACATATAACAATAAAACTACTACGGACCTACCCGTAGTTTCGGAAAATAAAAACCCAACCACAACTGCGACACCAACACCTAAGGACTACTCTAAAGTAGCGCTTCCTAAATCTGATGCTAATGATGAGAACAGTATCGTTATCGATGAAAAAGCTCAACCTACTGTAAGCCCAGAAGAAGTTGCAGCAGTGGAAAAGGCAGAGGCTGAAAAAGGAAGAGAAATTGAACAAACACCCGAAGAAATAGCAGAGACCAACAAGAAAATTGAAGATGCAAAGAAAGCTGCTGAAAAAAATCCTGATATCCAGAAAATTGATGAACAACCAGTGGCAGTAGAAACACCTGCTCCCACACCCACGAAAGATTCAGGTGGTTATATGTATTCCAAAGACCAAGCAGTTAAGGCTTTTGCGGCTGAATGGAAAAAGCTCATGGATGCTGACGACTTCAACTACACATATGCGTTAGAAGAAGCAAAACAATCTCCTGATTTTTCGCAGGGAAAATTTGATTCCAATGTGCAGCTGATGATGACAAATCCTTATTCGTCAAAGGTTCTCCCATCATTCTTTGATGATTACAGAAAAGATGGAGACATTGGGATTCTGGTAGGTCAATGTGCTGGTTGGTTGATGTTGGGCGGAGACGATGCAAAAATAGCCCCCAGAACCAACTAAGCACTAATTAAGCATCCAATTATTAAATAACTTAAACCTTACACAATGAAATGCATCTGAAAATACAATCTTTAGGTGCATTTTTCTATTCTAACAAAAAATGAAGTAACGATTAGAAAGGAGTAGTTTAATATGAATAAATTATTTTCACGAATAATAGGGTTGTTCTTTATTGTAGCCATAATTATGTCGGCGTCAATACAGAATATCACAAATGTTTTTGCTGCAACATCAGGAACACATGCAAACTCTGCTACTACATTGGGGGGAAACAATCTGCATGGAATTTGGAATGGAGATTCATATATCTCTGGCTATGGTAATTTCTCCAAGATAACATTGTATATTGCAAGAACAAATGACTTAAATGAGTTTCCAAGAAACTCAGATGGAACTGTTAATATGAGTGATGTATCAGTAACTGACAGTTCGGGAAAACCTCTTTTTGTGAAATTCGGAAAATCGATAATCGATAAAGAAAATTACAATCTTCCAACGACATCATATGTAAACCTCGATACCTGTAAGTATGACACTTTAATCGATTTCAAATCCAATACGAAAAGAGCTCCTGCATATAAAACAAAAATATCAGATTCTCAGGTTAAATCCATTGGTCTTCCAGAATGGTTAAAGGCGGATAATTCATCGAATCAATCAGCTGTCGTAAATTGGATAACGGATACAGCAAATGCATCACAAATGGGAACAGATAGATTTAAAAACCTAACAAAAATAATCATCAGAGTCGCAGAAACCTCTGATGCGTCGAGTGCAACTGGTCTTTCAGCTGTAAACAACATGCTGGCATCAACGAAAGCAAAAACAACTTTTGACTACAAGGACGCTAAGGAACAAGAGATAAATCTTGCTGTCTCCAATGTTATGCCGTGGACACCGACGGGCACAGATACAGATGAAGTAAAAGGCATTGCATATTGGATTGTTGTATATGAACCAGTTCTCTATTATGTTCAGGACCCTAACAAAATGTTCTATCCAAGAAGCGGCGGAAATTCCTTTTTGATGTCGGCTTCTGATGCTATTTTAACTAATATGTACTCTGGCACCAGCAACTATCCTTCTATTGTAAAATTCGGAACAGGAACCCCAGCATTACAAGCAGCATACAACCACTGTAATATTGATGGTACTACGTGGTTTGGATATCCAAGTTGGAAAAACTCATCGCTTCCTCTTGCAACGTATGACCCACTGCCTTGCCCTGGAGTGACCAAGGATTATGATGGAGTAAAATACATAACAAGATACCCATTTGCAATGACTTCTGCAATGAAAGCAGCAGGAAAAACATTCTCAGTTTCAACAAATTGGTTGCAGTATAAAGGCGGATTTTTAATGGATAAACCAACGGGTTCGATGGAAGACTTGATTGCATCTGCTGCAGATGTAAATAATATACTTCAATACGGTGGATATTCCGCATTCCTTTCCGCTCCAATAGAAGCAAAACCACAAGCAGTTGACGAATCTTATTTTGTAAGAGTTGTTGGTGTAAATAAAGACCACACTTTCACAGCTATTCCTGGTGTTACAGTAGAGTTGGCGACAAAAGACGAAATAAAAACAGCTGCGTTGAGAACTCAAACCGAAACCGAAGCTAAGAAATGGATTAATACTCAAAAATCAGAATTCAGGGCAGCACTAACATCGAATTTTAATAGCATTAAAAATGGAACACTGTTTAAAAGCATAGTATCTGGGACAGATTATGTTCCTGTTGCTTACACAGAAGTCTCAGGGGGAGAAAAGGTTGGCTTCTCTGAACTTTTAACAAATTATAAGGTTTTTCCAAGAGCGATTAGAGAAGTAACGCCTCCTCCGATGCCAAACTATGACATAACCGATTATATTGGAAAATTAATGATGACGGGCGACTATACATCCATAGCACAAGTTATCCATGCTTATATCGGAGCAATGAAGGATGCAGCGGATGCTTTAAAAATTGTTGACCAAGATGGGACAATAACACTGGATGATGGTACGAGAATTGGAAAAGATGAAGCCCTTACCCCAGATTGGAATAAACTCGTAGTATTTGCATCAGAAGATAAAAATATAAACTCTATTGATAAAATAAATACGAACAATGCGTTTTTCTATGATACTGAAAATAACGGATGGAAAATTCCTGATGGATTTACTTTCACAGGTAAAAAGTTGTATCTCACAGTTATTGTAGCTGTTGTTGAAGCTCCTCTTCCTGGAGCAGTTCCAGATGGTAACGTTATAAAAGAAAATGAGTTGCTAAAAGCGATGCAGAGCGATGCTATTTCAAGGGTTACTGTTGAAAAGACCTCTTCTGACACAACTTGTCCTGGTTACACTTCCGTATGGCACAGTGGATACACGGACTCAGATGGCGATTACCATGAAGGATACTACACTTACCCAAATTGCGGCCATGCCCATACACTTCAAAACGCAAAAGGAGTGATTCCGAATAGTCTCAGTGTTCAAACAGCTTGGTATTGGGACGCCACCATGTTTAACGGTGTTTCCAAATTATCTGCATTAAGAAAAGGTGGAGCATTGACCAATGACGGAGTAACATTCGTGTTTAATACAACAAGCCCATTTACTGCAAGCAACATGAGTGACGCATTCGGGGGAATAGTGAACGAATACAAATTAATGACCCATAGAAATGCAGACCCAAATAATAATGGTTCTGTTAAACCATTGCAGCTTGCCGCATACATGAATGGAACAACACTCAACAGTAATTATCTGACATTCATTAACCCGTATTACGGGGGGACATATCCGTCAGCATACAATAATCCCACAGGTTTTTTTGGTGAAAACAACTTTGACCTTACTACATCAATAAATTTACCTCAGAATGCAACGGCAATCGGTACTGGGGTTTTCTGTCAGGACAATTCAACGGGGGCTTTGAATATCCCGACAAAACTGTCGGGTGAAATAAGCTTTGGGGCAACTTCAGAAAAAAGTACACAATTTAAAACTTATACTCCAATAAAAATTAAAGAAACAGTTAAATCCGCCAATAAATCCTCAAGTCCGTTTAAAACAAACTCTTTATACTGGGGCATTGACCCAAACGACGATGTCAACCCCTCCTACCACATTCAGGTCCAATCAGACAAAATAACGTTCAACCCAGCGTTCAAGATGAAATACCAGAGTTCAAACGATATAGCGTCTCCATTTAAAGAAGTTTGGATGTTGGCTGCAGGAGAAAAAACATTTATCAGCAATGACTATGTGAAAATAGAACTTACAAACTCTAATCTTAAAGTTACTTCACCGTGGTCGAGAGACAGCGAAGATAAAGTGGATGAAAGCGGAAACGTCAGAACAACCCCAACAGCAAAAGCTGGTAGCACAATTAAAGCTTCTGCAAATGGAACCACTGTTCAGGTAGATGTATTCTATCACGTTCAAGACCCGAACTTCGTTGACCCATCTCAGAGAGCTGCTGTACAATCAAGAAACGATGCAAAAGCGAAGCAGTATGATGATATGGTAACAAACATCTCGAATCAGTTTAAGAGTAACGGAGTTTCCTTCTACTCTAACATGTTCCAATCAACAACAAGTAATACATTAGAGAAGGTCGCATCCCCAAGCAACTTCACAAACCTCACTTCAAAAACGGCTCTTAAATTAGCAAGCTCTGTAACATCAACAATCACTTCTCAAGCAAAAGCATATTATGTAGATGTAAACGGAATCGCTGATTACACGAAGCCAACAAGAACAATAACCTTGAACGGAACAACTATTGCTGCAAAAGACAGATGGGTAGATATAAGTGCAGTGAAGTCCGAGGATGTTCTGAGTAGTATATTGGAACAAAATGGCGGAGTTAGCATTTCAGGATGGTACAATGAAGACTATGAGGGAATATTGGTTATTAAAAAAACGTATATTATTGTCCTTAACGGTGTAGAAACGTCTTACGCACAAATCCATCCACAACATTCAGATAGCCACACAGAAAGAAATGAACTTGCACAACCGTTGAAATTTGTTGGCGGACCAGAAGTCCTGATTCAAGACAATTATGGTATCGGAGTAGAATACAGATTGCCTACACTAAACATTAATGGACAATCATTTAGCAATATTGTTATTCCGTCAAAAGCGTTCTTGTTTGATATTAGGGGCTCTATTTATGATATAAAATAGGAATACAAACCAAAAAAGCAGGTTGTTTATACCCTGCTTTTTTGCTGCGACGAACAACAAGAGAAAAAAACAATCACCCTGCTGCCAGCAGGATAATTACATTTAGTTAATCACTTACATCATATTACAAAAGACTCTCATTGTAAATGCTTAAACCTAATGGTTTTTGGATATTCTATTTTGATTTTTTTATTAAAATCAATGGTTTAGACTTAACACTTTTTTTAAATTTTACATAATACAATTGGTACGAGAAAAATACAAAACCTACTTCAAAAAAATTCGTGCACACCAATTCAGGGGGTGTACACCATTGAGTGACACAGTAAAAACATACATAGACCGCAAAGGCACTGTCACTGTCCATGTTTCCGCCTCAACACCGTCGTATGCAGCAATTCAAAATTTTGCGCAGAAAATAAAATCCGTGGTAGACAGTAAACAAGTAAATAATAATCAGACTAAAGAAACCGCTTAATGCAGTTTCTTTTTTTGGTTGACTTTTTCAGTACATCTCATGTATGATGAATTTGGTTCAAGTAAATATATTCTTGTGAGGTTATGTAATGGAGCAAACGAAAGAATATCTTATAAAATTTGTTGCTATCTATCTTCGAAAATCACGTGGCGACTCTGAAGATGCGTTAATAAAACATAAAAAAGTACTTACTGAAATGTGCGAACAAAATGGTTGGAAATATGTGTTTTACGAAGAAATTGAATCAGGTGAAAGTATATCAAACCGACCCATTATGCAACGACTCCTCAATGATATCGAAAACGGGGTTTTTGATGCTGTTGTCGTGTTAGATATTGACCGTCTGGGTCGTGGCGATATGGGCGACCAAGACCGTATAAAGAAGGCTTTCATGCGGTCAGAAACGTTTGTAATTACCGAAAAAGATATATATAATCTTAATGACGATTCAGATGAATTCGTTGTTGATATGCGAGGTTTTATTGCACGTCAAGAGTACAAACAGATAGTAAAAAGGCTTGTAAGGGGCAAGAAAGTGGGTGCACGCATGGGCATATGGACTAATGGGAAACCACCCTATCCCTATGAATACGAAAACTGGTTTGACCCAATCAAAAAAGAAATGATTTGCAACAAAAAAGGATTGGTCGTCAATGAAGAGAAATTTAAAACATATAGATACATAATAGATTCAGCTGTACAACACAAGCTCCCACCAAATACAATTGCTTATGAGTTAAATAAGAAAAAGATTCCAGCACCAAAGGGGCAATATTGGCATGGAGTAACAGTTTACAGACTCCTGTTAGATGAAACCCATCTCGGTAAAATCATCAGTAATAAAACCCAAGGTGACGGACATGCTATAAAAAAACCTAATGCTAAACCTGCTGTTAGACTACCACAATCAGAGTGGGTTATTGTGGAAAATTGTCATCGGGCTGTTAAGACTCAAGAAGAGCACGAAAAACTTCTTGTTTTTTTGCATCGTGAAAAAAAGTCCCCAAAGCGTTCTGTGGCAAAGACACTACCGCTCACAGGTCTCATACGTTGTGCTCGATGTGGACATACGATGATGATGCAGTACAGGGAAGACAGAAAAAGTCCTCTGGGGATAAAACCCTGCTGGTATAAAGACCCTATCGGTGTTAAGTGTGGTAATAGTGGTGGGCAAGTTCAATGGGTTATGGATGCGATTGAGGCACAACTCTCAGAATATGAAATTCGAATCCTTGAAGCACTTGATAAAGTTGAAGATACAAAAGCCATTGAGGAAGACATCAATTTAAAACTTTCACAGAAAAAGGCAAAAGAAAAATCGCTCGAACGTATTTGTGAAGCGTATGAAGCTGGAGCGTATACCATATCTGTATATAAGGATAGAAGTGAATTAGTACAAAAAGAGATAGAGCTTTTCAAAGAGGATATCAAAATACTTGAGTTGCGTTTAAAGCATACACAACTAATGACGAGTCAAGAGAGATTAAATTATATAGAAGAATATAAAAAACTCATCCGACAAGATGATTTGAGTCATGAAGAACTGAATGATATTTATAAATCTATTATTGAAAGTATAGATTGGGAACGCAATGGAAAAGATGTTTTTATAAAGGCAAATTTCAAGTAATCTCAAAAGCCTTGATATTCAAGGGTTATACTTGGTTCAAGAAACCAACATGGCACCAATGGCAAGTTGAGTAGCCTATGCTGAGAAATATGGGTTTATCTTCATTTTTTGCTTTTCCAAAGGCATTTTCTCCCCATGGATACCAATCTACTGGATTATGGGCATGTTGGAGAAGATAGGGCGATTTTTCGTTTATTAATCTATTAGTCATTTTATTTTCACTCATATTTTATCACTCCATTTATTTCTTAAAAAACATTTTTTAAATATCTTCCCCATAAGTTTATTATCTATCATAACTTTTATATAACGTAGAGTTTATCTGTGATATAAAATTACCTTGTTAATAACTAAGAAAGAGGTATAATATTATGACTCTGGCAGAAAAGTTAATGGGGCAAGAAGAAAAACAAAAAGAAGTCATTGACTTTGTTGAATTTATAAAAGTTAAAGAACAAAAAGAAATTGAAAATCTCATGGATGTCGTAATTACTGAAAATAATGAGGCTCTTAAGGAGTTAGCGAAATGATGAGATTTTTAAGCATAGAAAATATTATGCTTTTCCATAAGAAGATTATTAATGAAAAACGTTGCATTGTGCACCAGGTCAGGAACAATTGAAGTATGTCGCAGATAAGGATAAAAAGACTTTTGCCACCGACTTAAAAGCCATCTATCACGCCCCCTCCGAAGAGGCCGGGTATTAGCAGATGAAGGAAGTCACGGAAAAATGGCACGAGCTTTTGTCAATATACCATACTTAATTTGACATCGGTTTACAACGTACAACTACCAAAAACCATTAAAAACACAAGCTAACCTACAATCTCATACAGAAACTCGCATCGTTTTTTCCCGTTTGAATTGGATGACGAGGATACGATCTCTTTCAACCGCAGTTTCAAACCCAGCGATTTTTGGTAGTTGCTCCGTATATGACCGCCGCAGCAGCCGCAAAACGTGAGCGGTACTTCAAAACCATCGGGCAGTTTTTTAGTAAATCCACAGGGACAGCTTTTCTTTTTCAAATCATCAGCCCCCCAATACACAGACAAAGTCCCGTCCGGGTTCAGCCGGCAGGGGGCTTTGTGTATCATCTGGGTTTCATTAAATAGCGATACTTTTTCCGCCAGTGTTTTATCCTTGTTTGTGTGACCAAATTCACGATGAGCCGCCGCAGGCTTTCCGGTTTTACAGCAACCCTGCTCCTGCATGACGGAAAGGCATTGCTCTCTGGTCAGTAGCTTGTCCATTTGATTGATGAGCGCCATTACGTCCTCTGAGTCGCCTGTTTTGGGGATATTAAACCGAGCAATGATTTCCTCCGGGATCCCCTGTTTTCGCATCGTTTCCGGGATTTGCCTGATTAGATTTGGCATGGCATATGGCTCCTTTTGTTCAATCTTTGCGGAGGCGGTTCTACTCGAACTCTCCCCAGTTCTCGCTTAACAGCGCTGACTTATTCACAAAATCAATTTGATAGCGCACGGCATGGTGGTCTTTTATCAACATACCGTCCGTAAGGCGAATTTCAAGAATACAACAATTCTTATCTTGCTCGTTGTTCGCGTCGTCATACCACACGAACGCTCCACGAAGTTTTGATCTAATTTCAGCATTTTGAGGCTCTAACACCCAGCCCAGGTTCTGACCGGTGCCGTGACCGCTGAACCAGTCAACAGCGCAGATGGCGACTTCGGGATTTGCTTCGGTTTGCTTCATCTTGTTTGAGAGTGCGTATGTACTAATGTAAAACGCACCATCTTCGTAAAAAGCGTCAACCATGCGGTTATACAGGCGTTCACCGTCTGTTGTCGCTATTGCGATAAGGCTGTCTTTGCCAAATCGCTCGGTCATGATCTTCATTGCGTTTTCATACTTCTGCATTTTTAACCCTCCATAAGGTTTTCTTTATTTTATCACCCATAATCTGACAACGGTTTACAATGTACAAACGTAGAAAATGCTTATACTGTGTATTACACGCCTTTGCTATGATACATCCCGCTGTCTATGAAGAATAACGGATCACCGTTATCTTCGAAAGCGTTATGCTTCATCCTTATTTTTTCCATTACCCTATATGACGCAATATTGTTTTTGTCACAACCTCCGTTTATAAATGGCACCCGTACTTCGTCAAAAGCATATGAAAGCAACGCTGTGGCGCACTGTGTAGCATACCCCTTATTTCTGTAATCGGAATCTATTAAATAAAAAATGTGTAGTTTGGCAGCTGTTTTACCGTCAAGACCACACCACCCATTATTCTGTGTTTGTCTTTTACAAACACTGCAAAGCACAAGTGGTATATATAACCGACCTTGTTCTTCATGTGGTTGCTTTGCATATATTCGATTGCTTTTTTGCTTCGTCCGTTGATATACTGCCCTTTTCAAATTCCCACATCCGTGCAACTTCTTCAATATCATTATCTGTGACAGTCTTTAAAACCAAGTCGTTCGTATATAGTTCCATGCATTTTTCCCCTGTCCATTATATAAATTCTCTTCACATATTATATCAATTAAAACAATATTACAAGAAAATATCATTTGGATGCAGTAGCTTGATTGCCACCAATGACAGGTGGAATAGCCGATGGAAAAGAAGATGGGCTTATCTTCCTGTTTAGCTTTATCAAAAGCTTCACTACTCCAAGGAAGCCAGTTTACAGGATTATATGCTTGTTGTAACAGATATGGTGATTTCTCAGGGAAAAATGATTTTTATGATTCTTATCAAGGTTATAACAGAACAATATGATTTACCGATATTCATTAAATATTTATTGACATATATAAAATATTTAACTATAATTGATTCATCAGTTAAATATTAGGAGGTAAATGCATGGATTACAAACCTACAATGTTAAGAATAAAAAAATATTCTCATAATTTGAGAATTGTTATGAATGTATTTTATTGGATAATGATTGCTGCTGCCTGTGGATGTTTAATTGCTGCTATAATTATCAAATTTATACCGGATTCATATTTTGCATTAAGTGAGAGAAGCATTGGACATCTTGGTTTTTCCCTTGATGGATTGATTCTATATAATCTTAATGAACCAGCATTAAAGGGAATAAATACGAAAAATATTTATATAGTAATACTCATACTGGCAGCAGCAATATCTTCTTTAATAATTCCTGTACTTAAGCAGTTAGTTCTGATCCTGAAATCTGTAGACGAAGACAAACCCTTTGAAGAAAAAAATGCCAAGAGGATATCAATAATTGGTATCGTATCAATGCTGAGTTCATTTTTGATTCCTGCATTTGAGGGTTTTGTTGCTAGGACAATGATAGCTACATTAAATATTCAGAATGTAAGTACTAATTATTCGGTAAACATTATTTTCATATTAACTGGGTTTCTGATGTTTATACTTAGTGGTATATTTAAATACGGTAGCTATCTCCAGTATGAATATGATGAAACAGTATAGGGGATGATGGTATGGCAATAATTGTGAGATTGGACCGCATGATGGCAGATAGGAAAATATCACTCAATGACTTATCAGAGCAAGTAGGTATATCGATTGTCAATCTGTCTAATCTTAAAACTGGAAAGGTAAAGGCAATAAGATTTTCAACTCTCAATGCAATATGCCGGGAGTTGAAATGTCAGCCTGGAGATATTTTGGAATATGTAGAGGGTTATGAAGATGAAGAAGATGAAAATGACTAAATTTAATAGTTTAATTACTTTTACTAAATTGCTGTTAATTGCAGGCGTGCCACCAATGACAGGCTGGTTTTCTATTAATTTGAAATAAAGGGTGTTTTTCTTATATTTGTTTTATTATAAATCTCATTGATTAAGAATTCAGCCAAGCTCTCAGCACTTATACTTTTACCTGGTTGGAGTTTTTATTGGTTCTAGTAACCGTTTTGCCACCAGACAGGAAGATAGGCTTATCTTCTGATTTGGCTTTCTGAAAAGCTTCATCACTCCAAGGAAACCAGTTTACAGGGTTATATGCATGTTGCAGGAGGTAGGGTTGCAATATAAGTGTCACAAATCCTTAATGAAAATACACCTGAACATGAAAAATATTAGAGTTTTTAAGTGATGCAAAAAACTACCTTTTAGTTTATAAAATTGATAATAAGGTTATTAGATTTGCTTATGGTTATGAATTACAAAGATTTGATGGTAAAAATAGTATGATGTATCTACATGCAATAGAAGTCATACCAGAGTTTAGAAGACAGGGGATTGGGGAAAAAATTATTAATGAATGTATAGAAATATGCAAAAAAAAATGGCTTTATAAAAATGTTTCTTATAACTGTAAAGTCAAATATACCAGCAGTTACATTATATGATAGTAGAGGTGGAAAAGCAAAACATGATGACTATATTGTATTTGATTATGAAATGTAACTATTAATTTCAGCAATATTTACTTCAAGTCTTACAAGTAAGGAGAAAGCTAATGAAAATTGATTATGCAAGTAAACTTGATTTCCAATACATATTTGATAATGACAAACACCTACCCAAGCATTTAATACAGTCAAAGATAAAAGATAAACAAATCATAATAGCCAAAGATGCAGACAGTAAAAATATTGGCTGGCTAAGATATGGATACTTTTGGGACAACATTCCATTTATGAATATGCTTTTCATTGATGAAAGTCATAGGAATAATGGGGGTGGAAAACAGTTAAATAAGTTCTGGGAAAGTGAAATGAAAGGCAAAGGTTTTAGTATGGTTATGACATCAACATTATCAAATGAACAGGCGCAGCACTTCTATAGAAAATTAGGATATAAGGACTCTGGAAGTCTGCTATTAGAAAATGAACCTTTAGAGATCATTTTTACAAAAAAAATATAGACTTACATACAATGCCAGTATTTCAAAAGGCATAAAAAAAGCTAAAGACACAATACATTGATAAAATTGTGCACACAGTTAAACAAGGAATAGAGTATGATGTAGATAAGCTATATTGGCAAGATGTAGCAATATGTATTCAGAGGTATTGTTATCAGTGACATGTGCGTATTTAATAGCAAATTCAGCTATACCCAATAGAAAGAAAAACAGGCTTATCTTCCTGCCTTGCCTTATTAAAGGCTTCCTGTCCCAAAGAGTACCAGTTTACTGGATTGTACGCACGTTGCAATAGGTATGGGGATTTTCAGAAATTAATCTATTGGGTATTTTATTATTAATTGTCATGGGCATCACCTTCCTATCAGAATAAATTTGATTTAGTATATATACCCAAGTTTTAAAAAAATAAAGAAACCTCACAGGATTTAGTGAGGTTTAGAATTTGGAATTTATTACTTTTAATATGTAGAAAATGCTTATATCACAATTATTCTCCGTCATAATAATCAACTTGTTCATGTATCTTATATAACTGATTTATCCCTTTACCCCAAACACCAATTTTATTTGAATCAGGATAGAAAGCAACATCAATATCATTATGCGTATCAAAATCCAAATAAATGAGCGTTTCTGTTTCAGATGTATTTGTTAATTTATGAGCGCCTTTTTCATTTGCAGGAAAAAATAAAAAATCTCCAATTGAAACAATCTTCTCACCTGCAGGTGTTTTAAGTACACCACTGCCTTGTATAATATAAAAACACTCTTCATTTTTTGTATGGTGATGATACGGACAAGCTGATTTTTTAGGGGGTATTTCATATAAGTATACTGCACACTGGCCATCAGCTCTCCTCGGAACTAATACACGCCTATAATGTTCATAACTTTCGTGTTCATTTAGATGTTTGCGAGATACATCATCAAGTTTTGTATGTAATATTTCATCCATCTTCCTACCACTCCTAATATAAATACTTTACAACCTCGAACGTCAAGCAGCCACTCATTGCAATTACATTATAACATTAAAACCCCACATTTCCACAAAATTAACAAACAATTGGATAATATACTTGATTTGATGATACAAAGAGGGAGTGATGCCAGAGCTCTAAATCCCTTTTTGAGCCATTTTAATATGTGATAGATATCCAGGGTGTGGTTTGCATAAAATAGATTGTAGCCAGTCATATGCTCCTCATGTCATAAATGCTTCACCATAATTAAACATGGATTTTCTTCACCCCATATTTCTTTGATCTCTTCCAGAGGATAAAAGCCAACATTTTTATAAAACCCTCTTGTTCTTTTATAGTATTCATAATCAGAGGACTCACCTAAAGTTTTAACCATAAAGAACTTAAAATCCTTGTCTTTTATATACTGCTCAACAATATTGACCAACTTTTTGCCAATGCCATTTCTGTGATATTGCTCCAATATCCCCATTACATAGATTTCTGCGGTATATTTGTTGTTAAATTTCAGGCAAATAAATCCAATTACATCTTTACTATCATAAACAGCATGAAAGACTTTACCCTTAACGCCTTTTATGTAATCCTTAATAGACTCTTCAACACCAAACCATTTTGGTAACTGATGTAAAACACTATCTGTTATATCAGATTTGAGTTCATCATTGTCAATAATCTTAATTTCTACCATTGTTACCCTCCGGTAAATTATAATATTTACATATATAATACAAAATTACTCTAGATGAAATAAAGATAAAAAATGATTATATCAATTTTATCTTCAGTATTGATGATTAAAATGCCAACAGGCATCCACAATAAATATAAGCTGCCCCAGACTTATAAGGCAGGTAGGATAGTTTTAGTCCAAAATTTCAAAAATATCTAAACTGGTATAGCTTTTACATATCTTGTTGCTGCAGCTTTTTGTGATCAAACACCCCATATCTAAAAAGCAAATTCAGTTTATACAAAAACCTGCTGGACTGATTCCGTTCTTTCGCCAAAGAAGTTTTGGCCAGGAAGGAAATGATTCGGTCCGGAGTTGCCTTGAACAGGGGGGAGCCACTAAATAAAAATGGCGGGTATCCGTTTGATGATGAAGGAATCAATCCGGATGCCCGCCATTTAAACCAGAATATCCTCAATCGAAATGCCCTTGACCAGCCCGCCGATGGAAATAAACTCAATCCGGTCATCAAAAATACTGAGCAGGGTACTTGCACTGTATGCATAATCTCTGTGGACAAGGGAATTGAGCAGAGCTAAAAAGTGTTAGAATGATTTTGACAGGCTTCGACAATGCGTAGATTTGGTTGATAGCTGTGCTGAAGAAGTTTTATTGATCCAAGTCATGGCTTTAGGACAGATCTTTATACACTCCCCGCAACGAATACACTCAATATTATTAGGGGATGTATGTACTTCAATATTCATCTTGCAATTTTGACTACATTTCTTACATCCAATGCACTTTTCTTGTTCTATCGAATAACGAAAAATACTGATTTTATTAAAAAGCCCATATACAGCTCCCAGAGGGCATAAATATTTGCAGAATGGCCTATTGAGATAAATTGATAGGATAATAATTATCACTAACACAGCAAGTTTCCAGGAAAACAGAAGTCCTAAGGCACTTTGTAAACTTTTATTCAGCAAAATCAAAGGGATGCCGCCTTCCAACGTACCTACAGGGCAAATATACTTGCAAAACCATGGTATGCCAAGGCCGTACTCGTTTACCATCAAGGCAGGCAACGCTAAAACGAAGAAAGCAAGTATCCCAAATTTGAAATATCGAAGGATACGATCTACGCTTAGTTTGATTTTTAATTTTGGGGCTGGAATCTTGTGTAATAACTCCTGTATCAGGCCAAAAGGGCATAGCCACCCACAAGAGAACCGCCCTAGAACAACGCCGAACAGTATCAACAGCCCCATCGTATAATACGAAATACTGTATTTCGACGAAGCAGCTACAGCCTGTAATGCACCGATAGGGCATGAACCAATGGCAGCAGGACATGAATAGCAATTTAATCCCGGAACACAGACATACTTCATGTTCCCATTGTATATTTTGCCTATAAAAAAATTTTTAATGTCGGCATTCATTATAAAAGCCGATATGGCTTGTACTATCTTACGTCTATCCAATTCCAATACACTCCAAGCATACACGGATCGCTTTTTGCAGGATTACCCCGGCTTCGCCCCGATATATGCCAACCCAAATAAATGTAATACCACCGGCTATAAAGAGTAATCGTATAGCGGGTATCAGGTTAATGCAACATATCTTTTTATTCATTTTCCATATTTTCCAAGATACGATTAATTTCATCAACATAAGTTTCTTTCGTCCCGCCAACCAAAGTGGCTCCGCATAGCTTTCCTTTGGTATCCACAAAAAAACTGGTCGGATAGGCGGATAAATCACTGAGCAAGTCTTTTTCAAGCGACTTATCCGGCACTAAGTTGGGGTATGTGACTCCATTATCTTTAAGAATCTTTCGAGCTAACTGCAATGCTTCTTCGTTATTTGCATCAGCTGCAACCCCAATTACACCCACGCCATTCTTAGCCAGTTCCTCATATATTTCCTGCAATTCCGGCATTTCTTCAATGCAAAAACCACACCAAGTAGTCCAGACATTGATCATCGTTAGTTTATATTCCGAAAAAAAAGAGGTATCTATTTTGTCTCCTGCGATTGTATTCGTTTGGAACTCAATCCTTCCGCTACTTGACGAAGACGAACAAGCCGTCAAGACAAGTAGCAGCATCGATACTATGATCGCATAGACTTTGCAATGAAAACTATGCTTCGCTCTGTATAATTCGCTTACAGCCACTGTAGGTTGCATAAAAGTATCCTCCATAGATAAGAAGTAAAATCAACACTGCATAGAATGACGAGATACCTGCATCTTGAAACATATAATCACTGAAGAAGTCGCCGATAAGATAAACTCCAACAAATGTATGAATCAACGCTACAAAAACCGGCAGTAAAAAGTATTGCAGTGTTTGAATCAATAAAGAGCGGTTTATCATATCTTTACTGACTCCAAGCTTTTTCAACACTTCATAATGGTTACGATTGTCTCCTGTATCCGTTAACTGCTGTAATGCCAAGATTGCCGCACTTGCAATCAGGAAAATCAAACCGATATAAATCCCTAAGAATATGATAATCGCAATCTGTCCGTACGCAGAAGCATAAACCTGTACTCTTGTAACTGCATCCAGTACTCCAATGCGTTCCGTATCGTATTCAAGATTGTGGATCGGTGTGAGAAGAGCGGAATATTTTTGTTCTATAGCTTCACGATTGTCGCCGATAAATTTGAGATTTACACCGGATATATAGTTGCCGGTTGTGATAATATCTGCGGTATCCGATACAATAAGATAAAAGAATTTACCAAGTACTTCAGTAGAAAACAGATCAGTTTGGATTACCTCATTGCTGGATAAAAAATATCGGTTCCCGTCTAATATAAAGCCGCGTCCGCTGTCAAAGGTTCTTTGTACTGCTTGTACTATCCCATTATAATTTGATATAATCGCAGCCTGATTTTCGGATAGCGTTATCGCCGGTTTCCCCAGTAAACGTTGCAATGCGTTGTAATCCGTTACAGTGATGATGCCGACATATCCCTGTGTATCTTTTTTTAGTTCTCTATTCAGCGCTGCGTTATTATCTGTGTTCAATAGATCCCTGATGGCTATATGGGCAACATTCACCTCAAAGTAGGCACATTCCGCATCATCAAAAACAATACCAAGGGCATTAATAGAATCCTGTATTTTTAATGGTGTTTTCATTCCCAAATTGTTCAGAGAAATAGAAGCATCATATGCTGTCTGCTGCGTTAAAAGCCGATCTCTGCCAGCTTTCAAATCATACATGGAAGAAAGAGCTGTCATGCCTATAAAGAGCATGAGGCACAGAATCGTCATTGAGAGGAAGTATGTGTTTATTTTTTTGTTAAACTGCCGTGCTGTAAAAATATTAATTCCACGCATATAGATGCGTTTGCTCTTTTGGATAAAGAACTGTAGGAAGCCCGCAAAGCTATAGAAAAACAACAGTGTGCCAAGAGTTCCCGCAATAATGCTGACCATGAACAAAGGCTCATGAACTTCTATTCCTATTTTCAAAATGCTTGCATAAGCGATACCTATTAAGGTGATAGAAATTATAAAGACTATACTGGTGACAATTGGATTACCGAACTTTAATTCTTCATTTTTCTTGTTGGCATGGAGTAGTGAAATCAAAGTATAGCGATTTACAGAGATTCTATTGAACAGCATTACGATCACAAAAATGAGTAAATAATATAATGCGGTCTTACCGATGGATGCTTTTGAAATGTTAAAAAATGTATCCGTCAAGGGCAGCCCAAACAGACGTATCGCAAACAGCGACAAGGCTTGTGAAAAGAAAACACCAAGGACAAGCCCCGCCGCCAATGAAACTAATCCGATAAATTGCGTCTCAATGACAATCATGCTGGAAACCCGTGATTTTTTCATTCCCAGTGTCATATAGATACCAAACTCTTTTTTACGTTTCGAAATCAGGACATTATTGGAATATATGATTAAGCCCCCAAGCACCACAGCGACAAAGGCAGATACAATTCCAATTAATTGTAAGAAGGCACTGCTGGCGGTTCCAAGCTCCAATTCCTGCATGATTTTTTGGTCTCCAATAGCATTAAAGCTATAAAAAATACAGACGGCTATCGTGAGGGTCAGAAAGTAAACAAAATAATCACGGAAGCTGCGCTTCACATTTTTTAAGGCAAGGCTATAAAACATTGAACGCATCTCCTCCCAGTAAGGTTATTACGTCGATTATTCGCCTAAAAAAATCTTTGCGGGAATCGTTTCCGCGTACCAACTCATTGAATAACCGACCATCATTGATAAACAGGATGCGGTTTGCATAGCTTGCGTTCACAGCATCATGGGTAACCATCAGGATTGTTGCGTTTAGCTTGCTGTTCAATTGTGAAAGGGAATCAAGCAGCTTTCTTGCCGACTGCGAATCCAGTGCGCCGGTGGGCTCGTCAGCCAAAATAAGCGAAGGATTTGTGATAATGGCGCGTGCACAAGCAACGCGTTGTTTCTCTCCGCCAGATAATTGATATGGAAATTTATCCATGAGGCTTGTTATGTCAAGCTGTTCGGCAGCATGTTTTACCCGGTTAGGAATCTTATTTGGAGCAGCTTTTTGAATTGTCAGGGCAAGAGCAATATTCTCATAGGCTGTCAAGGTATCCAACAGGTTAAAGTCCTGAAAGATAAAGCCCAGCGCGTCACGGCGAAAATCCTCAATGGCAGCTTGTTTCATGTCTGTAATATCATCATTTCCTACCATAATATGTCCTGCCGTCACTCTGTCTATGGTGGATATGCAATTTAGCAGGGTTGTTTTTCCGCTGCCGGATGCCCCCATAATGCCTACAAATTCTCCTTGATAAATGGAAAAGCTGATATTATCAAGCGCTTTGGTTAAATTGCCCTTTTTACCGTAGTATTTTTCAATATTCTGAATTTCCAATACCTTCTGCTGATTCATTCTTTTGGCTCCTTTTCTCCATTATAATCTACAATGAACTCCCGCCTTTGCTCTGATATACCGCTATCCCCAACAAAAACGGCTACTTGATAACGCCCTGCCGTTAAGCCTTTGGGTATATTCAATACAGAAACAGCATATCCGCCCTCGCTTATGGATATATCCTTATCAACCAAAATTCTGTGTTCAGCATCAAATGGCTCTGTATACCATTGTACCCTGACCGTTTTAACAAAGGGACTGTTAACTTTAACAGAAAGGTATAGCTGGGTGTGGTTTTCAAATAAATAATAATAGGGTTCCCGCAATTCAGCCATTTCGATTGGTTTGCCTTTATCATCAACCGAAAAACACAGCACAGGGGAGGCAGTAATTTTTGGGCCGGAAATAAGGCTATATAGTAAGCCTAAACCAAGTATCAAAACGACGGCGGACACTGTAATAATAAGTATTCTTGTTCTTTTCATATAATATCCTCCTTATTTGGATGCCTATATTATATAAAAAGGCGTTTATGGAGTGCCATTTGTTTACTTTGCAATAACCTTTCATTTTTGTCATCTTTGGCTTATAAGAATGCCTGCCGTAAAAAAATCAACGGCAGGCAATTACGTCATTGACATCATTTATGATCATCCCGAAAAGGAAATTTGATTGTCACCTCTGTGCCTTCTCCTTGCGTAGAACTGATACTGATACAATGTCCAAGCTTTAGGCATAATTTTTCGCACAAATATAATCCCATACCCGTTGAGCGTCCCAGCAATCTTCCGTTTGCACCTGTAAATCCTTTGTCAAAAACACGGGTAACATCCTGCTCTGGTATGCCAATGCCATTATCCGCTACGAATAATTTTACAAATTCGGAATCCTTTTTACTTCTGATGGTAATATGCGGACTATCCGTACGGCAATACTTCGCGGCATTTACAATTAACTGGCTGACTATAAATTCCAACCACTTTCTATCGCTGTAAACAAAATCCTGCACAGCGTCTACATCAATCTGAATTTGCTTTTCGCGCAGGTAGTAATAATTGGCGCGGACGGCGGCATTGACAACTGATCTCAAATCGGTTTCACCAATGATATAATCTTTTTCCACATGGCTGCTGCGGGCAAAATAGAGAGCTTGATTTACGAAACCTTCAATTTTGTCCAATTCCCTTAAATAGATAGTGGTTTGTTCTGACGGATGATTATCGATAATCAGCTTTGCCGAGGCAATAGGCGTTTTGACTTCGTGCACCCAGGCTTCAATATATTCTTTATAATCTAATTGTGCGTTTTTATACTCGTTCACATTTTCGCACATGGCTTTATTTGTTTGGCGCAGGACAGAATAAAGCAATTCTTCTTCCACTGTAGAGGGTGCTGGCAGCATTTCAACAAAGAGATATTTTTTATCCAGTCCGGAAAGTGTCTCCTCAATCTTGTTCCACATCCGTTTTTTCTTTACGTAATCTATACCGAGACATACCAAAACAGGGATAAACCAGATACAAAAAATCCATAAGAGTATCAACGGCATTGTGTCAATCATAAACAGAAGCAGACATACTACTAAATACAATATAATATTTACCACCAAAAATGGAAGATGTTCTCGAAAATAACTCTTAAATTTCATGGCATCATGTACCCCAGCCCACGCCTTGTATCAATACATTGTCCAGCGCCCATGTCGGCAAGCTTCTTTCTCAATCTGGCTATATTAACAGATAAATTATTATCATCGACAAAACTGTCCATGCTCCACATATAGCGCATAAGCTCATCCCGCGAAACAATTTTCCCTCTGTTTTGAATTAAGCAGGTTAAAATCCTAATTTCATTGCGTGTAATCTCTTCTGTTTCACCGTTACACTGTATGGTCCCATTTGATAGATTTACCGTTAAGTTATCATAAATCAAAACATGGGCTTCATCTTGAGCTCCTTTGGAGCGCTTTAAGATGGCAGCTATTCGTGCTAAAAGAATTTGCGTGTCGAAAGGTTTTGTGACAAAATCATCTGCGCCCAAATTTAAACTAAGCAACTCATCCGCACTACTGTCACGGCTCGTTACCACAATTATTGGTATTGCGGAAGTTTTACGGACTTCACGGCAAATATAAAATCCATCCCACGAAGGTAGGTTTATATCCAGGAGTAAAAGGTCAGCATCGCTTTTATTAATCTCATCTAAAATATTTTGAAAATCTTTTGGCGCAACAACATGATATCCATATTTCGCCAAGAAGCTTGATAATTCGCTTCGCATGATATCATCATCTTCAATCAGCATGATCGTTGTCAACAGTTTTCCCCCTTCCTATCGCTATAGCAGGCTTTTTGTATCGCTTGTCGGATGGTTTCGGGGCATCATTGGGTATAAGCCAGCAGAAATAACTTTCTTGATAATAAGTTCTAACTTCGACTCTAAATCTTCCTCAAGTTCATAAAACTGCTCATCCAGTTTTTCAAATAGTTTTTCATTTTGTTCATCTTCCCAAGAGCTTATAACATCGTTTCTCTCAGCTATATTTTTGGAAGGTTTACCATTAGGGAACAGTTTATTTACTTTTTTTAACAGATTAATCGCTTTACTTGCTTTCAATTTATTCAAGTCCTCAATAGTTTCTTCCAGGTAATCTGCTCCAGAGTTATAATAGAAGCTTATTATTCCACCATTATCTACAGAGTCTATTAAACATCTGACATTGAACCAAACTCTTTCATCAGGTGTCAGACCTTCATAACCATTATCAGAATATTTATTAACAAGCTCTTTCCAAGGATGTTCCCATTCCATGTAATCCATAACGAATCTCCCGCATTTATAGTCTCACAAAAAATTATATATTTATTGGTCAAGCGTAAAAAAGCTATCCATCAGAAATTAAACCAACACACTTTGTACTTATGGTCTAACACTAAATCAGCACTTTCTGCAGTTTTTTGTGAAGCAATATTGCTATGCATACAGTCCCACCATACAGTATAGTTTTTAGAGTAAAGATCTTTCAAAAGTATATTTACTAATGTACCGGCTAATCCTTTTCTTCTATGTTGCTCCAAGGTTTCTACACCAATTGAAAAAGTTTTATCATACAAAAAGGATGTTATTCCAAAACTTACAATTTTTTCATCATCTACCGCCCCATAGCCATACCCCAAACTTAAATAACTTTCTACAGAGCCCCAGAATTGCTCAATATAATCAATAAGGAAATCTGGATTACTAATCATTTTCTCATTTCTGATAGAGAGTATAAAATTTTGATCTACTTGATGTAAGCAATAGGGTTCTGGGAGTATAGCTTTATCATTTCCTTGAGAGTTTGCATTAGACTTATACACATTCTGCCAGTCCTCCTTTATTTCCCTGTCTGACAAGGCATTATAAATAAGGGGATACCATTCTATCCTATCTGCTGAAAACTCAAAGAAATCGAGATTTTTTTCTTTAAGAAATTGAATTAGTGTGTTTTCAACAAAAGCTTTCAGTTCGTTGGTAAAAACTTGGCCGGTTTCACAACCCATAAATTGGAAACAACCTAGTCCGTCTGACCAAACTATGGCTGAAGAAGGACTTTCCAGGTTATCAACCCATACTCTTCCAGCATTGTTACCAGCTACAACACCTGCAAACATCATATCACTATTGCTGTGTATTATTTTATTTGCCAAATCTTTTCCTCTTTTTAGCGTTTCATGCATTTATAACCGCTCCTATACAGCATTTCATTTGTTCATAAATAATTATAAATCTAAGTATCTGCTTCCAATAAGAGCATTATATCATTCCTTCCTAAGATATTCCAAGAAAATATAAGAAGCCTCAAATTGACTGTGAAGGTTTCCATTATCCTGCTACTCCATTTATTATCCACGCATGTTTTCCGCATTTCACTTCTTGCCTTTGACAGCAAATATCCCGAAACTAATAGATCTAAATAGATTAATGCGATACGTGAAAAAAGTGCAGTCGTTAATGATTGACAAAAAATCTTCATTTAAGTATAATGAGTATAAAGTCAATGAGTTTATACTCAGTAAAAAATTCTAAATAGAAATGGATGAGGTGCTTTAATGGAAAACTATGATAATTTTTTTCTACCGGTTGATAATTTGAATTCTGCGAGAGATTATTATGAAAATGTTCTTGGAATGCCTATCAAATTTGATTTTTCGTCAAACGGAATGATAGCATTTAAAGTTGGAGAACAAGAACCTGCAATCATAATAAAAGACAAAAACAAATTTCATGATATAAAACCAACAATTTGGTTTGTCGTTGAAGATGTTGAGAGGGAATATTTGAATATGATGAAAAAAGGTGTAAGCTTTTTGACCGCACCTTTCCCCATAAGGACAGGGATGGCGGTTGAGTTTGAAGACCCATTTGGTAACCGGTTGGGTATAACAGATTACTCAAAAGTAAAATAAAAAGGATACCATGAAAGTATCCTTTTTAGACTAAATATCGCTAGAGCTGCCAAATCAGCCATTCGGCAGCTTGGGCATTTACCGTTTGGTCCACCGGGCCAGCTCATCCGGGGTGGCAAGTACATAATGCTGCCCGCCCATATGATGTTGAACGCCCTTCCGGTAGTCCACGCCTTGTGCCTTATAGTCGTAGCTCAAGGCCACCCGGTTCTTTTCCACCCTCGGGTCGGGTCGGGGGATGGCGCTGAGCAAACTCTTGGTATAGGGATGCACCGGGTTTTGAAAAATCTCCTCAGTGGTGCCGGTCTCTACCAAATGGCCATGGTGCATCACGCCGATGCGGTCTGATATATATTTAACCATGGACAGGTCATGGGCAATAAACAGATAGGTAGTACCGGTCTGTGCCTGCAAATCCTTCATCAGATTGACCACCTGGGCCTGTATGGATACGTCCAGGGCGCTGATGCATTCGTCGGCAATCACAAGCTTTGGGTTTGTGATCAGTGCCCGCGCAATACCCACCCGCTGACGCTGTCCGCCGCTAAACTGATGGGGGTAGCGGTCGGCGTGTTCAGGGGCAAGGCCTACCTTTTTCAGCATGGCCGCCACTTTAGCCTCCCGTTCGGCACGGGTTTTGTACAGATGATGGATGTCCAGCCCCTGTGCAATGATTTCTCCTACCTTTTTGCGGGGGTTCAGGCAAGCCATGGGGTCCTGGAAGATCATCTGCATTTCGATGCGCAGGCGCTCTGTTTTGGCACGGTTAATCTTGCCGGAGATGTCCATGCCGTTGAATTCGATATGGCCGCCGGTGGGCTTATATAACCGGATCAGGCTGCGCCCAATCGTACTTTTGCCGCTGCCGGATTCTCCCACCAGCCCATAAGTCTCACCGGGGTAGATCACAAAGTCAACCCCATCCACCGCGCGTACCGTAAACCGGCCGCCCATCACAAAATGCTGTTTCAGACCCTGTACTTTCAAAATAGGTTTACTACTCTGCACTGGGACCGCCTCCCTTCTTCATCCTCTGGATGCGGTCGCGGAGCTCTGCGGGCATTTCAACGTGAGGCGACCTTTCATCCAGCAGCCAGGTGGCGGCATAATGGGTATCGCTCACTCTGAACATGGGCGGCTCCGCCCGCTGGTCGATCTTCAAAGCGAATTTGTTGCGGGGGGCGAAGGCATCGCCCGCAACCGGGTGAAGCAGGTTGGGCGGCGAGCCGGGAATGGTGTACAGCCGCTCGTCGACGGTATCCAGGTGCGGCATGGCGCTGAGCAGACCCCAGGTATAGGGATGCCGGGGATCGTAAAAGATCTCATCCACCGTGCCCTTTTCCACAATTCTGCCTGCGTACATCACGTTGACATAATCCGCGATCTTGGCAACTACTCCCAAATCATGGGTAATGTAGATGACGCTGATGCCACGCTCCTTCTGAACACGCTGGATCAGCTCTATAATTTTGGCCTGAATAGTCACATCCAGGGCGGTCGTAGGCTCGTCACAGATCAGCAGGTCTGGGTCGCAGGCCAGGGCAATGGCGATTACTACACGCTGACGCATGCCGCCTGAAAGCTGATGGGGATAATTCTTCATCCGCTTTTCCGGATCCGGAATTCCCACCTCCTCCAGCAGGCGTATCGCTTTCCCCCAGGCATCCGCCTTAGTGGCCCGGCGGTGCCAAAGCATACCCTCGATGATCTGCTTGCCAATGGGCATGGTGGGGTCCAGACTGGTCATCGGGTCCTGAAAGATCATGGCGATGCGCTTGCCGTTGATATGGCGGCGCAGGTCCTGCTTTTTCATCTTCAGAATGTCAACAGTCTTAATGCTGCCGTCGTCCTGATGATAGGTATATCGAATGGTACCTTCATCCGCCAATCTATTTTTGGCAAGAATGCCCATCGCTGCCTTCATCGTGACGGATTTGCCGCTGCCGCTTTCGCCCACAAGGGCCAGTGTCTGACCGCGGTACAAGTCGATATCCACTCCGCGAATGGCATGCACAGGGCCTGCCATGGTTTTGAACGTAATGGAGAGACCGCGGATTTCTATCACTTTATCTCTGATATTTTGTTCCATATGCGACACCTCACGTTTCCTTCAGCTTGGGATCAAAGGCTTCTCTCAGCCCGTCTGCCAGTACATTGAAGCATAACATCAACAGTGCCAAAACCACGATGGGCGGCACAATCTGGTAGGGATGGGTAGTGAAGCTATTGAACGCATCGCTGATAAGCGACCCCAGGCTGCACTGCGGTACCGGAATGCCCAAGCCCACAAAACTCAGGAAGGCCTCAGTAAAGATGGCTGTGGGGATGCTGAACATCAGTTGGGTGATAATTTGCCCAATAATGTTGGGAAGAACCTCTTTGAAAATGATAATTAAGCTGTTTGCGCCTAAGGTTTTGCTAGCCAGCACGAATTCCTGTTCCTTCAGCTTCAGCATCTCCGCGCGGGCAATACGGCTCATGCTGATCCAGTCGGTCAGGACAAGGGCCAGCACAATGGTGGTAAAGCCAGGTTTGAGAATAAGCAGAAGCAGTGTTACAATTACAAGCCGGGGGATGCTGTTGTTGATTTCGGCAAAACGCTGCATGACGTTATCCACCCAGCCGCCGAAGTAACCGCTGACGAGACCGAAACTCATGCCCAGGGTCATGTTAATGAAGGCGCTCACCAGCGCGATGCCCAAAGATACGCGGGCGCCCTCCCACACGCGGGTCCAAATGTCGCGGCCCAAGGTGTCGCTGCCAAACCAGTAATACACATCGGGGAGGTTCTTGGTCTTGTAGCCGTTCACAATTTTGTAGCCGCTGGTGGTGCGGAGGGATTCATCTCCGTCCAGTATACCCAGCTTCTCCAGCACCGGCACCCGGGGAGCGAAGTTCTTTTGCGATAAAGTCTGCTGGGAGTAGACATACCCGCTCATGAACGGCCCGATAAGGGCAAACAGCATGATGAGTACGATAAACCCCAGCGCAACAACGGCTCCCTTGTTTGAAATAAAACGGCGGCGCACATCCTTCCAGTAAGAGTCACTGGAGAAGTTGGAATCAATATGAGCTTCGGGTTCACTGCCGACCAGTTCAAAATCGTCCGGCAAAAAGGTAAAGCTGTCTGGCAGGACAGCGGCTTTATTTGAATCAGCCATTCACGCTCACCGCCTTTCGTTTTTGTATTCCCAACACCCGAGCCCAACGGCCCAAAAGGCCGGGACGACCGGAGGATCCGGCATCGCCGCTGTCCGAAGCCAATCGGATACGGGGATCAATGATGCCGTACAGAATGTCCACTACCAGCATAATGCCAATGTACATGGCGCTGTATATAAAGCTGAGTGCGATGACCACATTGTAATCGTTGGACTGTATGGCCGTCACCAGGAGGCTTCCTACCCCCGGGATAGAAAAGATCTTTTCTACCACCAGACTACCGGTCATCAAGTCCACGATCAGCGGAGCCAGCACCGTGATGATGGGGATCAGGGCGTTGCGAAGGGCATGGCGTACAATAAGGGGTGCGCCGCTGATACCCTTGCTTTCGGCCAGCAGCATGTAGTCGCTGCCCAGTACCTCCAGCATCTCGTTGCGGGTAAACCGGGCGATAGATGCCAGGGTAAACATGCATAGGGCAATACTGGGCATAAAGCTGGATACAAAGGGGTCCTTCATGTTATACAGCATGGGCAGCCATGTGAGCTTGAAGCCCAGTGTATAGCTCAGCGCCAGCGCAAAGACGTAGCTTGGCACCGAAACGCCCAGAACCGATATAATGGTGCATAGACTGTCGATGATTGTCCTGTGGTTCAGCGCCGCAACGGTGCCCAACAGAAGGCCCACCAGAGCCCCAATTCCCACGGCCATGCCGCCGACGTTGATGCTTACAGGCAGACGTGTTTGGACGAGCTGGCTGATGGGTGTGTTTTTGCTGATGTTATAACTTACCCCAAAATCACCCTGCACCAGGTTGAACACATACCGGCCAAATTGCACGTACAGCGGTTGATCCAGTCCGTATTTGGCGTTGAGTACAGCGCGCTGGTCATTGTTCAGCTTTTCGTCGTTGAACGGTGAACCCGGCATCAGCTGCAGCAACGCAAACAATACCAGAGTAATTGCCAGCAGGGTAAACACCGAGATGAGCACTCGCTTAAATATATAGCGTTTCACTGTGTTTCCTCTTTTCTTTGTCTTATCCAAAAAGTGCAGCGACCTTGAGCTATATCAAAGCCGCTGCACAGTCAGGATTGTTACATAAAGGCTTGCGCCATTATTTCTTCTCTGCGTTCTTGAATACACGGTTGAGAGCCACGGGGTGGAACTCGATGTTTGAAACGTTGGACTTGATCATGTTGGCGTCTGCTTTTGTATACAGGGGGATGATCACAGCCTGGTCCATCACGATCTTTTCCGCATCAAACATGGCTTTCCAGCGTGCGGCAGCGTCGTTGATGTAAGCGCCGGTCGTGCAGTCGGCAATGAGCTTGTCATAGGCAGCGTCGCTCCACAGACCGTAGTTGTTGCTGTTGCCGGTAACCCACATTCCAAGATAGGTCATGGGGTCGGCGTAGTCCGGACCCCAACGGGTGAGGCAGACTTGATACTTGCCGTGCTGGATGTCTTCTACTCTCTGCTTCTTGGGCTCCACCTTGAGGTTGAGGGTGACGCCGGGCAGAGTTTTCTCGATTTCCTCTTTGAGCACTGCGGCTACGTTCTGGGTTTCGGTCTGGTCTTCAAGCAGCAGCTCGAAGGTAAAGGTATCCTTGCCCAGCTCCGTCTTGGCTTTCGCATAGTACTCGGCAGCCTTGGCGGCATCGTCGGCGCAGACGTCTTTGAACTTGGTCTGGTCAGCGCTGAAGTCAGTACCGTCAGGGCCGGCTGCAAATTGTGGAGGTACGGCGGTGTAGGTGGCCACGGAGCCGTCCTTTACCACGTCGGAAACGATTGCAGCGCGGTTCACGGCGTTGCTCATGGCCAAACGCATGTTGGCGTTATTTAGGGCGGGAACATCATGTCCGTTCAGCGTAAGATACCACATATAACCCGCGCCGACAACATTCAGCTCCTTGTCGCCGGATACCTGGTCGACCTGGTCTCCGCTGAGCTTCACGATATCAAGGTCGTTGTTCTGGTAGCTCATGAACGCCTGTTGGCTGTCTTTGACTACCTGGTAATTCAGGCCGTCCAGCTTCACCTTGGCGGCATCATAGTAGTCCGGGTTCTTCACCAGAGTGAAGGACAGAGCTGCAGGCTGATAGTCCGACAGCTTGTAAGCGCCGTTGCTGAGCACGGTAGCTGCGCTGGTGCCAAAGGTACCTGCTGCCAGGCCGGTATAGAATTTACGGTTTACCGGATAGAACGTGGGGAAATACATGAGGCTCTGGAAATACGAAACCGGCACGTCCAGCGCCACTTGGAAGGTCTTTTCGTCCAATGCCTTTACACCCAGCTCGGTCACTGGTTTTTTGCCGGCAATGATATCGGCAGCGTTCTTGATCTGGCCGATGTCGCTGAGCATGTAAGAATACTCCGAAGCGGTGGCCGGGTCGGCGGCGCGCTGCCAGCCGAACACGAAATCGTCGGCGGTGACGGGATCGCCGTTGCTCCACTTGGCATCTTTACGCAGGTGGTAGGTGTAAGTAAGGCCGTCCGAGCTCACATCGCAGCTTTCAGCGACGGCGTTCACAGCTTTGCCGCTGGCATCCATCTGCATCAGGCCGTCGGTGTAATCCGCGATCACCTCAAAGCTGGTGCCGTCGGTGGCAACCTGGGGGTCCAGGCTGGCCACTTCAACCTCAACCATTACGTTGAGAGTGTTGCCGCCTTTTGCGGGGGATGTGGTGGTTGTGGATGCAGCAGATGTGGTAGTGGCGCTGGAGGGCGCCGGGTTGCCGCCGCAGGCAACTGCACTCAAGGCCATCAAGCAGGCCAGAGCGACTGCAGCGAATGACTTAATCGATTTCATTTTCATCGTCTCCTTCTCCTAACATTTTTTTAAGAAAATACCTTTTTGGAACAGTGAGAACGCTCGTCCCATAATAGCCGTGAGACGAGCGCCTTTGCTCTTTACGAATAGTAAAAAAATATACTGCTTTGCATATATCTTTGTGAGTATAAATATACCGCGAGCATATATATTTGTCAAGACTTTGCAGGTTTTTTCTTTCCAGCCTTCATTTTCCACTAACTTCCGTATACAGCATAAATTGATATCCGTATAGATTGCCTGTAAATATTTTATTATAGAAAGTCCAATGTAAGCATTGACAGTACAAATAAAAAAAGCTAGCCTTGTAATGGAAGTTATGATATTAAGAGCTTGGAAGTGCTACGGTCCTTGATCCACCATCCGTAAAACAATAAGCGTCTACTTAATAAAGGAGAAAAGCATTAACTATGGAAGAAAGATTCGTATATGCAGACAATGCCGCAACGACCGCACTTTCGGATGTAGCCTTCGAAGAGATGGTCCCCTATCTTAAAGAGTTTTATGGCAACGCATCCTCCATACACAGCCTTGGACAGAAAGCCAAACAAGCGGTGGAGAAATCCAGGAAAGGGGTTGCTGCGGCCATCAATGCCTTCAGCAGTGAAATATTTTTTACCTCCGGAGGCAGTGAATCCGATAATTGGGCACTTTATGGCAGTCTCTTAATGAACAGCGTCAAAGGCAGGCATATCATAATCTCATCAATAGAACACAGCGCGGTGCACCGTACTGCCAAATTCCTTGAAACCCGGGGATATGAGGTCACATACCTGTCGGTTGACGGATATGGGAAAGTAACGCCTTCGCAGCTGGCAGACGCGATCCGCAGCGATACCGCCCTTGTAAGCATTATGATGGCCAATAATGAGATAGGGACAATTCAACCCCTTAAGGAGCTTTGCAAAGTTGCCCATGAACGGCGCGTACCCTTCCATACGGATGCAGTTCAGGCAGTTGGGCATATCCCGGTAAATGTGAGGGAGCTGGATGTCGATATGCTTTCTCTATCGGCCCATAAATTCCGCGGTCCAAAAGGTGTTGGCGCGCTTTATGTGAAGCTGGGCCGGATCCTTCCGCCGCTGATTATCGGGGGAGGGCAGGAGAGAGGCTTGCGCTCCGGCACAGAAAACGTGTCTGGGATTGTAGGAATGGCAGCCGCCCTTGACGAAGCAGTCAGGAATATGGACATAAATACAAAAAAAGTAACGGCTATGCGCGATAAGATCATTGAGGCGGCATTGCAAATTGATGGTGCCATACTTACCGGTCATCCTGTGGACCGGCTTCCCGGAACCGCCTCATTTTTATTCCGGGGCTTGACGAACCAGGCGATTGTTGCCAGTCTCAACAAAGTTGGCATCTGTGCCAGTTCCGGCAGTGCATGCAGTTCGGGTTCAACGGAGTTGACACGGGCTCTTGACGAAACGTTATCGATTTCTGAAGAGAGACCTCATGGTGATAATCAACTCGGAGCTCTGAGGTTATCGCTGAACGAGTGCAATACGAATGAGGATGTCGACTATATAATCCACAGGCTCTCCATGGTCATAGCGGAGCTTAAAACATCAAAGCTGTCACCCTTTCACTTCTTCCCGTCGGATACAAAAGTATTGCCGGACCCGGACCAATGATATTTAAACCTGAAAAAACTTATCGTGAGAATAGGACTTAACCTTATCAAAGCCTCCTTTGATCAACAAAACTTTTCACCGCTCCGGGAACAGGGAGCTTGTGCACGACCAAAAGGATAGCTATTAAACTCAATCTTCCAAATCGTAATATTTCTTGCTTCCATATATTGATAGTCTAATTACATCTAACGGATAATTGAAACCTATCAGGGTGCAGTATGAAACACTGCACCCTTTACCATTCACTTCACCTATCGGTTTTGTGCAGGTATCGCACCGCATTTTTTAAGTTTATATGCGATATAATATTTTATGAATTATATTACTTGACAAATAATATTATACAATGTATAGTATTGATCAGAAAGCAAATAATTCATATAGACTTTTAAAACGTAAATTGGAGGGGGAGATAGCTATGAAATCACTTGTTTGTATTACCGGGGCAGCCGGCGGATTGGGAAAGGCTTTTACAGTGGAGTGTGCCAGCAGGGGCTGGGATCTTTTCATCACCGACTTGTCGGAGGATGCCCTGTCCACTCTGGCAACATCACTTACAGCCACTTATGGGGTGAAGGTTTACTACCGTACCTGCGAATTGACGGATCACAGTTCAAGGACGGAACTTTTTGAGTATATGCAAAAGCAGGGCATGGGCTTCCGGACGCTCATCAACATCGCAGGCCTGGATTATGAGGGCCCCTTTGCCGAAAGGACCCGTGAACAGATCCGTACCATCCTCCGGCTGAACATCGAAGCAAACCTTGAAATGACCTATGCGATCCTGAAGCTCCGCGACACGGAACAGACCTTTAGGATTATCAATGTTGCAAGCCTGGCGGCCTATTATCCGATGCCTGTTAAAGCGATCTATGCCGCATCCAAGCGCTTTCTTCTGGATTTTTCCATGGCCCTCCGGGAGGAGCTGCGCCCTCTCGGCGGTACGGTCACTGCCCTTTGTCCGGCAGGAATGCCCACAAATCCCGGCAATATCCGTGCTATCGACGCTCAGGGGTTTGTAGGCAGAATCACTACAAAGAATGTGGGGTATGTGGCGGCAAAGACTGTTGACCACGCACTTAAGGGGCATGCGGTCTATATCCCTGGCAGATTGAATCAGGCCCTCAGGTATCTGGGCGGCCTTGTACCCCCCACCGTTGTCGCACGTCTCATCGGCAACCGGTGGAACGAAGCACGGAAAAAGAAGCCCGCGCTGGCTTGAGTATCCTGGAAATTAGAATGGAGGTTCAATTGTTATGAGCAATCAAAATTTATCCAATAAAACCATCGTAATCACAGGCGCTACTGCGGGGATCGGCCTCGCAGCGGCTGCAAGACTTGCCGGGCAGGGGGCCCGCGTCATCGGTGTGGGTAGGGAGCAGTCCCGGTGCCGGCAGGCAGAGGAGTCTGTCAGGGCGGCATATCCCAATGCCCGGATATCCTTCCTCACCGCCGACCTTTCTTCACTGCAAAGTGTACGTGCACTGGCGGCAGACATCAAAGTGAAACTTGCTGCGGAGGGGATCGGTTACCTGGATGTTCTGGTGAATAACGCCGGTACTGTGTCAAGCTGGTATATGGCTACGGCAGACGGGTTTGAACTGCAGTTTGCAGTCAACCACCTTGCCCCTTTTCTTCTGACCCACGAACTGATGCCCCTTCTTGAAGCCGCTCCCGAAGGGCGGGTCATCTGCGTAAGCTCCGGCTCCCATTACAGGACGAAGATCAATTGGGACGATGTTATGCTGAGAAAGCACTACAATGTCCTTAGCGCCTACAAGCAGACCAAGCTGGCCAATGTCCTCTTCTGCACCGAGCTGAACAGGAAGTTGGATTCTTCTTCCGGAGTCCGTGCGTTTGCTGTCGATCCCGGGTTGGTCAACACCGATATCGGCTTGAAAGGGACCACAGGGATCACCCGCTGGATCTGGAAGAAACGCAGCGGCGGAGGAACACCACCGGAAGTCCCTGCGATATCTATTGCCTATCTTGCAGGGGAGCCGTCGGTGCATGGCTCCGGCCAGGTTTACTGGAAAGATTGCAAGCCTGTGACGCCCAGCAGCTATTCTCAGCGGGAGGATGCAGCCCGGCGGTTGTGGGAGATTTCTGAAAAAATGTGCGGGATTGCAGCTTCTTCCGGGAGGGATGTTCCACTGTGTCCTGCAGGACAAAACAATAGAAAGGTCAGGTGACGGCTATGTCCGGTGTGTTATTGGCCCTCTTCGGCACCACCCTTTTTTCGACGGGAGTCATTCTCCAGAAAAAGGGCGCCGGCTGGATGGCCTGGAAGGATAAAATCAACGTAAGGTTTGTTTCCACATTTTTTCTGTGGCTGGTAGGCATGCTGCTGTCTTATGCCATCTCCGCCATTCCCATGGGGATGGCCTCCGGCAGCCTTCCGCCCCATGTCGTTTCGGCAGTGACCGGATGGAGCATCGTGGTTATCGTGTTCCTCTCCAATTTCTTTCTCAAGGAAAAGCTGCATGCCTCGGATGCGGTGTATTCCGTGCTGATTGTTTTGTGCATTCTGCTGATGGGGCGGTTTGAAGTAGCATCACAGATATTGCCGATGAATACGGGCTATCTTTATACTTTGCTTTTTGCTCCTTTTGTACTGCTCATCCCCGTATTTTTCCGTTTCACCGGCCTGAAGCAGAAGGTGATCCTGCTTTCAGTGTTTTCAGGCTTTTTAGGCGGGCTGACACTGGTATTCATGAACATTCTGATGAAGGAAAGCGGAGGATCCCTCTCGGGAATCGTAAGCTCTGTGAATCTTTATATTTATTTTGCGGCGGGCATCGTTTCCGTAGCGGCAAAGCAGGTGGCCTACAGGCTTGGGGATGTCATCCTCATCACTCCGCTGCAGACTTCCTTTTCCATGATCTACCCCCTGCTTTGCTCCTACCTGCTTTTTCATGCAAGCATTGCGCCGGTGCAGATCCTTCTGGTGTTGCTCATAGTACTATGCTGCTGGGGAATCCAAAAAAAACGGTGATACATGGGAGCCGGCTTGAAAAATAATACTATATAATATATAGTAACTGTGTATCGAATACTATCGGAGGTAATGCCAGTGGATGCCCAGATGAAAAAGGGGCTGTTGGATGTTTGTGTACTGTTTATTTTAAAAAAGGAAGATACCTACGGGTATAAGCTCACCCAGGAAATCACCAGCCTTCTGGAGACCTCGGAGTCGGCGTTGTATCCCGTGCTCCGAAGGCTGGAAAGCCAGGGGCTGCTGGAGACTTATTCAGCGGAGCACTCGGGGCGTCTTAGAAAATACTACCGGATCACGGCAGACGGCATTACCCGTTTGAAAGAGTATGTAACGGAATTACAAGAGTTGAAAAAGGTTCTAGACTTTATCATAGGTGGTGGAAGCAATGGATGAAAGGATAGCGGTTTTTATCGAAAGTCTTAAAAGATACCTGGAAGGCCTTCCCGAGCAGGAAGTCCGGGAGGCGGTGAGCTATTATGAGGAGTACCTCTATGATGCCGCCGAGGCCGGGAAGGAGCCGGAGGAGGTTTTCAAGCAACTGGATTCCCCGGAAAAAATCGCCGGGATGATCCGCACCGAAACAAGTATCCTCCGGGCCCAAAAAAGCCCCGGGCTCAGAAACTTTACCCGTGTACTGCGCAATGCCTTCCACTCGGTAACAACCCCTTTTGCCGTATCTATTTTTAGCATAGTTTCCTTTGGCATAGTGCTGATGCTTTTCGGCGGCGCCCTGGTATCGTTTGTCGCCGGGATTGTCATAGCGCTGGGAATGATTTATCAGGCGCTGATCATGCCCGCACGCTTTCCCATGGAAATTGCCGGCGCTGTGGGGATGGGTCTGTTCGGCGCAGGAATTACCCTGCTGCTGTCCTGGGCCCTTTATAAGCTTGCAAGGCTGCTGATCAGGGCTTCCACCCGGTTTATAGGAAAAAGGCTGAGAAAGTCCGCCAAGCCCGGACCGCAGCTGGAAGCCCGGCAGGAAGTACATTCTTCCGGTTCCAGACGTTATGTCACGGCCTACCTGGTAGTGATAATCGCAGGTTTCGTGCTTACAGCGGTCTCCGGACTGCCACTGCGGTATTTTACCATCTTTAACAGCATGAAGCCGGATAATGTTATCCTTAGGACCACGGAGTACGACCCCGCCGGTATCAATAAAATTTCTCTTTTGACGGCACACACAAGAATCAAAGTAGTCTCAGGCACTTCGGGTAAAATCGTCCTCTCTTATGAACAGCCGGATTGGCTGGATTATGAAGCCGTTAGCAACGGAAGCATGCTGTCGTTCTACGAAAAATCCAACGGCAGACTCCCTTTGTTCCCGCTGGTAAAACTCCACGAAAATGTAGCGGAGCTCACGGTCTCCATTCCCAAGGGCTACAGCCCTGAATTTATGACGCTGGAGAGTACGGGAGGCGATATATCCATTTCCGGTCTGGTGGAAAACATCAAGGTAAAAACCATGGATGGCGATATACTTTTCAATCCCGAAGGCGTCACGGAAAGTTACAATGTCAGAGCAAACACCGGCAGCGGCACCATCGTAGTGGCAGGTGCTCCGTCGGGGCAGAAAGGGGCCGAAGGAATGGAGTATTACAAGAATGTCAAAGCTGCAAAGACAGTTGAACTCAACAGCAGCGGCGGCAGGATAGTAATTGGGAGAGAAGGCCCTTAGCCATACGTGGGAAGGTGACAGCACATGCAGTGTTGAGCTCTGCGAGACTGTCATCAAGGCATTGATGACGATGTAAAAAAGCTCATCCTGAGTGTTAATTATGATAAAATACTTAAAAACTGTCAAAGAAATAAGAAAGGGTATAAGGAAGTACTTGGTAAAACAGTATTGAATTAGTTTTGACAGTGTGGCGTAGCGTAAAAGCTACGCCATTTTATCATATGCTGATCTGTTCAATTCCGGCAGGATACCCAGCAGATCATAAAGGATGTGAATCCGCTGATTGCGATTGCCTCCGGACTTGTCCGGTGCTTCTGCAAAGACCTTGATCATTTATCTTTTTGTAGGCCTTCTAAAATTGAAAATCCGATCTTCTCATCCGAATTGATACCCAGTCTATAATTTGCTAAAATAACAGAAGCAACTTTTTTTTGTTTATCCATTGCCAAAAAAGAGCTGAAACATCCTGTTCCTCCGCCATGTGACATTATATTATTATTTTCTTCACGCAACCACCACGCAAGCCCCATATCATATTTCTTTGCGCCTTTTGTGTGCTTTTGATGACAGAGCGACAAGTATGGTTTTTCTTCATACATGTTTAACTTTGCATAAGTCAGCATATCTTCTGCTGTTGAACTTATGGCTCCGGCTGGAGAAATGAGATTGATTTTATCCCAATTCCAATTCCCACAATGCTCATTTTTTGTACTAAATCCACTTAGATCATTACCAGATGTGCCTAAATAGGTGTGCCGTAAGCCAAGTTCATTTACTAAGAAATCGTTCATGGCGTCCCAATACCCTTTGCCTGTAACCGTCCCTATAGCGTATCCAAGCAATGCCATTCCGAAGTTAGAATATTTCCATTTGTAGTCCATATCCTTCAAAATACTTTTTTGTATAAGAGCCAGCATTTTATTAAAATCCATATCCAGAGGGTTTACTCGTTGGATATTTCCCCCTATAATCATATCTTTGAACAGATTTATAAACTCCCACTGATTCAGCGGATATCTTTCGGGGTAACCCGCCGTGTGTGTAGCAATTCTGCGCAGCGACGGATAATATTGATTTCCGTCAAGTTCTGCGATATATTTTTGAATGGAATCATTTAATTGCATTTTATTCTCAAAAACATATTTTGACAGCAGGGAAGCCGTAAATGTTTTTGTAATAGAGCCAATTTCATATGTGTAGCCTTCTGAATCCGTTTCACCGTCCTCGTTAAAAACTTTAATCACTATTTCTCCGTCAATAATAAAACCAACTGTTAATTTTATATGTTTTTTGCCTTTGCAAGTTTTTTTGATTAAATCCAGCGTTTTCTTATCCAATTGAAACATCATAACTCCTCCTGATTTAACGTGTTCTTCTTTTCTTAAATTCTTCTAACACCCTTGCCTGCAAGTCGGAATAATCGCCCTCCAAACGCTGGCTTGCGTCCTCTTCAAAGCCTGAATAGTCCTCGCCGTCAAAGCAGAGGAGCCTTTTTAATAACTGCCATAATGTTTCCAATTCCTTTTCAGTAAAATCCTTAAAGATATCTGCCATAAAGATAACGCCGGCTTCTGAGTTTTCTAACATTGCCTGTAAACCGGAATCAGTCATTCTAACATTGATCGCCCGCTTATCGCTCTCATTTTTTGATATCGTTATATAGCCCTTTTTCTCAACTAAATCGATCAATTGATTGGCGTTTTGCTTGGTAGTGCCCAATTTCTTTGCTATATTTTTCATTGTTGTTTCTTTGGGCGGCAAATGAAAAATCGCCAATATAGCCATGTATTGCCTTAAAGTTAAACCCTTGAGATATTTGTCAGCCCGGTTCTCAAGTTTGTTGGCAGCAGACATAAGCGTTGCATATGCCTGCTGCATTAAAAAAAGTTCTTGAACTTCTTTTGTATAATCCATGGCATCCTCCGATTTTTATTATTAGTCAATGTATTGACTATATTGAATATAGCATATTTCTATATTTTTAGTCAATGCCTTGTCTAATTTATTTTTTCCAAGAGTTTAGTAAAACGGAACTAAATTTGTGCGCCTTGTTTACACCGGATGAACTTTACAACAATAACGAGCTATCCTTCGGCGAAAAGACCCTTCTATGCCATAGACGACAAGAATGAACCCGACTATATGCTTGGCTTTGACCTGCTTTATAATGGCCTTGAAGTGACTACCGGCGGTCATTCAAGCTGCCTATAAGAATATCATAACAAATATAACGATATTCATTAAAAATGTATTTACATTCATTATGAACGATGATATGCTAATACTATAGATGGTAAATATAGTTAAAAATTGGAGGTAAGAAGAATGGAAGATGAAATAAAAGATGTAATAATTTATGGGGAGAAAGAAAAGGAAATTCGCTTTAGTTTGCCATTTAAATGTATTTTGGCAATAGCCATTGGGTTAACGGGCATACTTTCGCTTGGAGGTATTATCCATTTAATTTTGGGTATGCGTACAGAAATATGGAGAACACAAAGTATAAATAATTTCTTATATCAGTGCTTGTTCTATATCAGCATTATCCTGTGCTTTGTTGCATTAGTTAATATTGCGGTTATAAAGAAACCGTTTTCTAAAATATTGGTGTGGTGCTTTATGGCTATAGGCATCCTTTTTGTCCTATCTTCATTTACTTTTACACACATTGAAGGATATCGCTGCAATTTTAATCTTTTTGCGTTTGGAAAGTTTACATTGATTGATGGGACTATTTTTATTATTGGAGTGCTTGGAATCCTATTCGCAAAGGTAATTCACTATGGGTTCATCTATCAGAGAAATACTGACATGACAATTTAAACTTAAATGCTGAGGTAAAAAATGGCGATAATATTAAGAATGGATAGGGTAATGGCTGACCGAAAAATATCGTTAAATACACTAGCTGAAAAGGTAGGAATTTCCTATGTAAATTTATCAAATCTAAAGACCGGAAAGGTTAAGGCCATTCGTTTTTCAACTTTAGAGGCGATATGCGATGTATTGGATTGCCAACCCGGAGATATAATGGAATATAAAAGAGACTAGATATAACTGCCGGCATCCCTTGTAATGCCTGAGCTGCCTTTGCCGCACTCAGTGCGCTTTTAATTTTTCCGGCCTTATCACAGGGTACTTTTACAATAAAAGTTTTTCACCCGGGAGCCCCCGTTTTCTGAATACCAGGGACAGAAACCGGAAAAAGTAAAAGTAATAGGAAAGCGATTCGGTCCGGTGAAAATAAACATACAGGAGGATGCGTATGAAAGTGGCAATCATGGGTGCGGGGATTTCGGGGCTCTCCTGCGCCATAACCCTGGAAAAACATTCCGTCACCCCGTCGATTTTTGAAAAGCGAAGCTGTGTGGGAGACCGGTTTGTAAATGCTGAAAGCATGTTCCACATCTTCAACAGTCCCGTAAAGGACTGCCTTCCATATCTTAAGGAGAAATTCGGAATTGTTTTGGAGCCCATCGCGGAGGTCCATAAAATCATCATCCATTCAAAAAACGAAACGGGAAGCATCAGCGGTAAAATAGGGTATTTGAATGTCAGAGGCAGGCAAAAGGACGCCTATGAGGTGCAGCTTAAGGACCAGGTAAAAGCGCCCATCGAGTACAATTCCAAGCATAAATACGAGGAGCTGTGCAAGAATTTTGACGCAGTTGTCCTGGCAACGGGTGATTCCGATTACGCCTCCCATCTGGGGAATTACCGGAACGATCTCAGTTGTACGATACGCGGTGCTACAATCGTAGGGGAATTTCAGGCGGATATGCCTCATGTCTGGTTTAACTACGAGGTGATGCCTAAAGGATACGGGTGGGTGATCCCTTATTCGGACAAAGAAGCAAATATAGTCATGCTTTATCCGGATTACCCCAGTATCACCAAATTGGATATCAATGAAATGTGGGACAGGTTCTACGGCGTTGTAACGAAAGATCTGGACCAAAAATTCAGGGTTACCGATAAATTTGAAGTCACGCGCTATATGGTGGGCATATGCAACAAACCGAAAATTGAAAATACTTATTTCGTAGGAAACTGTTTCGGCGCAATTTCTCCGGGTCTGGGCTTCGGGCAGTTCTCCTCAATCCTCACCGGTGTATACAGCGCTTACGACATCTGCGGCATCGGAAATTACGAGGAACTCTCAAAACCGCTGTTTGAAAATTATGAAAACTCCCTGGTATTGCGAAGTTTTTTGGAGAAGCTTCAGGATAAGGATTTTGATCAGGTGGTAAAAAATCTGGATATAAAGCTGATACAGAAGTTTGTTGACAAGGCCTGCAGCAGCAAAAGCAGGATTGAGCTGCTTAAGGATATCACGCCGCTCATGGGAGTATTCAACAAGCTAAAGGATAGGGCTGGCAGTAAAAAATAAAAAACATGCGGCTACCCCCGCAATTTTTGTTTGACATCGATGGTGCAGAAACGATAGTATAAAAATAGAAGATCCTATCTGCCAACAATGAGGGGGTAGTTGTCATAAAAAAAATACTTTTAATCGGAACAGGCGGTACCATCGCCAGCTCAAACGGTCCTCTTGGTCTCTCGCCTATGTACGACTCCTGCCATTTGCTGGAGTATATTCCGGCGGCAAATAAAGTTTGCAGTATCGACTGCATCCAAATAATGAGCCTTGACAGTACCAATATTCAGCCGGATCATTGGATAAAAATTGCAAATACGGTCCGGGAAAGGTTTTCGGACTATGACGGTTTCGTAATAACCCACGGCACCGATACCATGGCTTATACGGCTGCGATTCTTTCCTACATGCTTCAAAACAGCAGCAAGCCCATTGTTGTCACCGGGTCCCAAAAACCCATCGATGCGGAAAAGACCGATGCGAAACGCAATTTGTCGGCTTCCATCTATTTTGCCTGTGAAAACTCCGGCGGAGTTTTTATTGTTTTTAACGGCATTGTCATTAACGGAAGCCGGGCGGTGAAAATCAGGACAAAAAGCAATAATGCCTTTGAAAGCATAAACTATCCCATCGTCGCGAGAATAAGAGGAAGAAAAGTCAGCTATAATCCCGATTATTCGCTGCCCCCGGAGGAAAGCGGGGATTTGAACTTCTTTTCTTCCATCGCCAAGGATGTAATATTGATCAAGCTGATGCCCGGTATGACCCATGACATTTTTGACCATATCCGAGGACATTACCGCGGAGTTGTGATTGAGAGCTTCGGAAGCGGCGGGGTGCCGTTTTTAGGTGAACCCAGCATTCTGTTAAGCGTGGAAGAGCTTGTCAAGTCAGGGGTGATCGTCGTAATAACGACCCAGTGCCTTCTGGAAGGCGGAAATCTGAATTTGTACGAAGTGGGAAAAAAGGTTTTGAAAAGCAATATACTGCCTGCGTACGACATGACGACAGAGGCGGCGGTAACAAAGCTGATGTGGGCACTTGGGCAGGCGGTGGACTTTGAGACGGTCAGGAGGCTTTTCTTAACGCCCGTCAATCATGATCTGGCATTTAATGGCGCCTAAATAAGTCTTTGTACCGATAATGAATATTCCATTCCGCTAAAGTAAACCATAGTACATGCTAAAAGGTATAGTGAGAGGTGGCTTATGACAAATTTAGCATGGTACATAGGTGTAGCCGGCATTAGCGCGGGAGTAGCCGCCGTTACTATTTATTTAAAAAGAAACAGTTACAAAGTTTCTACACTGCTTGTGTTTTATCTGTTTGCTTCCTCGATTACCTGGATTGGTGAATTTATTGTCCTTGGCATGTTTGATTCATATACATACAAAACCGGTTTGTTCACGGACGTCTGGGCTCAGAATTTATTTGCGCACCTGCTGCTCAATACGACAATGTATCCCGCCGCGGCGGTTGTAATGGCTGCCTGCTCCTTGCGTTACCGCTGGATTTCACTGATTGCGGCCATCTTTGTCGCCATTGAGTATCTTTTTCTGAAGCTTGGAATGTATGAGCAGCATTGGTGGAGATTTTATATGTCGGTAATTATCGTGGTTACCTTTTCTTTAATTTCAAGAAGATGGTTTGTAAAGATGATCCATGACCGTAGCGGTTCCACCAGGGCCACAATCTTATACTTTGTTGCAATGATGCTCATACATACGCCTGCTCCGGTGTTGCTGCTCATGGGAAAACTGCATTACCAGTCCGGTGTAATCGACGGTTTCTTTGGTAGTAATTTGTATCGTTCAAGCACCGTGATCATTTTTGTTTTTCATTTGTGTGAAGCCTTCATTTTGGTGGCATGTACATGCATTCTTAAAATCCGGTATAAAAGGCTGTTGGCTTTGCTTATTTCTCCTGTGGCGCAGATAATATTTGCCAAAGCAAATGTCCTGATTATGGACGGAGGGTGGAAATTAAGCTATACAATAATAATTTATGAACTCTTTGTCGTCATTTTTCTTTTGATTGAAAAGTATACCTTAAAACTTGATAATAATTTCATACCAAGGAAAGCTGGGAGATTTTAATGGTCAGAGTAGTGATCGTAGGCGGAGGATGGTCAGGGTGCGCTGCGGCTGCCGGTGCCCGGAAGGCAGGGGCTGAGGTAACGCTGCTGGAAAGGACCGACATGCTCCTGGGTACCGGTCTTGTCGGCGGTATTATGAGGAACAACGGCCGGTTTACTGCCGCCGAAGAGATGATTGCCATGGGCGGGGGAGAGCTTTTCACCCTGTGTGACCGCTGCTCCAGGCACCGGAATATCAAATTTCCCGGCCATGACCATGTGAGCCTCTATGACATTGCGGCTATCCACGGCGCTGTTGAAAATTACCTGAAAGAGCTGGACGTAAAGGTCCATTTCAGAAAAAGGATCAGCAGGCTGCAGACTTCGGGCGGAAGTATCAACGGCGTTCAGGCTCAGGATACCGCAATATTCGAAGGTGATGTTTTCATTGACGCCACCGGTACTGCCGGGCCAACCCCGAACTGCGTCAAACATGGAAACGGGTGTGCCATGTGCATCATCCGGTGTCCGAGCTTTGGCGGCAGAGTAAGCCTTACGGGACTGGCCGGAGTGGGGGAATATGCTGCCAGAAAGCCCGACGGTTCAACGGGGGCGATGAGCGGTTCCTGCAAGCTGCTTAAGGAGTCCCTTTCCGGGGAACTGCAAAAAGAGCTTGATAAAAAAGGCGTGGCAGTGGTCCCGGTGCCGGAAAACCTGGTGGAAGACCATCTGGGAATCAAGGCCTGCCAGCAGTATGCTCTTAAGGAATTCAAGGACAACCTGATATTGCTGGATACCGGACATGCGAAGCTGATGACCCCGTACTATGACCTTCAAACCTTAAGGAAAATTCCGGGCTTTGAAAATGCCAGGTATGAGGACCCTTATGCCGGTGGAACAGGCAATTCCATGAGATTTTTTGACATAGCCCCGCGGGATGACCATTTAAAGGTAGAGGGAGCGAAAAACCTGTTTTGCTGCGGTGAAAAGGCAGGCTTGCTGGTGGGCCATACAGAAGCCATCGTTACAGGGACCCTGGCCGGGCACAACAGCGTCAGGTTCGGTTTGAAAAAGGAGCTGCTTGAAATACCCCGGAAGCTTGCCGCAGGAGATGCCATTGCCTATGTCCGGGAAGAGTCGGCAACGGAACAGGGCTTGACTAAAAAATACACCTTCTCGGGTTCGGTCTATTTTGAAAGAATGAAAAAGCTGGGACTTTATACGACGGATCAGGGGGTAATCGCGCAAAGAGTTGAAGCCTGCGGGATGAAAAATGTTTTTTTAAATAAGTTATTCTAAGAATTTATGAAATTTACCCCGAGCCGGAGTCAGGAATAGGATGCGGCTTAAGCCGGACTGTGGTATAATTTTCTATATTCTTTGCTGTAGCAGGAGAGGGGATAAACATGTTCAGTCCCGTGAAAAACAAAAAGGTTTATGAATATATCATCGAGCAAATCCAGTCCATGGTTCTGGACGGAAGCCTCAAACAGGGAGACAAGCTGCCGTCGGAAAGGGTCCTGGCGCAGCAGCTGGAAGTGGGAAGGACGTCTATCCGCGAGGCCCTGAGGGCCCTTGAGGTCATCGGGCTTGTAGAAAGCAGGCAGGGCGGGGGGAATTTCATCCGTGCCAACTTTGAAAAAAGCCTTTTTCAGCCCATGTCCGTCATGTTCATGCTTCAGAAAAGCAAGCCGGAGGACATTCTGGTATTAAGGCGAATCCTTGAAATCGAGAGTGCGGTCCTTGCCGCCTCCAGAATCACGGAGGCTGAAATCCTTGAAATGGGAAAGCTCATCGACGACTTTAAAAGTGCGGACAATGAGCAAAGCAGCGTCAAAATCGATAAGGAATTCCATTACAGGGTGGCCCAGGCCTCAGGAAATCTGCTGCTGCTAAATACCTTAAACGTTATCTCCACTTTGATTGAGTATTTCATCAAGGATGCAAGGGCGGCAATCATGAGAGACAAGGAAAACAAGGAAGTGCTCATCGCGCAGCATGAGGAAATATTCAAGGGTCTGGAGGCTCATGATGCCGAAAGGGCTTCAACGGCGATGAAAAAACATTTCGAACTGATTGAGAAAAGATATCTGGAAAGGACTATTTAAGCCTGGGTCTATGTAAATTATTCCTGCCAATTCACAATAAAACCGCTTACCTCCCAGAAAAAAGAAAATATGCCTGCCTTGCTTTTTGTGCAGAATGCCCATGGAAGCGGATTTGGGCGATTCTTTGGAAAACGCTGAAAGCATGTGAAAGCTTTATCTACGATTTTTAATTCGATAATTACTATGTTAAAAAAATAACTTAATAGAAATCTGCGCATCATTGTGGTAACATTAATACATCAACTGGTAAGACCACCTTACCAGATAATCCTGGAGGATCCTTCATGGGCATGGTCTGGTTATTTGCAGTTGCAGTTCTTCCGAGCATGTGGCTTATCCCATCGCTTGTTTTATTCGGACCGCTCCAGACGGAGGTTGCCAAATCTACAGGCATCAATCTGTACTGGCCGGCTGCCGCCAATACCTCCGGAACCACTGCGGGCAAGATGATTTCTCCGCAAAGTATTGCGGTGGCTACTTCTGCCACGGGCTGGTAGGGTCTGAAGGCAAGATATTTATAAAGACGCTGGAATTCTGCCTGATTTATGTAGTGGCCCTCGGCATCCGGGTCTTGGTTGGGAGCTGTTATTTTAAGTAAAGAACCATAGGTGCGACACACGTACCGGCACACTGCAAAAGCAAAACACAGCGAGTTTCACAGCAATGACGTTCGAATAGCACTTTGTCATTCCGAGGAGCGGCGGCGGCGTGGGAATCTGTGGGGCAGAAAAACGAAAAAATAATTTTAAATTATGTTGTTCTAAAGATTGGGGTGTAGAAATGGAGATAGTCGTATGTATCAAGCAGGTACCCGGTACGAATAAGGTTGATGTGGACCCGGTTACCGGAGTTTTAAAGAGGGATGGAGTGGATTCCAAAATGAACCCGTATGATTTGTATGCAGTGGAAACTGCGCTGCGAATCAAAAGTGAAAAGGGAGTCAGGGTCAATGTGATCAGTATGGGGCCACCGCAGGCCGCTGAGGTGATTAAAGAGGCTTTCATGATGGGGGCCGACGACGGCATCCTGCTGTCGGACAGAAAGTTTGCAGGGGCGGATGTATTGGCCACAGCCTACACCCTGTCCCAGGGAATAAAGAAATTGGGCGGTCATGAATTGATTTTATGCGGTAAGCAGACAACGGACGGAGATACGGCCCAGGTAGGCCCGGAGATGGCTGAGTACCTGGGAATCCCTCATGCGGCCAATGTCAGGAAAATACATGAAGTCGGTGAAGAATCAATTTTGGTGGAAATCGACCTGCTCGATTCGGTTCAGGTGGCAGAAATCCGGTATCCATGCCTTATTACGGTAGAAAAGGATATCTATCAGCCGAGGCTTCCCTCCTTTAAAAGGAAGCTGGAAATCAGGAATAAGGCTGTACGGATACTGGCTTTGAAAGACTTCGAGGATCAGGATGAGAGCAGCTACGGATTAAACGGCTCGCCTACAAAGGTGGAAAGGATATTTCCTCCGGAGGTCAACAACGACAGGGAAATCTGGAAGGACTGCAGTCAGGAATTATCACAGAAGCTTTTTACCAAGCTGAAGGAATTGAAGTATATATAACAGGGTGTCATTTTTTTAAGTTAAAAGGTACTAGGAGGGAATCATGGCAAGGTTGGTATTAAACCGGAACAAAATACCGGATTTGGAAGCATTCATCGAAATATGTCCGTTCAAAGCCATTCAGCAGGTGGATGGAAGACTTGAAATCAATGCGGCATGTAAAATGTGCAAAATATGCGTGAAAAAAGGGCCTCCGGGTGCGGCGGAATATGTGGAGGAAGAATGTCCCCGGATTGATAAGGACGCCTGGAAGGGTATCGCTGTTTACGTGGACCATATGGAAGGCGAGGTCCACCCGGTGACGCTGGAGCTGATAGGAAAGGCAAGAGAGCTTGCATCAAAGGTAAATCAGCCTGTATATGCGCTTTTTATCGGTCATGGAATTGCTGAGAAGGCAAAGGCGCTTCTTCACTATGGCATCGATCAGGTATTTATCTATGATATGGAGGAATTTGAAAATTTTAGGATTGAGTGCTATACTGCTGCGGCAGAAGATTTTATCAATACCCTGAAACCATCGGTGATCCTCGTGGGCGCCACTTCCATCGGAAGATCCCTGGCCCCGAGAATTGCGGCAAGATTCAGGACCGGCCTGACAGCGGACTGTACGGTACTGGATATCAAGGAAAATACCGATCTGGTCCAGATCCGTCCTGCTTTTGGGGGGAACATCATGGCGCAAATAGCGACACCCAATCACAGGCCTCAAATCGCCACTGTCAGATACAAAGTGATGTCTGCGCCGGAGCGGTGTGAAACAGCCTCGGGAATCATCACCGGATGCAGTATTTCCAGGGAAAAACTGAAATCAGGAATAAACGTTGTAAAGACCACGCGGAAAGAAAAGGAAGTGGGCATTTCCGACGCAGAGGTCATCGTTGTGGCGGGAAGAGGTCTCAAGGCTGAAAAGGATATGCAGATGGTACATGCATTGGCTGAGCTTTTAGGAGCGCAGGTTGCGGCGACGAGGTCTCTGGTAGAGTCCGGCTGGGTAGATGCAAAAAAGCAGATCGGCTTAAGCGGAAGGACGGTAAAGCCCAAGCTGATCATCACCTGCGGCGTATCGGGCGCGGTGCAGTTCGCTGCAGGCATGAAGGGAGCGGACCGTATCATCGCAATAAATACGGATGAAAAGGCACCTATCTTCCAGATTGCCCACTATGGGATTGTCGGGGATATTTACGAGATTATCCCCGAACTCATTAAAACGATAAAAGCCGGCCAGGAGGTGAGGGTATGAGCTATAAGAAAATTGACGGACAGGATATTGATTTTTTGGTCTCCATTGCCGGCAGGGAAAGGGTTTTTGCCGGAGAAGAGATCAATGAAGATTTCAGCCATGACGAGCTTTCCGGGATCAAGAAAATGCCTGAGGTGCTTGTGGAAGTCCTTTCAACGGAGGAAGTCTCAAAAATCATGGGCTATGCCTTTGAAAACAATATCCCCGTGACGCCCAGAGGACAGGGAACAGGCCTTGTGGGTGCGTCTGTCGCCATTCATGGCGGCGTTATGCTCAATATGAGCAAGATGAACCGCATTGTGGAGCTGGATGAGGAGAACCTTACTTTGACCGTTGAACCCGGTGTGCTCCTGATGCAGATTTCAGAATTTGTAGAAGCCCATGATCTTTTCTATCCTCCGGACCCGGGTGAAAAGAGTGCCACCATCGGCGGCAACATCAACACAAATGCCGGAGGGATGAGGGCAGTCAAGTACGGTGTGACCCGGGATTATATCCGTGGACTGGAGCTTGTACTGCCCAACGGAGAAGTCCTTGAAGTGGGCGGAAAGGTTGTCAAGAACAGCTCAGGATACAGTATCAAAGACCTGATCGTAGGGTCCGAAGGGACTCTGGGCATTGTGACCAAAGCGATTTTAAGGCTGCTGCCGCTGCCCAAAAAAGTCCTGAGCCTGCTGATCCCTTTTCCGGACCTGGACAGGGCTATTGAGACAGTGCCTGAAATTATTAAATCCAAGCACATACCCACGGCGGTTGAGTTTATGCAAAGGACCACCATTCTTGCGGCAGAGGAATATCTGGGTAAAAAATTCCCCGACAGCTCCTCCGACTCCTACCTGCTTTTGACCTTTGACGGAAACAGCAGCGCGGAGATCGAAGCGGTATATGAACAGGTGGCGCATATTTGCCTGGAAAACGGGGCGCTGGACGTGCTGATATCCGACACCCAGGAAAGGCAGCAGTCCATATGGTCCGCAAGGGGAGCCTTCCTTGAGGCTATAAAATCCTCCACCACCGAGATCGATGAGTGTGATGTTGTTGTACCCAGGAACAAGGTAGGGCAGTTCGTAAGGTTTACCAATGAGCTGCAGGCCCGCTTCGACATCCGGATCAGAAGCTTTGGCCATGCGGGAGACGGCAATCTCCATATTTATGTCCTTAAGGATGAATTGTCTGAGGAGGTATGGCAGCAAAAACTGCAGGGTGTCATGCAGTGCATGTACGATGAAGCCAGGAAATTGAACGGTATGGTTTCCGGAGAGCATGGGATCGGATATGCCAAGAAGCCTTATTTGAATGAGTCTGTAGGCGAAGCGTATATGGGGCTGCTCCGGAATATCAAGTTGGCTTTTGACCCCAAAAACATATTGAATCCGGGGAAGATATGCCAATAACAATATCAATGATTCTATAAGCAGCATGCTTGGAACCAGGGGATGGTGGAACAAAAAACCGTCCCCTGTTCTGTTTTTATTTGTTGACAAGCGAAAACCAATTCGGTAGAATGAATAATATTGATTGAATGTTCATTCGGTATCTATTCAATGTTTTTTGGAGGTTAGTGTGAAGGATACGGTGGCGGATAAAAGGACAGCGGCTTTGAAAGCAGCGCTTGAACTGATTTCGGAACAGGGCTTTCACGGTACGCCCATGTCGCAGATAGCCAAAAAGGCAGGCGTAAGCATCGGAACCATTTATCATTATTTTTCCGGCAAGGACGATTTGTTGAATGCTTTGTATATTGATATCAAATTACGGCTTGCACGCTACGTACTTCAGAATTATTCCGGCGAAATGACCATCCGCAAAGCATTCAAGCACATACTCAGCGGCGTTGTCCGCTATTGCATTGAGAACCCTGCGGAGTTATCCTTTGCGGAGCAATATGAGAATTCGCCGCTGATCACTGACGCTACCCGCAAGGAAATATTGCATATAAGCGAGCCGATGACGGAATTGTTCCGGAGTGCAATAGAGCAGGAGCTGATTAAGGCATTACCTGTATCGATGCTGAATACACTAATTTTAAGCGCGGTGATCGGGTTGGCAAAGCTTTACCTGTCAGGGACCGAAAAGTTGGAGGATGCACCCTTTGAAGCTGGACTGGATGCCATCTGGGATATGATCAAACGATAAATTATTTCTGCATGGTTTTAGAATGAACATTCGATTTCCAATGGGGGCATGCCCCCATACCCCCTCGCTGCGGGCGAAATGAATTCGCCCTGCGCTACACTTCGTGCGCCACGTCTAAACGTGGCGTTTGAACAACGTCAATTGGGGATTGCACCCACCACTGACAGCTTTTTCAATCGGTAACCCCACCTAAGAGGAGGGGGACTGTGACGTTGTTCAATCTGGAACTTAGTGGTGGGTAAAACACAAACAATACTGATTTATAGAGCTAGGAGGACAAAACATGTTATACCGGCAAATGGGTAAAACCGGAGATAGAGTTTCCATATTGGGTTACGGATGCATGCGCTTCCCGAGAAAAGACCGGAGGATTGATGAGGAACGGGCTGAAAGGCAGGTGATTTCAGCCATCGACCAAGGAGTGAACTACTTCGATACCGCCTATATCTATCCCGGCAGCGAGACCGTTCTGGGGAAAATTCTGGCGAAGGGCTACCGCAGCAAAGTAATGATTGCCACCAAACTGCCTCCGATCATGGTCCATTCGATGAAAGACATGGAAGCGGTTCTGGATACTCAGTTGAAGAGGCTGCAAACCGATCATATCGATTACTATCTGATGCATTCCCTGAACACCAGTGATGGATGGCAGAGGATCAAGCAGCTGGGCATTGAGGAATTTCTTTTGAAAGCCAAAGAGGCGGGAAAGATAAGCCGCATCGGCTTTTCCTATCATGGCGACAGAAACCAGTTCAAAAAAATCGCCGACGACTATCCATGGGATTTTTGCCAACTGCAGTACAACTATGTGGACGAACACAATCAAGCCGGGAGGGAAGGCCTTGAGTACGCTGCTTCCAGGGGGATTGGCGTCTCGGTTATGGAGCCTCTCAGGGGCGGACTGCTGGCAAGGAAAATGCCTCCGCAGATAGAGAAGGTATTTAAGGAGGCGGATGCTAAAAGAACCCCTGCCGAGTGGGCACTGCGCTGGATATGGAATCATCCCGGAGTGTCGGTGGTCCTGTCGGGAATGAGTGAAGAGTCCCAAATCGAAGAGAATATCCGGATAGCCGGTGATGCATATCCGCAATCTCTTACTGCAAATGAACTTGCATGTATAAACAGCGCAAAGCAGCTGATATCGGCGAAGCTGAAGGTGGAATGCACCGGATGCGCATATTGTATGCCGTGTCCGGCCGGAGTAAATATACCCTTGTGCTTCAACTACTATAACGACAAGCATGTCTTTGGAGAAAATACCATCGGAAAGTATATGGGAATGCTGGGAGGAATGGATGGAGGGAAAACTTCCTATGCCTCGCTGTGCAAGGATTGCGGAAAATGCGAAAAGCACTGTCCCCAGCATATCGCCATACGTAAATCCCTGAAAGAGGTTTCCAGGGAAATGGAAGGTTTCTATTTCAAGCCGGTGATCCGCATGGTGGGAGGATATTATGCAATCCGCCGCAGACTTAAGCGCAAAAAATAAACGGCGGTGAAATTGACGCCGGCGCTCCAAGACCGCATTTTCAGAAAGCTATACGGAAGTTATATTTGCACCGGTACTTAAAGAAACAAGTAGCTCACTTCGGAAGGTGAGCTACTATCAAAAAAAGAAAGCCTTCCCGTAATTACAGGCCGATTGACCCAATTTTCTTTGCAAGCTGGTTGAACTCGGAATTCAGCTCTTCTGCCGGCTTGCTGCTGTTGATGTTGTCCATCAGCTGTTTCAGCCGGGTGGAAAAATCCGCCGAATCGCTGGCAACTACGTTTGTAATTGTACTATCCAGCTGCTTTACCTTGTCGGTGATCATCCTTCGGGTAGCGTTGGCATTGTTGACTTTATTGGAAGAACCGTAGCTGATTAATGCAGTATTCCCGTTAACTACTGCGTTAATCTGTCTTATCCCGTCCATCTCGCCTAACCGGGCGCGGAGGTTGTCCGCCTTTTGACTGTCAAAGCTTGTTTGATGCTTGATTTGCGGGCTTGTTCCCATATAACCCGGCGCCGGGGTTGCACGCATACCTGTGGGTTCCCTTACGCCAATGGCCGTATTCGGTCTTGACCCGGGCTGATTGTACCCAACAAGGTTTCTGGACTGCAGGTCCGCGCCGTTCTGGCCCTGCCGCGCCGCATTTCTTCCAAACAGGTTAATGCCGAAAAATAAAGCTGCCACAAGGAGTAAAGCCGGAACGAGGATTGAAAATCTTCTTCTCAACTTAAATCACCTCCATCCAATATTCTTCTTGAATTTCGGTTTATTTATTAAGTAAGTTTTGAGAAAACTGTGAGAAATGGACAAAATTCATGGCAAAAGAGCTTTATTGCCGCAGCGTCCTGCTTTTTTTTATTTTTCCGGCAGGAAAAGAGCCGGGGGAATCGAATATAAAAAAAGAAAGTGACCACACAGGGATGGGAGAACTTGGACATGTATATTTTCGAATACGGTGACAGGGAAATCGGGCATTTGAAGAAAAAAGACAAAAGGCTGGGGGCTGCCATTGATCGGATAGGCCTGATAAAACGGGAGATCATTCCGGATCCGTTTGCCGCCCTTGTATCCAGCATCGTTGGACAGCAGATATCCAGCAAGGCGGCGAAAACCGTATGGGACAGACTGTCGTCACTTCTTGGGGCAATTACTCCCCAGAACATCGTGCAGGCGGAGATATCCTCCGTCAAAAGCTGCGGAATGTCCGAGAAAAAGGCCGGATATATCCGGGGAATCGCCGAAGCCGCCCTATCGGGCGAAGTGGACTTTGCCACGCTTCAGGCGCTGACCGATGAGGAGATCATTAAAAGATTATCCTCTCTTCACGGTGTGGGCGTATGGACTGCCGAAATGCTGCTGATATTTTCCCTGTGCCGCCCGGATGTGGTAAGCTATAAGGATTTGGCCATTTGCAGGGGAATGATGAATCTATACGGAATTAAAGAATTATCCAGGGAAGCTTTTGACAGGTATCGCAAAAGGTATTCCCCTTACGGCTCGGTTGCATCCTTGTATCTGTGGGCGCTTTCTGTCGTATAGCTGCTATGGGCGGACCAGTGGAATTACTTGATGATAAACAGGAAGATTTTTTATGCCGGCTAATGTAAAATATAGTTATAGGATTAAGAAAGAAGGTCAATAGACTAAGGTGGGCACACAGGGGAACGGAACACTCGGAAAATTGTCTCAACAGCCGCCGGACGAAGTGAAATGGCAGGCAATCGTTGAATGCTCAAGGGAATATGACGGCTTTTTTTTCTATGGAGTAAAAACAACCGGTATTTTCTGCAGGCCGTCCTGCAAGGCCAAAACTCCTGCCAAAGCCAATGTGGTGTTTTTTGCGGATGCCGGCAGCGCAATGGATGCCGGATACAGGCCATGCAAAAAATGCAGACCGGACAAGAAAACTTATGAGCCGGATATTGAGCTTGCAGGCAAGGTGAAGGAACTGCTGGAAAAGAGCTATTCCGAGGATACGGTTTTTACAAAAACGGCAAAACAGCTGGGAGTAAGCAAAAACCATCTGGCGAGAATTTTTAAACAGGCGGAAGGGGTCACGCCTTCCCACTATATCCGGGGGATCCGGATTGAAAAAGCGCTGGAGCTTTTGGGACAAGAAGGCTCTGATATCATCGACATTGCCAGCCACACCGGTTTTAAAAGTCTATCCGCCTTCTACAAAGCCTTTAAGGAAAGGACAGGCCATACACCTGGCGAATATAGAAAAAACGGAGGTAATGCGCAGTGAATACTTTCTTTTACATGACCGGCATCGGAAAAATCGGAATCACAGAAAAAGATGGAGAAATTACGAATCTTTATTTTGAAAATGACGGGCTGCCGACTGATTTGCACATCAATGAAACGCCCGCACTGAAGGAAGCAGCCAGGCAGCTTGACGCATATCTGGCCGGGAAGCTGAAGGAATTCTCCCTTCCGCTTGCACCCCAGGGTACGAACTTTATGAAAAAGACCTGGGCGGAGCTATGCGAAATACCCTACGGAAAGACTGCAACCTACAATGAAATTGCTGTCAAGACAGGTTCGCCCAAAGCCTCAAGGGCTGTCGGCATGGCCAACCACCGCAATCCCATCCCCATTTTCATTCCCTGCCATCGTGTCATTGGTTCCAACGGAAAGCTTACGGGTTACCGCGGAGGCCTGGAATTGAAAAAATCACTGCTGGACCTGGAATGCACAGGCGCGGAGATTCCTTCAAAATGAAGAAATAGCATGTCCAGCTGTCTGGCCAGTTTTTCGTTATCCATAGGCAACCCGTGGCTTGGAACTGCCATTTTCGGTTTCAGCGCCCGCAGTTTTCCTATGGATTTTCCTGCTTCCTCCCAGTTTTCCGTTAAGTAGGCCGGGATGCGTTTGGCATGCTCATTCCAGGATGTGGCCGGCCATGAGGGCTCCTGCTTGACGGTGGTAAAAGCGTCGCCGGCCAGCAGCGCCCCGTCCAGATCCCTGTAGAAGCAAACATGTCCTTCAGTATGGCCCGGTGTGTGTATCCAGCGCCAACCGGTGATGCCCGGCACGCTTCCGTCTTCCGGAAGGGCTACCGCCCGGTATCCGAGATCGATTGCGCCGTTAGGGAAAGAGGAGTTTTTTACGGCAGGACCTTCACCCGTTCCGGAGTCAAGGACCGGATAATCTTTCCGGCCTGTAATATAAGGTATTTCCAGTCTGTGGGCATAAACCGGCACATCCCAGAGCTCTGCAAGCACGATCAGCGAGCCGGCATGGTCCCAATGCCCGTGGGTTAAAATGATGGCCCCTGGGGTGTTATTTTCTCCGAAGCTCTCCAGGGCGGCATTTACGATAAATTCTGCGGAATTTTCCAGACCGGCGTCAACCAGTACCCAGCTGTTTTTGTCTCCTACCATGCAGGCATTGACGATGGTAAAGTTCAGAAGAGTGAGGTCCGGGGTAAGTTCCCGGGAAAAGAAAGCAGGCCCGGATATACCTTTTATCATCTCATTCAGCATAACAAACACTCCATCAAGGGAATATTCTTGCCTTTTGCTTTGCAAGTCGGATTGTTGGGGAAATGTCACTCTATTCCCTTTTTTATAATATTTATGATTATTATTTGTAAAAAGTATATTAGTATACCGGTAAAAATGTAATAATATTTATAGGGAGGCGACAATATGAAATTTATAAAAGAATTTCTCCTTATAAATCTGGGCTTGTTCCTGGTTGCCCTTGGAATATTCCTGTTTAAGGCACCCAACAATTTTGTTACGGGCGGTGTCAGCGGACTGGCCATCATCACCGGCAAATATTTGCACGGAATCTCCTTAGGGCCTATCATGATGGCAATTAATATCATACTTTTGTTTGCGGGCTTTATTTTTATCGGGCCGAATTTCGGATGGAAGACCGTCTATTCCAGCTTTGCGCTATCAGGCATGGTATGGCTGCTGGAAAAACTGGTGGTGATTCAGCATTCCCTGACCGGAGATCTCTTTCTGGAACTGATTTACTCCATCATCCTTCCTGCCATCGGCTCGGCAATTGTATTCAACCAGGAGTCTTCTACCGGAGGGACGGACATTGTTGCCAAAATCATCAACAGGTATACGCATTTTCACATTGGAAAAACCTTGTTAATGGCGGATGCAATCATCGCTACCATGTCAATCTTCGTATTCGGAATCAAAATCGGAATGTATTCCATTCTCGGGCTGGCCATGAAGGGCTTTCTCATTGATACGGTGATTGAAAGCATTAATATTAAGAAACAGCTAACCATAGTCACCACCCGCACAGCGGAAATCAAGGATTACATTATAAAGGAACTCGGACGGGGAGCTACGATTGTCAAGGCTTTAGGAGCCTTTACAAATGAAGAACGGGATGTCATTACAACCGTGGTTTCCAGAGCTCAGGCAATCAAGCTGAGAAGCTTCGTACGGGAAGTTGACAAGATGGCCTTTATTACCGTCAACAGTACTTCCGAGATCATTGGAAAGGGTTTTCGAAGTATCGATATTTAAGAGGGATCCGGGCATTAAAGCAAAATGGCAAAGGGTATTGACAAAAAAAGATGCTCCCCCTTTTCCGGGCAGAGGGCTTTCGAATTCTTTCCGCCTTCCAAGGGGGAGCATGCTTGCTGGCTTTCATAATTTCTAATATTTGCCCAGTTCCTTTACCAGCCCGATAATCTGCCGGAAGTTTTCAAGACTGACGCTGTTGGGGATGGAATGGTCGGAGGCGAAGATATATCCGCCGGATTCCTTCAAAGCAGGCAGGGTTGCCTTGATTTCCGCAAGGATTGCATCCAGGTTGTCCCAGAGCACTGCGTTTACACCTCCGTGCAAAACAAGCCTGTCGCCATATTTTTTCTTGATCTCAAGAGGCTTCATGCCTGCTTTGACCTCAAGGGGATTGATGGCATCCAGCCCGATTTCGATCAGTTCGGGGATGAAGGGATTGATATCCCCGCAGGAATGGAGATGAGCCTTGACGCCTTTGTTATGGGCCCAGTCAATGGCCCTTTTGTGAATAGGCTTCAATATTTCCCTGTATTTTTTCACAGAGAAAAACTGGCTGTTTTTAAACCCCATATCATCGGGCCAGTTGATGCAGTCAAATCTGTAGCCCGCATCCCAAAGCTGGTCAAAAAGTGCCAGATCAATATCCAGATAGTGATTGAACATATCCTCGCACCATTCCGGTTCTTCAACCAGCGCCACTAAAAGGGTTTCCGTCCCTACGGTCCAGGAATGGGTCACGTCAAAGCCGAACCAAAAATGGGCATTGATCCAGTGGCCTTCGGCGACCCATTGGTCGTAATTTGCTTTGACATAGTCCCAGGGGATTCTACTGCTGTCGGGCGTCATTCTTTTTTTGGCATCCAGCCACTTTTGTGCGTCGGTGGTGGTAAAATCAATAAATTCCGGTGTGGAGTCCTCATGCTTGAAGGATTTTTGCGTTGCACCCCAACTGGTTGTATAAATGATATAATCCTCTGTTTCTTCAATGGTACGGGTCTCATACTGGGGGGAATTGTCAACGGAAATATTGCCCACCTTGTCAAGGTCAAAGTAGTCGGTATACTGCATGCCGACGGGCAAACCCTCCCGGTGCCAGCGGCTTATGGTGCCCGCCCATGGACTGTCGAGAATGGGCACCCTGTCGGCTTCCTTATGTTGATACATTCTTTCGAAACGTTCCTTTGTGGTCATTTTTGGCATTTTTCAAATCCTCCTTTTTTAGGCCGGTAGGCATACTATCAGTTTAAACTGCAGGAAAGCATTTGTATTTGTATATATTCAAGATTCAGTTGTGTAATTTTGCTATCCTCCCATGGAATATGATAAAATGGGTCAGGGGGATAAAATGGCTCAAATCGTAATAAACAGCTTAAATTATACGGATTACAGTTATATAGCTCCGTACATCCGGTATTGCGAGGAAGACCGGTATCAGCGGTATTGGGAGCTTCCGTCCAGGGTGCTGGGGGATTATGAGTTTGTTTTCATTACCAAAGGTACCGGCCGGTTCACCGTCGGTGGCTGCATTTATGAGGTAAACCCCGACGATCTTATTTTCCTGAAGCCCGGTATTGAGCATAGTGCGGAATCTTTGCAGCTGCCTTTTGAGTTCCTGTGCATGCACTTCGACCTGTATGTTTCCGGAACTGCAAGCATTGTTACGTCGGAGAACCAGTTGGTTTTTGAAGCGATTCCGCAAAAACCCGTGAAGTACTGCAAGGCCGGTCTTGATTATCCTGATTTTGCTACGGTAGAGAATTCCAAGTATCTTAAAGCCCTTTTTAAAAGGATCATCCAGGAGGTGAGGAATAAGCAAAAAGGGTATAACATCATTATCAAAGCATTGTTTATTGACGTGCTTTGCGCTTTGTTCCGTGAAATCGACCACTCCATGGACGAAGAAAAATATCCCGATGAGATCGTCAACATCATGGAATTCATCCGGAGCAACTACATGAAAAAGCTGTATCTTACCGATGCAGCGGCCTATGTTCACCTGCACCACACGTATGTAAGCGCCCTGTTCAAAAAGCATACGGGCGTTACTTTTACGGAGTTTCTTACCTTGCACAGGCTTACGGAAGCGAGGAAATTATTGCTGGAATCCGATAAAAAACTGGAGGTCATCGCAGCTTCAACGGGATTTTGCGACATACATCATTTCTCCAAAGTCTTCAAAGCCCATGAAGGTCTTTCTCCCTCCCAGTACAGGCAGATTTGCAATTATTAAAACGGAGAAGATATAATTTCCCGTAATAGTTCCTGAAAATGGTTTTCGGTGCTCCGGAAAAATTGTGGCCGGAGCTGTTACATAGCCCATTGTCAGGGTAAATCTAATATAAATAATGTCTATTACAAGCGAGGTTAAAATATGGATATAAAAGCTTTATCGATCAACACGATCCGGCTCCTGGCGGCAGAGGCCGTGCAAAAGGCCAATTCCGGACATCCGGGACTACCTATGGGAGCGGCGCCCGCCGCCTTTACACTCTGGTCGGAGCATCTCAGGCACAATCCCGGCCGTCCTGATTGGTTCGACAGGGACCGTTTCATTCTTTCCGCCGGTCACGGCTCCATGCTGCTTTATTCCATGCTGCATCTCTTTGGATACGGTCTGGAAATGGACGAATTGAAAAGATTCAGGCAGTTGGACAGCAAAACTCCGGGGCACCCGGAATATGGCCATACCGTGGGCGTTGAGGCCACGACGGGACCGCTTGGACAGGGGATTGCAAATGCCGTAGGGATGGCCATGGCAGAAGCCTATCTGGCAGAGAAATTCAACAAGGAAGGTTTCAATATCATCGATCACTATACCTATGCGCTGGCAGGCGACGGTTGCATGATGGAGGGAGTAGCTTCAGAGGCGGCATCCCTTGCCGGAAGCCTGGGGCTTGGAAAGTTGATCGTACTTTATGACTCCAATGATATTACCATTGAAGGCAGCACATCCATTGCCTTCAGGGAGAATGTAGGCAGGAGGTTTGAGGCATACGGCTGGCAGGTACAGAGAGTGGAGGACGGAAATGATACGGAAGCTGTCAGCCGTGCTATAGCTGCTGCAAAAGCTGAGAAAAACAAGCCTTCCCTGATTGAGGTCCGATCAATTATTGCCTATGGCAGTCCGAAGAAGCAGGGAAAGGCCTCTGCTCATGGAGAACCCCTTGGTGATGCGAATATAGCGGAAGCAAAAGAATATTTGGGCTGGGAGCCGAAGGAAGCCTTTCATGTTCCGGAGGAAGTCCTGGAGTATATGAAGGCTCTGCGTCTGGAAGCGGAGAAAAATACCCTGGCCTGGGATGAAAAGCTGGAGAAATACCGGGCGGCCTATCCGGGGCTGGCAGCGGAATTTAATGACTGGGTGGCTGGTAAGCTGCCGGAGCCTTTTACGTACAAGGAGATATTTAGCACTTATGTACCCAAAGCCACTGCAACAAGAGCGGCTTCGGGAGATCTGCTGCAGATCCTGGCCGGCAAGATTCCCAACCTTCTGGGCGGATCGGCGGATCTGGCGCCTTCGACCAAGACATTGATCAACGGGCGGGGGGACTTTTCCATGGAAGACCATAGCGGGGCCAATCTGCATTTCGGTGTGCGCGAGCATGCCATGGCGGCAGCCGCTAACGGAATGCTGCTCCACGGGGGCCTGCGTCCCTATGTTTCCACCTTTTTCGTTTTTACCGATTATATGAAAGCCTCCATGCGCTTGTCGGCCTTAATGAAATTACCTGTGATCTATGTACTCACTCACGACAGTATCGGCGTAGGTGAAGATGGACCTACACACCAGCCGGTGGAGCATCTGGCGGCATTAAGAAGCATTCCCGGGTTTACTGTTTTCCGCCCGGCAGATGCAAGGGAGACCGCTGCCGGTTGGCTGGCGGCGTTAAACTGGCATTCGCCGACGGCGCTTATCTTGACCCGTCAAAACCTTCCCCTGCTGGAAGGAAGCGGAGAAGAAGCTTTAAAGGGAGCCTATGTGCTTCTGGATTCCAAGAAGGAAGTACCGGAGATCCTATTGATGGCTTCAGGCTCTGAGGTTTATCTGGTGTTGGAAGCAGGGAAAGCGCTTCAGGCCATGGGAGTTGATGCAAGGGTGGTAAGCATGCCGTCCTGGGAATTATTCGAAGAACAGTCCCCGGCTTACAGGCAAAGCATTCTTCCCAATAGTGCCAGAAAGCGTTTGGCCGTTGAAGCGGGGGCCTCTTTCGGGTGGCACCGCTATGTAGGGCTTGACGGAGATACCGTTACTATGGAATCTTTTGGAGCTTCTGCGCCAGCCGATGAACTGTTTAATGCATTTGGCTACACCGTGGGGCATATACTGGAGAAGGCAAAAGCTTTGCTTAAGGCAGGCCAAGATTTAAAGTAGAAGAGTGAATTACTTTGGAGTTGAGTTTCCGGATTCACTTTCAACGGCGGGGGGTAGTAGTGTGTTTGGCAGCGACGATAAAAGGAAAACCGGCTGCATCCTTGTGATATTCGGCGGTACCGGAGATCTTACGGTAAGGAAGCTGATACCGGCCATATACAGCCTTGTCACAGAGGAGAAGTTCGATGAGGATTTCGCAGCGGTACTCATCGGCAGGAGAAGAATGGCCGGGGAAGATTTTTATGCCATGATCAGGGAATCCATCCAAGGCTTTTCCCGCAAATCCATAAAGGATGAAGCCCTTGAGGCGTTCTGCAGGAAAGTCTTTTACAAAAGGTTTGATTTCATTTCCGAGGAGCAGGGCTATGGGGAGCTGGATATTTTTCTGAAGGAGCTTGACGTACAGTTGGGTACGGCTGGAAACCGGCTTTATTACCTGGCGGTTTCACCCGATAATTTCGGCTTTATCCTGGAAAATCTCTATGAGAATCATATGCTGGAACAGAGGGACGCCTTCCAGCGGGTGCTGATCGAGAAGCCTTTCGGATCGGGTCTGGATACGGCCAGGGCACTGAACGGAAAGATAAGGGCCATGATCAAGGAAGAAGATATTTACAGGATAGACCATTATCTTGGCAAGGAAATGATTCAGAACATTATCGCCGTAAGATTTGGCAACACCATATTTGAATCCCTTTGGAGCGGCAGGTACATCGACCATGTCCAGATCACCGTTTCTGAGCAGCTAGGTGTGGAAAACAGGGGAGGATATTTCGATAAGACCGGAATACTGAAGGATATGGTGCAAAATCATATTCTTCAAATGCTTGCGCTGATTGCCATGGAGCCGCCGGCCTCCATGTCCGCCGGTGACCTGAGGAATGAGAAAATCAAGGTGCTGAAGGCCCTGCAGCCTTACAGCCAGGAAAATGCGGCCAGGGATATAAGCCTGGGCCAATATGGCGCCGGAGTGATCAATGGCATCCCTGTAGCAGGATACCGCGAGGAGGAAAGGGTGGAAGCCTCTTCGAATACGGAAACCTTCGCCGCATTAAAAATATTGATTAACAATGAGCGATGGAAAGGTGTACCGTTTTATATACGCACAGGGAAGCGCATGAATACACGAAAAACGGAAATTGTAATACAGTTTAAAAATTTTGCAAAGGAATCGGGCTATGAACCCTTCCGTCAGGTGGAAGCCAATCTCCTGGTCTTTACCGTACAGCCCATGGAAGGATTTTATTTCAGGATAAATACCAGGACGCCCGGGGGAGAATTTGCAATGGAGCCTGTGCATATGGATTACTGTCAGAGCTGCAGGATGGATGTCAATTCTCCTGAAGCTTACGAATCCCTTCTTCAGGAGGCAGTCCGCGGCAATGTTTCGTTTTTTATCGGCTGGGAGGAGCTGGAGAGCTCCTGGGAATATATTGAGAGTATTGAAAAATCCCTTGAAGGGGCTGATGTGCACTATCCCAATTATCCCGCCGGGTCGGAGGGGCCTCCGGAAGCCGGCGAATTACTGCAAAGGGAAGGACGGCAATGGTGGAACATGGAGTTCTTCAATTGCCTGAAGGAGCGGAAATGAAGGTATATGATATTTCAATGTGCATCAGCGAAGACATGATGGTGTACAAAAACAAACCGGAAAACAAGCCGGTCATCAAACTGCAGCGGTCTTTACCTGCGGAAGGCGCCAACGAAACCAGAATCGAACTGAATGTGCATACGGGTACCCATGTAGATGCGCCGTTTCACATGATTCAGCAGGGGGAGACCATCGAAAAACTGGACCCGGGTAAGCTGATAACAAGGTGCAGGGTTCTTGACCTTACCCAGGTAAAGGGTCCTATCGGGGAGACAGAGCTGCAAACCCTGAATATCCGCAAGGGAGAATTTATCCTGTTTAAAACCGCCAATTCCTATGATACGGTATTTAATCCCGATTATGTCTTTCTGGACAGCGGAGGTGCTTCCTATCTGGCCTCGATAGGAGTTGCCGGTGTGGGTACGGATTCCCTGGGAATAGAGAGGGGACAGGCAGGACATAAAACCCATAATATACTAATGTCACAGGGCGTAGTCATTGTTGAAGGCCTGCGGCTGAAGGATGTGGAGGAAGGAGAGTACCTTCTTTGCGTTCTGCCGCTGAAGATAGCCGGAGCTGATGGCGCTCCCGCCCGCGCAGTGCTTATACGGGATTGAATGCACAATTGCCTGGGTATATACAGAACCTATTGCCTTGCGAGCAAACGCAGTGTAGCGCAGTAATCTAAATTCCGACGTAATATTCTTAGGCTAAAAGAGTTAAAATTGTAAAATTTCAAGGGTACCATATTTTATGCCAGGTACTTGCTTTGCCAACGATTCTTTGTTATAATATTAACAAAGATTGACTTTAACAAATTAATATATTCTGACCTTGAGGGATTCCCTGAGAGAGAGGAGACGGCAGCAGCTTATAAAAACAGTATGCCTTTTCCTGTGTTTCAGGAGAGGCATTTTTTATTTTAAGTCCTTCTGTCAAAGGCAGAATTAAGGAAAATCCGGCAGGGCTTGATGCCCTGAGATTTCTGTGCTATGGAGGCGGCGGGTATGCAAAAGGAAATTGAAAAAAATGTAAGGCTTGAGGTGGATTCTCTAGGTGAAAAATCCATACCGGCAGAAGCCTATTACGGCATCCATACCGCAAGAGCCCTTGAAAACTTTCCCGTAAGCGGAAGGAAAACGAATAGAGGGCTGATTGAGGCAGTTGTATTGGTGAAAAAAGCTGCGGCAATAGCTCATAAAGGCCTGGGACATTATCCGGATTCTACGGCGGAGGCTATTGTTATGGCATGCGATGAGATACTGGAAGGCGGACTTAAGGACCAATTTCCGGTAGACGCACTGCAAGGGGGAGCAGGCACCTCAACCAACATGAATGTCAATGAAGTAATTGCAAACCGGGCGGAAGAAATCCTTGGAGGACAGAAAGGCCAATACGTCCTGGTGCATCCTCTGCATCACGTCAACTGCTGCCAGTCGACAAACGATGTTTATCCCACGGCGCTGCGCATAGCGGCAATAAAACTTCTACGGCCGGTAAGCAATGCCTTTGCGGCTTTGCAGCAAGCGCTTCAGAAAAAAGAAAATGAATTTGCCGATACCGTCAAGCTTGGCAGGACCCAGCTCATGGACGCCCTTCCAATGATGGCCGGACAGGGGTTTGGCGCATATGCCAGGGCCATTGCCCGGGACCGGTGGAGGCTGTATAAAATAGAAGAACGTTTACGGGAAGTGAATATTGGCGGTACTGCCATCGGCACCGGAATGAATGCTTCCCTCAAGTATATCTACGCGGTGACCGACAAGCTTCAGGAGCTGACCGGTATCGGCATCGCCCGGAGTGAATTTCCCATGGACAATACGCAGAACATGGATGTTTTTGTAGAAGTCTCAGGCTTGCTGAAGGCTGCGGCGGTAAACCTGATAAAAATTGCAAATGATCTGAGGCTGCTGGCTTCGGGTCCTGCCGGAGGAATCGGAGAGCTTAAGCTTCCCGCCGTCCAGGCAGGGTCCTCCATCATGCCCGGCAAGGTCAATCCGGTGATCCCGGAGATGGCGGCGCAATGCTGTTTGAAAATCATTGCCAATGATAGTGCCATCACAGGTGCGGCCATGTCAGGGCAGTTGGAATTGAATGCTTTTATGCCGCTGATAGCGGATAGCCTGCTGGAATCGCTGGAGCTTATGCTAAAGACAGTTGAGCTATTCAAGAGCAGGTGTGTTGAAGGCATTTCAATCAATGCGGAAATCTGCCGGGAGCATGTGGAAAAATCTTCGGCGCTGGCAACAGCCCTGGTGCATCATATCGGATACGGCAAGGCTGCAGAAATTGCCGGAACAGCGCAGCGGGAAAATAAAACCATCCGGCAGGTGATGCAGGAAGAAAATATTATGCCGGAAGAGGTTTTTGAGAAAATACTTGATCCTTACCAGGTAACCAAGCCCGGAATACCCGGGAAATAAGCGCTGGCAAAAATATAACTTCCTGCGCAACTAAAAAAGAGGAGTGATAGAACTTGGGAATGAATGATACACCCCGTTCGGATCGAACCCATATAGCCCTGTTCGGAAGAAGAAATGTCGGCAAGTCCAGTCTCATCAATGCCCTTACGGGTCAGGAGCTGGCAGTGGTATCACCGGTCAGCGGCACTACTACCGACCCTGTTTTCAAATCCATGGAGCTGCTGCCCCTGGGGCCTGTTGTAATTATCGATACTCCGGGCCTTGATGATGTAGGCGAGCTGGGACAGCTGCGGGTGAAGAAAACAAAGGAAATCTTTCATAAAACAGATATGGCTATTGTTGTGTTTGACAACCTTTCACCGCTGGCCGAAATGGAGCTTGAACTGGTAAAACAGTTGAAGGAAGGCAAGATTTCCGTGTTGGGGGTCGTAAATAAGACAGATGAAAATCCGGCGGAAAAGAAGGTTCTGGATGAAGCGGAAAAGGAACTGGGAATCAAGCTTTACCCGGTTTCTGCCTTGAAAGGCCAGGGCATCGTCGAGCTGAGAGAGGCAATTGCCCGGAGTGTACCTGAAAGCGAGGATAAATTCCTCATTGTGGGAGATCTGATTTCTCCGGGAGATTTTGTCGTCCTGGTGGTGCCCATCGACAAGGCGGCGCCGAAAGGGAGGCTGATCCTTCCGCAGCAGCAGGTCATCCGGGATATCCTTGAAAGCGACGCCATGGCGGTTGTAACAAAGGAATATGAACTCAAAGAGACCCTGGAAAGCCTTGCCCGGAACCCCAGGCTTGTAATCACAGACTCCCAGGTCTTTTTAAAAGTAGCTGCGGATACTCCGAAGGATATCCCTATGACCTCTTTTTCCATACTTTTTGCAAGAAGCAAGGGTAATCTTCCGGAGCTTGTCAGAGGAGCCAGAGCTATTGAGAAGCTGCAGGACGGGGATAAGGTCCTGATTGCGGAAGCCTGTACCCATCATCAGCAGTCGGATGATATCGGACGGGTCAAGATTCCCCGCTGGTTGAGGCAGATTACCGGAAAGCAGCTTGTTTTCGAGCATTCCAGCGGTATGTCTTTTGCCGGGAATGTAAAGGAATATGCACTTATCGTACATTGCGGCGGATGTATGTTGAATAAAAAGGCCATGGGTTACAGAGTGGAACAGGCTGTAAAAGAAGAGGTTCCTATTGTTAATTACGGCGTACTGATTGCCTATGTGCAAGGGATTCTGGAAAGGGCAATAAGACCTTTTCCCGCGGCGCTGATGGCATGGGAAGAGACGGCAAACAGCGAGGCTGCCGGAATGAAACAGTTTAATTGACTCCAATTTATTTAAAGGAAGGTAATTTATATGAGTGAGCAGACAATGAAAGCAGATTTTATTGATGAAAAGCTAATCGGCCGGTTGCTGGAGGAAGGTAAAGGAAAATCGGAAGCGGAAATAGACGCTGTCATCGAAAAGGGCAGGAAGGCCAAAGGCCTGAACCTTGACGAGGTAGCCGCATTATTGCAGAATACCTCGCCGGAATTGGAAAAAAAGCTGTACAAGGCCGCCAGAGAGGTCAAAGATGCCATCTATGGCAGCAGAATCGTAATGTTTGCCCCTTTATACGTCTCAGATTATTGTGTGAACAGCTGTAAATATTGCGGCTACAAATGTTCAAACCGCTTCGAACGTAAAAAGCTGTCGGATGATGAAATACGCAGGGAGGTTGAAATCATCACCGGACTGGGGCATAAAAGGATTGCCCTGGAAGCCGGGGAAGATGACCGCAATTGCCCCATTGACTATATACTTCATGCGATGGAAGTGATTTACAGTACCCATACCGGTATTGAAAACATTAATCGAATAAACGTCAATATTGCAGCAACGACAGTAGAAAACTACCGGAAATTAAAACAGGCCGGCATTGGGACCTATATACTTTTCCAGGAGTCTTATCATAGGGATACATACAGGAAGATGCATCCCGCAGGACCGAAAAACGACTTTGACTATCACACCACCGCCATGGACAGAGCCATGCAGGGCGGAATTGACGATGTAGGACTGGGAGTGCTTTTCGGCTTATATGATTACAAATATGAAGTCATGGGGATGATGCTGCACGCATTGCATTTGGAGGAGGCCCAGGGCGTGGGACCCCATACGCTGTCAGTGCCGCGGCTGAGGCCTGCCGGAGGGGTGACGCTGGAACAGTTCCCTCATCTTGTAGCGGATGCCGACTTTAAAAGGATTGTAGCTATTTTGAGATTGGCGGTACCTTATACGGGGATTATACTGTCTACCAGAGAGGATTCGGAATTTAGGGAAGAGGTCATCAGCATAGGCGTATCTCAGGTCAGCGCCGGATCATGTACCGGTGTGGGGGGGTATAAGGAGCATCTGGAAGGAAGCGGCGGAGGAGTACAGTTTGCGGTGGCGGATGAGAGAACCCCGCTGGAGGTGATAAAGTCTTTGTGCAGGCAGGGCTACATTCCGAGCTATTGTACCGCCTGTTATAGAGCAGGGCGGACGGGCGACAGGTTCATGGAGTTCGCAAAGAGCGGCAAAATTCACAACCTGTGCTATCCCAATGCAATCATGACCTTTAAGGAATACTTGATCGATTATGCCGATGACGAGCTTAAGATACTTGGCGACAAGGTGATTGAAACCAATCTCGGGAATATACCCAGTGAAACCATGCGCGAAAGAACGGTTGAAAGGCTCAGAAGGATAGAGGGCGGCGAGCGCAACCTGTTCTTTTAGGATATGCGGCAAGAGGACCGTCCCTTGCCACGGTTTTGCACGTAACTATCACTTATTAAGAGGCTGATACTATGATTCATGAACTGATATATAAATTGAATGAGGAAAATTCACTGGAGAAGGATGAAATCATCGATCTTCTCAAAAATCTGACCGGCGAAGCCAAAGAGCTTTTATTCCGGCTGGCTTCGGATACCAGGGACAGGATTTACGGGAAGAAGGTTTTCATGCGGGGCCTGATTGAATTTTCCAGTATATGCTCACGCAATTGCAAATACTGCGGCCTTAGGGCTTCAAACACATTGGCCAAAAGGTACAGGCTCGTGCAGGAGCAAATTCTTGAATGCTGTGCGGAAGGTTATCGCCTGGGCTACAGGACCTTTGTCCTTCAAAGCGGCGAAGACCCCTGGTATACCGTGGAACGGATGACAGAGATCATAAGCTCCATCAAGAAAGATTTCCCCGACGCTGCCATAACCCTTTCCATCGGCGAAAGGACCAGAGATGAATATGAAGCCATGTTTGAAGCCGGCGCGGACAGATATCTGCTGAGGCATGAAACTGCGTCAAGAAGGCTTTATGAGCAGCTTCATCCGGGAATGAGTTTTGACAGGCGCAGGGAATGCCTGAAGGATTTACAGAAAATAGGCTATCAAGTGGGCGCCGGTTTTATGGTAGGACTGCCGGGACAGACAGAAGCCGACCTTGCGGAGGATTTGCTGTATCTGAAAAAGCTTAATCCCCATATGATCGGCATTGGTCCCTTTATCCCTCACAGTGAAACACCGCTGGGCAATGAAAAAGGCGGAACGGTGGATGAAACCCTGGTCCTGCTGGCATTAACGCGATTGATGATACCCGACGCCCTTATGCCCGCAACTACGGCCATGGGCACCCTTGTTCCCAAGGGCAGAGAGCTTGCCCTAAAGGCCGGAGCCAACGTAGTCATGCCCAACCTTACACCCATTGAAGAACGGCCCAAATATGCCCTGTATGAAAACAAGATATGCCAGGGCGACGAAGCGGCGCATTGCCGGCAGTGTATTGAAGGGCGCATAAAGTCGGTTGGGCTGGAGGTAGATATGGGCAGAGGTGACAGCGTAAGAATGGAAGATGCAGGAAATTTCTTGCAAAGATTGCAGTTGAATTGAGTTATCCACAGAATAAAACGCATAATATCCGGCTTATACACATGGTTATACACATAATCCACAGGGCTTTATCAACAAAACAATCGTTCTGTGATAAACCCTATCGGCAATTTTCACCCTCCTATTTTTTTTTGCAAAGCGCAAAACATGGCAAAAAAAGAAGCAGGAATCTGCTTGGATTTTGTCGAATAAGAATTATTATTTCTTTCGGATTGGAGCTGAAAAAATACGTCACAATGAGAAAAAACGTCGATTATGAATTGTTTATGATGGAAACCGGCTTGGACAAGGAGGCAATAAAAGAATTGTACCAGGTCTTTCTCGATGAGATACTGGGTGAGAAAGAAAAGCTGATGAACGCTTTTGCCGAGAAGGACTATGTGAAGCTTGGAAAGATCGTGCACAATATCAAGGGCATATCCGGCAGCTTTAAGGCGGGACAGGTGTTTGAGCATGCAAGCCTCATGGACCTTGCCATAAAGCACAGCAAGCCGGAGGAAATCGAAGACGGCATGCTGAATCTTACGGGATTAATCGATCATGCGGCTGCGGACATCGGCAGGTTTTTTGAAATATAACCGGCTGCACCGATAGAAAAATATAGAGAAGAAATATCAGAGGAATGCTAATATGTCAGATAGGAAGAAAGTAGTTGTGGTTGTGGATGATTCACCTTCCATCCGAAGAGAAGTGAAGGTGATACTTGAGAATGACGGCTATATCGTGAAAGAGGCTGGAAGCGAGTTTGGGATGCTAAGCGTCATTGAGGAATATGGTGTAAAAGCAGATATGGTGATAATGGACCTGACGTTGAATGATGCAAACGGATTTGATCTGGTCAACAGGCTCAGGTCCGCCGAAAAGTACCGGAATATTCCTGTAGTCATTCTGACAGAGCATTCAGACAGGGATAATGTCGTTATGGCAAAAATGGTAGGAGTTCAAGACTATATCGTCAAGCCCATAAAAGCAGATTTACTGCGAGAAAGGATCAACAGCGTTTTCAGGGGAGAAAACCTATGAGCACCTTTATTTTGCTCTCGATGATTTCCATCGTACTGTCTTTGATGTTTGCATGGTATATCTGGAGCAGGATGAACAAAGCAAAAAACCATACCTATTTTATCATGCTGATGCTTTGCGTCACCGTCTGGACTATTTTTGCGGTTCTTGAAGTATTAAGCCCTACAAAAAGCGGCACAATCCTCTTTGCCCAGTTTTCGTATCTGGGAATAGTATCTACGCCTGTTTCATGGGTGTACTTTTCCTTTGAATATGCGGAGAAATATCAGTGGCTCAAGCACAGGCGGATAAGGCTGCTGTGGGTGATACCGACAATAACGGTGCTGCTTGTGTTTACCAATGGCTGGCACGGGCTTATGTGGACGAAGATCTCTCCCAACGGCATCTTCGATAACATCGCTATCTATAAATATGCCCGGGGAATATGGTTTTTTGTAAACACCTTTTATGATTATTTATTGTTTCTGGCTGGAGCCGTCACGATTTTTATCAAGCTGAAGGACACAAGAAATCTTAAAAATTATTCCCTTGTGATTATCGGCGTGGCAGGAGCGGTCCTGGTCAATTTTTTGTATATGGCGCGGGTGCTCCATAAGGACTACACCGCCGCAGCTTTTTCTTTCACCGGCTGCTGCTTTGCCTGGGCACTCATCACCGGTTTCCTTGAAAGAAATATGGCCATTGCGGAAACCATTCATGAAAATATGGAGGAAGGCATCATCCTGATCGATGAGAAGCTGGAAATTATCAGCATTAATCCCAGTGCGGCGGGAATCCTTGGGCGGCAGGATAATTTGGTAGGGTCCGGAGCCCGTGAGGTGATATTTTTCTGGCCGGAGCTAAAGGCAGGATTCCGGAAGGACGCAAATGAGTATTACGAGATCAAAACCGGTGAAGCCGACTTTGCCAAGTGGTACGGAATACACCTTTATTCCATGAAAAAGAAAGGCAGTATTTCCGGCTGGATCATCAATCTTTTTGACATTACGGAAAACAAGCTGGGCGAAGAGGCCTTGCGGCGAATGGACCAGGAAGCCCGTAAAGCCGCCGAAAAAGCCAATGAAGCCAAAAGCTATTTCCTTGCAAACATGTCCCATGAAATCAGGACGCCCATGAACGGTATCATCGGATTTTCGGACATTCTTTCCCAGACGCCGATGACACGGGAGCAATACGATTATCTCAATGAAATAAGAAATGCCTCGGATGCGCTGCTTTATTTAATCAATGATGTGCTGGATTTTTCCAAAATTGAAGCCGATAAAATGGAGCTGGAGTGCATTGATTTCGATATCCATCATATTGTGGAGAGCTCTATTTCCCTGATTGTACCCGGAGCATACAATAAAGGGATCGAGGTGCATTCGGAGATCCGCGCCGGAGTGCCCTCCATGGTCAAAGGCGATCCGGGAAGGCTGAGACAGGTATTCAACAATCTGTTAAGCAATTCGCTGAAATTTACCGAAAGAGGAGATATTACAGTATCCGCAGAATGCATTGAAGAAACGGGAAACACTGTTTCACTCAGGTTCAAGGTATCGGATACGGGGATAGGCATGCCGGAGGAGGTCCTAGGCAACCTCTTTCAGCCATTTACCCAGGCTGACAGCTCAACCACAAGAAAATACGGAGGCACAGGCCTGGGCCTGGCCATCAGTAAGAAGATCATCGAAAGAATGGGCGGTAAAATCACCGTTGAAAGCAAGATCAATGAAGGGACCGTCTTCGTCGTTGCGATCAATCTGGAAAAAGGCTCGGAAAAAGGCCGCGTCAGTTATGGTGAAATCGATGGCATGAAGATATTGGCGGTGGATGATAACCGGTTGAACCGGAGGATCTTCCGGGAATATCTGGAGGATTCCGGCTGTATGGTGATAGAGGCCGTAAATGCCGGCGAAGCCTTTGAAATCCTGAAGCGCAGCTGCTTGAAGAAGCCCGTGGACATAGTGATCATGGATTTGAACATGCCGGAGACAGACGGGGTGACCTTTGGAAAAATGATCATGGCATCGGATTTGCAATGCAAGCCTAAAATAATCCTTTCTTCTTCCTCAACCAGGGCAGGAGACAGTAAAGAAGCCAAGGATGCGGGATTCAGCGGCTACCTGCCCAAGCCTGTCAGAAAAAAGGAGCTTCTGGATACCATCTCCGCAGTGGCAGGCAGCAGGGAATTCAATCACACCCATGAGCTGGTCACCAGGCATTTGATCCTGGAGGATACCCTGAAGGACAAGGAAGTGATTCTGCTGGCTGAGGACATGGAGGCCAACAGAAAGCTGGCGCTGATACTGCTTAAAAAAATAGGGTATGACTGTGAAATTGCAGTCAACGGAAAAGAAGCTGTAGACGCATGCTCGCAAAAGAAATACAGCCTGATTCTGATGGATTGCCAGATGCCATTGCTGGATGGCTATGAAACTGCCGGAAACATCCGGTCCGGAGGCGGGCTTAATTCGGAAACGCCCATAATCGCAATGACTGCCAATGCCCTTGAGGACGACAGGGAAAAATGCATCACGGCAGGAATGGATGATTATATATCCAAGCCTGTTACCATAAAGGTATTGGAGGAAACATTAAGAAAGTGGATTCCACGGGAAAATCCATAGGAGAACAGCAGAATAGCAGAAAATGCTTCTGGAATGCGGATGGTAATTACCATGTGGATTATTGGAGAAACAATACCTTGAAGAAGTGACGGGAATATTGTAAAATTTTGTGTAGATCCTCCGTATAAACGGGGGATCTATCTGCTGTTACGGCCTGTGGCCTCGCAATGCCTATGCCGCAGTATTGCCCTTCTGACATTTATGAGAGTATTGTAAATTATTTAAGGTTACTTTTATAGATTTTTTAAGTTATTCTTAATTATTAAAATTTGAAATACGGAAAAGAAGTGATACACTTTTTTCATATAGAAGATAGCTCATCAAAGTTACTTTTGTTCAACTTTGACAAGCTTAGTCTGATTATTTGGGGAGGTGAGACTTTTTCATACTGTTAGAATCAACCCGAGTCAAATCTTATTAAAATAGGAGGTAGAACTATGTCAAAAAGAAGTGTAAAAAGTTTTGTTCTTGCACTCATATTCTTTATGGCAAGCATTGCAGCCACGCAAATAGGATTACCCTCAAAAGCTGGTGCTGCAGCACCTAACTTGTATATCTTTGATCTGCGTGACTACATGGATAATGATCCAAGATGCAAAACATCAAATGATGGATATGTTACAAGATATGGCTATGACTTTTTAAAAATGGCTGCCGTATTGCAGGGAATTGTAAACCGCAGCAGCACAGGCGACAAAATATATTACATATATAACTCAAGTAATCAGGTGGAAGTTCCGCTAAATGCCAATGCCAGTACCTTCTGGCTCAATAATTTGTCCGGGTCCGGCAAGTATTTGTCGGGATATACAAAAATAAACGTTTCGAGGGATAATTTCTATACAGACATATTTGATGTTTTTAAAAGCAATATAAACGGTATCGCATTATGGGATGAAAACATTCCTGCGACATCCAATGTGGCTTCTACCATATCGGGATGTGATAATTATCTTCCGGCCCGCAAGGGAGGTGATTTGTATACCGAAATAAAGAGCAGGCTAGGCAGCGTTCCGGAGATTGACCTCAATACGAAGTTTTCCGGAAGCTATGCTACGATTCCTGAGACTACAATCGCTGCTACCGGCAGTAAGAAAAACGACGTATACCTTTGGGCAAAGGTAAAATATATTGATAGCGGAAAAGTGAATCCGAAATTAGCCGCTTATCATGTTGACGGGTATTCCGTATCTAGGGACGGAAGTAATTATTATGTATATGAGAACAACGGACAGGATAATCTTTATAACAGGATGATTGTAAATGCAGATTATTATATTTCCAACAAGGCATTCTTCCTGGATTTATCTCCAACAACCAACCGGGCTCCGAATGACGATCCAACCCAGCCGGTAGGAACGGATTCAAATACCTTCAAAACTATTATGGCTGCACTAAGGGCTAAAGCCGGAACAGACATTATTACTGTGGGTGGGTTTACAGCATGGCAATTAAAATACACTGCCTCTGTTGATTCGAACCTGCCTGTTGCTACTACTGTAGAATGGGAAACTGTGGACCTTATTTCAAAGTATTATGCGCAGCTTGATGCAGACGCACCCGGATTAATGGCGCTGGCTAATGCATCGGTATTTCAGTTTGTTCCACTGAATACGACATTTACACAAACCAATGATAAAGGTGCAAACGGGAAAATCTATAACCCAAACAAGAGATATATATGCATGTATATGGGCGATTATGATGCTGCCGCATGGACGTCATCCCAACTTCCTGCACTCTGGAATCTGCCTGGCGGAAGAGGCAGGATTCCTCTTGCATGGGGCATAGTTCCCAATTTAAGCAAAAGAGTTCCTCAAGCTTTCAACTACCTATATGATACTGCTACATCAAAAGATTACTTTATCTCAGGTGATAACGGAGCAGGGTACTTGAATCCAGTACAATTAAATACGCAAGACAGAACCAGATGGACCCAATACAACACATCTTTGTTTAACCAGTTTGACATGAGCATTGCAGGCTTTGTAATTACCACCAACAGCAGCTTCCCTCTATGGCTGCAAACGGAATATTCACAATTTGCACCGGACGGGGTAAGCATGCACCATGACTCGGATCATAAGTTTGAAAACGGAACACCTTTTATTAAAATGGCTTCGGGCGGGGGGACCTTGCCTGCAACCGGAGAAGCTGTGGAAGCTAGCTTGCAGAGCGCACTGGACAGCGATCCGTCCAGGAAATTCTGGATATTCAGATCGGTAGTTGCAAGGCCTGATTATGTTGCAAACGGTGTAATCTCGCTTATCAACCATAATCCTGATGTCGAGGTTGTAGATCCATATACCTTATTCAGATTGTTCAAGCAATATAACAGCCTGGCAGATGTTGACAGCCTGAGCTATAACAAGTCTGCAGCTGCCACAGATTCGAACAGTACCGGTGAAGGTCCGAAGTCAGCAGTGGATGGAGATTCCCTTACTCACTGGTGCTCAACCGCTACAGGAGACAGATGGCTTACAATTGACCTGGGCTCACCTCAGGATATTGTAAACTGGGTTGTATGGCATGCCGGTGCGGCAGGTGAATCCACAACGTACAATACAAAGAATTTTAAATTGCAAACCAGTAATGATAATTTGAATTTTGTTGACAGAGATGTAGTGTCCGGTAATACTGCCAGTATAACAAACAGAAATATAGCCAAAGTAAATGCCCGTTATGTCAGGTTATACATAACCACACCCAACCAGATTACAGGGACAGGAAGCAATATTGTCAGAATCAATGAATTTGCCGTAAACGGAAAATTCGTTTCGGGTTTTGAAACCGGTGGTCCACAGCCGGATTGGGAAAATACAGCTGATTTCGGTAGTATTAATGTATCCGGCGCAACGTGTAAAATAGTACCCGGAGAAAAGGTACATTCAGGTTCATTGGCAATTAAGTCAACAGGTACGGATAATAGTGCAACTCAAACCTATTGTTACAATAAGGTATTTGATGTTAATATACCTATCGTTTCAACCTCCAAGCTGAGCTATTATTCATTCCCGGAAAATGAGAACGGAAGGCATGTAGGCATAGAACTGATTTTTACAGACGGTACAACTCTCAGGGATTCCGGAGCATTGACTACCGATGGAGTACGGATGCACCCCACAGCTGCCAAAGGAACCATAAACACATGGAATCTTATTGAGAGCAATATAGGACAGTGGCTGAACGGCAAGATCATAGACAGGATACTTGTTGCGTATGATAACGCCGGTTCAACAGGTAATTATACAGCATATATCGATGATATCAGCATTGTTCCGTAGTCCTGTAAAATGAAAGGAATTCAGTATTCAGGAGCCAGTATTCAGAACATTATAAAATGAAAAAACAATGTAGATAAAAACAGAGTAATATCCTGTAAATCTACAGGATTTATGGGAGGACATGAAAAAGTCTTTGTTTTCTTAGATACTTTCTCCTATCCTCCTATTCTATATAAATTTGGAGGAATGATAAAATGCCAACAGTAATTAGGTATCCGCAAAAAGTAAAAATCGATGAAGTTTTCAGCCAGAAGACCTTAGACATGCTCACCAGTCATATATTTGAATGGCAGCAAGGACCGGGCAACATAGGAGCTATTCATTTGCATTCATGCTGGGAGGAAACTTCTGTCTTAAAAAACAGGTATCATGGACAGACTATAGCTTCATATATGTACTACATTCAGGGTGCCATGAAGCTTTATGAAAAGACAAAGGGGTTGAGTTGGAAGAGGTTTGCAGATGATATAGCTTCCAACATATTGTATCTCCAATCTTCGGATGGTGGCTTCAGGTATGCTGCCGGTGAATTTGAACCTGCATATGTTCCCGAAAAGACATGTCCCATTCATCAGGGAAGAGCTGTGATTGCACTGCTTATGTATGCAGCATGGGAGCATTCCAATCCCGTTTTATGTCAGATGATCCGTCCGGCAATAAACAGGCACTGGGAGTGGTTTAACAAAAGGTTCTGGCTTATAGGGAATGCATATCAGAAATTTCCTATGAAGAATCCGGGGTGGTGCGGAGTCACAAACCAGGATTTGATAATAGTAGCGGCTTTGGCATTATATGCAAAGGTATATAAGGATAGCAGCCGTTTTGATGAGTATGGAAGGCTTGTACTTGAGACATTTATAAGCGATAGGTATTATTATCCTGAAATAGGCTTGTTTGAGAGGGGAGACAATGAGAATTTTGCAGAGCGTACTGCGTACTACAGGATAATAGTTTATTCTCTATATCATATATATGAATATACCGGGGAGAAAAGACTTTTAGATATTATTGACAACGTAGTGCTTCACCTCTTTGATGCGATGTATACGGCGGAAGACGGGCATATACACCTCAGTTGGGGTGCCGTAACAGATACAAGTGATAAATCGCGGGTTTTGGACTGGGTACATACTCCTGTTACTTTTTCTGAGTATCCGGGAATAATTCCGTGTATGCGAAGTACATTGGAAAGATATCCGGACCAGGAGAAGGAAAAGAAGCTCACGGAACTGGAAAATACTCTTGCAGCATATGTATTTGCGGATGGAACAATTCCATCGGCCCTTTGGTCCAGGGAACCAATTATCAGCGCAGTTGCAACACCAACCGGTGGAATTGCAGAATTCTGGAACTTTATGATCAACAAGCTTGAAGACAAGATTCAGGAACCTTTGCTTGGAAAGACTCCATGCATACATCGGAGTGCTGGAAATGTTACGTGGAAAACCAAAGGTGATATCTGGGCAATTGAGAAGGATAGTAAAAATGTGCACGCCGGATACAAACCAGTATCAAATGCTGTAACCTGTGGGCCGGATGAGGTAATTCCAAAGGGTAATATTGAAGACCTGGAACAATGTGAAATTAAAGAAATTCTTTAAAATTGAAGTTTTTTTAAATTTGTTAATATAATTTTTCTTAATATTTGAATGATTTTGATATTGTTTGAGTATACAAAAAATGTTGTGAACACTATACTTTAAATGTACACAGCCGGTGGCGTTTTAGAAAACTCAAAACAACATACATATAAGAATAGCAATAAGGAAGGTATATTTAATGAATGGAAGCACTCTTAATTTAACAAGTAAAAATCAAAAGATAAAATATTCAGCGCGAAAATCCGGGCCTGTCCTTGAATTATTTACCAACAGGCAGCTATATCTGATGGCGGTTCCCGGTATAATATGGTTTGGGTTATTTAGCTATTATCCATTATTATGGCTGCAGATAGCCTTCAAGGACTATAATATTCAGGATGGTGCATTTGGCAGTCCCTTCTTAAAGGATATCTTCCAGAACTTCAAATTTTATTTTACCTCTTCATACTTTTTTAGGACTACATTTAACACAATTTTTCTTAACGTATTATCAATATTTTCAGTTTTAGTGGTAGCGGTAGGTATGGCACTTCTGCTCAATGAATTGGGGCACAGGGCATCAAAAAGGTTTTTTCAATCGGCAATGTTCTTCCCGCATTTTTTATCAACTATTATTGTTGCTTCTTTTGTGTATACCTTGTTGGGAGAACAATTCGGCACTGTAAACAGTGTACTGCAATCAATGAGCCTTGAACCTGTTGCATGGTACAGCAGGCCTGAATTATGGCCTGCGATTCTGACTCTCGTCTCGGTATGGCAAAGCGCAGGGTATAATAGTGTAATATACCTAGCATCAATATCATCAATAGATACAGCGCTGTATGAAGCTTCAAGAATTGATGGTGCATCAAGATTTCAAGAAATACGTTATATTACAATACCTCACTTAATGCCTACCATATGTATTATGCTGCTGTTGTCCATAGGAAGGATATTTGCAGGGAATTTCCAATTGATTTATTCCATCGTAGGTACCAACGGAATGCTTCTACCGACGACAGATATTATTGATACTTATGTTTTCAGAGGCTTGACGGTAAATGGCACATATGGAGAATCGACGGCAGTAGGTTTATATCAGTCGGTTATGGGACTTATTGTGGTATTGATGTCAAACAAATTAGTTAAAAAATATGATGAATCTTACGGATTGTTTTAGGAATAGGTGATAAAATGCGGACAAGTATTGGTGATAAGCTATTTAATGTTTTTAACTACATATTTCTGTCACTGCTTTCAGCAGCTGCAGTACTGCCCTTTATTCTGGTTCTGGTGGTGTCCTTTACTCCGGAAAAATATATCATGATGGATGGATACTCTCTTTTACCGAAAGGTTTCACACTAACAGCATATAAGTGGATTCTGGGAAGTAACTCCACAGTTTTCAGTGCTTATAAAATTTCTATATTTATTGCAATTGCAGGCTTATGCGGAGGTATAGTACTGGTTTCCATGACGGCCTATGCAGCGTCGAGAAAGCAGTTGCGCTACAGAAACATCATAGCGTATATTGCCTGGATTCCCACAGTTTTTTATTCCGGATTGATTCCCTTCTACATGATTTTAGTAAAGCTGCATTTGCAGAATAATATTTTGGGTTTGATAATCCCCATGCTCATGAGTCCTTTTAATGTTTTTCTGATGATAAACTATTTCAGGGGATTGCCCGAGTCCATCATGGAATCTGCAAAAATTGACGGAGCCAGTGACTTCAAAACCTTTTTACGTATAGTTATTCCTATGTCTACTCCGGTAATTGCAACCGTTTCGCTGTTTATAATACTGCAATACTGGAATGACTGGCAGCTGCCGTTATTATTGCTTGATACGGGACACCGTGAACTATACCCCTTGCAGTATCTTTTAAGGCAAATCATGGCACAGGTAAGCTTTGCACAGGATCAGACAGTCCAGCTGGTAGGTGCAAACGAGCTGCCACAGGAATCTGTAAAGATGGCAACCGTAATAGTTACACTGGGGCCGATACTTCTGGTATATCCATATATTCAGAAATTTTTCATTAAAGGTATCACATTGGGCGCAGTAAAAGGCTAAAAGGCTATTTCCGGTTAGGCCGGTAGCATATATAAAAATATAAAGGAGTGTGTCAAAAATGAAAAAAACTGTAAAAATTCTGTGTATGCTCATAGTAATGAGTATGCTGGCAACAATTGCAGCTGCTTGTGGAAGTTCAGGGAGTACTTCTGAAACTTCTAAGGTCACAGCTTCAGCGGCAAGTACTGCTCTTGCAGAAAAAAAGCTTGAACAGGTTGAATTGAAGATAATTACAGGTGGAGATCAGCCGGACCAACCAGGATTTTCTGAGGTTGCTGAAGAAATTGCAAAGGTTACGGCAGATAATGTAAATGTAAAAATCGATGTGCAGACCTATGCATGGGGTGATTACATCAACAAAATGAACACAATGCTGGCTGCGGGCCAAAATATTGACATTTGTCTGGATTTTGCTGCGTTGTTTAAGGGAGATGCAGACAAGAAGCAGATTATTCCTCTTGATGATTTGATCAACCAATATGGTCCGGATTTGAAGAATAAGATACCTGCTGATATCTGGAGCGACGTAACCTATCAGGATAAAACTTACGGTATTCCTGCAGTATATCCTTTTGTGGGTATAGATTGTCTCCTCATCCGCGGTGATTTGAGAGAGAAATACAAGCTGCCTGCTGTCACCGATCTGGCATCCTTTGAAGCTTACCTTGATGCTGTAGTTAAGGGCGAAAAGGGTATGGTAGGCTTCAGTGCAAGAGAAGGCAGAAGTCTTAATATGGTTGGGTTCCTTATTAATGGAGAACCAAATATGTTAGGGTTATGCAGTTCAAATCTTGACTACCACATAGCGGATGTAAATGTTGCCAAGCCATATAAAGTAGTAAATGGTTTTGCAACTCCTGAATATAAGAAGATCATCGATTGGAACAGGAAGGCATATGCAAACGGATGGGAAGCTAAGGATGTCCTTACTCAAAAGGATAACCAGACATTGTTTACATCAGGAAAAATGGCAGCTTTCCCGTCAGATGTCTATACGATCAACAGTATAGTTCCTACCATGGAAAAGAATATTCCGGGATGTAAGGTTGAAGCCGTTCTGGTCCATGATTACAATAACATGATAAGGACAAGCTCCTGCAATAATTTTGCAGTTATTCCATCAACAAGTAAGAATTCTGAAAGGTCAATGATGTTCCTGAACTGGACAAGAGCAAGCCAGGATAATTACAACCTGCTTATGTACGGAATAAAGGGTAAGGATTGGGTTCCTGTAGATGATAAAACTTATGATATAGGACCTGGTATTGATCCTGCAAAGAGACCATACAATCCTACACCATGGTGGTTTAAAAACCAGTCTATGGATTTAAATCTAAAAGGTACCAGTCCTGTGTTCATAAAGGCATACGAGAGTGTTCTCGGAGCGAAATACACAACACCGAAAATCATTAAATTCAAATATGACAGCGCAGCAATGAAGGCTAAAATTGCACAGATAAACACTACAATGCTTGAAAAGTGGCTTCCTGTTCTTGCAGGTATAAAAAATACCGATGCCGATTATCAGGAAGCTCTGGAAGCTCTGGATAAAGCCGGAGTATCAGATGTATTGGCAGATGTTCAGAAACAGGTTGATGCATGGGCTGCAGAAAATGACAAGTAAGGTATAGACAAAATAAATCATATTTCTCAGGGCAAGGTTGGATAATGATCTGACCTTGCCTTTGTGAATGATACATTTTGGCTTCTTCTGCGGAACAAAATTTTTTATTTATTGTATAAGACCCATGGTGACTATATAATTAAAGTAACCAGTCATGCTACCGGAAACTTGTCGAAGGGAAGATGGAATTGATTCGAAACATGTTCTTGCATAAAGTCAAATTGAAAAGTACATATACGAAGCTTGTATTATCCTATGTTTTGATTATTGTGCTGATAATTTCCATATTATCAGTAATATTGTACCAATTATTTATGGGTACATCTTTAAAAGTAATTGAGGCAGATTCAAAAGGAAGACTCAGTCAGAACATAAATCATTTGAATCTTATAAAAAGCCGTGTTTTTTCCCTTGGGCAGCAGTTGATAAAGGACTCAGACGTTATACAGGCTATTTATGGGGATGAGGTAATCTCACTGGTTGACCAGGCTGCTTTGATCAGGAAATTACGTAACATAATAGATTCCGATTCTATTATTCATTCCATATTTCTGTATAATGCTAAAACCAATGAAATCAACGATACCTTTGGAAATGAGAGTAAGGAAGCCTTTACAGATACCATGCTGGGTTTACTGCTAGGGTATAATCTGGAAAATAAATTCCAGCTTTTCCCTACTCAGGTTAGCTACAAAAAGTCAAATGGAGATATTAAATCTGAAAACATTATTTCTTTGGTTATATCCGACAGTGGATACTTTAATGAGAAATCTGTTTCAAATAACTCCAAAGCGCCTTCCGTTGGTGCAGTTCTGATTAACCTGAATGCCGATGCAATCCTGGGAAGCATTGTATCAACCCCTCAGGACCAAAAATCGGAGACTGTTGTTATTGATAAAAACGGGAAATTTATTTTTGATTCTATGAAACAGAATTTTAGCGGCAACGTCAAAAATGTAGAGTATTTAAATAGCATTATGACCTCCGCAAGCAAAGAGGGCACAATTACAAAAAAGATAAAAGGAGAAAAGTCACTTATAGTTTACAGGAAAACAAATGATGTACATGAATGGATATATGTGACTGTATACACTTACAAGAATCTTTTCAGCGATATCAATAAATTGGGAAGGGTTATTTTTTGCATTTGTATAGCAATTTTAACTGTTTCATTTGTCTTCTCCATAATTACGGCAAGAAAAATCTACACCCCTTTTAATATGCTATTGAGCCGTGTCAGGGAGGGGTTACCTCAAAAGGAAACGGCAGACGGCAGCGGGAACAGGGAAGAAGTTATAGGAGATGCTCAATACTTGACAGAAACCTTCAACGCTATCATGCAAAAATCAATTGAGTTGGAATCCTCTATAAATAACAGCATACCTATGGTAAAAAAGGCCCTTCTTAAAAAGATGATCCAGGGCAAGCAAGATTTTACGCCTGAGTTAATAAACAGATTCAATGAGTTATTCAGGGAAATAATCATCAAGCAGGGTGAAGAGTGCTTTTCCATAGTAGTGTTTACCCTTGATGACTATAAGAGATCTCAAGGGGGAGATCCTGAAAAAGATGATATTATGCTTTTCTCAATAGAAATACTTATTGTAAAACTAATTTCTGAGTACTTTCAATGTGAATCTATAGATTTTGAAGAAAACTATATATATTTACTGATTAAAATTAAAAATGCTGCTTTTATAAATTCTGAGGCAAGCAAGATTCTAAATAGGCTGCAGAGGGATATGCAAATATCCTTAAACCGCAAGATTTCTTGTGCAGTCGGAATGCCTGTAAGGACTGTAGAAGATATTCACTTGTCCTATAGCAGTGCTTTTGATTTGATAAAGTACAGGCTTGTATACGGCTATGGATCCTTTTTTATTCATGACATGGAAGAACTGACATTGAGGGAATCTCTTGTATCGATCGATAAAGAGAAAGACAGACTGATTCAAGCTATAAAAGTATGTGATGCAGAAGGTCTAAAAAATGAAATTGACAGTATTATAAACAATATCTCTCAGTGCCAGTATGACTACATAATGTTGACTTTAAACCAACTGATGCTGGATATTGTAAAATCGGTAAAAGCATTCTATACAGAGAATTCTATCGAATTGGACTTCAATAACATATACAGCAACATAAATAAAATCGGAACGCTGGAAGAAATGAGAGAATTCTTCCTTCTCTACTGCAATGCTGCTATCGATAAAATAGAAAAAAAGAAATTAAATAGAAAAAGCGATATGATAAACGAGATAATAACCTATATAGGTGAGCATTATCATGAATATGATATAACAACAGAATTCCTGGCGAATATGGCAAACCTGACGCCCGGATACTTCGGAAAGCTTTTTGCGGAAAGTACGGGTAAAACGGTAAATGAGTATATTTTGGAGCTTCGGCTTTCTAAAGCTAAGGATCTTCTGAAGTCCACCGGATTAACCATAAATGGTATATCTTCAAAGATAGGATTTAGTAATTCAACTTATTTTACAACTCTTTTTAAAAAGAGCTTCGGGTTAACTCCGAATCAGTACCGTACTGATAATAAGCTGGGGATGTAGAGCCGGGAGAGTTTGAAATAATGGCCGGAAGCTCTTCGGCGGATATTAGGCTTCAGGAGAACGTTGTCGTCAGGATGCAACAATAGCAGATAATTGGCATAAAAATGGATTTCTCCATGAAAAAAGTGGTATAATATTGCCATTAAGCACTGGAGGAAATTTGTGAAACTGGTAAGCTTTTTAAACCTTGTGGAAATACGGACCAAGGTGGCCAGCATCATACCGCTGCTGCTGGGGACGGTTTATACACTGTACAGTTATAATAAGTTTAATGCTGTGAATTTTCTGTTGTTCTTTTGCTCATTGGTCCTGATAGACATGACGACTACGGCCCTGAACAACTACTTCGACTGGAAAAGGGCCAACAAAAGGCATGGCTACAACTTTGAAGTGCACAACAGTATTGAGAAATACCATTTGAAGCAGCGGACGGTGATTGCGGTAATCCTGGTCATGCTGCTGTCGGCAATGGGAATCGGAATCTTTATTGTAACGCGCACAAACCTTGTTGTTCTTGCGGCGGGTGCGCTCTCTTTCCTCATAGGGATATGCTATTCCTTCGGCCCATTGCCTATTTCCAGAACCCCTCTTGGCGAAGCTTTCTCCGGATTTTTTATGGGCTTTGTCATTTTTTTTCTTGCAGTTTATATGCATGTATTTGACGGCGGCATCCTGGAATATCAATTTGACGGCTCCGACCTCCTGCTCCGCTTAGGGATACCAGATCTCATTACATTATTCTTCGTATCTCTGCCTTTGGTTTGCTGTATTGCGAACATCATGCTGGCAAATAACATCTGTGATGTGGAGGATGATATCGAAAATGGAAGGCAAACCCTGCCGGTTTATATCGGCAAAAAGTATTCCATTATTCTATTTAACGCTCTGTACTATGCCTCATACGTGGATATCCTCATACTTGTCCTAATGGGGATATTGCCGCTTTTAAGCCTGTGCACCCTGCTTACATTGATCCCTCTGTACAAAGGCTTAAAGCTTTTCAACAGCAAACAAACCAAGAAGGACACTTTTTCCGTTGCAGTAAAGAGCTTTTTGCTGATCGGCACAGTTTTGACGGCTTCCGTATTGCTTTCATGGATTTTTGCCATAATTTGAATTTGCTTGTTTTAAAGTGCGCTTAAAGGGTATAAATCGACTAATTATACCATTTTTTTGCATTACAAAATACAAATGAAGGAGATAAGAATATGGCTGGCATTTTGAAAAAAGCTCCATGCAAAGAGGCGGAATGTATTCTTAAATATGTCGAAAACAAGGCAATTGGTAAAGAAACTCAACTACCGGAGATCAAATATCCGCTGCACACTAAGATTTTCAGCAACTTCAGCAGATTGTTCGGCAACGAGAAAAGATTGTCCCAGGCGGCAAAAAAGCTTCTGGGGACCGCGGCTTCATTAAGCAGCTATGACGTAGACATGTCGCACATCTCCTACAGCATGATTGATTTTGCGGAGAAAATGGCCGTACTGAGTGAATCAAACCTGGCAATTGTCCAGCAGACGACGGCAGGGATGAATCAGGTGAATGATACCATTGTCGACTCTGCCGAAACCCTCGGCAAATTATCTGCAGCCTCCGGGATTCTTGTGCAAAGGAATAACGACAGTCTCATCCAACTGGAGCAGGTCAGTACCCTCAAAGAGAGTGTGATGCGTAACGCAGGGGAGATGAGCAGCCAGATCGACAAGCTGGTGGAAATGGCCGGCAAGGTAAATGAATTGGTTGCCGGTGTGAATGCCATCGCCGAGCAAACCAACCTGCTTGCGCTCAATGCCTCCATTGAAGCGGCGAGGGCCGGTGAAAACGGCCGGGGCTTCGCAGTTGTAGCCCAGGAGATACGCAAGCTGGCCGATGATACCAAAACAAGCCTGGAAGGTATGAGGTCCTTTGTGCAGAGCATCCAGAAAGCCGCGTATGAAGGAAAGGCAGGCATGAATAATACAATCGGTTCCACAGTGGACATGAGCCGGAAAATTGACACGATCAACGATACCATGAAAAGCAATGTGGAAATGCTGCAAAATACCATAAAGGATGTACATATACTCAATGAGGCAATGGCGGGTATAAAAATATCCGCAAATGAAATCAATCAAGCCATGGATTCCTCCAGCAGGGATGCGGAGACCCTCAGCAATATGACCCGGCTGATCCAGGAGGATGCCGTAAAGTGCTCCGACCAGGCAAAAAAAATATCTTCCGTGGATAATGATCTTTCCGGTCTGGTAAAGGAAATGATGGAGGCATTGCATGGCAGCACCAATGCCATCAGCAATCAGGAATTTGTTGAAACCCTGAACAATGCAAAGACCGCTCATACAAACTGGATATTGAATCTGAAAAAAATTGCGGGAGAGATGAAGCTGTATCCAATTCAGACCAACGGGACCAAGTGCGTTTTCGGACATTTTTATTATGCCATGGATATTAGCCATCCGGACATTGAGGCGGAGTGGAGGCAGTTGGGAGAAAAGCATCTGGAATTCCATGCCATGGGAGACAAGGTAATTACTGCGGTAAGGGAGCAGCAGCGGTCAAAAGCCGGGGAATACTGTCTGGAGGCAGAAAAAATGTCAGCCCGCATATTTGAATACATGGATTCCATCGTAAACAAAGTCAACAGGCTGACGGAGAGTGGCATTGATATATTTAGAGGATAATCCTTTTATTCAATTACAATGACTGCGCTTTTGCCGATCTCTACCCAGTTATAGAGGAAGAGGGCATGACTGGTGTAATTGCGAACACATTTGTGAGAGCGCGGTATTGTGCCGATGGAATAAAGGAATTCCTGCATTCCGGGGTCTATAAGGGTGTTATCCTGAACCTTGTAGTCCACGGGGACTCCGTGGATATAGGCGCCTCCGTTGAACCGGATGGCATGGGGCGCATAGCCTGCAATTTTCTTGGTAACATCGTCAAGATACCGGAATTTGCTCATCTTCTGAATAGCCATAAAATACCCCAGTTCCGTGGGCTGCTTGTATTTGGCGGTTTCGCCGGTGGTTGCGTAGATGTAGGAGATCAGCTTCCATTCTCCTTCTGAAAACTCGAATACTCCTTCGTTTTGATTTTTCCTGTCTACCACCACCGCTTTGGTCAGTTCTTTCGGCGCCTGCCCAAAAGAAATATATTTTTTGGGTATGTAGTATTCGCCTTCAAAAGTAAGGGTTCTGACCCGGTAGAAGCTATCTGTTTCCGCCAGAATGGATACAAGGGTGCCGTCGGACATATACCTGAAATCCGAGGTGGTGCTTGCCTGCAGATATGCCGGTGCTGACTGGTATCTCTCGATTCCGTAAGCATCTTCGCTTTTGCCCTTGTATGCGGGTGCTTGCCCGTTCCTGTCCTTGTAATTCACCACATAGCCGGAGGTATTGCTGCCGATTTCGTCCCTGAGCTTGGATACGGCCTCCAGCATTTTTTCAAATTGAAACTGCCGGGGTTCCGCAAGAGCGGAAAAAATATAGCCGTATACGGTTTTGGAGTTTACCTCCAGGGAAATCTTATACCATCGGTCCGAGCCGTATTTTGCAAGCATTTCACCTTTTTCCTCGGCGATCAGCTTAAACCTTTCCAGTTGCTGGGCGGATTTAATTACCGGCGAGGATGAATCGGGCTCCTGGCGGATATTGGCCCCTTGCGATATGACAATGAGGTAATCATTTTCCACCTGATAGCGGGTATATTTCAAATCTACCTTAAGATCCGCAGGAATCACGGTGTTAAAGCTTTTAATCCTATTTGAATCATTCTCTGTGCCATCTGTGTTTGTAGTATCGCCACTGTCCTCCTCTGTTGGCTTGTCGATTCCGTTATTTATATCCGGGGTTTCACCGTCTCCCGGCAAATCCCCGGAATTGATGTTGTTTTCCACATCGCCTTCCTTGCACAAGGGTCCGCAATCATTGGAAGGATCGGGAATCTCCACGGACGGATGTTCCTCCTCCACTGTAGCACCTGTGGGAACAACCCCGTCGCCGGAAGAAGGAGGGGCAATCAGCGCCTGCCCGCTTAGCAGGATATTGCACCCGGTCAAAAAAACAGAGAAAATTAGCAAAACAAGCAGTACTTTTTTCATATAAATCACCTTCTTCATATGAAAAACCTACCCCGGTATTGTCGCCTGTAAACACGCTTTGAATATTTGTTAGAAAAACGTAAAATACTTGTGCAATAAGGCGGATATTTTTGATATAATGGATAGCGTTAAAGGATATAATTCGCATTGGTTTGATTGGACGGATAGTGGCAGGTGAATGATTTTGAGAAACAAGGACTATTTCAAGCAGGGCTTGTTTAATATTTCCGATGCATTTGTGCCCGTTTTCCGGGCTGCGGCTGTTGTGCTATTTTTTTTGGTCCTCTTGGGAACCGGTTTCATAGAAGTCTATCCTTTTTCATTAGGAAATGCTTCTTTATACTGTTATTTTGTATACGCTGTTTTATTGCTGGTATTTAAGAAATTAAGAAAAACCATAGCACAGGCGGTTCCATTCCTGTTTCCCGCAATTGATCTGGCCCTGCTGACGATAGGGATTATTTATTCCGGCGGAGAGTCAAGCCCCTACTATATCTTCTATACATTTTACATAGCTTTTATGGCATTGACGTATGGCTTAAAGTACTCTCTTGTCCTTACATCCATTTGTATTCTTCTATACGTGACAGCCATCTATTTGACGGGTGGCAATATAACCGGCATTATAGCCTTGAGGGTAGGTTATTTTATAGCCTTTGCTCTCTTTATAGGGATACTGGAGGGCAAGATTTTCCGGCATACCTTTTCCATCGCCATTCGTGACAGCCTTACCTCCCTGTATAACTATGAATATTTTTACGGAAGCCTTGACCAGATCCTGGCGGAAAGCGCCAAATTATCCAGGTCCGTATCCCTGGCCGTAATTGATGTGGATGATTTCAAGCGTTTCAATGACAAACACGGCCATCTGGAGGGAGACAGGATCCTCTCGGTCATAGCCTCCATCATCAAGCCCCTGGTCAGGAGCGAAGATGTGGCAGCCAGGTACGGCGGCGACGAGCTGGTGATCATTTTCCCCAATACCGGAAAGTTCGCGGCCTTGAAGATATGTGAGAGGATCAAGGACAGCATCGTAAAGGGCCTGAATGATCTTTTTGAAGAGAAAGTTACCATATCCATAGGAATCTCGGCATACCCGGATAACGGCCAAACCCCTGCGGAGCTCTTCGACTCAGCGGACAAGGCTCTCTATAAAGCCAAGGAAGCCGGCAAGAACAATATTGTGCTGGGATAGTCTATGTGACGCAACTCTCTGCAGCAGCCACTTAACCTGCCGGATATCCTCCCTTATCAATGCTGTCGTTTCATACCCAAGCATCCTTGTGATGACAGGATATGCGGGTAACTGCTATCATTGTCGGGGCTTGTATTGATTGTGAACAAGCTGTTTTAGGTGGGCTTAGGGGTTATGGAAGTTGTTCCTAACTATATTGAAAAATGGTATTTATTGCCACTCTTCTTTATAAACCAAATTAAATTTAACGGTTAATTTATATTTCGTGTCCCCTATTCTATAGTCTACAAGGTATGTTTCTTCTCTTATGCTAAGGCGTTTAATCTCATCTACCATCCCATTGAGTGAAAGTATATATTTATGGATTTTCTTTTTACATATCATGGGTCTCCATACTTTTTCATATAGAATTATTAATAAAAAAAATATGATTATTGCCATCTTATACATAATCGTCTCCATCCTTCATTTGCTTGCAGAATACTTTTTATTTTTCATAATTTCTGATATTTCCTATATATTACAATTGTACTATATAATTATTGTATTATCAATGCCTTACCAAGGCATTCGTGGCGACACCGCTTCTAGAACGAAAGCTGCTCCTGTGAACGCATACCGTCTGCCTACTATCGACTCATTTCATAAGTGCATCCTGGAACGAAATTTCACAATATGAATTTTTAATGCACTATTTTGCCGTAAAATACCCCCAAATCCAGCTCTCAAGCGGCTTCTAATTTCATTAAGAAAGTCCTATCTTAATTACCCTTTCATGTAAAAATTTTCTTGTCGAAAATGCAAAGATTTGATATCATAAGAATGAGTTTGTGCGTTCACAAACAGGGGCTCTGTGGTTTCATATAACTTTATTGTATATTTGTCCAATTGGTGAATAATTTATTTTACTGGAGGGTCAAAATGAATACTGCATTAAGGAAGATAAGGATTTTCATTTGTCTATGCCTATCAATTGGTATAATCCTATCCTCTGTAATCGTTCCCTCTTTTGCTAGTTCAGCTGGTGCTAGTCAAAGGACGTCGCCTATATTATCAGTAAATGATAATATAGACAGAAAAATACTCGACTCTCAAGATAATAAGGAAGACATAACAACCGATAGGTTTATAATAAAGTATAAAGATAATAAAGCAAAGGAAAAAGTCACTAGCCTACTTAAAAGCAAAGTCTCAGAAAGTAAAAAAATCAGTAGAAATAGCAAACTCGAATTGATAACCACTAAGTCCAAAATTAAAAAAGGTGACTTGCTTGCCGAACTAAAAGGAAAGAATGCAGATGTTGATATCGAATATATCCAACCTGACTATAAAATAAGTCTGTCTACAAATGATACCTATTTCAATGACCAATGGGGCGTGTGTGATTCAGTATATGGGAGTGTTTATAGTGAAGGTTCTGGAAGTTATGATATAGGGGCCGTAGGAGCCTGGGAAGTATCAACAGGCGCTGGAGCTGTTGTAGCTGTCATTGATACCGGAATCGATGTAGGTCATGAAGACCTAAGCCCAAATATATGGTCGAATCCCGGAGAGATACCCGGAAATGGAATAGACGATGATAATAACGGATATATCGATGATGTCCAGGGGTGGGATTTCTGTGAAAATGACAGCTCCGTACATAATCCAGCTAACCTAAATGATGAACAGCATGGAACCCATGTAGCCGGTATTATAGCTGCAGTAAAAGATAATTCGATGGGAATAGCAGGTGTCGCTTCAAATGCCAAGATAATGCCATTAAAAGCATTTACAGGTGGCACAGCCTATACCAGCGAGATTATAGCAGCAATTGAATATGCAAGCCAGATGGGGGTAAAGATAGTCAATTGCAGCTGGGGAAACATGGTAGATAATCCCGCCTTGAGAGACACTATCAGCAACTCGGAGATGTTATTCGTTTGCGCTGCAGGTAACAGTGGACTGAATATAGACGTAACCCCCGTATATCCAGCCTCTTATGACTTTCCAAATATTTTGACAGTTGCATCGATAAACAGAGACGGCGATTTGTCCAGTTTTTCAAATTACGGAACAAGTTCGGTTGATGTAACTGCTCCTGGGGAGGGGATATTAAGTACATTACCTGGGGATCAGTATGGTCAGATGAGCGGGACTTCAATGGCAGCGCCATTTGTGAGTGGGGAAGCTGCTTTAGTTTATAGTATCTTTGAGAATTTATCTACAAATAAGGTAAAAGAAAGGATTATAAACACATCAAATATTATAGAATCAAATACAGATAAAATATATAAAGGAAACCTAATAGATTGCTTATTAGCAGTTAGTTCTAACAGTAATATTAGTTTGTTTTCTAGCAGTCCTTCAGGTATTTCATTTAGCCGCCCATCAACAGCTTATAAAATAGCAGGTACAAAAGTTCAGGTAAATCAGCCAAGGTATGAGAATGGTAAGTTTGGACAAGCTATTATGGTTGAAGAAGGTACGGCAAATCTTCTTGCTAACAATAGTTTTGAAACAGATACATCAGGTTGGATATTATCTAGTGCAGCATCACGCAGCAATGGAGCAGCTTATATTGGCAATGGATCCTTGGCGCTTACAAACCCTACAACCCCACAAGGATCAAATTATAATATAAATGGAATTAGTCCATCAACAAAGTATACCA
>JAEZCO010000076.1 GCA_023433505.1 Bacillota bacterium | reverse complement strand
CCTTTGGTCGCCCACTCCGGAAGGACTTTGGAGGACGATCAATGGTCGCCCCTACATCTTTTTTCCTCAGAATGACAGCTTCCTATTTTGAGACAGTCCCTTTTATTTTGCTTTGATTGCAGTGATCTTGGCTCTTTTACCACTCCAAAGTAAATCTTCGGACAAATCAAATTTGTTGAATTTTTCGTTCTTTAACCCTTCAACATTTTAATATTCTTTTTCTTTTCCCTTCAACTTGATTTATCACAGAACAATTTACACAATTTTTACTGATTCAATACTCACTTCTAACAGCAGTCCATTATTATTAATTTAATTAGGGAAGGTGGTGTTAAAGTTGGATCCATTACATACGGGTTATGATTTAAGCGCAGTAGAAAGCTATAATATTGAAGAATTGAGGAAACAGATCCACGAAAATTCCAAAGCGCTGGAGGAAAGCATCAGAGAACTGAAAGAGTCGAATGCTGGGATCACGGCTGCATATAGCAAGGCCAAATGAGCCTCCATTCGCAGGAATCCAAAAAAATTTTATCAGCATGTCAATAGTCCGAGTCCATACTGGGAATTGTCGCACAAACCAATTTGCTGGCGCAGAATGCAGCGATAGAAGCGGCAAGAGCAGGGGAGGCGGGCAAGGGGTTTGCCCGGAGCGGATAAATAAAGCGATACAGCAGGAGGGTTATATGCAGAGAGTTCTAATTACGGATGATGCGGCATTCATGAGAAAGATGCTGGGAGATATCCTGAAGAAGAATGGGTATCAGGTGGCAGGAGAAGCTTCCAACGGGCAGGAAGCTGTAGAAAAGTACAGGGCGCTGTTGCCGGACTTTGTGACCATGGATATTACGATGCCCGTCATGGACGGCATAGAAGCGGTTCGCGCTATCCGCCAGTTTGACGAGGAATGCAAAGTGCTGGTGGTATCGGCGATGGGTCAGCGGGGGATGATCCTTGAAGCGATCCAGGCGGGAGCAAGCGGTTTTATTGTCAAGCCCTTTCAGGAAAGCAAGGTGGTGGAGGAAGTAGAAAGGCTCTGGAAATAGGCCGGCTGACGAAAGCTGCCAAAGTTGGTCCCACTATAAATTATATCGTTATGGGGTATGGTTAATGAAGTATGAGGCGGTATTTTCTAACCCTTATATCACTATTGCAAGAAATGACGAAGAGATATACATAGAGTCCTTTACAAAAGGGATAGCCCTACAGGATTTTGAAAAAATTCTGAAGGATTATCCGGAAATCAGGGTGACAAATTGTTTAGCGGTAAAAAAAGCTTTGCTCCAGGCACCTCATCCCCCGGTTAAATTTGGAGAAATGAAGGAAAGAATCGAAGCGGAGATGTCCGGGGATAAATTGAGTGCCTATATCACCCTTTGCGTAAGGGAGGAAGAGCTCAACCAGCCGCCTCTTATCAGGGAAATCGTACTGGAGCTCAACAAGCAGGGGATTGTTTTTGGCATAAAAAAAAGCATCCTGTTTGGCGGACTTCACAATGACAGAAAACTGCTGGTTGCCGAAGGGATTTCTCCGGTCAACGGAGAGGACTCCACCCTGAGGATGTACGAATTAAAAGACCAAAAGCCCGAAATTAAAGAGGACGGAAAAGCCGATTATTACGAGATGAATCTGATCAACAGGGTCAATGCGGGCGATTGGCTTGGAGAAAGGACGGACGCTACGCAGGGTACTCCGGGCAAAACGGTAAAAGGCCAAATTATTCCGGCCTCACCGGGCAAGCGGTATCCTCTTTTATATGACAAAAACACCGTAAAAGAGGCATATGAAAATGGTGTTACTACCTTATATGCTTTGATCAAAGGGGCAGTCCATTATCAGGGGGACAGGATTTCCGTTTCCAATCTTCTTGAAATTACCGAAGATGTTGATTTCAGAACAGGAAATATCGATTTTGACGGATTCCTAAGCATCCGGGGAACCGTTGCGGACAATTTTTCCGTAGTGGCAAACAAAGATGTGGAGATCCTTGGAAATTTCGGCATCGGAAGCGTTAAAGAAATTGAGAGCCGGTGCGGAAGCATTTACATTAAAGGTGGGATTGCGGGGAAGAACAAGGCGGTTGTCAAATCGACCAGAGACTTATACACCAAATATGTTTCCGATGCCACCATCTTGTGCGAGGGGGATGTGCATATCGGCGTTTACTGCCTCAACAGCAACATTGTCGCAAAGCAGGTGATCGTCGAGTCCCCGAAAGGGCAGATTGTCGGAGGGAATATTCAGGCGGATATGCGGATCGCCGCTCCTTTTATCGGAAATATGGCGGAAAAACGCACGGTTGTTTCCGTTAAGGGCTTTGACAGGAAGCTTCTTAAGGTAACGCTGGAACAGCTGCAGGAGAAACTTCGGGTTTTAAAAAATAAACTGGCAAGGGGTAAACAGGAGGTTTTCATCTATTCCTTCCCACATGGAGCGGATGCCGGGCGCATAAAAGAGTATGAGAGGGCAAGGGAATCCTATCTGGAGCTGAAGGATGGGGTGAAATGCCTTGAAAGCGAGTTGAAAACCGTTATCGGCTACCTGAAGATCAAGGGGGAAGGGGAAATCTCCATTCATAAAAAAGCCTATCCCAACACCCTGCTGGAAATAAAAAGCGAAACGAAAGAAATCAGGCAGGAGACCTTATCGACCTGCTTTTATGTTCAGGGCGGGGAATTGAAAGAAATCTAACATAGCTTATGCGTATAGCGAGGAGGGCCTCAATGGAATACGATTCTTTGCTGCAAAGGATTGAGGATCAGAAAAACAATCAGGATATTTCGGAAAAACTATATCGATATTCAGCACTCATCGAGGCAATTGATTTTTTCTCACAGCAGTTGAATTTTGAGCAGATTATCGATGCGGCCTTTGATTTCATCAACGAGCTCCTTATGGTGGAGCATTCGGTCCTGTTTTGCTTTGATGATAGCGGCAGCTACGTGCTTAAAAAGGCAAAGGGCTTTCAAACAGGGGGCTGTGCTGTAAAAAACAATAAGAGACTTGAAAATCTTGCAAAATTCCATGGGAACATTCTTTATGGTACGGAGTCAATGGCAAAGTATTTCGAAGAAGATGTGCTGAACCTGTATAAGGTGAAGCTTATCATCCCATTGATGGTGGGGCACGATTTGTATGGCTTTGCACTGATCTCCAACAAAACGGCGGGTGACTATAGTGAGGACGACCATATCATTTCCGAAGTTCTGATGAAGCTTTTCAACACGGCCCTGAGCAATTATAAAAGGCAGGAAGTGCTGCAAAAAGCCAACCTCAGCCTTGATGAAAAGATTTTCAATTTATTCGCCATCAACCAATCCTCCAGGGCGCTGCTGAGTGAATTGAATCTGGACGTGCTGTACGGCCTTTCCATCGACATTTTTTCAGAGCTCACGCAAAGCTCGGTCACCGGCTTTATCCTATATGATGAGAAGAGTGAAAGATATGGTCTAAAGGCTTTTAAGGATATATACCGCCGTGAAACGGAGGTGCTGCTCAGCTTGGGCTTTAACAGGGAAAACAGGCTCGATGCGAACAAGATGATCATCGATCTTTCCGATGCGCGGGACAGAGAGTACTTTGACAGCCTTTTTGAAGAAGGGATAGAAGCGCTGGGCGAACTCAAGCCGCTGTATCTGGTATTGCTTGTAAAGAACAATAAGCTTCTGGGGCTTGTCTCCTTAAGCCATACGGTTACGGGAAGCGAATACAAGAAAAGCGTATTTGAGTTGATTGAGAGCCTGGCCTCCTCCACCTTTATCTCCCTTTCCAATGCGCAGCTTTTCAATCAGGTGACGGAACAGAAAAAGGTTATCCAGAGCAAGCTTGAGAAACTCATCAACCTGAATAATCTCATTAAGAACATCAACAGCTCAAGCCGGATGGAAATACTGCTTGAGATGACGCTGAAAACGCTGAATGCTTTCTTTGATGTGGAAAAAGCATTGATTGCACTCTATGACATTGAAAGAGAAGAATTTGACATTGAAAGCTCTATTGGTTTGTGCAGCCCGTGGGAAGTGATAATACCCAACGATAAATGGAAAAAGGTACTGGAAGGCAATACGGTGGTCATAAACAGGGCGCAGGATGTACTGAAATATTTCGAAGAAGGACTGGACGAAAGCCTGGAAAAGATCTCCGGAGCCTGCATGATACCTATTTATATCGACAGGGTTGAGATTGAAATCCTGGGTATTCTGGTGGTTTTCATGTTTAAAAAAGCCACGGTGGGCGAGGAAGAGAATAGATTGGCCCTTGAAAGCATTGCCGGACATATTGCGCCGGTGCTGAGCAACCTGTTTGCCATGGAGGAGCAGCAAAGATTCCTTTTGCCCAATCATATAGAGCTTTTTAAGAAAGCCCTTAAAAAAGAGATCAGCCAGGCCGTTGAGTTTTCTCTCGAGCTTGAGGTCCTGGAAATCATGGATAGCCGGGATTTTGTTTTTAGAGGAGAGGCCATGGAGGATAAGTTGAAAAGCTACTTCTCCAAGATTTATCCTTTTTCCTATAATAATATCTTTGTGCTGGACAATGAAATAACGGAGGATGCGGAGGGGATGATCCGGCAAATCACCGGGATAGACAGCATTAAAGTGAAACAAATGGTATTCGGAAAGGATTTCGGCAGCTATGCGGAATTTTTTCAGCTGTTCTGAAGCCGGCGGGTGCCTGTGGCTTTCTTATAAGTGCGATAAAAAACCTCCGGTTTGATTATAAAATCTCCCGGAGGTTTTTTCTTAATCTCAATTTATAACGAGGCATCATAAGATGTCTTCCACCTGCAAGGTAAATCCTGCACTTGATTTAGCTCCGATTATCACCCAGTCTCTTGTTTTGTGAGCTGCGGAGCCTCTTTTTGGGCAACGACATATACAAAATATGCACTGTAACAGCGATCCCCACCACAGGTAAAAGTATATAGGCCCAAAGGACATTCAGCCATGCCATGGAAATCCCCATCATGGTCCACAGAAACACAAGGCTGATAATGACTGTGCTTTTTTTCAGTCCGGTACCCTCGCTGTAACTTGTGAGGTAATCGCTGAAAAATTTGCTTTTGCGAAGCCATTGCGACAACCTTTTGTTTCCGGAAAAGCAGCCGGCCGCTGCCAAAACAAAGGGAGTCGTGGGCAGTATCGGCAGAAAAATACCGACGGCGCCCACACCCAGAAGCAAGAACCCTAAAATGACAAGCAGCCTGCTTTTTGTTATCATGGATTCAAAGTCGCCTTGATGAGTCCGGCATTGTCAAGCTTGGCAAGCTCCTTTACCCTGGCGAAGTCCAGGCCCATAGCCTGGGTCATGCGCTCTCCGTATTCGGCGTCTGCCAGGAAACAATGCACCGCGTGCCGGTACTTGACATTGTCGGTGACCGGAGCGATATTGTTTGCGGTATTTTCGATAAGCAGAAGACGTTTGTCTTCGGTCATCAGGCGGTACAGCTCACCGCCGGCCCGGAAATTGTCGTCTGTCGGGTCGTCCTTGGGGTCGAACCTGTACATTGCGCCTTCAAGGTCAAGGGGCGGTTCCGCCACTTCAGGCTGTGCCGACCAGACACCCGCGCTGTTGGGCGAATATGCCGGGGTTGCGCCGTAATTGCCGTCAACGCGCATTGCACCGTCACGGTGGTATTCATTTACTTCGCATTTTGCGCGGTTAACCGGGATTTGGTTGTGGTTGACGCCCAGCCTGTATCTTTGGGCGTCGCCGTAAGCGAAGAGCCTTCCCTGCAAAAATTTGTCAGGGGAGAAACCGATTCCGGGTACGACATGCGCAGGTGTAAATGCCGACTGCTCTACTTCAGCAAAATAGTTTTCGGGATTGCGGTTGAGCTCAAGAACGCCGACTTCAATGAGCGGGAATTCCTTGTGACGCCAGATCTTCGTGATATCAAAGGGGTTTTCATAATGATTTTTCGCCTGCTCTTCGGTCATAATCTGGACAGACATGGTCCATCTGGGATAATTGCCGCTCTCAATCGCCTCGAACAGATCTCTGCCATGACTCTCGCGGTCCATACCGCATATTTTTTCCGCTTCCGCATCCGTCAGGTTTTTGATCCCCTGTTGTGTGAGGAAATGGAATTTGCACCAGAAGCGCTCGTTTTTATCATTATAGAAGGAGAAGGTATGTTCTCCGAAAAAGTGCATAGTGCGGAAGGAAGCAGGAATGCCACGGTCGGACATGACGATGGTTCTCTGGTGGAAGCTTTCGGGAAGCAGGGTCCAGAAGTCCCAATTGTTCTGCGGAGAACGCATGCCTGTTCTCGGGTCCCGTTTTACCGCGCGGTTCAGGTCGGAAAAGTTATGTACGTCGCGGATAAAAAAAGTAGGGGTGTTGTTGCCGACAAGGTCCCAATTTCCTTCTTCAGTATAGAATTTGCAGGCAACGCCGCGGATATCGCGCTCGGCGTCTGCCGCTCCGCGTTCTCCGGCAACGGTGGAAAAACGTAAGAACAGATCGGTCTTTTTCCCCTGCTGCAGTACCTTGGCTTTTGTATATTTTGAAATATCTCCGGTAACAGTCAGGGTACCGTATGCGCCCCAACCCTTGGCATGCATGCGGCGCTCTGGAATGACCTCACGGTTGAAATGCGCCATCTTTTCCTGCAGCCAGACATCCTGCATCACCACCGGACCGCGGGGGCCCGCTGTAATAGAATTTTCATTGTCGGCAATGGGAGCTCCGACTTCATTGGTCAATTTCTTGTGCTCGCTCATGATACGACCTCCTTATGATTTAATATTTTTACCCTTATTCAGTACTTAAAACACTAATTTTGCCTGCAGATAACAGAAAAACGGTTGTGCAAAGCGGCATAAAATTCTTTTACGCGCCCAGCGAAAAGCCCATCAGCACAATAGCGGCGTAGGCGCAGCTTTTGGGAAGCATGAGCATTCCAAGCTTGGGGTTCCGCCCCGAAAAAAGTACTACTGGAAGGTAGCATGCAAAGCTGATCAGGATGGCGGCCCATAGGAAGGGGAGCCTGCCATTCGCTGCGTGTGACCCTGCTGCAAAGAGCACCATGACGATCATCCCCAGAATGAAAAAGGGAATATTCCGTCCGATAGACCAATTCAGGGGAGGGTTTTCAGCGGTCCAGCGGTTTTGAGGGAACAGGCATAACAGGATGCGCAGCGCGGCAAGGGCATAGATTATTACATTCATATACCCGGCGGCAGTGCCTTCATAGTAAGTCACACCGATATTCCAAAGAATAACATAGAATACAGTCATTGTAATGGAGGCGACCAGCTTTCCGATGCCCAAAAGCGCTGTATGTGCTTTCGTCCCGCTGTTCCACAAGTCGTAAATTCTCGGAAGCAGATGAAAGGAGTCCCCCACGCCTAAAACCAGCGCCATCAGGCCAAACTGCCATCGCAGGCTTCCTGCTTCTCCGCTTGCTAAAAGCAGGATAGCAGATATAAACACCGTACTGAGATAGGCAATGTCAAATATCGTTTCAATTAATTTTATCGGTTTTCTCTTTGCATTCAGCTTTGTCATAATTTTCTCCGCCGGAACTGTTCGTAGCCTTTGTCGCATTAATCTGGGCTGCAAGAAAATCCTTCGGTTTAGGGATTTTTATCACTTCTGTATGTGCTGCGGTATAGAGTAAATGTTTATGAGGTAAGGGTTTTTTTGTCAATCCGCGGCATCCGTCCGCCCCACACGGTGAATTCCTTTTTCAATGATTCATGCAACAAATTTTTTGTTATCAAAAAACCTAAAAAGAATGAGAACTATTCTTAGTTTACACAAAGCTGTTGTTTGTGTCAAGAGAATTAAAAATATTTTAAAGCTATGGGCTTTATTGTTTAAGAAGAGACCTCCCGTACATAAAGAAAGGACTTAAAACCCTGTGGATTCAAGTCCTTTGTTTTGAGTTTGTATGGCTACTGTCTCTGCTAATGTTTTACCGAGGGGACTACGCCCGGATTATTTAACCGGATCTTATTCTGGGGAGTACCCTGGGCCGGCGGAAATTCAAAGCCGGGATATTTTACAACCGGTGTGCTTTGCTTGTTTAACCGGTCAATAAATTCATCCGGAAGATTGAGGCAGGATTTCACCACTTCTTTCGGCGTCAATGCAAGCCATTGGGCAAGGGAAATGTCGGAATAGAAATCACTGTTGAAAAATTCAAGGTACCGGACTGGTTCTTTGCCCACGTTTTGTATATAATGGAAACCGCCCACCGGAACATAGCCCACGTCTCCTGCGCGGTAATTAAAGGTTCTGGCCTTGGGCCCCGGCATGAACACCGTCATCCTTGCCTCGCCGGAAATATAGTACTGAAACTCGTCTTTATTGGTATGCCAATGGACCTCACGCATTCCGCCGGGTTCAATCTCTACCAGGGCCGTTGCCACAGTCCTGCAAACGGGGAAATTTCTGGAGTCCAGGATTCGTAGGGTACCTCCGGCAGACCTTATGGGCTCAATCTTGTTCAACGTATGCTTGTAGGTCAATGGTATTTTCCCATAAGGCGAGGGAACCTCCTGCTGCTCCACGGTACCCGGGTGACTGCCTTCCACGATATACAGTTGGCTTTGAGCAATTCCGGAAAAGGTGCTTTCCGGAGTGCCGAAGTTTGCCGAAAGCACATCCAACGGCATATGGGCAAACAGGTCGGAAATGGAAAACGTATTATTTTCCGAATAATATCCTTTATCAAAAAGAAGCAGAAACTCCGTCCCTTCTTCCAATGCCTGTAATGAATGAGGGATATTTGCCGGGAACAGCCATCCCTCTCCTGCATGAATATCGTCAATAAAGTTCCTGCCCAGTTCATCAACAGCCGTTATGCGGATGCTGCCAACCAGAACATATCCCCATTCGGATTGCTGATGGGAATGGAGCTCGCGGATGCCGGGGTCCAAACACATATTGATTAAGGCAAAGGTATCCGAGACCGGAAGCTCCCGCTTTGTAATCTCCCTTGACCATCCTCCGGGCTTTAATGTCATGGTGACATCGGAGAACGAAAATTTCAGGTTCGGCAGCAAGCCGAAATCCGTAGCAGGCGGGACCAGCATATCGGGGTTTTGCCTATCCCGTTCCACATTCCGGGGACCTTTGTCCATTGCGCCGCATCCGTCGGTGCGGATAGGCTGGGGGACATTGGAATTGTTCAATTCCTGGATTTTTTTATTTAATTCTTCCTGCAGATTACGTTGCAAAAAAATCACACTCCTCTATGATTGTTCTACGATATTTTGTGCAGGAACAATCCGTTCTATCCTTTTTTTGCAATAGAAAGAAGTCGATTACGCAAACACAATCGACTTCTTTTAACAAAATATTTTGAAAAGTTAGGTAATAAAACCAAACCTACCATCACCCAAAACGGTTCGGGTGAAAGAGTTTGTTAGAATTTCGTGTCATCGGTCTTATCCAGTATCGCTTTCAGTTCGCTTACCACCCCGGACAGCACATCCTTTTCAAATGGAGATTTTAGCCCCGCAAGTTTTACGAGCGCAACGAACGTCTTTGACCCACCGGCTTTGCACAAACTGAGATAGTCGCTCCACGCACTCTTGTCGCCCTTGGAAAAGCGCAAAAAGAACTGAATTGCGCAGTTTTGCGCAAGCGTGTAGTCGATGTAGTAGAACGGATCCTTGTAAATGTGAGACTGGCGCTGCCAGCGCCGCCCGCTCTTAAGATAAGCATTATCGTCATAGTCGGTGTCTGGAATATACTCGCGCTCAAGTGAGCGCCACGCTGCGGCGCGTTCGTCCGGAGTTTCGTTCGGATTGCGGTATACATGGTGCTGAAAGTCGTCTACCATGCAGCCGTAAGGGATGAAATTGAGAACATCTTCAAGCTGCTGATACAGGAATTTCTCTGTTTCGCCGCCAAAGAACCCTTCCATCCAAGGGCGGGTGATGAGCTCCATAGACATCGAGTGGATCTCGCATGACTCGTAGGTCGGCCACCAATAATTCGGGTTTTCAAGCCCGCGCATGGACAGGTATACCTGAAACGCGTGCCCCGCCTCGTGCGTCAGCACATCCACGTCCTGTTTCGTACCGTTGAAATTTGCAAAAATAAACGGTGCCTTGTATTTTGTGAACGATGTACAGAACCCGCCCGTCATTTTCCCGGGTTTAGCCAGAAGGTCGAGCATTTCACCATTTACCATAAAGTCAAAGAACTCGCCGCACTCGGGAGATAGTTCATTATACATCTTTCTTGCTGCCTCAACCATCTGTTCCGGCGTGCCGAACGGATTAGGGTTACCGGTTTTAAAAAGGAACTCGTAGTCGTGGAAGTATAGCTTTTCAACACCGATACGTTTCCGCTGACGCTCACGCAATTCGGTGACGAGCGGAACAAGATATTTCTTTACATCCTCCCGGTAGGTTTTTACCGTACTCTCGTCGTAGTCGAACCGCTCCATCCGTGCGTAACCCAGCTCAACGCCGCTCTTGAAACCAAGCTTTTGGGCAATTGTATTCCGTATGTTCACAAGTTTTGAGTATAGTGCGTCAAGCTCTTCCCGGCGTCCGGCGAACCAGCCGAAATACGCCTCCGTCGCGGCTTTACGAATGGAACGGTCGGAAGACTGGCGGTATGGATCGAATTGCGAGAGGTTGAGCGTTTTGTTATCAAACTCAATTTCTGCACCACCGAGCAGATCGTCATAGCGGGAGATGAGCTTATTTTCTTCCTGCAATTCAGGCAAAATGGTCTCGTTGAGCAGTCTGCGCTGGTTCTCAAACTTACGGAACATGAGATCTCCGAATTCCTTTTCCAGTTCCGGGCGGAACTTGCTGTCGAGTATCGCGTCTGTTACGCGCTTTTGTGCAAGCTGTATTGCGGGGTTGTTCTCGTCGACATAATCGTTCTCGGCCTTGTAGAACGCATCCTTTGTGTTGATTTGATAACGCACATGCGCAACCTGAAGGTCCGTGGTGAGCTCTACGTCGTCTTTAAACGATTGCCGGATGGCATCCGAAGCCTCCCGCGCCGTCTTTGCCGCATTAAGTGTGGCAAGCGTCTTTTCTGCTAATTCCATCACAGCCTCAACCGTGACGCGTTTATAGGGTAGTTCGCTGAATTTTAGCATACTTCGTCTCCTTTAATTTCTGCGTATATTATATCATGAATTTCCAATTTTGTCGGCACCGTAGTGTTTTTTAAAGATATCCCTGCATCCATAGGCACTCCGTCATACCCTTTTTGTGGCAAGCTCTTTTGCCGGTATGGTCAGAAGTCCGCAAAAGATGGGTTTAACTGCTTCTCAAGTCTTTTTCTCATGTATTTACTACATTAATACACCTCCCATTCCGTCAAATTTTTGGAGCGAGCATGAAAGATTGCGTCTGAGCCGTCAAAACCGGGATTGTTATCTTCAACGGACCATCCCAAAAAGCCACATTTTATATGGATATTCACCATCGCCTGCAGTAATTACATTTGCGTGATCAAATTATGGAAAGTCAGGTAATAAAAGATGCCGCCTGCTTGGTCTTTGAAACATCACTCAAAATTGCAAAATCAATCCGCCGTCATAAAATCTGCCCATTCACACGGATAGGCTTTATGATGCTCCCGCCAATAATATATCCGCTCAATATATTGCTGCTTACGCTCCTCGACAACCCTTTTGCATTCGGGTACACCATAGTTCCTAATTATAGCTGTCAAATCATAGATTGGAAATCCGATAGCATGTCCATTTGCATGAACTACGCCGCAAGCCTGCCCAATGGCATGGCACAAAGCGATATCTTCAAGAGAGCCGATTTCCTTTGCCACTGCGTGAGCCTGCAAAATCGCACGCTTCGCCACGGGCATTTTTACTTTGCCGGCAGCCCAATCTTTTGATGTCAGCACAGCGTATTCGAGACGCTTTTCGTTCGGATAACGCTCAGACAACCTTTGAACGGTTTCAGCGGCAAATTCAAATGCCCACAGGACCATTGTCCGATGATTTTGTTCTTGGATCAATGCGGCTAAATCGGCTAAAAATTCACTATCTTTAGCAAAAAGAACCTTATTTTTTCTGTTAATTCCATTTTGCACTTCGTCAAGCCAATTCATATTTTCCCCTTTGACAGATAAATTCTTGTTTATCTGATACTTCTAGCTTATATAAATCCGAAGTTCAGCCGTCGTTCAACTCAAATATCAATCGTTAATAGGATTGAGTTGTCTTCAAGAACTGTTTCTTCCGTCATTTTCATGTTGCTATCTTTCAAACTGTTAATCAGTTTATTGATGGAAATTCTTTTCCTCCAGTTGCGATAGGAATCACTGGACATCCTTGGCTATTTAAAACCAGATCATGTAACTCATTCTCCTGATAGTTAAAATCCTGTATCCAGCTTTTATCCGTTGTCAACAAGGATATATATTGATTCAAAAAATATCCCCCGGTAATCAACAATGTCAAAATCAGTAGGGCGGATAAAGAAAATATCAGTTTTTTATGCTTCAAACAATCATCTCCTTGAAACAAGCAAAGTATAATATGTATTTGCATTTTATCATAGTAAACGAAAGAAGTCGATTGCCATTGCAATCGACTTCTTTCGAGGTATAGTTAATCATAAATTACCATCCCTTTTCTTAATCGGCATTAATAAATCGATTTGATGAAAATTATTGTTTTCCAACCAATTAAAATAATTGAGATGTTCTTCCAGTAGGTCAAACATTATTTCGCCGGAACCGGATAAATTTCCCGTATTGTCTGTAAATGGCTGCCAATATTTATTGGTAAAAGCCCATTCTAATAAGCGGTTCCATCCTGTCCCGTTCAGATCATCCGGTAATATCATATATGCCGCATACAGGCCTCCCGTAAAATGCTTCTTTTCAAGCGGCGCCGGAACAATCATATCGGCAGGAATCGTCATCCAGCGTTCATATCCGTATTTACCGTCTTCACGCATTCCGGGATTCGGATGGTTAAAACCATAGTGACGCGAAGCGGGATATATTTTTTCCAGATGGGTTTCTTCAATGAATTTATTAATCATATCATCGGAAGGTCCTTCCGGTCCATCCCCGATATAATGAGCGCTGGCCACTGTTGCAGGCGGCAGATAGATGATACGGACATCCCTGTCGGTCAGTTTCGACAATTTTTCATCCGCTTTTGCGAGCTCTTCAACTGTTTTTTCTTCCTTTAACGTAGGTCTGGTCACGGCTAGTGAATCTGCGATTTCAAGTATTGTGCTGTCGTCAAGCAAATTGACTTTTAAATCTATCATTATGTTTTGATTCAATTTTGTGATGAAAGAATCAAGTATTGACCGTATTGTTGACAGGGCAGTGATTTCATCATCAACTTCGTTTAAATTCTGCTGCAGAGTATCGATAATCTCTACAGTTTTATCACTTTCTAAAACCATTATGATTTGTTTCAGCGGTAATCGTAATTTTCGGAGAACAAGAATTTGCCGTATCTTTTGTTGATTTTCCTCATCATAATAGCGGTAGTCGTTGTCTGCACGAGAGCTTCTAATGATACCCACATCCTCCCAATAATGCAGTGAACGGTGCGATATTCCGAATTTACTTGTGATCTCTCCGATTTTCATTAACATAAAATGTACTTCCTTTTTATAGTATATCACAAACATACAGCCTCACATCGCGTAAGTGTCAAGAGACAAAATGAAGAAAATATGAATTTTCTATATCATACTATATAAGACGGAAAAAGCCAACTACAACCGCAAGCGACATATCTCATCCTGTCGTCTTTTGAAAGGCTTAACTCAAACGACGGTTTGAGCGCCGATTCGGTAGTTACAAAATTCTGTTTGATTGAGGCTTTTGAATCCTGCGAATGAAATCTGCCCCATGAGCCGTCATCCCATTGCTCATTGGAAAGCTCAAAACATCAGAATCTTTACCGAAAGATACCATTTCGGCGGAGCATTTTTTTTGATTGCCTTTTGGACATTTTTTATGGTATTATAAGAAATAGTGTTTAGGTGAAAGGTGGTGAGAAGCATGAAGCAATCTGAAATTTTACGCACGAATGAGTTATTCCACGGAAGTGATATAGTGCGTAAGTATACATTCAAAACAATGGATACAAGGGATAGTTATGCCCTTTTGGCAAGAGAGAACCACAATCTCGCAATGATCTTTGCCGTTTGGGAGGAGAAGTCTGCCCTTTTTCAAGAAAAAGATTGTTTTGAATGCCTGTCACCACATAAAATAGCAGTATAAATCCGCTTCTTTATGTTTGGTCACCCAGTGCAGTCAAAACTATCTGCACTGGGTATTTTTATATCCAAATAGTAAAGGAGATTTTTTATCATGATTGATAGTGCAATAAATGAATTGAATAAATTTTACGGCTCGAACCATGTAATTAAGGGCATCTCCCTTGAGATTTACAACGGTGAAAAGGCCGAAACGACATTGTTTAAAACAATAACAGCAGATGAGCATTACGAAAGCGGGAAAAATAAGACAAAACTTTCTTCACAAAGTCCGAAGTCTGTTTCAATCGAAACGTTAATTATTGAAACTGAATCCGAAATTAACAAAGCAAACGCGGAAATTGAAGCGGATTTGTTGAAGGCTGATTTCTCCAAAATGAATGAATTACACGAAAAAAAGAATCAGCTTGCGGAACGTATCGACGTTTTATATACCGAATGGCTTGAAGGGGGTTTTTAGAAGATGAGGAAATATATCAAAACTGCCCAAATAGCTTTACGCGCTCAAACGAACGGCGGAATCGTATATATGTTTCCGCAAATAATTATGAAGATTATCTATCTCGTGCCATTGATGTTTATATGGCGCATAATTACGGCAAGGGGCGTTGATGCGGGAATGAGTTTGATTCAACTGTTAAGCTATACCTATGTAAACGCGCTACTTTCTAATATTCTAATTGTTGATACTTTTATAAACGATTGGGATTCTGCCGGCAAATGTGCGTCTTTATTCCCTCGTCCGATGTCTATTTTCGGTCAGGTCATATCGCGCACAGTGGGCGAATGGACACCTACATTATTGCTATTTTCATTGCCTATGGCATTAATCGCTCCGGTATTCGGAATACAAATAATTCCGCAAACGCTATGGATAATTCCATCGTTAATTTTATGCGCGTCGCTCGGTTTTGCCTTTGAGTTTTTATTCTTCTGTGTCACGTTGCGGCTCAAGAATGTTGTGTGGCTGACATGGGTTATTCGTTCGGCGATAGTATCATTCTTTTCGGGTACAGTAATTCCGTTCAAAATACTGCCGTTCGGAATGGATAAATGGATGACATATCAGCCATTCGGAAGCTTAGGTGGCGCGCCGTTGTCGCTGTATATCGGTTCGGCAGAACCCGTCCGGATAATCCCTGCTCAAATTTTTTGGAACGTGGTTCTTTGGACTATAACGGTGATATGGTTTAATAATTCAAGAGAAAAGATGGTGAGTTTCGATGGGTGAAATTACATTCAAGCGTTATATCGGACTTTTGGCGATATACGCAAAAATGGATTTGGGTGCGCTTTTGCGTGACACCAAATTTATGATAATAGCCTTGATATCGGATATATGTGCGGACATTTCCGCAATATCGGGAATATTCTTGCTTGCGTGGAAATTCGACGGCATCGGTGGCCTTGATAAATATGAGATTTTGTTTATGCTCGCTTACGGCGGTATCGTGAATGGTGCAATAGGCATATTCGACCATGGAAACGCATCTTTTCCAAGTAGGATCATAGGGCGCGGACAATGGGAGCATATGTTTGTTATGCCGCTCCCTTACAGCGTTCAAATGCTTGCGGGATTTTTTCCGTTTACCTGCTCGGGGCGGTTCGTTTCGGGAATTATTCTGATGTGTTTTTCTGCGGCGAATTTAACCGCTGTGCTTCCGTGGTGGTGGATATTTCTGTTAATCGGAAACGTCCTCATCAGCATGGCAATTGTCATTGGGCTTTCATATCTCGTTTCAAGTTTGGCGTTTTACGCTCCCGTGCAATGTGAGGAGATTTCAAGCACAGTCAGATACAGTATAGAATACACGGCGACGTTTCCGCTTTCGGGGATGCCGTTCTATATGAAATTGCCACTATTGACTATATTTCCGGCGGGACTGATTGCGTGGCTTCCGACACTGATTATACTGGGCAAAACGCCTATTCTCGCAAATATTTATCCCATTATTTTCGCGGTGTTGATTTCACTTACCGCCGCCTACTTTTTTAAGAAAGGATTTAGATATTATGTTAAAAAGGGAATCAACCGTTATCATGCAGGCGGACACCGCAATTAAGGTGGAGAATGTCACGAAAATATTTACCCAATGGCAGCGTGAAAATGCGGGTAAAGGACTTATTAAAAATCTATTCAAACCGCAGAAGAAAATTATTTCTGCGTTAGAAAACGTATCGTTTACCGTGAACCGCGGCGAGTTTATTGCTTATGCCGGACCGAACGGAGCAGGTAAAAGCACAACAATGAAACTGCTTGCCGGTATGCTTCAGCCTACCGAAGGGGAAATTTCAGTTTTGGATCTATCACCGGAAAAAGACCGCATTAAAGTTATGGGCAGATTGGGCGTGTTATTCGGTAATCGCACGGAGCTTTGGTGGGATCATCCGGTATCCCAAAGTTTTGAGTGGAAAAAAGTCATCTGGGATATTCCGAATGATGTTTATAAACGCAATCTCGAAATGGTTGTAGAGCTTCTCGGCATAGGCGAGCTGATAAAAACATTTGCCCGCGAATTATCGCTCGGTCAACGCATGAGAGCCGACCTCGCAATGATGCTTTTACATTCACCGGAGCTTATCATTCTTGACGAACCTACGCTTGGCTTGGATGTCGTTGCAAAACGGCAAATGATTGAGTTCCTCAAACGAATAAACCGTGATGATGGTGTGACGATTATCGTAACCAGTCACGACATGGACGACCTTGAAGAAATGGCGCAGCGTATTTTAATGATTTCGGGAGGTAAAATTGCTTACGACGGCGGCTTCGATGGGTTGCGTGAAATAACAGGAAACCTGACGCGGTTTATCGTGACGATGGACAGCAGCGCCACGCTTACTCTTGAGGGCGGTAAGCTCATCAGCGGTGAAAATGGAGTGTACCAGTATGAAGTCGATGTTACAAAAAATCCGATTAAGCAACTGCTCAAACAGCTTTCCGAAGCTGACGGGATAAAAGATGTGGAAATTAACAAAGCTCCCATCGAGCAAGTCATCGCCGGTTTATATGCCGCATGGAAGTAATAAAGGGCATGGGTTATATTGTTTCTATTGAAGATAATCCATGCCTCTAGTTTGAACATCCTTTCTGAGATGGCGCTTTATTACCTCTCTGACGAATTATTTATATATTATCACAGACCATTTGTGGTTGTGACTTTACGGAATAATTATTTTTTCTGTTTGTTCTGTGATGGCATGGTCAGTGGTAAAACTATGTAAACTTACAAAACTCAATATGATCAGCAGGATTGTCATCACAGCAATAGAAATTAAAATAATTGCAACTACTTTCCAGATGCGGCGACTCCGTCTATTTTTCTCAGCCAATAGCATATTAAGCTGCTCCAGCTTTTGTGCGACGATATTGTTATCTGCAGATGGTTCCACTGTGTCACCAAGAAGTGTACTTACTGATGTTTCGAAAATTTCAGCAATCCGAATAAGAAAGTCTGCGTCAGGTACCGAAAGACCTTTCTCCCATTTAGATACTGTCTGACGCACTATATGCAATCGTTCTGCAAGTTCTTCTTGAGAAAGTCCTTTTTCTTTACGAAGTATTTTTAGATTGTCTTTAAACATATTATTTGTCTCCTTTACTTACCCTTAACGATAATCTATGATCTTCCATTGCGGCAAGCAACGCAGGCTAACATCTCAATAAATTCTTGTTTGTCTGTGTCTTATATAAATAATGAATAACAAGAAAGGATTGATTTTATGAAGTTTAGATGCCCTTATTGCGGAAAAACGGGAGAACTTGAAAAGTATGAAGATTCGGCAACTGCGGAAGAAACAAATACTTTAAGAGCCAACTACAACCGCAATCGGCTTATTTCATTCTCCCGTCTAGCATCGGGTCAACTTGACCTGATTATAGTGGGGTATATCATCTATATATTATCACAGACCATTTGTGGTTGTGACAACGTCTTGCTATTTTTTATGATAATACTTAATACAAGAATTGAGAGGAGCAATGCTAGCAGGTCAGCCAACGGCTGTGCAAATATCAAGCCGTTTAACCCAAACATACTGTTAAGTGTAAACAGGATGGGAATGTAAAACACACCCTGCCTTGCGACCGAGAGCAATAGCGAAGCACCGCCTTTGCCCATTGCCTGCACGGTTACTGCACCGACCATCTGTGCGCCAAATACAGGAAGTGACCACATGAATCCACGTAGTATTAGACTTCCTTGTGGAATGACATCCGAAAGTGGTGTGAAAAATGAAATAAGTTGCTTGGCAAAAATACCGAATAGTATAGTTAATACAACACCGATTATACTGGTAATTATCATACCTTTCTTTATGATTTCCTGTGTACGCGCATAGTTTTTTGCGCCAAAGCTGTATCCGATCAGTGGTTGGCAGCCAACGGCGAATCCCATAAATATAAAGGTCCCGATGGTTATGATTTTGGAAGCCACACCCATTCCTGCAACAATATTGTCACCGTAAGTAACAGCTAGATTATTGCACAGTATGACTGCCACACCCATTAGAAATTGGCTGACAGATGCAGGTGTACCGATGGTAAATATCTCTTTTAAAATATCTTTTTGGGGAGAGATATACCGCAGTCTAAATTTTACCATTGACTTTCCGCGCATATAAAACATGATGTAGTAAACAAGTCCGAGTGCATTGCCTAGTACAGTTGCAATTGCAGAACCTTTGACGCCCATATTAAAGACAAAAATAAAAATGGGATTTAGAATTATATTCATTATCGTGCCGATGAGCATGCCAAGCATCGAGACAACGACGGACCCCTCACTTCGAATTAACTGACTCAAAGCAAAATTACACATAATGATTGCCGCTCCGAAAAGCAGAATTATAGAGTAATTCAACGCAAAGGGGAATGTCATTTCACTTGCCCCTAAAGCATTGACAATCGGTTTAATAAAAAGACTCCCAAAAACAGAAAACAGTAAACCTAAACAAAGACATATAACAACACCTGACGAAAGGACTTTACTGGCTTTTTCATAATCTGATTTACCGAGGCATCTTGATATATAGGAAGCAGCACCTGTTCCAACGATTCCTGAGACTGCCATAATAAACATGAATAAGGGTGTTGTTATGTTCGCGGCTGCAAGCTGGTTCGGGTCATCAAGCTTTCCTATAAAATAGATGTCTACAAGGTTGTATAACACTTGAATCATCATTCCCATTACAACAGGAATAGACATAGAAAAAATTGCTTTGCCTACAGGGGACTTGCTTAATAGTTCTATTCTTTTATCATCCATTTAAATTCACGACTTTCATTTATTTTATCAGGATTTTTCTATTATTTTTTATTTTTCCACTCTCTTAAAATATCAAGTGCTTTTTTATCAAGGGCACCATAAAGCACAGCAGCTTCAACCTGTGTATAGATGTACTCTTCATACGGCAGCATAATTCGAATGAGTCTGTAATCAAGTTCGCCGTCAAGTATTTTTTGAAATACCACCGTATTGGAATAACCATCCAAAAACGGAATTAGTTTTTCTAGTAATTCTTCACTTAGTGTGTCAAACGTTGCATTTTCAAGTAGTTTAGCGATCGTTTCATCATGCAGATATTCTACTAGAGATACAATGCTGGATATATCTATTCCTTGTTTTGCGAGGCCTGTTGCCATTTTGTCAAGCAGACTGGGTTTTAGCAACGGTGCAATATTCACAATATCATGTATGGATTCTTTATCCAATGTACCGGATAGATCTTGACCACCTGCAGCTCCTTCAAGAATGGCCGCTTCTTTTTCGGTTGGATGTCCTGAGCCAATAAGTTCATCAAGAGTGATGCCAAAGACATTTGCAATGGTAATTAAAATTGAAATATCAGGGAAACTATCTCCACACTCGTATTTTGAAATTGCTTGGCGTGTCAGGTTAAGTCGTTCAGCTAGTTCTGATTGTGTCATATCCGATTTCTTACGAAGCCTCGATATGTATGCTCCGAATCTCTTTGTATCAAACATAAAAAGCATCTCCTATTCCTTGTGTTAAGTTTATATTAGGGACAGTGACAAATCAAGCAATTGCTGGTTGCTAGTTATTCCTCACTTTTCAAACGCGTAATATCCTGTTGAAACCTTGTAGGAATTTGAGGGTTATTAGATGCAATATAGCTGCTATATCCTGTTTTTAATAAACAACAAAAAACAACACCGATTCTATAAAAAAATAAAATCGGTGTTAGGTGAATATAGATGCCAATGCCTTACCACGTATTATGCTCATAATCTCCCCGGTTAACGGGGATTCATTTTACTTAATCCTCAATTATAGGTTCGATATATTTTTTGATAAGTTCGATTCTATCCTTAGCAACCGGATTAAAAAGCGAGGCAATGGCAACGACCAGATTTTTCGCCGGGTTGATATAGATTACATTGCCGCCGTCGCCCAGCGCCGCATAGCTATCCCCGTCAATGATCCACCAAAGATAGCCGTATTGATCTCCTGTGGGTCGGCGACCCATCCTCTTTCGTGATGATCCTTTATAAACAACCTTTGTCAGAAAGACTATTATTCTCATAGATAATGTTAACGTTGTTCTGCAGTTCATATATCAGTTTTCTTTTGTTAATGAGGTTGATGCTGTTTTCCTTTTCTGATATGTGAACAGGATTCATATCCTTGTCGAACAGAATAAGAGCTGCATCATTCTTAAGGAAGCAAGATAAATATCTATCGCCCGCGTTCTGCTCCTTCAAATCCAGCGGTATTTTTGAGTGAGGAAGGGCAGTGCGCCCTTGCCGAATGGAGGGCACAGCGGGAACAAGAAAACAAGGACAACGGCAAGACATTAAGAAAGAGGGCGGCTGTAAGCCAATGTCATTAAGTTACGGCAAAGTCTGCACTCAAAAGCTACCCCGTCCACTTTATCAAATAAAGGGCGAGAGCTTTTTTATCCGCTCATTTGCGCATAATTATTGCAGGAAACATTGTTTTATTAGTAAAATCTGTTATAATTTGTATATGCTTATTGATTGAGCAGAACTGTACACTTGACAAAGACAATGCGGGCAGTGCTCACAATACCTGAGAGGAGCTGGCTGTTATGGAGCTCACTATCAGAAACGTCGAATGCAAAGATTTGGACAGCATTTATCCACTATTTGAGCAGCTATGGCCGAACAAGTCGATTAACCGCACCGAGCTTAGAAAAGTGTTCGAGCGGGGTGTTGATTCCGCGACAGATGAGCTGTTATGCATCGTCATGGGTGAAGAAATTATCGGCTTTACGGCGTATGCACTCGTTAACAACCTCTGGCAGGAGGGCTATATCTCGTATATCTACGCGATAAGCAAAATCGTAAAAAGCAGCGGCATAACTATCATTGGAGGTACTTTAAATGAGAGACTTTCCAGATTTTATGAAGATTGACGCAAACAGAGTGCCGAAAGCGGCGCAAAACACAGCGGACATCGAAGGATACTATTACACCGCGAACAATGGCAATCAAATGGCGTTTTGGACGTGCTATGCTGACAGAGAATCAAAAATACATAAGCACGATTTCGACGAATATACCGTTTGCGTCGCCGGACAATATACGGCGTGCTTTACCGACGGACGCGAAATTGTATTAAATCCCGGAGACGAGCTGTTTGTACCCGCAGGAACTGAGCAATGGGGCAAAAGTATTGCCGGAACGCGCACCATTCACGCCTTCGGAGGGAAAAGAATATAGTACTTTCTTAACTTGATGAGTTATATGCACATGAGAAAATGTTAAGGAGCAAACTTGAAAGCTTACCCCTTTACTTAATGACATTGGGCTATAAGCTGCCCAATAATACCACACTTTACCATGCAGATTTGCTGTTAATGGGAATGAAATATCAAAATAGTAAAGCTCAATATTCCACATATTGGAGCACATATTGCTATAACATTCCTAACTTGATTCTTGTCTCTGAAAATTATCCATAATATCTGATATAGACCTAACCCAATTACTCCGCCAAAACCATTTAAGATAATATCATCTATATCCCCAATACCTAATCTGAATACGTATTGAATGATCTCAACGATAACACTAAACAAAAACACCCATAGAATAGTTCCTATCCTCTTTACGCTTTGATTGAATAAAGTTAAATAAACTCCAAGCGGAACGAATATCACAATATTACCTAAGACATTACTAAGTGCAAAAGCTCTCATGACATTTTTATTCCCAGCAATATAGGCATTAATCGAATGAAAAGGAATCAGATTAAGTGACCTAATTGAATGCTTTGTCCGAAATAATATTGCAAGTAAAAGAAAAAGGTAGAAAGCAAAAACCAAGTATAAAAGAATGTCCAATATTCGATATTTTCTATTCATATGGTCTCCTACAAATTCCTGTTTATCTGCACACTATATAAATACATTTATGTTCATAATACTCATTTTGATACTATTCGTCCAGTATTTTCTGAAATGCAACAACATCAAGCACCTGGTCGAATTTCCTACCGACCTCTTTATAATGTGCACACTTGAAATAACCGTTGCGGCTGAAAAGGTTGATACTTTTCAAATTCTCTCCGCAGATGGAGGCAATGAGGACATGAATACTCACGTTTTTTGCATAGCTTTCAATATATTGAACCGCCAGGCTGCCCAGCCCTCTGCCGATATATTCAGGTTTAAGGTAAACCGTAACTTCAGCTGTTTTATCATAAGCGTCCCTCTCCTTGTGCCGTTTCAAAATGATATAGCCGCAAATGTCCTGATCCTTAATGATGATAAATGTCCTGTACTTGGCGTTGTCAAAGAAAACAAGCTTCTTCATTTCATCAACCGATAATGTATGGTCATGAAATGTTGTCGTGGTATTCAGCACATAATAATTGTAAATATCCAATATACTGTTTAAATGCTCTTCTTCCATCTGTTCAAATCTTATTTTACACATTTTTACCCTCCCTATGAATGTATTCTTCTTATAAAACAGTTGCCTTCCTTCCAAACCATAATATTACAAATAAAATAGTACACACTGATACGGCGGCACTGGAAAAATAGAAAAACGCTTCATAATTGTTTCCCGTACCGGGCATCAAGCTTAAAAGTATGCAGCCCAATATCATTCCGATGCTGTTTGAGGTACTTAAGAACCCCATCGTACTGCCCATTCCTTTTTCACGTCCGAGTACGATAGATAGTGCGGAAGTAACCGAAAGCAGGGTAGCAGATCCGATGGATGTCAGGATTATAGCAATTCCCATAAGCAAAATACTGTGTGACAACGGAAAAATCAACATAGCGGCAGAAGTCACGATACCTGACAATAACGCTGTAGTGCGTTTGTTATAATTATCAATGATCCTTCCTAAAGGTAGCTGTACAATACCGGATACAATATTGTAAACAGCCAGGATTGAGCCGGTGTATATCAAGTCCATACCTCTGGCTTTTAAAAAAGGAATAAAGAAAAAACCTACAAGGCTTGAAATGATAGCTAGTGCTATATTTGCCAGGCTAAGAGCAAGGAGCCATCTATTTTTGAACAGTACTATAAAGTATAAAGGCTTTCGACAATAGGTATTGGGTCTTCCAAAGTTTTCTCTTCCCGTTACTTGCTCCCCACGGGACAATGAAACGATCAGCAGGGACAGCAGAGCAATGATAAACAGAATGATGAATGTTGCTCTGTAATTTATTAAGCTGGCAACGGCTGTGGAAATAAATGGTCCAATTCCGCTTGCAAGAAGGATACACAGATTGTATATGCCCATATACTTTCCTTCCATGCCTTCAGGACTAGCCTGACCTACATATGCCATACATACGGGCAGCATCATGGCTGAAGCCACTCCATGGAGCAGGCGCGCGCATATCAAGGAATAAATGTTAAATGAGAAATAATAGGCAACTGCAATGAATGGATACAGCAGCAAGCTATACTTCAGTACAGTCAAAGTCCCTTTTCTATCAGCAAGCATTCCAACCGGTGTGCCGATAAAAAGGCGGACAGCATACATACTTCCCGACAGTATGCCTATTTGAAACCATGTAGCCCCGATATCCTGCGCATACGGGGTAAGTATGGTACCTGAAATGAATGTACCCAGGACAAGCAAAAACACAGCTATCAGAACCAGGATAAACGATTTAGACATGTTTTTCTCCAGAATTCTTATTTACTTTGTCCAATGATACCGATCACAGAAGCGAAGGTGTTCCCGAAAAAGCTGTCTTTTACGGTTATTCCATAGTTATTGAGCAGTGCCGGCAAATCATCTTCATCAAAGTATTTTTTATATATTTTAAAGGTTCTTCCATCATTCAGATGCCTTTCTACGACATCTTCCTTGTTCAGCTTTTTTGCTCTTTCCTTATTCCAGGTGCTGTCGATAATAAGTATTTCAGCCCCGGGCTTTAAAATGTCCTTGAGCTTTTTGAAGAAGACTTCTTCCTGGGTTTTAGTAAAATGACCCAGTAAAAAACCTATAAGTGCACAGTCAAATTTGTCGGTTTCCTCAAAGAAATAGTCAAGAATATCGCTCTTTATAAACCTTGACTTGCCGGTTATCTCAAATCTTTCAGCTTTTAGTCTGCATTCCTTAAGCATCTGCTCTGATTGATCCATGAATGTAAAGGAGCTGCATTTGTTGTAAAGGAACTTTAACCAATAACCGCTTCCACAGGCAATGTCTATGATATTTCCATTTCCGAAGCTTTCCGCAAATTTCCCGATACCTTCTATATCAATGGCATAGACTTCTGGTCTGCATGTTGCCGGGCCTTTTCCTTCGTATATCTCATCGTATTCCCGGGCTCTTTCATCATAATATTCCATCATCATTGACTTGACCATTTCATACTTAGAAAACTTAACCGCATTGAATATGTTTTCCCATACGATTTCGCCAGACTGCTCCATGGTTTTCTGCATATAATCAATAGCCTTGATGATTGCATGTATTTGGTTCACCTTTTCCTCCAGGACTTCCTGTTGTAGCTTTAGTGACTCTTTCATATCTTTGTGACTCATTTGAATGTCCATTATTTCATCAAGAGAAAAACCGATAAATCGTAATGAAAGTATTCTTTGGGCCTCAAAGAAGCTTTCTTCAGAGTAAAATTTGTGTCCGGATTTGTTTTCGAATGAGGGTTTTAGAATCCCGAACTGATTATAGTGCCTCAGCGCCCTTTTGGTCATCCCCACTATTTTTGCAAACTCCGCCGGTTTATATAGCTTTTTACTTTTTATCATATATCTTCTCCTTGCAGTGTACTAATTACATTATAAAATATGACGTTACGTCATATGCAAGCATTTTTATTATTTAGGTATGAAATTGATCGAAGAATAAAAGTTACCTATAAATGCTTTGCAAAAAATAGAATATGTTGGAAATAGTGCCCAGATAAATAAACTTGACCAGCATAAAGAACATATTAGTCATTTGACCTACTATAGTTTGAAGGATAAAAAATCGGGGTCATTATCCCCAAAAAATGCTGATGCCATGTGGCTTTGACCGCATGGCATCTTTTTTGAACTAACTTTGTGGTGGAGGCGAAGAGGATCGAACTCTCGACCTTACGGATGCGAACCGTACGCTCTCCCAGCTGAGCTACGCCCCCATTTGATTCTCCGGATATTTATTCTTTGAAAGGCCTTGTTTAAACTGCACGCCTGACCAAATCAATACCCTGTACTTTGATTATATAGCATATAAATTCAGGTTTCAATAACGCCTGAAATTATTTTTTAAATATCTATAATCATTCAAGGTAACTGATTGAGTATCACCTTTCTGCCTGGGAGCTATAAGTGAATCTATTTTCAGCCTTCCGTTTTAAATACATTGATTTCTTCCTTCAGTCTGCTGGCCAGGGATAACAAATCCTCAGCTCTGGCAGCCAGCTCCTCCGAAGATGCCATCTGTTCCTCTGTCGTGGCGGCCACTTCCTGCGAATGGGCGGCCGTTTCTTCGATGATCCCGGATATTTCAACGATGGCATTGGCAATATCATCCGATAATGTGTGGATGGTCTTGAAGGCGCTGTGGATCTGCAGGACTCCTTTTTCCGTGCAGACAACGGTGTTGACAATCTTTTCAAGGGATTCTCCGCCGATCTTGATCTCCTCCATTTGAAGGTTGACGCTGTTCATGCTTTTTTCCATGGTATCCACCGCGGTCAAGGTTTCCGCCTGAATATCGTTGATCAGCTCCCGAATGTTTTTTGCAGCCTCTCCCGATTCTTCCGCCAGATTGCGGATTTCACCGGCGACGACAGAAAATCCCTTACCGGCTTCTCCTGCCCGTGCGGCTTCAATGGAAGCGTTTAACGCCAGCAGATTTGTCTGGGAGGCAATACCGGTAATTAGCTTCACGATATCGCCGATTTTCCTGGAGCTGTTTTCCAGATTTTGAATAGAGCCGGCGGAGGCCGCAACCATTTTCCCGACATCGGACATTTGCTCAATGGAGGCAAAAATCACCTCTTTGCCGGTCTCGGCGATCTTTGTGGAAGTCCGGGCACTGTCCAGGGCCTCTTTCACGATATCGAAGCCTTTTCCCACTTCATCCCTGTTTTTGTTGATGAGTCCCATGACAGTATCCACAAATTCGTTTTGCCTTGATGTACCCAGGGCGACTTCTCCGCTGGCTGCAGCGATTTGTTCTGCGGATTTGCCGGTGGCTTCCGCGATGCCGGAGATCTGTCCCGCACCCTCAGTGGTTCTGGAGGCGCTTGCTTTTATAGTGCGCATCAGCTCGCGAATTTTGACCACGAACTTCAGGAAGGTACCTGCCAGTTCACCCACTTCATCTTTTTGCTTTAATAGCCTGGCCGGAATATCCCGGCTCAAATCATATTTTTCCAGGAATGCGGCATATTTTTTCAGATTCACCAGCTGCCGCGTAAGATTGATTGAAAAGAAGTATACGGCAAGGATACCGGCCAGGACAAAAATTACCGATATGATTATAAATGCCTCCCTCAAGGAGGTTAAACTTGAGAGCATTTCGGATTTATAGGCCTGAAGGGCGATGGACCAGTTTAGGCCCTCCATATGGGAAAAGCCCAGATACATATCCACACCGTTATATTCATATTCGCCGAAGCCGTTTTCTCCCTTTGTCATCCGCTGCCGAAGCTGATCATAGTTTTTAAATCCCGCGGCGGCCTGGGCGCTTCCTTCTTCCACCGATGCGGAAGAAACCGAATCAACCTGTCCGTTGTCAGGCAGTATAAGCTGGTTCAGCAGGTCAATATCCGTATGGGCAATGGTCCGGCCGGCGCTGTTGACTAAAAATGTCGTACCCGTCCTGCCTACGGTTATTTCCTTCGCAAGATTGCTCAATTCATAGCCGTCCCTGGCTTCCATGAGGACACCTGCGATCTTGTTGTCTATCTTGATGGGGACGGCATAGACCATGACGATGGAGCCGTCCGTTGCATTTTTTACAGGATCCGACACGACTTTGCCGCCTTTAAGGGCTTTCTGGAAGTAATCCTGCCGGCTAAGGTCTGCCGTCTTTCCGTCGGAATAGGTTGCTTTCCCCGCAGGGTCAATCACCGCCATTGCCTTGCACTCTATTCGGATTGTTTCTCTTGCCAGCATGGCTTTTATCCCGGCCAGATCCTTGGACGGGTCTTTCAATCGAGCCATCATGTCCGACGCCGCGATTGCTTCCAGGGAGTTGAACTGGTTTGAGATCCGGGCTTCAAAGGTTCTTGCAGCTTCAGCAGCCAGCCTTGCCAGCATCTCCTGGGTATTTTTCTCCAGGGAAGAGGAGGCGTTGTAATAGGAAATTATACCCAGGCTGGCACACACAAGAATCAAGATACTGCTCATTAGCACGATTATTTTAGTTTTCAGACTTTTTGCAAACATTCAACAAATTCTCCCTCTGCTGATTTTCTCTTCTTATATATTATCATAAAAACATAATTTCTACCGCTTTTTGTATATTTTGAGGAAAAAACCAATAAAATAGCGGTTAAGGATTTTTCGGTATCTTGCTCCGATGCACACCCATTCCCCTGGGAGAAGGCTTACAAAATTCGACGGACTGAAAAATCCGATGAAGAAACAGGACGAAATTGACGGTAAATTGGTTTAATGATAAGATAAAAATGGCGGCAGCATTAATTCTTAAATAATCCGCTACTTGCAGGGAATATGGGGAAAAGGTAAGAAATACGGGGTTTCAGAGTAAACCGATTGGAGGATGTATGAATCCGTTCAATGCTGTGGGGCATAGTAAAAAAACCTTTTCGTTTTATTCGTTGAAAAACAGATTGATCCTGTCGTTAACCTTGAATTCACTGATTCCAATCATTCTCATCGGGTGTATTTCTTATTTCTATATCCATTCCATTAATGTAAACAAAGTGCAAAATGGTGTTCAAAACGAGGCAAACAGCCTCATGGTCAGGATCAGTGACGCGTTGAAAAATTTGAACGACGTGTCGCTGCAGGTCATGTATAGCAATAATCTCATTGAAAATATCCAGGCGATGTATTCCACCACCCGGATATTTGATAAATACAAAATATCCCAGGACATGGATGAAAATATCCGGCTGATTAATTTTATGAATCCGGGCATTGACTATATGTTCTACTATCTGTCCGATCCGGAGAAGGTGATTATCTCTGAAAGCAACAGCATCAATGCGGATTTCGACAGTGAGAAATTACCCCTTCTCTTCCGGCTGAATTCCGTCGCATACTACGGCCCGCATAAATCCATGTTCAAGAGCAAAAACATCCAGGTGATGTCCGTTATCCGGACGCTGAATATACCGGGCAGCAAACCTGCGTTCATATACATAGAGGCGGATTACAATAAAAATTCCAATGACAGTAATAATTTCGGCATGAATATGCTTCATTTCGTCTGCAATGAGGAGGATAAAGTCCTATACAGCGAGGATAGCGCCAATTTTCCCGTAAACAGCAATTATAAAGCGGCAAGCCAATGGAAAAATACCTACGTCAAAGACAGGGATTTTTACGTTTTTCAAAGTATCAATAAAAACGGATGGAAGCTGTATTCGGCAATAAAAAAGGTCGAGTATAACCGGGAAATTGACAAATGGTTCAGCTGGCTGGTTTTGATTGGTCTGGTTTTCCTGGTATTAAGCATATTTCTTGCAGGGACTATCTGGCGTACGGTCTATACTCCCATAAAGATTTTCGGGAAAGAGATACAGAAGATAACGGAGGATAATTATGATTCAAAGACCCAATCGGTTCGTATCAAAGAATTTGATGAGCTCTTTGTAAAATTCGGGAAAATGACGGAGCGAATCAAATGGCTGCTGAATGAGGTCAAGCAGGAGGAAAAAATGCGTTCCCAGCTCCAGGTCGAAAAGCTGCTTTATCAAATTAACCCTCATTTTTTGCACAATACGCTGGATAACCTTAGATGGATGGCGCGGGTCAACGGGCAGGACGAGATCGACAGCCTTGCCTCCGCCTTGATCAAGGTTTTGCATTATAATCTTGGAAAGCTGGGGGAAACGACGACAGTTGCTCAAGAAGTAGAAATACTGAAGGATTACATTGCCATACAGAAAATGAGGTATGATTTCATTTTCACTGTAAGGGTCACTATGGAAGAAGGAATAGAGGATGTCACGATTCCACGGTTTATTCTCCAGCCGCTGGTTGAAAACTCCATGCACCATGGGCTTAGAGATGAGATGATCATTGACGTGGATATCAGGCGGGAAGACAGCATGCATATTTCCATTTCCGTGAAGGATAACGGCAGGGGCATGGATAAAAACACCATGAATTTGCTGCTGCTTCAACGGAAAAAAGACGGTAAGGGGGATAAAAAACCGGGCATAGGCTTCAATTACGTCATGAACATGGTTAAGGTCACCTATGGTGAAGAAGCCGATATCAATATAGAAAGCTCTCCGGGGGAGGGCACTTTGATCACTCTCCGGATACCCATAGCCATACCGGCTTAAATACCGGCAAGGATACCGGCAGTTGGTTTCATAAAAAACAGCATGATCGGGGCGATGGTATGTATAAAGCATTAATAGTCGATGATGACAAACTGGTAAGAAAAGGTCTGATATCCATCATGCCCTGGGACTCCTATGGAATAGAGGTCGCAGGCGATGTAAACAGCGGGGAGAAAGCCCTGGAATTTTTGAAAGATAATGAAGTGGATATTCTGATTACGGATGTTGTAATGCCTGTAATGACAGGGCTGGAGCTGACCGGGATCGTAAGGAGCCGTTACCCCGGCATCTATGTGGTGGTTTTGTCCTTTTACCGGGAATTTGCCTATGTGCAGGAAGCTCTGAGGCTTGGAGCCATCGACTATATCATCAAGACCCAGCTGGAAAAAGAGCAAATGTCGGATGTTTTGGCAAGAATTGTGGGCAGGATCAAAACGGAAGAAAAGTACCGCCTTCCGGGAGGCCGGCATGAAGCGGCGAAATGTGACGGCGGCGGAGAATGCCGCAAAGGATATGCTGTAATTTCTGTAAAGCCCGGATTTTCCGCGGATACGCTGAAGCATTTTCCCGGAGCTTCCGGTTGTGGCATTTTTGAGCTTGAAAAAAACCTTTGGTTTGTAAAGTACAATCCCGGCATTCCGGGTGAAATTGAAGATGAACTGATTCAGACTGTAAAGGCCGCCGGCGGAATCCTGATAGAAGTCAGCGGAATAGAGGGCCGCGATGTGAATTCGCTTCATGCGAAGCTGAAGGATTATGCGGAGCAGGTCCTCTTCTATGAATATACGCCCGATATCACGGTTTACAGGCTTGAAATTCATGATTCAGGCATGAAGAAACCGCAGCTTTCCTTCGAATTGATACAGGAACTGATATCGGAATGGTCCTCTTTTCAGTGGATCCATGATGATGCCATGTGCAAGAGGCAGCTGGAAAAGATTGAGAAGCTCCGTTCCCCGGTTTCCGGCATCGAAAGTATCTTTTGCTCGGCCATGGCCCTTTTGAAGAAGAATCTGTCTTTCATCGATGAGCTGCATACTTTCAGCCCTGCGGGCGGTCTGATGTTTTGGAGCCAGTGGCTGCATTGGATAGAAGACACCAGGTTATACATACAGGAGAAAACCTTGAAGCCCTTTTACTCAAAAGAAGTGGTGCAGAGCATTATGAAAGCATTGGACCGCATCAACCTTGGGGAGGATGAGGACATCCGGCAGGAAAGCCTTGCCCGTGAGGTGAATTTAAGCCGGGGGTATTTCAGCCAGTGCTTCAAGGATATTGTGGGTAAGCCCTTTAATGAATATTTGAAAGGCGTTAAGATCGAAAGAGCAAAGCAAATGCTGCTGATGACCGATAAGCAGATCTATCTGATTGCAGAAAAGCTGGGATATAAGAGCGAGAAGTATTTCAGCAGAGTATTCAGGGAGAGCTGCAATATGGTCCCGTCGGAGTACAGGGAAAGCAACATGAAGAAAAAAAATGTTGACAAGTTGTATCAATAATGTCCGCAGATGGATTGCCTGAGCCAATGTTCCAACAGGAATGCCCCCTGGTTGGGGACGCTTTTTTATCCATGATCCCGGTGCTTTCGCGGTATAATTCGATTGACGGGGCCCGATCAATGATTTCAAAGATTCAAAGAGGAGGTTACTTTATAATGAAATACAGGCTGTACAGATTTTTGACAGTTGCTGTTTTAATCCTGGCACTGATAACTTCTATCGCAGGGTGTGGTTCACAGCAGCCATCGGTTTCGCAAACCGGCGGCAATCAACCGGCTGCCTCGGACAATGCTCAGGCTTCAAGCACTGCGGCAGCAGAGAAGCCGGATCCCTTCGGCAAATATAACGAAGTGGTGACATTGACAACCGGGCTCAAAACAATGGATAAATTCTCGAAGCTGCCTCAGGGAGACAATGCGGAAAATAACGAGTATACCCGTTATGTCAAGGAAAAATTCAACATACAGATCAAAGGTTCATGGGAAGCGCTGACAGGCGAGGCCTATGATCAGAAAGTCAAGCTGACCCTTGCTTCTGCCGATATTTCCGACTATATCCAGGTCTTCGGGTCCTATCCGGTATTTAAGGCCTATGTGGATTCGGGCCTGATCATGGACATTAAGTCAGTTTATGAAGACTACGCTTCTCCTGCAATCAAGTCCGTCTATGATTCAACAAAAGGTGAAGCGCTCAAAATGGTGACCTTTGACGGCAAGCAATATGCAATGCCGGGCATCAATAAGGGGGCGGACTGCATAAACCTGCTCTGGGTGCGGCAAGACTGGCTTGACAAGCTCAGCCTGAAGACGCCGTCTACACTGGACGACATCATTGAGACCGCCAAAGCCTTTATCGAAAGGGATCCGGACGGCAATGGAAAAAAGGATACCTTTGGGTTGACCGGGATGCCGGCATTATATTCCTATGCCAATTCCTTCTTCCTGTTTGATACGGTATTCAGCTTCTATAAATCCTATCCGCTGCATTGGTTTAAAGATGGTTCCGGAAAGGTCTATTACGGTTCCATTGCCAATGAAACAAAAACCGCCCTGGTAAAATTACAGGGGATGTATAAAGCAGGAGTCATCGACAAGGAGTTTGCATTGAGAAAGGACCAGAACGACCTGGTCAACGGCGGGAAATGCGGGATGTTTTTCGGTCCCTGGTGGATGGCCTACAATTTTGCGGACAGTGTGAAAAATGATCCTAAAGCAAATTGGAAAGCGGTTTTAGCTCCCCTTAGCGACGACGGCAAGCTGTACAGCCACATGCAGGGCGTTTCCAAGGATTTCATCGTCATCAGCAATAAATGCAAGAATCCGGAAGCGGTTCTTAAAATACTGAATCTGCAGCAGATGCTGGACTCCAATACCGATCCCAAAGCCGGCACCTTCTATGATGGAAATCCTGACTTCCTTGTGTCCAGGGACTTGATCGGCACAAGTATTCTCCTGACCCCGTGGGATGACCTTGAATCCCAATACCGGGTATACAAGGACCTGGTGGATGGGAAAGTCGATATCAACAGCGACAGCCTGTCGCCCAAGCAGAAAAAAACCGGGCAGATCCTATTGAATGAAATCAAAGCACCCCTTCAGGATCTGACCAATTGGACCGTCTGGAATGCATACATGGTAGGCGGCGCCGCTGTGGCCGACCCCAAGGTTCAGCAGGTTTTCGGCGTGTACTACGGCCAGACGAAGACGATGGAGTCAAAATGGGCCTCGCTGCTGAAGCTAGAGAACGAAAGCTTCCTGAAAATCATTATGGGCGACGACATCAGCAATTTTGATGCCTTTGTGCAGCAGTGGAAGGAACTTGGCGGGGATGCAATCACCGGTGAAGTTCAGCAGGAAGTGGACAGGCAATAGGTACGGGAACCTGATTAATGAATCGGATGGTGCTGTTTGGAACTGTTTGGAAGGCTTTCAGGCAGCACCCTCCTTATGGATGGGTGGAATTCCGGTATGAAAAATAAAATTACTGAAATAAATTATCATTTAATGCTGCTTCCCGGCATGATTTTATTGGTCCTATTCAATATCGTCCCTTATTTCGGCATTATCATGGCTTTTGAAAATTATAACCCGGGGAAGGGCTTCCTACGGTCGGATTTTGTGGGTCTGGACCATTTCAAGGATATTTTCCTCATCCCCGAATGCGGACAGATATTCGGCAATACCATCTTCATTTCGGTGATGAAAATTATTGCAAATATCCTGTTTCCCCTTCTTTTTGCATTGCTGCTGAATGAAGTAAGCTTCAAGTTTATTAAAAGGTCGGTGCAGACGGTGGTATATCTGCCGAATTTCATCTCGTGGGTCATACTTTCGGCCATCTTTCTGGATATCTTCTCTTATACGGGAGTCATCAACGGCATAATAAAGTTTTTCGGCGGAGAGCCTGTTTTGTTCCTTGCCAGCAATGGCTGGTTTCCCTTTATCCTGATTTCCACAGATGTATGGAAGAGTTACGGGTTCAATGCTATTGTGTATTTAGCTGCACTAACATCTATTAGTCCGATGCTGTATGAAGCGGCTATTGTTGACGGAGCATCCAAGCTGCAACAGGTACGGCATATCTCTCTCCCCGGTTTGATGCCTACCATCGTGCTTCTTGCAACACTTGCACTGGGCAATATCATGAATGCCAATTTTGATCAGGTATTTAACATGTATAATCCTATCGTATACAAATCAGGGGATATTATAGATACCTATGTATACAGGCAGGGCATACAGAATATGCAGTACGGCTTTGCAACAGCTGTGGGCCTCCTGAAGTCCGTTGTCAGCGTTGTCCTCATTGCGGCTTCCTATAAGCTGGCGGCTAGATTTGCAAACTACCGGATTTTTTAAAGTATAGGGGATAGGAGACTTGCTATGGCAGGAAAAAATAAGATCAATTTTTACGAGTCACTGATCATCTTTGTATTGCTGATGATAACATCCTTAAGCCTTATCCCGCTTTTATACACCCTGGCGATATCCCTCAGCGACAGTGCCGCGGCCCAGGCGGGGCTTGTGTTTTTGTGGCCGGTGGATTTCTCGCTGGCAAGCTATCAGAAAATCATGAAGGACATGCGGTTTTTTACAGCCTTTGGGGTTTCGGTGGAGCGTGTCCTGCTGGGCGGGTCCATCAATTTTGTCCTGACCTGCATGATGGCATATCCCTTATCCAGGGAGAAAAAAGAATTCAGATTCAGGAATACCTATATGTGGACCCTTGTTGTCGCTATGATCTTTCATGGAGGCCTTATCCCATGGTTCATTACCGTCAAGAATTACGGACTGATCAATACGATATGGGCGCTGGTATTGCCCTGTGCGGTGCCGGTATTCAATGTTATCCTGCTGATGAATTTCTTCCGCGGGGTGCCGAAAGAAATGAACGAGGCGGCCATTATCGACGGAGCCGGAGCATGGTATACCATGATAAAAATTTATATGCCATTATCCCTCCCTGCGATTTCAACAGTTACACTTTTCAGTGTGATAAACCACTGGAATTCTTTTTTTGACGGGCTGGTTTTTATGAGCAAAGAAATTAAGCTGCCGCTGGCTTCCTATATCCAGACCTTGATCGTTCAGACGACGCATATGGAAACCCTGACGACGGAAGAAATGATGGAGCTGGCCAAGCTCTCGCCCAAAACCTTAAATGCTGCAAAAGTAATGGTTGGGATGGTCCCCATACTTTTGGTATATCCATTTGCCCAGAAGTATTTTATCACAGGCATAACGTTGGGCTCGGTGAAGGAGTGAGCCGGCGGCAAGGTCTGCCTGGCGGACAGTCAAGAAGTAGAAAAATCGACTACAATCATGATATCTTGGAGGAATTGTACAGTGATCGAGCATTTTGAAAACAAACCGATTGAAATCATCCCCGAAGAACGGCTTGGCAATGTGGACGCATCTGTCTGCCTGGTCCGTCTAAAGGAAAATAACAAGCTTGTTTTGATGGCGCGCAGCACGGAGGTTCCGGACCGGTGGGAGCCCTTTTATTTCAAAGGAATCGAAACCGGCTTTTGGGACACCAGGAGCCGGCCGGATACCAATTATGACCAGGTTTTTGAAAAATACCGGGAATTGGGGGCCAATGGCTGTATCTTTATGCTGCACTGGAGGGATATCGAGCCGGAGGACGGAAGGTTTGACTTTGGCTTCGCCGACAGGATTGTGGCCTCCGCAAGGAAAAACGGCGTAAAAGTCTGGTTTATCCTTTTTACGCATCATGAACCCAAAGCAAGCGAGCCGGATTTCTGGGTTTATCACCTGGAAAGCGGAGAGGACGGGGACCGTGCGGTTCAATGGGCGAAGGACGAGAATGGAAGAGTATTTAAAACCATCGGAGAGCTGCGGGCACAGAAGCCCCAGGTTGAAATCTACCCCTGCTACGCCAACCCGGCGGTGTTCAGCCGCATTATAAGGGTTATCCGGGAATTTGCGGGACATTACAGACATTCCGATACGGTCGTAGGGATGCAGATCGGTAACGAGGAAGGGTATACATATTGCGAAGAAAAGAAAACGTGGGACAGTGATTTTAATCCATATACCCTGGAATTATACAACCAATGGAAATTATCCACGGGAAAATCCTCCTGGCATGCGTTCAAGCTGTGGAGCGTTAAGTGGTGGTGGCGGCAATTTACCACAGCCTTCCACCGGGAGGACCCCTACAAGCCCACCTCCTTCAATTTTGCCGGAGGCCATCCGGAAGCCGGAGATGCGGGATGGATTCATTTTGAAGGGGTGGATTCCACCACCTATGGCGAGGGAAATATCGATGTGGTGGGGACTATGTTTTATGGCCGCCAGGCAGCCGCCATCTGGGAGAATATCGATCAGCACTATGACTATATCTATAATCTTCCCATTCTGATCCCGTCGGAAATCGGCCTGGGCTCAAGATGGGGACAGACCGCAGTAGCGCAGCAATACGTTATTGATACTGTCAAGAGAGGGGCCCAGGGCTTTTGCATGTATATGTACGGAGAGATGGCGGATGACAGGCTGAAATACACTGAATACGGGACAAAATACAAACAATGGACGGATATGCTGAAGGCCTGTGAAAGCATTATATGGGCCGGCATACCCGGATATGGCCATGCGGCGGTAAAAAGCGGGACGCCGGAAATGGATGCAAGCTGCCTGCATTCGCCGGACGGCTCGGTCGTAGGGATACTCAACTTTCCGGATTTCTTTCACAAGGACGATTCCTGTAAGGAATTGAGGCAATATGATGCAGAGATCATCCTTGAAGGGGTACAGGATGGGAAGTATGCCCTGGCGATCTATCTGGACGGCAGGCTTGTCAAAAGCCATAATGTCTCATTGCAGAAGAGTGAAAAATACCGCTTTATTGTACCCCAAACCCCAGAGTCATCCTTGCTGTTTGTGAAGCTGGAAAAGCTGCAGGCACTTGAAGAACCGGCAAGGGATTTTCAAGTACTGGCCAATCAGGTAGGCTATGCTTGCAGGCATTCCAAAAAATTCGTCGTTCAAGGGAAAACGGGGCTGGCCCAAAAGGAGGGGAGGTTTGCTCTGATGGATATCTCCTCGAAGCAGGCCCGATATTCAGGCAGCCTGACTTTCTGGGGCAGAGTCAACGGGGATACGCCCGATGATTGGGGCTTTGACTATTGGGTTGGAGATTTCTCGGAATATCAGCATGCCGGAGCCTATGAGCTCCTTGTTACCCTTGGGGATTACAGTGAAAAATCATACCCTTTTGAAATCAATGAAGATATCTTGTGGAAAAAGATTTCACCCCTTGCTTTTGGCTATTATAAAAATGCCCGGAATCGGGAGGAAAACTTTGATTTCACCGAGAAAAGGCTGGACAAGGACTGGGAACCGAGAAGCTTTCAAAAAAACGGAATTCTGGAGGACGACGGCGGGTACTATGATGTAAACGGGGCCTGGTTTGAATTTGGGACTTACGGCGGGACCTTCTTGCGGGATGCGACCAGAGTGATGCTTTCCGTACTGGAAAGCATTGAAAGGGAGCCTTCCGATGAAAGCATCAAAGATGAGCTTGCATGGGGTGCAAAGTGGTGGGAAAAGATCATGATCCACTACCCTGAAAGCGGAGCGGTTATCGCGGGGATGGGCGGCTGGCACGCCGACAACGGGAAGATCGCCTGGTTTGATTATCCTTTTGGGCTGCACGAATACTTTAAGTTCTACAGCCTGCTGATTTATGCAAGGCTTTATGAGCTGACGGGGGAGGAAAAATTCCTGAAGCAGGGAGAGCTGATGTGGGAGTATTATCACTCCTGGGTTGATACGGACAAGGTGTTTTCACTCTATTACAATACAGGCAGATCCCAGGAGGAGGACGGGATCAACTACAAAGCATCCTGGAAAGAGCCGGGCTTCAATTATACCAAGGTTGACGATGCCGCCTTCCTCTTCGGTGATGTTGCATTGTACAAGGCTACGGGAAATCAGAGGTATCTTGAACATGCGGAAAGGATGGTTGACAACATTCTGTCGGAAGTCCATGATTCCGATTCGTTCTTTAAATACTGGAACAACAACTACAGCCATGATAATCCCAGTGCTCTCGCCTATTTTGTGGAGAAGCTTCCCGATCACCCAAAGGCCGCCGGCATGAAAGAATGCCTGGAAGCATTCATGGATACCATGGTTGCAGACAGTAAGGCCAGCCCCTTTGGAATCGCAAGAAAAAATTTCATTTATTATGAGACCTGGAATCCCGAAGGGAGAAAACCGGATGCTACCCGGGCATTTTTCAACCGGAGCGAGGAGGGCAAGGGAGTAAACCCCGAATACGGCTTGGAAATCTGGCAGGCGCTTTTGGTCCACCGGGTCGTCCCAAAGAAGGAATATCTGGATTTTGCCCTGGACCATTTGAATTGGATCCTGGGTCTGAATCCGAGAAATATTTGCATGATGAAAGGCATCGGTTCCGACAATCCCCGGATAAAGCCCGGAGGAAGCCTCAACGGATGCCTGTGCCACGGTCTCATTGCCGACCATGAGTATGACAGGCCCTGGTTGGGCACATGGCTGGATGAGTCCCTGGATTGGCACAAGGATAGTATTGCCGGGTATAAAATCTGGGCCCAGGGCGAGGCCCTCATCCGGGGCACGGCTTGCTTCATGATGGGATTGGCATTGCTTGAGTAGAGCATAGAATGTGCAGCGACAGGGGACGGACCCGGGATGTTACGAGAAGGGATGTCCCTCCTGTCATCTGCAAAAGCAAAGGGGGAATCGGTGGAATGTTTTCCGTACTCATTGTCGACGATGACCCGTCGGACCGCGAAGGGATCCATGATCTGGTCCATTGGGAGAGCCTGGGCATCAAGGTGGCCGGCATGGCTGCCAACGGCATGGAGGGCTGCTTGAAAGCGCTGGAATTAAAGCCGGATATTATCCTGACCGATGTGGCCATGCCCCTGATGGACGGATTGAAAATGGCGGAATATATCAGCCGTGAGCTTCCGGAAGCCAGGTTCGTCTTCATGAGCTGCTTTGATGATTTCAATTATATCAAGGAGGCAATGGACCTGCATGCCTACGCCTATGTCCTTAAACCCATCAGTCTCATGGAACTGACCCGGGCGCTGGAAAATGTGGTGAATCTCAGGCAAGGCGAAATTGACCGGGAGAGGGCCATGCGGGACCTGAAGCTGCAGCTGGAAGCCAGCCGGCCCGCCTTGCAGGAGCAGTTTTTCAGGGACCTGTTGTACGGGAGAGTGCAGGACATCCATGAGATTTTGGAGTATATGAAATTTCTCAGGATTGATTGCAGGGACAAATATTATTCCGTTGTTTTCATGCAGATCGACAATTATGATTTGACCTACCCGGATATTTCCATTGAGCAGAAATTCATGCATGTGTACAGTATGAAGAATTGTGCTGAGAGCATCCGGATACAGGAGCATACCGTATATTCGGTCTTACATAATTACAATAGCCTGGCTTTGATCCTTATCGGCGGCGCCAGCGGCGGACAGGGGGTTCTTGAACCGGTCTTGCAGGCCCTTGGAAGTTTTAAGAAGGAGGTAAATACAAAACTCAATTTTGAAATTACCATGGGCGTCAGCGATTTTACAGCTTCACTGCCGGATATACCCAGATTATTTGAAAAAGCCGAGTATGCCGTCAAATCCAAGTTTTACAGCGCCGGAAACCGCATCATTCTGGCCTCTGAGGTGAAAGGGGCGGATGCGCTCCCCAAATACGACCTTCAATGCTTGAGAAACGAACTCGGTATTATCCTGGAACAGGGCGGCGGCAGTGATATTGTTCGTTTTGTGGACAAATATTATAAACCGGGGACAGGAATGCCGGAACCTTATATTAAAAGCCTCAGCTTTTCCATTATCAATATTGTACAGACCGTACTGCTGGAAAAAAACGAAAGCCTGGGAAGCATCTTTGACAGTGAAACATCCATGTATGTAAAGCTCTCCAGGTTTGAAACCATCCTGGACATAAGGCAGTGGCTTATCAATATCCTGGAAATCGTCCGGCAGTATTTGAACAGAAATGGCAACAGCCGGTTTAAAAAAATTGTTGAAGATATCAAAGCTGAAATCGATCGGAATTTCTCGGAGATCAGCAATATCGACCAGATCGTCAAGCCCCTCTATATCAGTCCAAGTTACGCCAATGCTATTTTCAAGCAGCATACCGGCAGTACGATTTTTGATTATCTTTTAAGCAAACGGATGGAAACGGCCAAAAAAATGCTGACGGACCCCAGCTATAAAATCTATGAGATTGCAGAAAAAATAGGCTATAAGGATAAGTCCTATTTCAGCTGGGTTTTCAAGGAGTTTACGGGATTGACCCCAAAGCAGTATTCCAACAAAAATACCGTATAAACAGCGGGGTATGCAATGAAGACAATAAAATGGTTTCCCAATTTGCCCCACGGAAACAGCATCCGCCGGAGAATTCTTCTGAATCTCATCTTCCTGGCGCTGGTGCCTTTCATCGTCACCTCTGTTTTTATCTATACCAGCATGTATTATAGCGTTTTGAAGGACTACAGGAGCAGGATCAGCCAGAGCCTGGACACCTGCACCGAGTCGGTGAACGGGGAACTGATGCTGTATATCCAGTCCAGCCGGATCATCGTCACCAGCAACAATGTTATATCAGGCCTCGAGGGCTATTTTGAATGGGATATGGATAAAATCGCCGACTTCCGTGCAATGATGAAATCACTGACAAACCACCTTGCCAATTGGGGGAGCGATATTGACGCATTCAAATTCTACCTGGCGGATTATAGCGGCTTTGAAGATGCCTATATAACAAAATTCGGCAGCCTTGAGGACGGCGGCTTTGGAAAAAATGCACTGGACTCCCGCATCAATGATGAGCTGTGGAGCCCGGCCGTAAAATTTGACAGCCGCCATGCGAAATCCTATCTTTCCTTTTACCGCAACATATCCGATTTTACCAAACATCAGGGACTTCTGGAGATCAATATCCCTTATGACAGAATCAGCCGGCATCTGGATGATATTAAAAACATATCCGACGGGGATGTTATTATGCATGTAAACAGCGCCGGGACAATCCTGTATTACAGGGTTGGGCCCAATAAGCTTGCGGCGGGCCGCGGTGAAGGGTTTAGCGAGGACGGGTATTTCACAATAGGCAGCAAGACCATGGCAGACAAAAGCATGGTGGTGGTAGCCGTCCCCAGAAGCACCATCCTCAAAGGATACGTTCGGATCCTGTTCTATATTTTCATCGCTTTCCTGCTCTTCATTACCGTCATTATCCTGGAGTCCTTCCGCACCTCAAACAGGCTTACCAAAAGCCTGAACAGCTTTATCAATTACCTGAAAAGCAATGATGAATTGCTGCTGAACAATGAAATGCCCGATATAGGCCCGGATGATGAGATTGCCATCATTAAACGGAAATTTCTCTCCATCCTCGTTAAAATGAACGGGATGTACAAGGACCTGCTGGATGCGAAAAACCGGAACAGTCTGCTGGAGATGGAGCTGCTCCAGGCACGGTTCAATCCGCATCTGCTGTACAACACACTGTCTACGATAAAGTGGTCTGTTTTGCGTAAAAATGACAATGCTACCAGCAATATTATCGATTCACTCACAAATTACTACCGGATTGCGCTGAGCAAAGGATATTACATCATCAGGATATCGGATGAGTTGAGTATGATCCGGGAGTATATTGAGATTGTGAATTTTACCCATCGGAACCAATATCGTCTTGAGGTCAATATCGGCGGCGACTTGATGGGAAAATCCATTATCAAGCATACCTTGCAGCCTGTGGTGGAAAATGCGGTTTTTCACGGCTTGAAAGGGAGAGGCGAGGGAGGGACCATCACCATCGGCGGCTTTGTGCAGGAAGGCGACATCCTGCTGGAAGTGACGGACAATGGGTTCGGGATGAGCCGGGAAACCGTGGATAAAATACTCAGCCTGAATTATGAGACAACCCATGGAGGCTATGGGATCAGGAACCTGATCCGGCGGATCCAGTCCTATTATGGCGAAAGCTACGGTGTGGCCATTGAGAGCCAAGTAAACCAAGGCACCCGGGTGATTATCCGGTTGAAGGCGGTTGAAACATAAAATGGTTTTTTCAGTAATATAGCCATATTTTTAGTAGGATTGTGGCCTTTCGGACGGGGGGAATCTCCATTACTATGAAAGAATAAAGGGCACCGGCTTCATGCAGGCTTGCCCGGTAATTTTTCAAATCTTTAAGGAGGTCATGGGATGAAAACCATCAAAAAACTCGGGACACTCTTCCTGGTCGTATGTTTAATTGCAATGGCGGCAGCAGGCTGCGGCAGCGGAGGAAAAGATCCGGCAGCCGCGGATGCCGCCGGAACTCAGACGTCTGAAAGCAGTGCGGCATCTACCGCTGCGGCGGAAACTTCAGCTGCAACTGCGGCAGCCAGCGGGTCGCTGACAGCTACATCCGAGGATTCAGCAGAAGCAGTGGACCTCACGGCGGTGGGGATAACGGATTGGGCGCATTGGTATGGCTACGACCAGAAGGCGGATGGCGGAAGCAAGATTGGTAATTATACCGTCCTTGGGACAGGGGCCGTTACCAATTATGAAGACGACCCCCGCCAGATCAGCTGGAGTGACGGAGCACCGACAGCCAGCGGGACAAATAACACCGGCATCTATGTTGAAGGAAGAGGCAGCGGATTTTCCATTGATGTCCCTGCTGGTACCGCCGCTCATACTTTAAAAGTATATGTCGGCGGATGGCAGTCAAGCGGCATGCTGATGGCCCATCTTTCCGACGGGTCTGCTCCCGACTATACCGAGACCACCGACCAGGCAAGCGATTCCTTTGACAGGGTATATACCCTGGTCTTCAATGCAGGCTCGGATGGACAAACACTCAATGTCAAATGGCTGCAGGCGTCAACAGATGAGGGCAATGTGACTTTGCAGGCTGCTGCGCTGGATTAACCGGCAGTTGATTGTATATTTTGAACAACGTGCAGCGTAGGGCGAATTCATTTCGCCCGCAGCGAGGGGGGCATGCCCCTATTGGAAATTGAAAGGAGTAGTGAACTATGTACGGGAAAAAAGGATATAAGAGATTGGCGGTTTTATTGGCCCTGCTTATCACAGTAGTATTTGTCTCATATACGGTACTGCCTGTTGCACCTGTATTTGCCGGTACCACTTACACAAATGGGAGCATCAGCTATACAAGGTCCTGGTTTGGCAATACTTACGGCGGTGCGAACGAAAAATGGGTACAGAACTATATACAGCAAATGGTGACTACTTCAGACGGCACATGCTATACCCAAAGCGATTGGGACGAGGGCGGAAGATATTATGGCATCTATAAGGACGGCGATGTAATCGGTAACCAGGATATGGGCATCAATGGCAAAGCGGTTACCATCAGCGGCGTAACATGGAGCATAGAGAGCGGGAATGTGATAAAGGGCGGCAGCAAGAGGATTACGGATGTTGTCCAGCCCACCGCTCTTGCCGTTTCGACTGACGGGAAGCTGATGGTTGCGGAAAACGGGCCAAGGAAGCAGATACTGTTTTACAATGTAACAGGCACTCCGGTTCTTGACCATACCTTCGGAGAAAACGGAGGCATCGGCGCAGGTACTCCGGGCGTTGTTACCCCAACCAAGTTCTGGGGCTTGGCCGGAATTGGCATGGACTCTTCGGGGAATATATACGTGGCGCTGAATCCCGGCAACGATGTCCAAAGCTCATGCATAAGAAAGCTGACGCCTAGCGGGCAGCTGGTGTGGGAGGTAAGAGACGATATCTTCATGGACGTCGCATCCGCAGACCCTACAACGGATGGTCTGGACCTGTACGGGATCGAGGAGCATTACAAGATGGATTACAGCAAGACGGCGCCGGGGACGGAAGCAACGCTATATGCCTATACCCTTGATGAAGTAAAGTACCCCAGGGACCCTAGGCTGCATCTGCAGGCAGGAGAGGTGCACGGGCAGACTTCACCGGTGATCCGCTATATGAATGGGCGGAAGTTCATGTTCATCACCGGTTCCTTTGAAAAAGGCATTGCCATCTACCGCTTTGACGGTGAAATCGCTGTCCCCGCCGGCTTTATCGCATCCCATGACATCGATTCAAATACAGACACCTGGCCGCCAAGCCAGCCCAGCAGCGGACGGTGGATATGGCGCGACAATAACGGCGACGGAGATATTCAAAGCAGTGAGTATATCAGTGCCGACGGTGTCGAAGAGTATCCGTGGGCATGGTATGTAGATTCCAACGGAAATGTATGGTATGGAAATGAGAATGGGTCCATTACACGGTATAATTACCAGGGAGTGAATTCTTACGGTGTCCCGTTGTATGACAGGGCCCATATAACGACATACAGCACCAATGTATTTAGCCAGCTTGAAAGGCTGCAATATCTTCCCGAGACAGATACCATGTACCTTGCCGGATATACTTCCGCCCGCCCCAAGACAGGCCGGGAATGGGGCATGGTAGGCAGGGAAATCAGAAGGTATGACAATTGGAGCACTTCGAGGACTTTACATGCCGGTTATCCTATCGTCCTTCCGTACGAATGCGACCCCAACGAACCGGATCCCCAGTCAACGCAGGATTTTGAGAAGCGCATCGTAGTCAAGGCCATGTGCATTGAAAAAGACCGGATATTCTGTGCTTATTTTACCAAAGGGCCGGAAGGAATTTCACAGACCCAGCTTTCGGAACGCGGGGAGATCCGCGTCTATGACAGCAATTCCGGGGCGTACCTGGGTACGATGATTCCAGGAACTGAGGTGGGTAATTTTGTGGGCTGGGTGGATTTTCCCGATGCTATTCAGGCAATACAGCGCTCCAATGGGGAATATGAGGTGTTTGTAGAGGAAGACGGCAGGGGAAAGGTATTGCTGTACCGTATGGCAGGAACAATAGCTTCGACGCCTACACCCACTGCAACATCTACACCGGGTTCTACAGCTACACCAACGCCGGTGCCTACGCCAACACCAACTCCGGCGGCCGGTGGTTCTCTTACCGGCTCAGTCAGTACCTCATCGGCTTCGGTCAACCTCACTGCGACAGGGACTACCGATTGGGCCCATTGGTACGGCTACGACCACAAAGCCGGCGGGGGAAGCAAAATCAGCAACTATACCCTTGTCGGCTCCGGTACGGTTTCCAACTATACCGACGATCCGCGGCAGATGGCCTGGAGCGACGGGACGCCCACGGCCAGCGGCTCAAATAATAACGGCATCTATATCGCGGGACAAAATAAAGGGTTTTCCATTAGTGTACCTGCAGATACCTCAACCCGTACAATAAAGGTGTATGTCGGAGGATGGAGTTCAGGAGCTACGCTGACAGCACATTTGTCTGACGGCTCGGCTGCGGATTATACAAATACCACGACCAAAGCAAGCGATTCCTATGACAAGGTATACACCCTTGTTTTCAAAGCAGGTTCAGCGGGCCAGACCTTGAACATCAAATGGGTTCAGTCAACCTCAGGCACGGGGAATGTGACCTTGCAGGGAGCAGCTCTTTACTGACAGGCTTGATGATTGTCAGTAAGGCATGAATATTGAATTTCAGTGGGGACGGATACGGCAGCTTTTCTAAAGACATGCTGTCAAGACCGTCCCCATTGTCATTGGCTTGAGAGGAGAATTGTATGAAGAAAGGCATTCAATTTCTGTTGGCAATTACCGCGATACTATTCGCAATGGTAACCGCCTCCGGATGCAACAGTTCCCGGGAACCTGCAAAAGAAGCCGGCAAAAATACGGCAACCACAGCAAAGGCCGCGGTGGCAGCTGTTACGGAGGACCCGGGGAAATTGGCTATTATAGGCATTGATATGGATGAGCCGGCAAAGCTTTATGTGATGGGGAAAGACGGAGTAGAACCCGAAATCCTGATAAAAATGAGAAACGACCGTAAAGAGGACATGGCCGGTGAAGTGAGGGTAGATATCGATACGAGGAATAAAGACAATATCCTTGAGAAGCAGTATGAATTCACTATACCCCAGGGCAAGTCGGATACAGTGAAACTAAAGCTTCCGGCATTGGCGCAGGCGGACTATTATATGCTGAATGTTCAGGTCATGAGCAAGACTGGAGTGGTCGGAAAAAGAAGCATGGGCTTCGGCGTTGTCAGAAAAGCGGCGGAAGGAGTACGGGAGAATTCCCCCTTTGGCCTGTATGTCGAAAATGCCGGGACCTATGATGAAAATGTGCTCCTGGCAGAGAAGATGGGTGTAAAATGGGTCCGGGGCATCAATGACAAGGTGGACCCCACGGTGGTCTGGCCGGTAAAGGATGGTATGCTGTGGGATGATCCGAAGAATGAAGCCGGCCTGAAAACGATAGAAGCTGTGCGAGGACGGATCAAGTTCCTGAATGAGCATGGAATTTTGACTCTTGGCTATATCAACTATAATATGGACTGGAATGTGGAGCCCATACCCAATAAAAGCAAGTATGGCAGACACGAAAACAGGCCTGCCGATCTGGATGCCCAGGCAAAAATGGTTTATCACACCATAGCTCCGCTGCAGGACCTGGTGAAAAACTGGGAAATCTGGAATGAACCCTGGATACACGGCTGGACATGGGCCACCGGAGATGCGGAGGACTACAGGGCCATGTCCAAAAAGATCTATCAAAGGGTGAAAGCGGACTATCCTGATGTAAACATTATCGGGGGCGGTTCGGTAACCTATAACCGGGATATCGTTTACGCCAGGAACACCAGCGATACCGGATATATCGACGGCTCTGTGAGCCATGCATACGGAGTACCCGATCCGGGGCAGCTGGGGCTGGTGGAAATTCAAAAGGAAATGGATAAAAAGTGGTCTGTGACCGGAGGAAAAGCCGGGCTGTGGCAGACCGAGCTGGGTGCTTCCGAAAAGGACATGTTCGGCGGCCTTCCGGAAGCGGAAAGAAAGTGGGCGGTTGCAAGGACCATAGCGCCTACGTACCTTCTGCAGATGCTGGGGGCCGGAGACACCCCCATCCATGTTTTCTGGTATTCTTTTTCCTATAAGGGCAAGGATGAATTCAATCTATACGATCCGGCGGCAAAAGGCCCAAAACCCGGGGTCCTTGCCTATTCTGCCATGACGTATTTTCTAGAGGACGGCAGGCTGTTGGAAGAGTTATATCCTGAATCAAAAGCCCTATGGGGCTACCTGTTTGCAAAAAAGGACGGGAGTTCAACTGCGGTGCTGTATTCTGACCGGGACTATGCAGGCAGGGTAACACTGGAGAATACAAAAGGCGTCAAGCTATACGATTATCTGGGCTCGGAGATTGCAGACGGCAGTCTGGATCAGGTCTGCGTCGATTTGAAGCCCTGGGAATCGGTCTATCTCGTATCGGGAAAACCCCCGGAGGAACTGAAAGGAATATTGGATTCCGCAGAGCTTGACATGGATAACCTGGTGAAAATCAGTCCGCTTTCCTTTGTCTGCCCTGTATCTCAGGCAAAAACCATCGATGTGAAGCTTGAAAATGTTTCAAATAAATCCATCCGCGGGTATTTGAGCATCACCCCTCCGGAAGGCTGGGCCCTATCTGCCGGCAAGCAGCTGATACGTCTGGCTCCCGGAGAAATTCAAAATTGCAGCTTCACCGTTGCGGAGCATAAAATAAGCGACATCAACCGATACAATATTCAATATGCATTTGAATATTCAAGCGGTAAAAAAATTGAGGGAAATCAGAACATTCAGGCAGCATTCGCTCTTTACAAGCACATTGCCGTAGACGGGAATACGGAGGATTGGGAAGACATTGAGGAAGTAACCATGGTAAGCGGCGGAAATCCCGATTACCTTGATACGGTCCTCAACCCGGACAGGGTTCAAGAGCAGCTGGATAACGGCGGAGGAGCCGACAATGTCATCTATGACGTCAAAACCGCCTGGGATAATAAAAACTTTTACTTTATGGCAAAGATACCTGACTACCAGCATAAGGCAAACCCTCCTTTCAAAGACGACAATTATGCGTTCCCTTTCGATGTTGACAGTATTCAGCTGGCTTTTGACTGTATAAGCAAAAACAAGGATGACCTGCTTCTTGGAAAGCCGCACTACGAAAAAGCCATGGCATCCGACATGGATTATCTGTTTGCGGCTACGCTTGCCAAAGGGGATATACCGGAGCTATACCGGCTGTGTGCGCCGGGGACAAACTACCAGACCTATTACCCTACCAATGGAGCCTTAAAGCCGCGTCTGGGAGTGATGGATGCCTTCACAGACGGCGGTTCCGAAGGGAAAATCCGGATTGTCCGCGATGAGGAAAAGAAGGTGACGGCCTATGAAATCGCTATATCCTGGAAGGCATTGAGCGGACTGTATGATAAATTAAAGAATCTAAAGAAGGGTGAACACTCAGGATGCAACTTTGCATTTTGTGTCAATGACAAGGGAGATAAGGCAAGATGGACCTCCTACTGGACAAAGGAGGCAGGACAGGTGGAGTCCGGCGTCTATTCCTTTGCCCCCTTCTGGAAAACAGGCTGGAAGGATACCGGAGGTAGGGTCATTACACGATGGGGCTTTGTCAGGTAGCGCACTCTCCGGAATCCGGCTTCCGCTTTTCAGTGGGATAGCCATATTTTTTGTAGGATTATGGCCTTTTTACCAAGCGGGAACTCCTATATGATAAAGAAGCAGGACGAAAGCAGTTTATCCCGATTACGCATCACGCAAGGAGAAAGTCGATATGAAACCGGAAAATACCGTGAAATTAAAACTGAAAGCTTCCCACGACCTGAAGCACCGCTCCATGGGCTTATTGTATGTATTTTTAATCCCTGCGGCGCTGGTTACATTTTTATTTGCCTATTTGCCGATGTTCAGCAACATTATTGCATTTATGGATTACGATTTTACAAAGGGCTGGTTCGGATTGGCCAGTCCCTTTGTCGGCTTCAAATACTTCTCCTTTCTCAAGGAGCTCTGGTTTTACCAGCTTGCCGGCAGGACGGTGTTATACAGCTTTACCATGCTGCTCTTCAGCTTTCCTGCGCCCTTGATCCTGGCGCTGCTTCTAAATGAAATCAAAAACGCGGTATTCAAAAAAACCGTACAGACCATATTCTATGTGCCGCATTTTGTTTCATGGGTTACGGTGGCAGGCCTGTTTTATCTGTTCCTCAGCACAGACCCCAGCGGCATTGTCAATAACATCAAGGAGCTTGTGGTCGGCGGGGAAAGAATTTTATACATGCAGAATTCATCGGTATTTCTTCCCGCTCTTATCGTCTCGCAAATATGGAAGGAGATAGGCTGGGGGACGATTCTGTATCTGGCGGCAATAAGCATCATTGACGTTCAGCTATATGAAGCGGCTGAGGTAGACGGCGCCACCCGGTGGCAGCAGATGCTCCATATTACACTGCCGGGGCTCCTGTCCACCACCTGTATCCTTCTGATTTTTTCCCTGGGCGGATTATTCGGGAGCAACTTCGATCAGATCTTCAACCTGCAAAATCCGGTCATACGGGAGGATACCTACACAATCAACGTATTTACCTATTTCAGAGGCATACAGGCGCAGCAGTATTCCTTCGCCACGGCGGTGGGATTGTTCCAGGGAGTGGTATCCTTTGTGCTGATTATGACAACCAACTATATTACGAAAAAGCTTAACAATACAGGGATTATTTAGAACGGAGAGGTATTTTCATGAATGCGGACAATAAAGCGGTTGCAGTAGCACAAAATACGAGCAAGACATTGCACGGCAAAAAAACCAAGAGTCTGAAGGAAACCCTATTTGACAGGGCCAATGTCGGTATCATGGTTATACTTAGCCTGATTACACTTTATCCCTTCTGGTATGTGCTCGTACTTTCTTTCAATACGGGCAGGGACGCGGCGGAAGGACCCATATGGTTTTGGCCCAGGCAATTTACTCTCGAGAATTACGTTTATGTATTGAACTACGGCAGTTTGAAATCCGCCTTTGCTGTTACGGTGGGAAGATGCATCGCAGGCGCTCTTTTAACAGTGAGCGTTTCCATGCTGGCGGCTTTTTCCCTGTCCAAAAGGTTTCTGCCCGGCAGGAAGGCTATTCTTTTCTTCTTCATGCTGCCCATGTTCATCGGAGGCACCATGATCTCCCATTATGTGGTGGTAACAAAGCTTCATTTGCTGAATAACTTTCTGGTCTACGTCATCCCGGGCGCTTTTACCTTCTTCGGGATGGTGATTATGCGGACCCATATCGAAGAGATTCCGGGAGAGCTGGAGGAGTCGGCAATGCTTGACGGCGCCAATTACTGGACCATCTTCATCCGAATCATTCTTCCGCTGTCCAAGCCCATTATCGCAGCTTTTCTGTTCTTTTCCATTGTGGAAGGCTGGCTGGACTTATACACCAACCTGATCTATGTTACCGACCGGAAGCTGTTTACCCTCCAGTACATCCTGTATATGGTCATAAATTCCAACGAGGCCTCCTATATGGCACGGGATGTCAACAATGCGGGGGCCGCCGCACTGCGCAGGATGCGGCTTAACAGAAGCAGCCTTCCTACGCCGGAAGTGACGAAAATGACGGTGATGGTCATTGTGACCTTTCCCATTCTCTTCATTTATCCGTTTTTTCAGAAATATTTCATTAAAGGAATGCTTGTAGGCGCCATCAAAGCTTAAAAATTCAAATCCGGTGATAGTTTGAAACTCTGCTATTGTAAGGAAATTTGTCTACAAACGGCAAATTCCCTTTGAAATAGGCCGTTAAAAAAATAAGGAGGGTATTCAATGAAATCCATGAAAAAAGCCGTAACATTGTTTTTAATCTCCAGCTTCCTGTTGTCAATGCTCATTGGCTGCAGCAACGGGGCAAACAGCCCGGAAAAGACCTCTTCGCTTGAAAGTTCAAAGGCGTCGGGCAGTACTGCGGCAGCTGTCTCTTCGGATCCTAACGATGAAATCCTATCCCAGTTCGGTGAGCTGCACCCCAAAATGCTGAGTAAAATACAAACAGGGAGCAAAGTACCCACGCAGGATATTCTTACCTCGATCTGGAGGGAGAAGACAAAGGTTATACCGGAAATTTCCGAGATCCCTTTCGGGCAGGACCTCACCAACTGGCTGCAAATGCAGATAACGGCAGGTACGCTGCCTGACATCATTGTCCCCCCAAGCGGCATCTTTGATGATAACAACCGGTACGGCATTCTTAAAAAGGCCGGTGAGCTCCGGGAAATCAAGCTGGAGGATTTGAAAAAATACATGCCGAGAGTTGCCGAAAGGCTTAAAAATTACGGCATGACCGTCGAAGACTGGTATAGCGCAAACGTGGACTCTTCGGACGGAAAGCTCTGGACAGTTCCGCTGCTGCCGGATCAAGTCCTGAGAAAGGATGCGAAAGGGACAAGATATTTTGAATCGAGCCTGGGAAAATTCCCTTACAGCGTATGGATGAGGGACGACATACTGAAGAAAATCTACCCCCAGGCAAAGACCGAAGCGGAATTGAAAGAACTGTATGCACAGAAGCAAGGAAAGCTCACCCTGGATGATGTGACGGATATCCCCATCAAAAACGGAGATGACCTTTTCGATTACTGCATGAAAGTAAAAGACCTCAACATGAAAGTAGGCGATAAGGATATCATCCCAATGCTGCCGGTTTCCGACGGCTCCGACCAAGGATCCTATATGTGGTCCATGTTCACCTTCCCCGGATTCTGGTGGGGTGAGCTGGGAGACCGCATATTCAATATAAAAACAGGAACCTTTGAATACTTTGCAGCCACACCGGGGTGGAAAGACTGGATGAAGTGGCTGAATAAATCCTATAATGCCGGCTTAATGGGGAAAGACTTCTTTTTGCTCAAGCCCGGCCAGCGGGACGCAAGGGTGATCAACGGCGAATATGCCGTATTCCAGGAGTGGCTGCCTGTTGAGGATGCAACAAAGAAGTCCTTGGAGGAAAACAGAGGATATGGCTTCAGGCTCCTTCCTTTGTTTATGATCCCATTGTCCACCCAATACCAGGATATGACGCGGGAGGAATATCCCATCAAGAGCGTCTGGGGTACGGTGGGTATCGGTAAATCCGTCAAGGAGAAGGATATACCGCAGATACTGCACTGGATCGACTGGAATTTAAGCGAAGAGGCTGCGGAACTGAGAGCCTGGGGGACTCCGGAAATGTATACCGGCGACAAGGAGGAAAGGAGATTCAAGCCGGAATATAAGGAGCTTGAAGCCTGGGCCATCGGAGAGGCGGTCAGTGAAAAGGATGGCGTATATTATGGCCTATATGGCCACGGAGAGTCCATTGATGTGGCGTGGAATGCTGAAACCTACGGAATAGGCGGAGCCAATTATGAGCTTACCTATCTATGGGCTCCGAACTTCGTCTACCCCTTGAGTTCCGACTCCTTTAATGTGGGAGATGCAACCCGGCAGGCCGTTGCAAAACATTATGCCGAACAGCAGACCTTTGTCCGGGTGGGGGCTTTAAGCAAGGAGGCCATGGATGCAAGGGCGGCTTTCAATGTGCTGGAGGAGGCATATTCCAAGATAAAGAACGTTTCCAGCTATGACTGCGACGGCTCCAAGCTGGCGACGGTAAAAATGATCAACGGAAAGCCGGAGGAGTTTGAGAAGAATTATGAAGCCTGGTATAAAAAGTATATCACTCCGGAGCTGATGGACAGCATAGCCAAACAGGGTGAGGCGTGGAATAAATACCTGAAGGCCAGAGAGTCCAGCATTCACTCCGCAGATTAAACATTCTCAGCGTCACCCGAGCGCCGGCAATACAACAGCAAAAACTATCGATGAATCGTTAATGATGTTTTTGCTGTTGTACCGGCGAATGAGCTTGTTTATATGGATTCTCCGCTATGCTCGGATGACATATCCGAGGGGCGAAGCGAGGTGGTAATCTCGTATTTTGACCTGGTTTCCCAGTGAAAAAGCCGCAGGATTAATATTTTATTTTCAAAAGATCTTCAATCACATATCTCACCCCTTTGATGGGGCTTGGAATGGCAACATCCAGCACATATAAGAAGCTTAATACAAAAGCGAATGTGTAAAAAAAAGAAAAAGCGATGAGTTCCTTCCAGTATTTTTTCTTTATCAGGCCCGGGATTTGAAAAAAAGCCAGCAAAGCAAAAATCAGCAGCATTATGAGCATGTTTTTTCGTCACTCCTCTGTTTCGGTAAATTGCGTAACCGGGATAACAGCAGTGAAAGGGGAGGAAAAATATAGATGACCGGAATAGAGTAAATAATTCCGGCGCTGATGGTGATCAGCTGGTGCTCGACGGAGGATTCAAAAGCTGTCAGGGCCAGTATGGTTTCAATGGCGCCAATGGGCAGGATCAGGGAGAAATAGGACCTTAAGCCTAAAAGCTGCGCCAGGGCTACGACCAAAACATAGTAATAAAGACTGTTTTTTATAAAGAACATGAGAGTCTGGCTGATGCCGATCACCAGGTCCATCCTTGTAAATACCCTTCCGAAGTCAATGAGCCTGACGGATTGAAAGGACGGTGAAATAAGGATTGTTTCGGTGCTGCCCAGGACAGCCGTATTCCTTATTGTAACAAGCAGCATGCTTATCGCGCCTAAAAGCAGGCCCGAAAAAATACTCTTGGTGGTTTGTTTGGAATCTTTTAAGCTGGCGCCGATGACAAGAAAAATAACCAGTTCCCCATAAGGTATCGAGGAGATGATGTGTGTGCCTTGAATAAAATTTTTCAAAGGCAGATCAAAAACCGGCAAAAAGTTTGAAAAATCCATGTCTTTCAGGAGCAGCAAAAAGGTGCCGGCGATAATGAAAAAGGTGTTAAATACAAAGAGGTGGCAAATGCTGCCGACTATTTTTATTCCTTTCCAGACGGCATATGCACATACCAGGATAAATACGGCAATAAAAAAAATCAAAGGCGTATCCGGCATGAGAAAGGTTGCGTAAAAGTCTCCCAAATCCCTGAGATTGAAGGACATCGTCAGAAATACAAAGAAAATATAATAGAGGGAAACGGCCTTGCCAATGTATTTCCCATAGACGATATCATGAATCTGTATGAGGTTTAGTCCCTTGAACCTTTTTAAGAGCACGCAGTAGGAGAGAATAAAAGGGGCAATGACAATCAACCCCGACAGGACAACCAGCCAGGTATCATGCCTGGTCAGGCCCACGGTAAAAGACGTCAGCAGGATAGAGCCCTGAACAAAGGCAGTGACCAGAAACATTAACTGCACACCTGAAATTTTATTCCTTTCCGTGTTCATGTCTGTTCCTCCTTTGAAAATACCGGCTTGGTAATGAGCTCAGTCTTCCGGACCCTGGTTTTAATATCCAGCACCAGTTCAATCTGCGGGTACAGCTCATCCCACCGGGGTTCCATCTGCTTCCATGCATACCGGTATTTTTTGCGGATCAGTTCGCCGAAACCAAAAATATCGCAATGAAGCTCCTTTGATATAGTAAAGGCCCTTAAAATATCCTCCCGGATCACTTCGCTCTGCTGCTTTTGCATCAGTTCAAAGGCCTGGGCGGTAATAAGGCTTTCAGGTGTGGACTGTTCCGTCATGCTTGCTTCCTCCTTTACTTCAATGTGCATCAGGAGCCTGTCGCCTTTCAGTTCGGGAGTCACTTTACTTTTGGCTCCATTGATTTCCAATATGACCATACCGTCGCCGCCGGGCGCAGGCACATGAATAATTCCGCTTTTGACCCCGCCTGTTACCCACAAAAGCCCGCGGCTTTCGTCTTCATCCAGGATTCCCGCCAGTTTAAAATCTTTAAATACTGCCATGCCGGAAATAAAGGTATGCTGGGTTTCTCCGCTATTCTCTATTTTTATCAAGGGGGCAACGGGAGCAGCCGTCTTGCTCATCATCCGGGAGGAGAACTGCTGCAGGTTGATTTTTTCCGCTTGCGACGTGAGGTCCGTTGCTGTAATTAGTTTGACGATATTCATGGACGGCAGCTTCTCTTTTTCCGGTTTGACAGCCAAAACTGCCGCCGCACTGTCTTCCGAAATAAATATCATGGTGGAAGGACGCATTTCATGGGTGCGCAGGAAAAAGTCAATGTATTTGTCTATTCCTCCGGCCGCAATTTCCTTGCTGAAAATCAGGACCTGGCTGTGGGAGACAAAAAGCCTGTTGCCGCTCTGGCGTGTTATTTCCCTGATTGCGTCAAAAATGGATTTACCGTTGCCGTTTACGTCCCAAAAGGCTTGATTGCCGCTGGAGCCGTTCTCCGGCGACGGATTTCTCATGTCTCCGGATTTGACGATTTGTGCCGAGAGGGATATATTGCCGGGTTCCTTCGCCTTATCGATTCCCATGCCGATGACAATTTCCAGGTCATTCATTTCTCTTGCACTCCAGCAGCCGGACAGGCAGAGGAAGGTCAAAGAACAAGCGATAATCCCTGCCAGCCGGATGGATGTTTTTCTGATCATAATCAACCTCTTTTTTGGGAAGGCTCTTCGGTTCCCTTTTTGCTGCGGGAAGGTCTTGAGCCGTTGGCAGCGGAAGCCTTTGCAGTGAGAGATTTCGGTTGCTTCAATACCGTCCAGAGCGGCATTCTTATTACGGTGTCCTTCAAATCGGAAGGTACCAGCGGTGCGATTGGTGAAAAATAGGGCATACCAAAGGAAGTGATGGAAGTGATATAAATCAGGTTGATCAATAGCCCCATAATAATGCCGAAACCACCGGCCAGGCCGGCAAGGATAAGATAAATATACCGCATGATCGTACCCGAATCGGTTTGGGAAGGGACCACAAAGCTTGCAATTGCTGTTGCTGCAACGACGATAACCATGATTGGACTGATCAGGCCGGCGGATACTGCGGACTGACCCAGCACCAGAGCGCCAACGATGCTTATGGCGGAGCCTACGGGTTTGGGTAAACGGACGCCTGCCTCTCTCAGAATGTCAAAGGTGACGATCATGATGGCTGCTTCAATAACAGCGGGGAAGGGCACCGGCTCACGGCCTGAAGCAATGGATATCAGCAGTTGTGTCGGAATCAGCTCCTGATGGAAAACAGTCAGTGCCACATAGATCGCAGGGCTCAAAACACTGATGATATAGGATACGAACCTTAGAAACCGGATAAAGCTTGCAAACACAGTTCTTGAATAATAGTCTTCGGAAACCTGAAAGCTCTCGATAAACAGCATGGGTACCGTCAGGGCAAAAGGAGAGCCGTCAACCAGAATTGCTACACGACCCTCAAGTATTTTTGCCGCCGTATTGTCAGGCTTTTCACTGTTTGCAATGGTGGAATAAATGGAATAAGGCGCATCTTCAATAAATTGTTCAATATATCCCGAATCGATGATTGAATCGGTGCGGATTTTTTTCAGCCGTGCTTTTACTTCCTCAAGGAGTTGGGAGGGAGCAGTATTTTTTATGTATGCAATGCTGATGTCGGTATTTGTTTTATCTCCGATTTTCAGGCTTTCGATGCAAAAGTCCGTATCCTTTATTTTACGGCGGAGCAAGGTGAGATTTGTTTTGAGGTTTTCCGTAAAGCCTTCCCTGGGACCCCGGACCACACTCTCGGTTTCGGGCTCCGAGATGTTTCTGTGCTCCCATTTTTTCGCGTTTATCACTAATGCTTCCTGAAAACCGTCAATGAAAAGAATAGCGCTTCCGGACATCAGGTGGTCCAATAGCTCTTCCAGGGTGTCGACGATCAATGTGTCACTTACATGGAGAATGCTGTTTTTGAGCATCCTCATGCTTGTATAGTCAATGGCCCCGTCAGGCTTTGAGATAGCCGTACCGTCCTGTAGAGGTTCTAATACATTTTTTTCCAGGGCATCCCTGTCTACCATTCCGTCAATATAGATCAGCGAAGCCCTTTTCGACATCCGGCGTCCGAAATTGAATTCGCAATAAATAACGTCGTGGCTGTTGCAAAAAATATTTTGTAAAGTCTCCCTGTTCTTATTCAGGTCAGCCGGTATGGGAGTGCGCTTTTCCTTGTCTCTTGCCTCGTTTTGCCGGTCATTCTCATTTTTTAATTTCTGGAAATTTATTTTTTTTGCTATATATCGAAACATCCGTAATTTCCTTTAAAAGTTGTTATAGCTATATAATTTCCAGATTTTGATAATCTATTCCCCGGCTTTACACCCATGGAACTTCCAGGCCCATTTGTTCCATAGTCCTTCAAAACTTTGTTTAAATCCTTCAAAATTCTTATTGAAAAGTTCAGCGTCTTTTGATAAACTTAAACTGTGCCCGGGCACAGACCGGATAACAAATGTTTTTATTGCTTCAAGGTGGGGTTTGATGAAAGTGACGATCCGAGAAATAGCACAAATGGCGGGAGTATCCAGGGGAACCGTGGACAGGGTGGTTAACGGCAGGCCCGGAGTAAAGCCCAAGATCAGGGAAAATATATTGAAGATCATCCGCGAATCGGAGTATGTGCCCAACATAGCGGCCAAAGCCCTGGCGTATAACAAGAACCCGGTAACCATCGGCGTGGTCATGCCCTCCAAAGAAGTCGGTTTTTTTGAGGAAATACACAAAGGGATTAATGCTGCTGTCCGTGAAATACACAATATGGGCATACGGGTTGAAATCAAATATATAGAAAGCACGGAGCCTTCCGTGGCGGCAGGAGTGATAAATGAGCTTTTGGAGATGGGCGTCTCCGGAATGATGATCTCTGCAATGGACCATCCGATGCTCCGGGAAAAAATCAACGAAGCCGCAGAAAGGAAAATTCCGGTCATAACTTTCAACTCCGATGTGACCGGGTGCAGGAGGCTTTGCTTTGTAGGGCAGGATCTCTATAAGAGCGGGGCCGTTGCGGCAGGCCTTATGTCCAGGGTGATACCCAGGGGCTCCGGAGTCGTCGTTTTAACCGGCAGCATGGTATTTCAGGCACACAGGGACAGGGTGAAAGGTTTTACAGACACTTTGGACAAAATCAATGGAAGCGTCAGGGTCGCAGCGGTTGTCGAAGGCTTTGACAGATATCCGGATACCTATCAAGGGGTAAGGAGAGCCCTTGACAGATATGACAATATCAACGGCATCTATATGGCGACGGGCCATGTGACTGCATGCCTTGAGGCGCTGAAGGAAAAGGGGTTGTCAGGAAAGGTTCATATGATATGCAATGATACTCCTCCGGAAGTGGTGGAGAATATGAAAAAAGGAATCATTGATTTTACCATAGTCCAGGATCCTTTTTCCCAGGGGTACAAGCCGTTAAGAATGCTGCATGAATACATTTTCTCAGGCAAGGCGCCGGAGGAAGAGCATGTTTTTACTGAAATCAGCATAAAGATACCGGAAAATTTATAAGAAAATTTGTTTGCAAACGACAAATTAACTTTGAATTAGGCCGTCATAAAAGCCGGGGCAAAATCAGCAGCGGCAAATTTTTTTTGTAAGATGTGCCCGGGCACGGGATGAAAAATTATACAAATATTTTGGAGGTGTTTTGAAATGGATTCAAAAATCCGAGTCAAAAATGCATTAAATCACAGACAGCCTGACAGAATCCCCATCGATTTCGGCGGGACTACGGTAACCGGTATGAATGTTACCTGCGTAGCGGCCTTACGGGATCATTACAAACTGGAAAAGAGACCTGTCAAGGTGTATGAGCCCTATCAAATGCTGGGACTGATTGAAGAGGATCTGGCCGAAGTTATCGGAAGTGATACGGCAGCCGTTACAGGCAGGGAAAATATGTTCGGATTCAGGAATGCCGACTGGAAGGAATGGCGTCTTCATAACGGGCTGGAGGTTTTGGTTCCCGGCAATTTCAACACGACGGTGGACGAGGAGGGAAATACCTATATTTACCCTGAAGGGGATCTGAATGCGCCTCCCAGCGGTAAGATGCCTAAAGAGGGATATTATTTCGACACCATCATCCGTCAGGGTGAAATCGATGACGACAGGCTGGACCCTGAGGACAATCTCGAAGAGTTTACGCCCATCGACGGGGAACACCTTGCCTACTTCAAGCAAGAGGCGCAAAAGGCTGCAGCAACAGGCAAGGCGGTTGTGGCAACCTTCGGAGGGACTGCCCTGGGAGATATTGCCCTTGTTCCGGCTCCGTTTCTCAAATATCCAAAAGGGATAAGGGATATTACGGAATGGTATATATCTACTGCTGCAAGGCAGGACTATGTGCATGCGGTTTTTGAAAAGCAGTCCCGGATAGCCTTGGAGAATCTGGAAAAGCTGAAGAATGAAGTAGGGGAGCTGATTGACGTGGTATTTATCTGCGGCACCGACTTCGGGACTCAGATAGGCACCTTCTGCTCTTCCGAGGCTTACACAGAGCTTTATATGCCCTATTACAAGCGAATAAACGACTGGATCCATGCGAATACCGGATGGAAGACCTTTAAGCACAGCTGCGGGGCGGTTGAGTCTTTTATAGGTTTGTTTATTGAATCGGGCTTTGATATTCTGAATCCGGTTCAATGTTCCGCAGTAGGAATGGAACCTGAAAATCTCAAGGGAAAATACGGCAGGGACATCGTTTTTTGGGGCGGAGGAGTGGATACCCAGCGTGTTTTGCCCTTTGGAAAGCCTGAAGAGGTCAGGGAGCAGGTCCTGCAGAGGTGTGAGATATTTGGAAAGGATGGCGGATTCATATTTAATTCCATCCATAATGTGCAGGCGAATACACCGGTTGAGAATATTGCCGCAATGCTTGATGCGGTGAAGGAATTCAACGGACGGTAAAAAACCTTTTTTCCCTCACGTAAAGGAGGGCGGCTTCATAGTATAGAGTATAAAGCAATACAAATAAGAGTTCTGGCGATGAGTAAGAAATACAGACTCAATAACAATGTATTTAACTATGAAGCAAACCCTCTGTTTACAAGGGAATATGCATCAAATATCGTTTTGTTCAATACCTATAGTACGGCTCAAACCAATACGACGCTTTGGACGCCGGCCACCGGCAAAAGAATCTATCTGACGGCGGTAGAAGCCGCTTCCCTGGCTGCAATCACCGTTAGCTTAAAAAGGGCGGGCAGCCAGACCTTTCTGTCAATTGTTCTGACTGCCACTTTTACCACCTTTGGCGAAAGCTTTTCCTCCCCTGTTAAATTTGCGGCGAACGAAGCGATTTCACTGACAACCAGCGCTTCAGGAACAATGTATATCACCCTTATAGGCTATGAAGTTTAGCCTGCCGGGAAAGTATCGTAAGGGAGGTGCAATATGCCGGCGAATATAACAAGGCTTAATAATGATCTATTTACCGATGGGACGCAGCCCCTGTCAATCACCGAAAACACCTCCAATATGATCAAGCAATACTCTTTCAGTGTTTTGTCGGTTGGAACACCGGTGTGGACGCCTTCTTCCCAAAAAAGTATTAACCTCACGGCAGTGCAGGCTTCCGCTCCGCTTGGAGTGACAATAGTACTCAGCAAAGGGACGGGCCAAAACTTCCTGGCATTAAGAGTAACAGATACATTTACAGCCGTAAATCAGTATTTTCCCTCCGCCTATAGGCTTCAGCGCGGCCAGGCCATCTCAGTCCGCACTTCCGACGAACAAAGGGCAGAGATAAATTCGGGTGCTGCCAGTGCGGCGCAGGAGGCTTTCAACGGCCGAAGCGATTTTACGAATGTAAGTAATGCCACAGGTCTTCCCAATGGGCAGTATGCCACCATGAATTCGGCGCTATTGGTCAATGACAGCGGCAGGATCGTATTAAGTTATACTACAACGCAGCCAGCCTCCGGACTACAGATTGAAAGTGTTACAATCCGATTTTACTGCCGCCTTTCGCTGGTGCTTTCCGTTTCAAACATCAGCTCAATGATCTATTATTGGCGGCCCAACTCCAGTGCCGGTTGGACTCAGCTGCAGCAGGAAAACCTCAGCCTGACAGGGACAATTGACCATTTGACCATCCCTCTTTCACTGGACATAACCAGTTCGGTATTGGCAGACCCCAATCCCTGGAATGTCCTTCAAAATATGCAGACCTCTTTTGTAGGAAGCCTGGCAGCGGTGGGGGTCCTTAATACAATCGTACTGGATGCCGTGGTTGTGAATATTAAAATGGTAGGTCAAAACGGCATTACCCTTTTTGGCTTTGAAACATGAGCTCCAAGCGGCACTTTCACAAAAGCCTTAAATCCGTTCCGGTCACCTGCTGTTTTCATCAAAATAGCAGACGATTTTCTGGGCTACAATATCCGCCAGCAGCATCAAGCCTTTGCCTTTCACGTCATATATCCCGATAACCTTCTCATACTGCGCTTTTTCAGGGAAATACTCCAAAAACATATTTGCAAAGCCGGACATACGGTCTTTGTTGTAGATAGTATTTTTTGTGCCAGGAAAAAGGGCGGCATAATATATGTCGGTTTCCACCAGGTCCTGAAAGAAATGGGTCCCAAAAGAAAGCTCAGGCATCAGCCCGGCATCCGAAAAGGCTATTTCCACCAGCACCGCCATATTGTTGATATCGGAAAACTTCACAGGCACGCCAAGGGAAGGAGTACTGGTGCCCCATCTCCCGGGTCCTGTCAGCATGACCGACATTTTTTCCCTGCTTTCGTACTTTTTGTTTATCCTGCCGATGAGATGGGCGATTTCGTACTTTTGGGTCATATCCAGCCGTATATACTCTTCCGGGACCACGTGAATGAGCAGGTCAATGGACTGCGAAATATTGCCTCCCATGAAATTGCCCCCGGATTGGAAAACAATGCTTTTATTGTTTATCCGGCCAGGGAGGGCAACCTGTTTTTTCATACCCTTCACTTGCAGCGGCCTGCATTGCACCAGATTTATGTTCGGGATATCGCCGTTGAAGTTGACCGTAAACTCCAGATCTACGGGGTATTCATAGGCTGCTTCAATGGATTTCAACATCCTGTGAAAGACGGATGCGAATTTTGTATCCGACAAAAGGGCGTCAAATGTGAGAATCCACGGGTCATAACCCTTTAAGCCAAGTTTCTGGACGGCATCCATGGCCGTATAATCCCGGACGCCTATGAGCTTCATTATATTATCCTTGCCTTCATAGAGCAGGCTGCTGACGGAGATGGTCTCCCATTTGTTTTCGCTTATATTCAGCACATCCATATCATGCTGGGAGTACTTCCTTACATCCTCCAAGCCTGCATGGGGCTGCAGCAGAGGAGTATCCAGCGCCACAATCCTGGGATAGTCACCCTCTACACGGTCAACCGCTCTTGTACCCAAACCGAAAACCAGCCGCAGCATTCCAGCCGCGGGGTCCATATTGCTGTTCCAGACATAGGTATTATAGGAGACGCCGACGCCGGCAAGATCAGGAAAGAAATAACCGTTGTGACTGGCGCCGGATACGCGCTGTACCAGGATGGCCATTTGCTCGTCCTTCAGGTCCAGACCCCTTTGAAGCCGGTAAAACAGAGCGTCTTCATCCATTGTGCTGGCATAGACTTTTTTGATGGCGTCTTCAAACTGATTGTACCTTTCTCCCGGGGTGCCTTGATTTACGCAAAATACGCTTTCGTATTTTCCTGCGAAAGCGTTTCCGAAAGCATCCTCAAGGAGGCTGCTGGAACGTACGATGAAGGGCGATTGCCCGAAGTATTCAAGCACCTGCTGGAATCTTTCGCGGATGGGAGCCGGGAAGCTTCCGCCGAGGAATTTCTCTTTAAGCTCCGAGGCTGCCTCAAAATAGCCTGTTTTGCTCCGCTGCTTCATGCGAAGCTTCCACCAGCCGTTTTCCACGATATAGGAATAGAAAACGTCCGACCCGATATAAAAAGAATCATGGGGCTCAAGATAGTTCTCCCATCCCGATGCAGGGTCACTCAACAGGATCGATCTTGCCAGGAGCATTCCTACGGCCTTGCCACCGATAAAGCCGGAGCCCAGCAGTCTGGCTTTTATGTCCAGCAAATCCTTCAAGGTAAAATATTTGCCCGCCAGGCGGAGAATTCTTTCGTCCCGTCCGATAATCAGCCGGCATAGGCGCTCAAAGACCATTTCCTGAGCCTCCCGGGCGATAGAGTCCCCTTCTTGGGCTCTGCGGAAAAGGTCCGAAGCATTGAGAAAGAGTCTGTCCCAGTAGTCCAGGTTCCTTTTTTCACTTTCATGGAGCAATAGAGGCGTTAAGGCCAGCAGCTTTGCAATGTCGATGCTGCTGGTAATGGGGGACAGGTCATCCCCGTCCATCCCATGGGGCAGGAACATGGTAGAAGAGTAGCGGTTCCACACTTTCAAGGGATGGACATAAAATCTGTCGTCGTTATGATAGATATCGATCAGCAGCTGCGTTGTTTCCCTTATACGTGCCACAGTTGCGAAGGAATGGTTGTTGCGCAATATACAAAAATATGCTATCGTATCCAGCTCAAACAAATAGGGGCAGGTGATGACGAAAAAGTTGCCGATCATTAAGTCCGACGCCCATACGGGAAGCAGATCCGACAGGCAGTCGAACACATAATATGCCTCTCTGCCCTCGCGGGTGATGATATCGTAAACCTGAACGGAAAAAGCTTCAAAGCCGCCGGATGAATCCAGTTCATAAACGGTGATGCCGTAGTAGTTATCAATGACGGGCTTGTGTTCGCCAAACCGCATATAGATTACTTTCCGGTTTTCTGACAACGATCGCTTTACAAAGGGTCCGGTAAACTTACAATATTCCTCAATGGTTTCCACCTGCCAGAGTACGTTATCTCCCAGCCTTAATGAGTCGATGACCTTGTCCAGCTCATCCAGCCCGGTACTTGCCCGTATTAGTGACTGCATTCTACGCCCTCCCTTTGCGGTTATGAATAAATTGTATTATAAAATGGAAGCCAGGGAAAGGGATATGAAATATAAATTTAATATTTGTCAAAGGGACGGTTTTATTGACATCGCTGTATAATAATGTTAAACTGGGTAAAGGGATATGTTTCCATTTGTGGGCTTCCACAAGGAGAAAATGCGCCTGATCCGGCGGAATCTATGGCGCCGGTATTTTGGCACTTACGAAAGATTAAGTCATCAAAGAGGTACCAAAGATGGCCAGAAGAGCCAGGCTGCGGGGCAATAGCCAGATATACCACATATTGCTCCGGGGAATCGGAAAACAGGATATCTTCATCGATGATGAAGACAAGAATAAAATAATGCAGATCCTGAAAGAGAAAAAGCAGGATAATGCGTTCTTTATATATGCCTATTGTATATTAGACAATCATATCCATCTGGTGATCCGGGAAGGCAGCGACGATATCTCACGGATACTCAAAAGAGCTGCTACCAGCTACGCCAGCTATTTCAACAAAAAATACTCAAAAACCGGCCATGTTTTTCAGGACCGTTTCAAAAGTGAAACCATCAATGATGATGCCTGCCTCCGTGCGGTCATAAGATTTATCCACAAGAACCCGGAAAAGGCCGGCATCGCCTCCATGGACCAGTATTTGTGGAGCAGCTGGCCGGAGTATGCAGGTCAGAATACCGAGCTGGCCGACTGCGGACAGGTCCTTTGCTCCATTTCAAAAGACAGGGAAAGGGCTTTGCAGGAATTTTCCGGCTACAGCAGGGCGGAAAGCCATGAGGAATTTCTGGATATCACCGAAGAAAAGGAGATATGCCCTGAAAACGCCAATGAGTATATTAATAACTACCTCAAGGGCAGCAAGCTTACAATCGAAGACTTGAAAAAACCTGAAAGCAGGAAAATAAGGGATTCCGTTATCATTTATCTTTTAAAGAGGTCAAATCTATCCAGGAGAAGTATCGCGGAAATCCTGGGGATTAACCGGGAAACTGTAAGAAAAGCCAGTTTGCCGGACAGCAGTGATAATATATCTTCCCATGCGGGTATTGATAAAAGTAGTCCACCCGGGCAACATTTGTAGAAAAAGCGGAGACAATTTTTCAGCACTCCGGAAGGAGACGAGTGCTCACCGGAAATATATAACGGACCTTACAAAGGAAAATACATCAGATGGCGGGGGAAATGCAGAAGATTTATCTTGATGACATAAGTCCGGGAACGGTTATAGCTAAAGACATTTATAACAGCTATGGAACAATGCTTGTTTCCAAAGGCACTGTCATTATGGACAGATTTATCAAGCAATTGGAGGATATAGGAATTAGCGAACTCTACGTGGAAGAAAGTCATGAGGAAAGTGCAGAAGAAGAAAACGAGGAGTACAGCAAGCTTGCAGAAGATGAACAGAGAAATCTTCCCATTGATGATGTGATTTATGAGAAGACAAGGGTTCAAGCCCGTATGCAGGTCAAAAAGATCATGGTCCGGTACAGCGTTCACAGCCATATAAATATTGACAAAATATATAAAATTGTTGAAAGTATCATTGAACAACTGCTCTCCAGGCGGGAAATCGTTCTTACCCTGTCGCAGCTGAGGGCCATCGATGATTATACCTATGAGCATTCCGTCAATGTCAGTGTCCTGTCTCTTATCGTCGGTATTGATCTGAGCCTTGAAAAGAAGGAGCTGGAGAATCTCGGGACAGGAGCAATGCTTCATGATATCGGCAAAGCCATCATCCCGGATAATGTTCTAAAAAAGCCTTCAAAGCTGACAAGATCGGAATTTGATGAAATTAAAAAGCATACCGAATACGGGTATGAGATCCTTTCCAAAATCGATTTGCCGGAGGAAGTCGCATCCATTGCATTGCATCATCATGAAAAATATGACGGTTCTGGTTATCCCATGAAGCTGAAGGGTGATAAAATACCCCTGTTTTCGCGTGTTGTGGCCATAGCTGACGTCTATGACGCCATCTCCAACGACAGGGTATATAAAAGAAAGTTCTCTCCGGACAAGGTATACCGGCAGATTGCCCAACTGGGCAACACTCATTTTGATCCGGATATCATGGAAAAGTTTGTTTCCCATCTGGCACTTTATCCCAATGGGTCAGGCATCGTTTTAAACACGAATCACAGAGGCATTGTTATCGGGCAAAACAGGCTCCTGCCGCAAAGCCCGGTGGTGAGAATATTCCGCAAAGACAGGTCCGATATCCGGAATCTCTATTCGGATGTTGATCTTTCCCAGACCAAATTCCTTTATATTAAAGAAACCTTCTGATCCGGCCATTGTCCGGAGAGGGGGCCTTTTATCGAAACGCCGGATAATTTGCAATCCGTTCAAATCCTTCCCTGCAGCTTAATTATTTTATCCCGATACGGGATAGAAATATATTGGTTTTACTGGTAAAGGATAATTGTAATCTGTTCTGAATTTAATGTCTTTCCGTGGGTAAAATAAGTAAACAAAATTTATATTTTCAACTGGATGGTAAATTTATGCCGATGAATAATTGGTTTGCGACACATAGCAGCAGTGATGCATGGAAAGATGTAGTACAAGTCCGGATAAAATTGAGAGATATGTATTTTGATTATTGGTATAATAATAACTTATTTTCATTGGCATGGTGGTTAATGCTGATTTTGGTTGTTGCAATCTGGTTTATATGGTGGAAGCGCGTAGACAAAACGAGATTACATGAAATAATAACCTATGGAGCTATGGTATCCTTAATAGCCACGATCATCGACATCATCGGATGCGAATATGTCCTGTGGGGATATTCCGTTGATTTGGTGCCGCTCATCTCCCCATTGATCGTAACGGATTATTGCTTTCTCCCAATAACCTATATGCTGCTATACCAATATTTTGTCAGTTGGAGATCCTTTACGATAGCCGCCACGGTCATGTCCCTTCTTCTTGCCTTTGTTGCGGAGTCCCTCGCTATTCTGCTGGACATCTATCAGATGAACAACTGGAGACATCTGTACTCATACCCTATGTATATCATTTTGGCAGTAGCGCTAAAAGGGCTTATGAACAAAATCATGGAAAAACAAAAGAATAGCGCGAAATAATATTTATAGCCTGTGGAGGATAAGCTGGGTATTTATAATATTCTATGGGCAGCAGCTCGGAAAGGGCTGCAGGTCTGCAGTTTAAACCTATTTTCAAACCTGATTTCAGAAATGCCCCGCAGTTTTTTTCATCATCCTGTCTGCTGCCTGAAGAATGCGGGAGAAAATCGTATCAAAATAATGTAAGGAGGTATTGCCTAAAGCGGATGCTTTTTGTAAAATTGAATAATGTACAAAGCAGGATGCTGCAAAAGGAGAAAAAACAATGACCACCCTTGCAATGGCAGCGGCACTGATATTTATTGCGGTCTATGCCATAATTATTTCGGAAAAGCTCGACAGGACTGTCATAGCACTGGCCGGCGCAGCGCTTATGGTGCTTCTGGGAATCCTGAATCAGGAGGAAGCTTTCAGGGCAATTGATTTTAACACGTTGGGCCTGTTGATCAGCATGATGGTAATGGTATTTATAACACAGCGCACAGGCGTGTTTCAGTTTCTTGCCATCAAAGCCTGCAAGGTATCAAAAGGCGAGCCGTGGCTTATAGTTGCGCTAATGTCGCTAATTACCGGCATATTGTCCGCTTTCCTCGATAATGTAACGACAATTCTCCTTATTTTGCCCATAACCTTGAGTGTGGCAAAAGATCTGAGACTAAACCCCATTCCTCTTATCATAAGCGAAGTATTTGCCTCCAATGTTGGCGGTTCGGCAACCTTAATCGGAGATCCCCCGAACATAATGATCGGCGCAAAAACCGGATTGGGCTTTATGGAGTTTCTAAAGAACAATACCCCCATTATTTTACCCATCCTTGCAATTACCACAATTACCTTTGTGCTGATATACCGCAAACAACTGCATACCAGCGATAAATACAAGAAAAAGGCACTAGAATTGAATGAAAACGAGGCAATTAAGGACAAGGTCCTGTTAAAAAAGTGCCTGGCTGTCTTGGGGCTGACCCTATTGGGCTTCATTCTCCACGGAGTATTACATATTGAATCTTCGACCGTGGCAATTTGTGGCGCAGTGCTATTAATGCTTATTGCAAAGGTAAAAATAGAGCATGTTTTCAAGGAAGTCGAATGGAAGACCATCTTTTTCTTTGCAGGCTTGTTTATGCTGGTAGGCGGAATAGAAAAAGCCGGAATTTTGAAGATGCTTGCCAGGGGGGTCATGGACCTCACCGGAGGCAATATTTTTACCACAACGCTGGCGGTTCTCTGGGTCTCTGCAATTGCATCCGCCTTTATTGACAATATACCCTTCGTAGCTACCATGATACCGTTGATTCAAGCCATGGGCACTCTTGGCATCACGGATCTGGGACCGCTGTGGTTGGCGCTTTCGCTGGGGGCCTGTCTCGGCGGAAACGGCACGATTATTGGCGCCAGCGCCAACGTTGTGGCATCAGGCATAGCGGAAGAGGCAGGACACAAGATCACCTTCGGTAAATATTTCAAGGTGGCATTCCCCGTAATGCTTCTGACCATAGCGATCAGTACCGTCTATTTGATCGTATTCTATTTGATTTAACCTGGTTATCATTTCCTGTGCAATATCTGATGCTATCCTTATCAGACTGCGTAAGTGGCATTCCTTCTATTGCCATGGCCCGTTAACCTCAGCAGTTAATTTTTCTATACCCTAGAATGTGATTAATTCTGAGAAATAATTATGTTATTCTGTATCTTATCAATAATTATAACAAAATGGTTAGATTTTAATAAATCCGAGTTGATTGCAAACCTTAAAGGATATTTAAATTTATCTTTAAATCCGATCTCATCATATTTCAATTTATTACGATTAAATTTATATGTTTTATTACCTAATTTTACTCCCAACTCAGCATCTTTAGTATCTTCAAGATTTATAAATGAACGAGTTGAACCAGTATCTAAATATATAGTACTTTTTTCCCCATTCACTTCCCCTTCAAAAAATAACAACTCCTTCTCATTACTTAAGTCTGAGCTTATAAGCGGTATTACCCAGTATTTATCCTTTTGTAGTTTGTTATAATCTAAAGCTTTACTACTGACTGCTATCTTCTTGTTCTTATAATCTAGAGTAACTACTTTATTCTTGAAGTACCCAAGGCCAATTCCCCCATTATTTTTGAAGAATCCGTGCATTTTCCAATCAATAAGTGATGCTATAGCATTTGAATATTCTTCACCAAATACATTGACACTTTTTAATAAGATGGATTTCCCCTCGCCTCTATACGTCCCATCAGCATTAAGTTCTGTCGTTTTCCCTGCTATTTCATAATCTATTTTTCCTTCAAGAGCTGTTGTTATAAATATTCCTGCTCCATTTCCTGTATCAAACAGCAATTCAACTTCATTATCATCAATCTTTACAGGAATAGAAGGACAGGGATTCAAAAGACCAATTGAGATGTCATGAATCTGACTTTCTTGATAATTAAGATCTCTTATCCAATAAATTGTAGTATCCTTTCCTTTGAAATAAAACTGACCTGCTATTATAACGATTATAATAGCAAATAATCCTATAATAAATAATTTGAACTTCAAGATAATATCCCCTCCCATGCAGTATATAAATTTTCTAACTTCACATTTTTAATCATAAGTACACAATATCCTGCAAAGATGCATAACTGCCCTTTTGTCTTTGTAGATGTCGATAAACATAATTTGTGCCGGCACCCTATAATAACGTCTACTTCATCTTCACCAGGACCGAGAAGTCAATTCCGTCCAGAGTTAATTTGTCAGAGGTGGATTCAACCCTGCCAAAGGTGCTGTAAATGATAAATTTAAGATCAACCTCCGTACCCTCCACGGTGTAGGCCATATCCTCCTGGGTTATTGTAAGATGCTCCGTAGTACTGTACTTGTCATAAAGCTTCCTTACGAAATCGGACAAATTACTAGTATAAATTTCCTTGCCTTTGTTCAATATCTCTATTTCAAATGTCCGGTTGTCATACGAAATCTCCAGGTCTCCCGATTTGGACGTCTTAACCTCATAATTATTCCGGTAGTCGAACAGATAATCGTACCCTTTGATATCCACCGGGTGGTCAAGCCATCCGCTGCTGTAATTAAAGTATCCGTTATTCTGCGGCAAATAGCCTTTTTGCTGAAAAGGAAAGCCGAAGGTGTTCTCCATATTTTCCAGCTTAAAACCGGACGGCAGGTATTTCAAATCCTCCAGGCTGTGCTTGTTGGAGAAATACAGCAATATTTCGCTGATTTCATTTTTATCATTTTCTGCAATCTCTCCGGCAGGCTTTGTTGCTAAATGATCCTTCAGCATGCCATTTCTTGTCAGTATGTTTTCAAACCGCATGCTCTGGCTCAGCTTTGATACGGAATAAGCGCTCCAGGGGCCGAAGACGGAAAGAAGTGCTATCATGGCCAGAGTGATGGGCATTACGATATTCCGCCTGTTTTTCGCCAGATTGAGATAGACCATTACTCCCGTTACCCAGAGTCCGAGAGCTACCACGAAATAGCGGTTTTCAGTAATCCCGTAGGCATTGATCCGGATACCGATGGAAACAAACATAATGACCAGAATCGGCAGTATTAATTTCACAAACCAGAAAATAAAGATACGAACCCATCGATTTATCTCACGCAGCGGCGTGGTCAGGAAAATCACTGCTGCGCTTATAACAGAATACCATAGCACAAGATGTGCCACCAGACCCTCAGGCCATGTCAGTGTGATGATGGCTTTTGCAAAATAAATATACAGGATTGCCGTATACACGGTTATAAGAGGCATTATAATATAAAGCAGCAGGATCCGGAGAAGCTTTGAATAGTCCTCCTTCTCCAATTGCTGGTGAAAGGCGGGGATCCCTCCAAGGAAAAAGGCAGGTGCGAATACCCCTGCAATAACAATCCAGACGTTCAGATACATTTTGTCGGTTACATTGATTTGCAGCAGCCGGTCGATGGTAAAAAGTATTGCCGCCATTCCCGCAAAAAGCACACCGGAATACAGGGCTGTAACCCAGAACCGGAGGAAAAGCTTCATGATATACAGCTCGAAATTGTCCCGTTTGTAAAAGTAGGGCAACAGCAGGAAAATAATATATAATGCGAGACTTACAGCAATATAGCGCGATACAGCAACCATTTTAAAATCGGGGAGCAGGAAGAAATAGTAAAGCGCCAGGACTGCTGCGCCTGCAAGGCTCAATAGAAGCTTTTCGGCGGGGTTCATATTTTCTTTCCGCTCAAATACGTGTGTAATGCATAGGGACAGAGGAATTCCCAAAGCCAGAACCATGGCTATCCGATTCAATATATCCAGGGTTTCCTGTCCGGCTGTGGACTGCAGTTCATTGACAACAATCATCATCACCGCAGTTGCCGCCGAGAAGCATAAAGTGGCAGGGAAGCGCCGGATACTTGCATAAAAGCCGGTGAGTAGTTTTTTTATAAAACCCGTTATTTTCATATTTATATTCATTCCTTTCGCTTCGCTCAAGGCACAAAACGTAATGAAAAGGTGCCTTTGAGCGTTATTTAATTTATAATCAAGTTCATAGGGATTTCGGTACACTACAAATCACGGGGAGG
>JAEZCO010000091.1 GCA_023433505.1 Bacillota bacterium | reverse complement strand
TTTGGACACCAATATTCTACTACAAAAAGGATGCGGATTCCTTTTATTTTAGGCGTTTTTTGAAATCTGTTGATTACGTTACCAGCTTAATAAGGGGTCTGTGGATAAAACTACGGAAACTCAAGATTTTACTATCTTGACTGCAAAACGGAACTATGCTATATTTCCTTTAGGCGGGTACTACAGCAAGGTATTCTAATGTGCTGCAGGCTTGGCCATAGTAAAACTGAATATATGTTTTCTTCAGGGAGAGGTGAAATTCCTTACCGGCGGTAAAGCCCGCGAGCCGTAAAGGCAGATCCGGTCAGATTCCGGAGCCGACAGTACAGTCTGGATGGAAGAAGAAATTCTTTATTGCCATGGATTTTTGGTCCCTGAAGCTTTTTCCTTCAGGGATTTTTTGCGTATTCAGCCATGGCTGAATCACCAAAAGGTGAGGGGCCTCCACGCTCCCGGGACTTTTATTGTTGGATTTTTATCCGGGAATTGGAAAAAGTATAATAAGCAACGAAAGATAGGGTATAAATATGCAGGAAGCGTATATGAAAAGGGCTCTGGAGTTAGCCAGGGACGGGTGGGGCAAAACCAATCCCAATCCGCTGGTGGGAGCGGTCATCGTAAAAAATGGAGAAATTATTGCCGAAGGGTGTCACGAAGTCCTGGGGTGCGCCCATGCCGAGGTGGCCGCATTGAATAATGCAAAGCAGGATGTAAGGGGCGGGACACTCTATGTGAACCTTGAGCCCTGTTCCCATTATGGAAGGACGCCCCCATGCGCCGGAGCAATTATCGAAGCCGGGATCGGCAAAGTGGTGGTGGCCATGGAAGACCCCAATCCCAAAGTGTCGGGACGGGGAATAAAAATGCTGAGGGATGCCGGTATTGAAGTATCCGTTGGTGTTCTGCAGCAGGAGGCAAGAAACCTCAATGAAGTATTTATTAAATATATCACCCGGGAAAAACCTTTTGTATTTATGAAAACGGCCATGACACTGGACGGTAAAATCGCCTCGGCCTGCGGAGACTCCCAATGGATTTCCGGAGAAGCCTCGAGGCAGCAGGTACATATTATCCGCGACAGGGTGGCGGCAATCATGGTTGGGATAAATACAGTGCTGGCTGATAATCCGTCCCTTACCACCAGGCTCGGTTCTCAAAAAGGCAGAGATCCTGTCAGAATTGTTGTCGACAGCAAGGGAATCATACCCGTGGACAGCAGAGTAATCAATGTAGAATCCTCAGCAGATGTAATACTTGCCACTACTTCGGCAATTGAGCGTGAAAAAGAAAAACAGCTCTTAAATAAGGGTATATATATCTTAAAATGCGATGGAGCCGGGGGGCATGTCGATCTTGTGAGACTGATGGATGAGCTGTTCAAAAAGGAGATGGACAGCGTGCTTTTGGAAGGGGGAGGAGGGTTGAACGCCGCTGCATTGCATGCAGGCATAGTAGATAAGATCATGGTTTTCATTGCGCCGAAAATCGTTGGCGGAAGAGATGCAAAAACACCGGTGGAGGGCCATGGAATACAGCTTATGAAGGATGCATATAAATTGAAAGATATCAGCATCAGCAGATTTGACGAGGATATTCTTGTGGAAGGGTATCTAAGGTAGGGAACACACACCTCAGTAAGGAAGACGGGCGCAGAGAGCGCGAGGGATGCCCTCTAAGGAGAGTAATGTTTACAGGGATTATCGAGGAAGTAGGCAGTGTCAGCAGAATAGTGCGCGGGGCCTTATCTATACAGCTTACCGTCACCTGTTCGAAGATTCTGGAGGATGTGAAAACAGGAGACAGCATTGCTGTAAACGGCATATGCCTTACAGTGACCGGATTGGGTGACAAAGGATTTTCGGCTGATGTCATGCCGGAAACCATGAGAAAGACAGGACTAGGCAGGCTGAATACAGCCGACAAAGTCAATCTGGAGAGGGCTTTACGTTTATCGGACAGGCTGGGCGGCCATATCGTGACCGGCCATATTGACGGTACCGGAATTATTACCGGAAGAATTGAAGAGGATAATGCCATAGTGCTTACGCTTGAAGCTTCGGAATCCATTATGAGATACATCGTTATGAAAGGCTCGGTTGCTCTGGACGGTACCAGCCTTACGGTTGCCCATGTGGATGAAGGCTGCTTCAAGGTGTCGCTGATCCCTCTCACTGCGGGAGTGACCACTCTTGGGTCCAGGCGGGTCGGGGACAGGGTCAACATTGAATGTGATACAATCGGCAAATACATAGAGAAGCTTTTAAACGGCAATAGATCCGGATCAAAACCCGAAAGGGAAATCTCATTGGATTTTCTGCGGGAAAATGGGTTTGCATAAATTGGAGGGATGGAAAATGAAGTTTAATTCAATTGAGGAAGCAGTGGAGGATATCCGGCAGGGAAAGCTCATTGTGGTTGTGGACGACGAGGACCGCGAAAACGAAGGAGACCTTTTGATGGCTGCAGAAAAGGCAACGCCGGAAAGCGTGAACTTTATGGCTACCTTCGGAAAGGGGATGATCTGTGCACCCTTGACGGAAGAGCGTGCCCGTCGGTTGGGACTGAATTTGATGGTGGAGAGAAATACCGAGAGCATGAAGACGGCCTTTACAATTACAGTAGACCATAAAAGCTCAACCACAGGCATTTCCGCCTTTGAGAGGGCCAAGACCATCAAGGAACTGGTAAATCCGGACTCCGGCAGCAGCGATTTTATGCGGCCCGGCCATATCTTTCCCTTGATTGCCCGGGATGGGGGAGTATTGAAGCGTTCGGGACATACGGAAGCGGCGGTGGACCTTGCCGGAATGGCGGGCTTATACCCGGCGGGAGTGATATGCGAAATTATGAACGAGGATGGGACCATGGCCAGGGTTCCCCAATTAATGGAGTTTGTCAGCAAGCATGATCTCAAAATCATAACGGTTGCAGAACTGATCAAGTACAGAAGGGCCAATGAAAAGCTGGTCATGGCGGCCGCCACCGCCAAGCTTCCGACGGAATACGGAGAGTTTAGCATTGCGGCCTATGAGAATGTTGTAAACGGCGAGCATCACGTTGCCCTTGTAATGGGAGAAATTAAAAATTCCGACGAACCGGTATTGGTGCGGGTTCATTCGGAATGCCTTACCGGCGATGCTTTCCATTCGCAGCGGTGCGACTGCGGGGAACAGCTGGACGCGGCCTTAAGGCAGATAAGCCGCCAGGGGAGGGGCATACTTCTGTACATGCGCCAGGAGGGGCGCGGAATCGGCCTGGTCAATAAGGTCCGTGCCTATGAGCTGCAGGATAAAGGAAAGGATACGGTGGAAGCCAACGTATTGCTGGGTTTTGCACCGGACTTGCGGGAGTACGGCATTGGAGCGCAGATTCTCTGTGATCTGGGAGTTAAAAAAATGAGGCTTCTGACAAATAATCCAAAAAAAGTGGTAGGTTTGAGCGGATATGGCCTTGAGGTAGTAGAAAGGGTTCCCATTCAAATGGAAGCCCATGAAACCAATGAATTTTACATGCAGACCAAAAAGGAAAAGATGGGACATATTTTAAATGATTCCACAATTCATTCAAATACCACAAAACACCAGGAGGATAAAAACCATGGCAGTTAAAACACACGAAGGGAATCTGATTGCCGGCGGCTTGAGATTCGGCATTGTTGCCGGCAGATTCAATGAATTTATCGGCAGCAAGCTGCTGGGTGGGGCCATCGACGCGCTGATCAGGCATGGAGGCAATGAGGGGGACATTGAAACGGCCTGGGTGCCGGGCGCTTTTGAAATCCCCCTTGTTGCACAGAAGATGGCAGCCACCCAAAGATTTGACGCGATTATTTGCATCGGCGCTGTCATACGAGGGTCCACACCGCATTTTGATTATGTGGCGGCAGAGGTATCCAAAGGTATCGCAAAGGTATCCCTGGACAGCGGAATTCCCGTAATATTCGGGGTCTTGACTACCGATACCATTGAGCAGGCCATTGAGAGGGCAGGCACCAAGGCGGGGAACAAAGGCTATGATGCCGCCGTCACAGCCATTGAAATGACTAATCTCCTCAGGCAGCTCCAGCAGAAAGCGTAGGCGGGAATGCGTTTTGAAAATGTCAGGACCGTGTTCCTTGATTATGACGGATGCCTTCACAACAGCATAAAGATTTATGCGCCGGCTTTCCGGAAAGCATATGCCTATCTTGTCACAAACGGGCTGGCAGAGCACAGGGAGTGGAAAGAAGAAGAAATCAGCTTTTGGCTTGGTTTTAACAGCCGGGATATGTGGAAGGCTTTCATGCCTGACCTGGAGGAAAGCATCCGGATCAAGTGCGCCGCCATTACGGGTGGAGAAATGAAAAGGCTCATTGAAGAAGGAAAACCGGAGCTGTATGACGGTGCGCTGGAAGTGTTGTCCTATCTTAAGGGTAAAGGGTATCATCTGGTGTTTCTCAGCAATTGCAGGATTTACTACAAGGACAGTCACAGTAAACTGTTTCACCTGGATGAGTATTTTGAAGAACTGGTCTGTTCGGAAGAGTATAACTTTATCCCTAAGACGGAAATTCTAAGGAGAATAAAAGAGCGATATCCCATGGATATGGTGATGGTTGGAGATAGAAAGCAGGATATGGATGCGGGAAGGGAAAATGGTATTCATACGGTAGGATGCACCTACGGCTTCTCACGGCAGGGTGAGCTGGATGAAGCGGAGGTACGGATTGACAGCATTATTGATTTGAAGAAATATCTGTAGTCTTCACCATTGGCTGCATAAATGGCTTGCCTTCACATACGTTTCACTGTATTATAGTATATGCTGATTATAGAAAAACATAGAAGGAGGGAGTAAAACTACGATGAAGCTTGAGCGTAAACACAGGCAGTTGATTGTTCTGGGAATAGGCGTAGTCATTATAATATTCGGCTTGCTGCAGGCATTGCTGAAATTTAAAGTCGACCAGAAGATTACGGATGAAGTAACCTTTGTCCTGATGATTATAGCCGCCGCCCTGCTTTTTACAAAGGACAAGAAAAAAAGCGACGACAATCCTATAGACGGGACCGAAAAAGGGAATGCTATGACAGACTCCGGAGGCAATGCCGGTGGAGAAACTGCTGATAACGCCGAAAACGCCGGCGATGAAATTATAAATAAAGATGAGAAAGAGAGTGTGGATGATCAATGAGCAATCCGATTGTAACAATTGAAATGGAAAACGGCAATAAAATCAAAATCGAATTATATCCTGAAGTTGCGCCCAATACGGTCAACAATTTTATTTCCCTGGTTAAAAAAGGTTTTTACAACGGGACTATTTTTCACAGGGTAATCCCTTCCTTCATGATCCAGGGCGGAGACCCGGAAGGCAGCGGAATGGGCGGCCCAGGGTACGGAATCAAGGGAGAATTCTCACGCAACGGCTTTACGAATGACCTTAAACATGACAAAGGCGTAATTTCAATGGCAAGATCACAGAGCCCCAATTCTGCAGGTTCCCAGTTCTTCATCATGGTGGAGAAATCCCCTCATCTGGACGGCCAGTATGCCGCATTCGGCAAAGTCATTGAAGGAATAGAGGAAGCGGACAGAATAGTTTCCGTCAAGAAAGACTATAATGACAGGCCCAGGGACGAACAGAAGATGAAAGCAGTCACTGTGGACACCTTCGGTGTAGAATATCCCGAGCCTGCAAAAGCATAGGATAAGGATTTTAACTTGAAGGACTTGTTCCTAAGAGTGATGGAGGTTTAAATTGAACCTGAATAATGCCCGATACGAGCTGACAGCCGTAAAACCCGACCAGTATCCGGGGAGCAGCATTCCCGAGGTGGCTTTTGTCGGCAGGTCCAATGTAGGCAAATCGTCAATCATCAATGCCCTTCTGAACCGAAGGGGCCTGGCAAGAGTGGCGGCAACACCCGGCAAGACAAGGGAGATCAATTTTTATAATATTGATGACTGCATGTACCTGGTGGATCTGCCCGGATACGGCTATGCCAGTGTTTCCAAAGACAAAAGGTCATCCTGGGGAAAGATTATCGAAACCTACCTGAATCTGCGGCCGCAGCTAAAGCTGCTGATTTTGCTGGTTGATATAAGGCACAGGCCTTCGGATGACGACAAGCTTATGTACGATTGGATATGCAGCCGCAATATACCGCATCTTGTAGTGGCGACTAAATTGGATAAGATCACCCGGGGCCATATGAAAGCAAGGCTTCAGGAAATAAAAACGACGCTTGGCATTGATGACGACACGGGAATAATGGCTTTTTCGTCGGAAACCAAGCAAGGCAGGGAAGAATTATGGGGTCGGATGAAAGAAATGACAGGGCTGGCGGAATAAGAATTCTTGTGGATGCCGATGCCTGTCCTGTCAAGCAGATAATTGTAAAAGCTGCGAGGGAACGCGGCATTCCGGTATTGATGTTTATCGATACCAGCCATGTACTCAATGACGGCTATTCTGAAGTGATAACCGTAGACAAGTCGGCGGATTCCGTGGATATCGCCCTTGTAAACAGAGTTTCCAGGGGCGATATCGTCGTTACGCAGGATTATGGCGTAGCGGCTTTAGTGCTGCCCAAAGGAGCGGGTGTGCTGAATCAGAACGGGCTGGTCTATACAAATGAGAATATTGACAGGCTTCTCTTCGAACGCCATCTCGGCCAAAAGGTTCGCCGCGCAGGAGGCAGGACCGGCGGCCCCAGGAGAAGGACAGCCGAAGATGACGAGCGCTTTGAGAAAGCTTTTAAACGGATGCTGGATAGCAAAGCGGGTATTACTGCATCGATGGGTTGTTAATGGACATCGGAATTTAATAACAGGAATCTTTCACTTATAAAAGATTTGTGCTATAATCAACAGAAAAAGGTCCATTGAGGATTTTGTATGGTTGAAGCGATAGCATCAGCGCTTATGATGCTGATGACGGTAATAATTTCATATCTGGCTTTCAGCCTCCGGACAGGTGGAAAAAGGCATGGAGCTATGGGAGCATTTCTGGAGCTCGACTGGATCCTGGAAAATACCCCTGCTCAGGCTTCCTTCTTCATGTTCATGCTGCAGTCCTTCATTGTCGTTACGGCTGCAGCCTTTGCTTTCAGAGTCTCAAATCATATAATCCTTACCCTAGATATTTTATATTTTATCAGCATTTTGATGCTGATTCTGTTTCATAATTTAAAAGAAGCAGCAAATCTCTCAATTCAGGAAAAATAACCATAATTGATCCGGATATCACCGGAAATTTGACTTGAAAAAATTGCCGAGCATACTTGAAAATATAGCCTTCTTTTATCGGCTTCAGAAAAAGCAGCCTCCGGCAGCCGGTATTTGCGAAGAGGGGAAGCAGTATTTTCAGTGCTCCTGAATGAGAGGATATTGCTATGCGGAAAAATAAGAAACTTTTAAAAGTATTGAAAAATATTACGACACATTCTACACAGCTGGACCTGGAGCCCTGCCACGCATTATTGGAAAAAATAAATGAAATTAAGCTTCATACGCTCCATGATTCCGAATTGCTTAAGTTATCCCATGAGCTTAAAACAAAGGCACGGAACGGGGTTCCCCCGGATTCTCTGCTGATTGAGGCATATGCGCTTGCAAGAGAGGCCGCGGCCCGGACTCTGGGCATGCGCCCTTTTGATGTCCAGGTCATCGCAGGGATTGCCATGCACCATGGCGCTCTGGCAGAAATGCAGACCGGCGAAGGCAAAACCCTGGCTGCCGTTCTGCCGGCCTACTTGAATGCCCTTTCAGGAAAAGGGGTGCACGTGCTTACCTTCAATGATTACCTTGCGCAAAGAGACGCGGGCTGGATGGGCCCTGTTTACAGATCACTCGGGCTTTCCGTCGGCTATGTCAAAGAAGGAATGAGCACTTCGGAACGGAGAAGCGCCTATGCCTGCGATATTACCTACCTCACGGCCAAAGAAGCCGGCTTTGATCACCTGAGAAGCTTTTTATGCACCGATGGATCGGAGCTGGTGCTGCGCCCGTTTAATTATGCAATTATCGATGAAGCGGACAGTATATTGATCGATGAAGCCCGAATCCCTCTGGTCATTGCCGGTAAAACCGAAAAAGACCATGGAATTGAGCCGGAGAGGATGGCGGAGGTAATTAAAGGCCTGGAGCCGGAGCTCGACTACAGCCTGGATGAATATGAGAGGAATGTCTTTTTGACAGAAAAGGGCACCAATCGGGTCGAAGATTTGTTTAAATGCGGAAACTTGTACAGTGAAAGCAATTTGAGCCTTTTGGTGGATGTAAACAATGCCCTTCATGCAAATGTGCTGTTGAAAAAGGATGTGGACTATATCGTCAGAAACGGCAAAGTTGAACTGGTGGATGAGTTTACGGGGCGTGTGGCGGATAAAAGGCAATGGCCTCACGGGCTGCAGGAAGCGATAGAGGCAAAGGAGGGCATACTCTCCTCCACAAAAGGACAGATCCTCTCCTCCATAACCCTGCAAAACTTTATCCGGCTGTATCCGCGGATTTCGGGCATGACAGGCACGGTTCACCCCGCAGAAGAGGAATTTCTGGAATTTTACGAACTCAATACGGCCGTTATTCCGACAAACAAAAAATGCATAAGAATGGATCATCCCGATGTAATCTTTACCCATTATGAAGCCAAGCTGGATGCCCTGGTACAGGAAATAACCGGGGTGCACCGGACTGGCCGGCCTGTTTTGGTTGGCACCGGCAGTGTTGAGGAATCGGAGCGCCTGGCAGGGATCCTGGAGGAAAAGGGGATACGCTGCAATGTGTTGAATGCGAGGAATGATGCCCAAGAGGCAGTCATAGTAGCCAATGCCGGAGCGCTGGGTGCAGTCACGGTATCTACCAATATGGCAGGACGGGGTACGGACATCAAACTGGGCGGCCGGAATGAAGAAGAGTATGAAAGGGTCGTAGAACTGGGCGGATTATATGTCATAGGCACAAACAGGCATGAGAGCAGGAGGATCGACAACCAGTTGAGGGGAAGGGCCGGGCGGCAGGGTGATCCCGGGAGCTCGAGATTCTTTATCAGCCTTGAGGACGGTCTGATGAAGCAATATAAGCTGAAAGAATTGATCCCTGAGGCGCTTTACCCGAAACACCAGACCCTGCCTCTTGACCACAAGGTGGTAAAAAGAGAAATTGCCCGGGCCCAAAGGATCGTTGAGGGTCAGAATTTTGAGATAAGAAGGACCATGAGGAAATATTCCATTCTGATGGAGCGTCAGAGGCAAATCATATACAAATGGCGCCTTGAAACGCTTTTCGGTATAAACGGCACAAGCTTGATGAAAGAACAGCTGGAAGAACGTTATGGCAAGCTTTTGCCTGTTGTCGGAGAAGCGGCGCTGGATAAAGCGGAGCGCCAGGTGATCCTGCATTATATCAACAGCTGCTGGGCCGACTACCTGGATTACCTGTCCTACACAAGAGAGACCATCCATCTCGTTAATATTGCAGGAAAAATACCCATCAGCGAGTTTAATAAGATTTCTGTTGAAGCATTTGAAAAGCTTTTTGCGGACATCAGGGAAGAAGCTGTAAAAACCCTTGCTGAAGCTGAGATTACCTCCAATGGAATTGATATGGAAAAGGCAGGTTTGAAAGCGCCATCGTCAACCTGGACATATCTGGTGGACGATAGTCCGGAGCAGCTGGGAATATCAAACTATCCCATGAGCGTTGATCCGTTCTCCGTGGTGCTGATGACTATGAGTATGACCTTGCAGGCTATACACAAGCTGACGCCGGGAAAAAGAAAGCAATTAAAATAGGGATTGCCCGATTTGACAGGACCATTTGGAAAAAGAGGGGATACGGACTAGACTACCGCGTACTATGGCCTCGCAATGCCATACGTGCCGGCATACCAAAGGAGTGGGAACTCAGGAGAGCTTTACAGTAATGACAAATGCAAACATAGTATACTGCTATTGCGATTGTCATCGCGGAGAGCCGCCATGGCGGTGTGGCGACTTGCATGTCATCCTGAGCATAGTGAGGGATCTTTGGACGATTCTCCACTTTGTACAGAATGACATGCTTGGAGCACTTTCGCGCCAATGTTATAAACATAATTCAATTATTCTGCTATTTTGAAATAGAGACGTTTTGCTTTGCAGGCTGTACCCTGGTCCTTTTGACAATAATCATCAGTACTACGTGCAGAACAAGGAGAATGGGCAGCAGGAACAACCCGGCCGTATGAACCTTGTACAAAGCGTTTACGGCGTCCGGTGTGTTAAACAGCTTAAGTCCGATAACAAGTCCTGTCAGAAGCTGCTTCACCAGTCCCAGGATAAACAGATTCAGCAGGACCTTGCTTACCATGGAAAGATACCGTTTCCGCTTGATATCCATGCTGTTTATAAAGATCAGGGACTTGGCGGCGCTCAGTATTTGGCGCCTTTTTTTCATAAAAACCAGGACAATGGCCGGTGATACAATAATCAGGAGGCCTGAATAAAAATGGACGGTTCTTATGGTATACCCGGGAATCAATCCGTAATTCAGGCTCAGGCCTGTTGCCAAGCTCAGCAGCGTAAAGGCCGCTATGAATAAATGCAGTCTGGGAAAATTGGATTTAGGCAGCAGTTTCATAAATGTGACACTCCTTTCCCGTCATTTGGCAAGGGTTCCTACTATGGGAACCAGTTCAAGCTTTGACTTTCCATGGGGAGAAAGCTTGGTAATCTCCTCCGTCAGGTCCTTTCCCGCCTCAAATCTGTTTTGATGGACCCCGCCTTTCCATTCCGGTACGTTTGTTACGTCATAGACCTTTCCGTCTACCGCTATATAGGCGGGATTACCGTCTTTGCCGTTGTATTTGGCCAGTTTGGCAGTTGTAAAGACTTTCAGCCCTTGATCTCCTTCAGTTGTTTGCTCAGTATTTACAGCCGCCGCCTGGGTTCCCTGGGAGGTTTCGTTTGCCGGGGACTTTGCCTGCTGGCATGCTGCTGTTGTTATCATTAAAGACAGGAATATCGCAATAATGGGAAATATTTTGCCCTTTTTCATTTTCATTTCACTCACCCTTTCCTTCGGAGTAATATATGCTTTTTACCCCGTCCCCTAGCTAAATAACATTTTCCAGTATTTCTTAATAATTTGTTTACAAATGCAGAACTTTTAAATTCTGGATTTTGCACCAACAAATAACGAAACTCTTGCAAATTGCTGGCAATTGTGTTATGCTTTAGTGGTTGGTCGCTATGTGCGGCCATGGATTAATCATTTTTTGAACACATCCTCTTTAATTTATTAGGAGAGACTGTCAAGAAGTATTAAATCCAAATAAATTGAGGAGGTATATTTTATATGGCAGACAAAGTAATTACCTGCAAGGATTGCAGCACCGAGTTCATTTTCAACGAAAGCGAACAGGCTTTCTACAAGGAAAAGGGATTTGAAAACGAACCTCAGAGATGCCCTGACTGCAGAAGAGCAAGAAAACAGCAGAGGAACAACTACGGCGGCGGTGGCGGCGGTAGAGGTGGAAACAAAGGTTACGGCGGTGGCGGTAACAGGTGGTAAAAAGTAAAGGGAGAGCCTGGCTCTCCTTTTTATTTTGCTAAAAAGCAGGCCACCGGGATCCGGAGGATACCCTGGTCCCTGTGAAGGATAAATCACACGGAGTAGATATTGCAATGGAAAGCCGGCAGGCCGGAGGATATGCCAAAGGGCGGATGAATTCCCTATCCGCCCTTTATCTTTCACTTTTACCCTTCACCGGTTTTTATCTTTTATTTGCTTTTTCGATATTCACTTTTCTTCCCTTGATCTTTGCGTTTTTCATGGAAGTCATCATCTTTGGCGCATATTCCCGGGGGACCTCCACAAAGGTGTATTTATCAAAGATGTTAATAGCGCCGATGGATTTCCCCGGCATACCCGTGTTGGATGCGATGCATTCCACGATATGTTTGGGCTGGACCTGGCTGATGCTGCCGATATTGATGAAGAACCGCACCATTCCTTCTTCCGCGCCGTTGTCTTCCTCGATGGCCTCCTCGCTCTTATCCTGCTGGGGGGCGGTATTATTGCCCGCTACCATCTTTAAAAGGGCGGCGGCTACGTCCAGTGTGGTTATATAATTTTCTTCTGCATTGGAGTTGTTTTCATCCTCCAGCATTCGCTCTATATAGCCAGTATAATTACTGTAATGTCCCTCTGCAATCAACTCCCGGATCTTTTTCATGATGCCTCCCATTTTATTTTCTTCAACATCCAGCAAAGAAGGAGGCTTTATCAGCTTGATATGGGATTTGGTATATCTCTGGATATCTCTTAATTCATATATTTCACGGCCTACAATGAAGCTGTATGCTTTGCCCGCTTTCCCGGCCCTGCCGGTGCGGCCGATTCTGTGCACGTAGTATTCCTCATCGTTGGGCAGGTCATAATTAAATACCGCCTCGATGTCATCCACATCGATTCCGCGGGCAGCTACATCGGTTGCGATAAGAATGTCAATACTGCCTTTCCTGAACTTTGCCATTACCTTGTCTCTTTGGATTTGCCGCATATCGCCGTGGAGAGCTTCGGCGGCATAACCGCGGGACTGCAGATTCTGTGCCAGTTCATCCACTCTTTTTTTGGTGTTGCAGAAGACCAGGGAGAGCTTGATGCTGTTGGCATCGATCAACCTTGAGAGTATTTCCAGCTTTGAGCCTTCCCGCACCTCAAGGTAATACTGCTCGATACTGGGGACCGTAAGCTCCTTGTGGGCGGCTTTGATCATCACCGGCTTGTTCTGGTATTTCTTGGTGAGGTCAAGGATTTCCTTGGGCATGGTGGCGGAAAAAAGGATGGTCTGCCTGGCTTCAGGCACCTCCTTGAGAATTGTGTCGATATCTTCCCTGAACCCCATGTTCAGCATTTCATCGGCCTCATCAAGGATAATCATTTTCAGATTGGCCAGCTTGAGGGTATGGCGCCGCATATGGTCCATGACCCGGCCCGGAGTGCCGATGATGATCTGGGGACGCTTTTTCAGCGCGCTGATTTGTCTTTCGATCGGCTGGCCTCCATAGATGGGGAGGATTTTTACATTCTTTTTATGAATGGAGACATTCTTCAGTTCCTCCGATACCTGAATAGCCAATTCCCTGGTGGGACACAGGACCAAAACCTGTACTCCTTCATTCTCCGTTTCAAGCATGTCGATTGCCGGTATGCCAAAGGCACACGTCTTGCCTGTACCGGTTTGCGCCTGGCCGATGACATCCTTGCCTTCCATTATATGAGGTATCGCCAACGACTGAATTGGCGTGGCCTCTTCAAAGCCCATTTCGGCGATTGCCTTCTGGACTTCCTTTGACAGATTCAATTCTTTAAAGATCAAATTTTCCATTACTTTATCCTTTATATATTATTTTTTCAGCAATATTAAATTATATTCTATTTACATGCAAATAGCAAACAAAGAAAATTGCGTCAGCTATTGTATAGGGGAATAAGATGTAAAATAATGGATATTTTTGTGTCATTGTTATGAAAGAGAATCCTGTGTAGGGGCGGTCAATGATTGCCGCTGTGTCTTTTCAGCTAAAGAGTCGGCAGAATACCAGGAGCGGCCAATGGCCGCCCCTGTGACAGAAATTAGCTTTTATGACTCCGGCCTGTATTTACACTTGGCATTTAAAGCAATACTTTCCGGAACCGGCACGGAAGCTTACACCCTGCGCCAGTTGCTGCAAGTCTGAAATTTCTTTCAAGCTCGACAGCTTATTCCCGCTTTCAAGGATATTTTCCGCTGTTGCAGCCGGAAGTACGATTTCTGCGGTGGTATTTGCCGGAATGTCAACGGTGAATTCCAGGGTGGAGCCTGCTTTGCTCCAGCCCGACTTGATCTCGCCATACATGGAAGCGTGGGTGGCTTCGGCAAAAGTCAAGCCCTCGCCTGGCTGCGGACGGATAAGGATGTGCTTGTAGCCCGGTTCGCCGGCATCGATTCCCGCCACGACCCTGTACATCCAGTCGCCGATGGAGCCATAAGCGTAATGGTTGAAGGAATTCATGTCGGTGCTCCAGAAGGAGCCGTCTTCCTTGATTCCATCCCAATGCTCCCATATGGTGGTGGCGCCTTTGGTTACCGGGTAGAGCCAGGAAGGATAATCCGTCTGCAGTAAAAGCTTGTAGGCCATCTCGTTGTGTCCGTTTTTGCTTAAGACATGGCAGAGATACGGAGTTCCGACAAAGCCTGTGGTCAGGTGGACTTTATTATCTTCCAGATATTTTACCAGGGCGTCGACAGTTCTTTTGACATGCTTTTCCTCTACCAGGTCAAACATTAAGGCCAGCACATGCCCGGTCTGAGTAGGCGACACCAGGCGTCCCGTTTCGGTGACGAATTCCTTTCTGAAGCTGGCGAGTACGTTGGAATGCAGCGCAGCGTACTTCTCCTCGTCCTCATGCTTTCCTAAGATACCTGCGGTTTTTGCAAGCAGTCCGGAGGAATATGCGTAAAAAGCAGTGGCGATAAAATCGGTGGGGGTTGCCCCTATGTAACTGTCTGCTTTTGAATCAAGACCCAGCCAGTCGCCGAAGTGGAAGCCGGTATTCCATAAGAGGCTGTCCTCGCCCTGCCGTTCAATGTATTCCACCCACTGCTTCATGCTTTCATATTGTACTTCAAGAATCCGTTTGTCGCCATAGCAGGTATAAATCGTCCAGGGGCATATGGTGGATGCGTCTCCCCAGGCGGAGGAGGAGTAGGCGTTTTCGTCAAGAACATGCGGTATGACAAAAGGCACGCCCTTTTCTTCAGATTGGTCGGCATGAAGGTCTTTAAGCCATTTGCTGAAGAATGGAGCAACATTCATATTGAAGCAGGCTGTCCGGATAAACATCTGGGCGTCTCCCGTCCAACCCAGCCGCTCGTCCCGCTGGGGGCAGTCGGTAGGCACGTCTAGGAAATTTCCTTTCTGGCCCCATAGGATATTGCGCTGCAGCTGATTTACCAGATCATTTGAACAACGGAAGCTGCCGGTGGCCTCCATGGCAGAATGAATGACCTTCGCCCTGAAAGCGGAGAGCTTCAATTCCCCGGGATATCCCTCAACCTTCAGATAGCGGAAGCCCTGGAAAGTGAAATGGGGTTCATAGGTTTCCCTGGCGGAGCCCTTCATGATATATTTAACGGTCTGTTTTGCAGATCTCAGATTTGCAGTATAAAAATTCCCGTCCTTATCCAGTATTTCGGCATGCTGCAATGTAATTTCCGTACCGGCAGGCCCGCTGGCCTGGAAGCAAATGCGGCCGACCAGATTCTGGCCAAAGTCCAGCACCGTTTCACCCGTAGGCGTGGTTATGATTTCAATGGGTGTTATCTCTTCCACTGCTTTGACAGGTACGTTTTCCTGTGCCACCAATCCACCGCCGGTATATTCCAAAAATACGGTTTTGGTCCATGCTCCGTCATCAAAGCCGGGATTATTCCAGCCGTCTGCTTCCAGCCGGGCGTCATAGGTCTCGCCGTGATAGATTTCAGACATAAGGATAGGTCCGGTGGAAGCCTTCCAGCTGTCGTCGGAAATAATCACTTCTTCTTCACCGTTTTCGTAGGTAATATGCAGCTGCAGCAGTAGGGCAAGCTTCTCGCCATAGATGCATTTTTGATTGACCCATGCAAGATTTCCTTTATACCAGCCATTCCCAAGAGTGACGCCCAGAGCGTTTTCACCGCTTTTCAAAAACTTTGTGACATCATAGGTCTGATATTGAAGCCTGTGGCCATAGCTGGTCCAACCGGGGGCAAACAGCGTGTCGTCTGCAATTGCGCCGTTGATGTAAAGTTCATAGAGGCCCAGCGCAGTGGAATATATTCTGGCTGATTTTATTCCGCTTTTTGCATTGAAATCCTTCCGGAGATAAGGAGATTCCGTAAGCCCGGACGGATTATCCGTGTTCTGGGAGGTGATCCATTGCGCCTTCCACTCGGTGTCTTTCAGAAGACCCATTTCCCAGCAGGCTGCAGGGCACCATTCCGACTCATTCCCCTTGTTGTCCCATACTTTTATGCGGTAAAAATAACGGGTACGGGACTCCAGGACTTTGCCCGCATATTCCACATGCAGCGATTGAGCGGAGTCTACTTTTCCGCTGTCCCATGCAAGGTCATCAAAGGAGGCATTTTTCGAAACCTGAATCCTGTATGCCTCCTGCAGTATTCCTCTGGCTTCGGAACTCAGTTGCCAGCTGATTCTGGGCGAAAGGACGTCGATACCCAAAGGATTTTCCTTATATTCACACCTGGGTTTTATAATACTGATCATTTTTTCACACTCCTATACGATTTTTCTATTAAGAAAGAAAGTCTATATGTAGATTTTATAATTTTTAATAAAAAATACTATGGTATATGGTATTATAAATATGGGTGTTTTTTGTGTTGTGGGACGGGAAGTTATAGTTGCGCCAGTACTTAAATGTATCCGGTATAGTGGGATTGGAGAATAAGAATGACTGACATAAGCCAGTTTAAGGGACATGATTTCTTTCATAACGAGGCTTCCATTTTCATGAATATAGTCACGGAGAAGGGGACCCCCAGACACAAGCACGATTTTATCGAAATCGTTTATGTCAGCTCCGGCAAGGGCCTGCATTCCATTGGGGATGACCAGTACAGCATTTCAAAGGGGGACCTGTTCCTCATCAACTACGACACTCCCCATGCCATGATCAGCGACCCTTCGGATCCCAACAGCAAGATTACGGTGTATAACTGCATTTTCAAGCCGGAATTTCTGGATTATTCATTGATCGATGCCAATGATTTCAAAGCTATTGCAGGCTCCTTGCTGTTCAATACCTTTTTTATCGACAGCGGGCCTGCCGTCAGGCTGAAGCTCACGATTACACAGCAAGGCGAGATAGAGGAAATTTACAGAAAAATGCAGAAGGAGTTCTTTTCCAAACAAAAAGGATATGTCAATATCCTGCGGTCGGCTTTGATAGAAATGCTTACCAGAATCTTCCGGTATATGGAAAGCGAAGGGGCCCGTCCTTTGGAAGCCAGCAGCAAAAAGACTGAAATTATCGGCAAGGCTTTTGATTTTCTCAAGCAGAACTATCATTCCTCGGAGCTGAACATCAATGAGGTGGCGGTGCGGACCTTCTTAAGCAGAAGCTATTTCAGCAGGCTTTTCAAGGATGTGACGGGACAGAATTTTTCCGCTTATCTGCAAAACCTGAGAATATCGGAAGCCTGCACACTTTTGAAAACCACCGATAAAAAAGTGATCGAAATACTTTCGGATGTGGGCTTTAAGGACATAAAGAATTTCAACCGGCTGTTTAAGAAAATTACGGGAAAAACTCCGGGGGAGTACAGAAAAAGCTGATATTACAGGGAAAGGAACATCGTATGGAATGCAGAGCAGGGTGCGCGGCATGCTGCATATATGTGTCAATATCTTCGCCGATACCCGGAATGCCTGACGGCAAGCCTTTTGGCGCGAGATGTGTGCAGCTTTCCGATGACAACAGGTGCAGGATATTTGGGCGGCCCGAAAGGCCGGAGGTCTGCGGTAGTCTGAAGCCGTCGCCGGAGATGTGCGGCGGTTCGGCAGAGGAGGCCAGCAGGTATTTATCCATGCTGGAAGCGGCTACCCGGCCTTAAGAACCTGTTTGGTATCTCATTGCACTCGTCATTTTGGCGTATTTTGCGCCATGCTGCGTTAAATTTTTTTGAAATAAACAAATTATTTCTGCAAAAATTTGCCTTGCCTGACACAAAATCCACTCAAAATGTCAAGCACAAGCAGATACGAAACAGGTTCTAAGGCGGCTTTGGCATGGAAGCCCTTAAGGATTTTTTGAAAATAGATACGGTTCTACGATTGACGACAATTGACGACTAATTTGGAGGTGTCACATGAAAATCGGAATTGGACTTTACGGAAATAACGGCCATCAGATTACCCAGCTTCTGGAGGACCATCCGGATGCCGGGCTGGCGGCTGCAGCAGCGTATGGCGCGTCCCTGCCCGAAGGGCTGAGAAGCGGTCCCGGCCTGAAGACGTATGCAACCCTGGACGAAATGCTGAAGGACGACAGGGTAGAGCTGGTATCCCTCTGCTCGCCGGTACGGCGGAATCAAGCGGAGGATGCAATTAAATGCCTGAGGGCCGGAAAGCATGTCTATGCGGAAAAGCCCTGCGCAATGACGGAGAGGGAGCTGGATGCCATCCTTGAGACTGCCGGCCGTTATGGGCTGAAATTTCACGAAATGGCAGGGACGGCGTTTGAAGAGCCCTATGCTTCCATGCGCCGTCAGGTGAAGGATGGCCTCATCGGCCAGGTGGTCCAGGTTTTTGCCCAGAAATCCTATCCCTATCATGACAACAGACCCCAGGATAACGATGTGGACGGCGGACTGGCCATGCAGGTAGGCATACATGCCGTCAGATTCGTAGAGCATGTTGCGGGTACCCGGATAGCGGATGTAAAAGTAGAAGCAACCCAATTGGGCAATCCTGTGGGAGCCGGTGAACTGCAGATGGCTGCTTCCTACGTCATGCGGCTGGAAAACGGCGGGGTGGCAAGCGTTATTGCCAATTATCTGAACCAGCCCGGCTTTGGAAAATGGGGCAATGAACATTTGCGTATTTTCGGTACGAAAGGCTTCATGGAAGCAACGGACGGAGGAGACAGGACAAGGCTCGTGATCGGTGACCGGGACTGCGGGCCTATGGAACTTACAGAAAAAGGGAAAGATTATTTTGATTATTACATGGATGAACTTAAAGGCAGAGGCGGAATGCCTGTTACCCTGGAAGAAGAGCTGCACCCGTTAAGAATTGTCATACGGGCGAATCACAAGCGGTAGTGCGGTGGAATTTTAGGACGGGGCACAGCAGGCAGGGCAATAATATGATATGAAACCCTCATGATAACGGCAGGAAAGGGAAGGTACACGGGTAATGCAGGATGAAAAAAAGAAGAGCCACATTGGCGGCTATTATGACTTTTTAAACGGATATTATCAGTCCGGGACACAGGGATTGTCCTATATGACGGGTAAATGGGCTGATTTCGAGCAGTGGAAGGTCATGGCCAGATCAAAGGTGTTCCAGCTGCTGAGCTATTTCCCCGGAGAGGCTCCTCTGAATCCGGCAATTGTGGAAACAAGGGAGACGGCTGGCTGCAGGCAGGAGGAAATCGAATTCGACACTGCGCAAAATGTCCGGGTCAAAGGGACTCTGCTTATTCCGGAGGGGAAAGGCAAGCATCCTGCAATTGTTGCTCTCCACGATCACAGCGGTTTTTATTATTATGGCAGGGAAAAAATTGTGGAGCAGGAAAATGAGCCGGAAATATTGAGGAATTTTAAGAAAGAGTCCTACAGCGGCCGTTCCTGGGCGAACGAGGCAGTAAAAAGAGGCTATGTGGTCTTGTGTATCGACGGGTTCTATTTCGGGTCCAGAAGGTTTGATTTGGGACAGGTTGCGGATGAAATCCTCAAGCCATACAGCGGCAGGCTGGAGAGCAGTGCTCCTGGAAGCGACGGATACATTGAACTGGTGAATACGATTTGCGGTGACCTTGAAGCTCTCCTCGTAAAGCATATTTTCATGTCCGGAGCCACCTGGCCCGGGATTCTGTTTCACGACGACCGGAAAAGCATCGATTACCTGTGTACAAGGGAAGAAGTGGATACGGATAGAATCGGCTGCTGCGGCCTGTCTCTGGGCGGCTTCAGAAGCGCCCACCTTGCGGCGCTGGATTCAAGGATCAAATGCAGCGTTGCGGCAGGGTGGATGCCTACTTTCGGTTCACTTCTGTTTAATAATTTGCGGAACCACACCTACATGGTATACATACCGGGACTTCCCGCGCATATGGATCTGCCGGATGTCGCTTCCCTTACCGCACCCAACCCTCTATTCATCCAGCAGTGCTCCAGAGATAGCCTCTACAATGTGGAGGGGATGGAACAGGCTTGTGATAAAATCGGCAAGGTCTATGAAAAACTGGCAATAAAGGAACGCTTCGCGTCCAAATTCTATGACAACAAGCATGAGTTCAACCTGCAAATGCAGGAAGACGCCCTTTCGTGGCTTGACCGCTGGCTGAGGCCTTAAAAATTTTCGATGACGTAAACATAGAACTATGGGGATTTGTGCAGCTGCCGGATCGTGTAAAATATTTCCGGCAGCTTTTCATTTCCTCATGCTGTTTAAATGCGCATCAAGTACAGAAGGACAATATTTGTAGAAAATCCGCTGATATGAACAAGATATGAAATGAAATCGTGCATAAATTGTTATAACATTGAATAAAGAGCAGGTATTGAGGAGGAATGTTATGAGAATGAATGGCGACAGGGCGGAAAATATCCGTATCGCATACATCGGCGGAGGCTCAAGGGGCTGGGCCTGGGGTTTGATGAACGACTTGGTGCTGGAAGGGCAGCTTTCCGGCGAAGTCAGGCTTTATGACATAGATTTTAGCGCCGCCTATGACAATGAACGCATAGGAAACAACATTTCACAAAGCGATGCGGCCAAAAGCGCATGGTCTTTCAAAGCGGTGGAAAAGCTTGACGATGCTTTGGAGGGGGCAGATTTTGTCGTTATTTCCATCCTTCCGGGTACATTCAAGGAAATGGAATCGGATGTTCACGAACCGGAGAAGTATGGTATCTATCAGGCCGTGGGGGATACTACCGGGCCCGGCGGGCTGGTGCGGGCCCTTAGAACCATTCCCATGTATAGGGAGATTGCGCAAGCCATTCAAAGAGTCAGTCCCGAGGCCTGGGTCATCAACTATACCAATCCCATGACCTTGTGCACAATGACGCTGTATGAGGTGTTTCCGGGTATTAAAGCCTTCGGCTGCTGCCATGAAGTATTTGGGACACAGGAACTGTTTGTGAAGCTGCTCAAAGAGTTCAGAGGGATTGAAGGCGCCGCCCGGAGCGACATCAAGGTCAACGTCAAAGGCATAAATCACTTTACATGGATTGATGAAGCCACTTATTCAGGGAATTCAATCCTGGAGGTTTACGGCGAATTTGTGGAAAAATATTACGAACCCGGCTATGAAGGGCCGTCCAGGGCGGAGGGGGAAAGCTGCTTCGTCTCGGGACAGCGGGTAAAAATGGACCTGTTCAAGCGGTATAAAACCATTGCGGCCGCCGGTGACAGGCATCTTGCGGAGTTCTGCCCTCCGTGGTATCTGAAAAATCCGGAAACGGTGCTGGACTGGCAGTTCCGGCTTACTCCCGTCAGCTACCGGCTGAAGGAACTGGAGGAAAGAATCGCGAAGTCCCAGCGGCTTGTAAAAGGCGAAGAAAAGTGGGAACTCACCAGGACGGGGGAGGAAGGCGTAGCTTTAATGAAAGCGCTGCTGGGCCTTCAGGACCTGCTGACCAATATGAATTTGCCCAACAAGGGGCAGTTGATGGGGATTCCGATGGGCAGCGTTGTTGAAACCAATGCTTACGTGTCAAGAAACTCAATCGTTCCCCTTGCAGCCGGAAAATTGCCCGATCAGGTCAATAACCTGGTCCTAAGGCACGTACATAACCAGCATGCAATCATGAAGGCAGCGCTGGAGAAAGACAGGGAACTGGCATTTGCGGCATTTGTCAGCGATCCGCTGGTGAACTTGAGCATCGATGATGCCAAAGCACTTTTTGAAAAAATGTTGCAAAATACCAAACAATACCTGCCCGGATGGGGCCTGTGACCGGCTGCCAAAGGCTGAGCCAATGAAAAACGACCTTGTGCAGCGAAGGGCGAATTCATATCCCGCCGTGAGGGTATGGGGCATGCCCCATTGGAATTAAATAGCCAAATTCATATTTATGTAATATAATTATAAGTCATGCAAAATATATTTGCATGACTTGTTTTTTTGCGGGATTACCCCTCGAACTTTTATTTGCGAAAGGATACAAAAAATGGGTAAGACACTGGTTCTGGCCGAGAAGCCATCGGTAGGAAGAGATCTGGCAAAGGTGCTCAATTGCAGTCAAAACGGAAACGGCTGCATCATGGGCTCGAAATATATTGTGACCTGGGCGCTGGGGCATCTTGTGACCCTTGCGGACCCGGAAGCTTACGGAGAAAGATACAAGACCTGGAGCCTTGACAATCTCCCCATGCTGCCCGGAAAAATGGAGCTGGTGGTCATCAAGGAAACGGCAAAGCAGTTTGGGATCGTCAAAAGCCTTTTGAAAAAAGAGGATGTGGATGAGCTGGTCATTGCGACGGACTCCGGGAGGGAAGGGGAGCTTGTCGCCCGGTGGATCCTGATCAAATCAGGCTTCAGCAAGCCTATTAAGAGGCTGTGGATCTCTTCCCAGACCGACAAGGCCATCAAGGAAGGCTTTGCGAATCTGAAGCCCGGGAGGGAATACGAAAATCTTTTCAGATCTGCGGAGTGCAGGGCGGAAGCCGACTGGCTCATCGGGCTGAACGTAACCAGGGCTTTGACCTGCAAGCATAATGCGCAGCTTTCTGCAGGCCGTGTACAGACGCCGACGCTGGCGATGGTGGTGGAACGGGAAAACGAAATCAAGCGGTTTGTGCCGAAGGATTACTGGACCATCAGTGCAAATGCCGGAGGCTATACAATTACCTGGCAGGACAGGCAAAGCGGACAGACAAGGCTGTTCAGCAAGCAGCAAGCGGATGCCGTATTGGCAAAAGTAAAAGGCCAGGCCGGAGAGATTGCGGACGTAAAAAAAGAGGCAAAAGAAGAACAGCCTCCTTTAGCCTACGACCTGACGGAACTGCAGCGTGATGCAAACCGGAAATATGGCTATTCTGCGAAACAAACCCTGGGGATTATGCAAAAACTGTATGAAACCCATAAAATACTTACCTATCCGAGGACAGACTCACGGTATATCACGGAGGACATCGTGCCGACATTGCCCGACCGTCTGAAGAGCATAGCGGTAGGACCCTATGCGGAGCCGGCGCGTGCTTTGCTTAAAGGCAGGATAAGAGCCACAAAGAGATTTGTAGACAACAGCAAGGTTTCGGACCACCACGCCATTATCCCCACAGAACAGTATGTCAATCTTGGAGATTTGAGCAGTGAAGAAAGAAATATCTTCGATTTGGTTGTAAAACGCTTTATTGCGGTGCTGAGTCCGGCTTTCGAGTATGAGCAGACCACAGTAAAGGTTGTCATAAACGGAGAACTGTTTACCGCCAGGGGGAAGATCATCAAGTCCAAGGGGTGGAAGGCGGTTTATGAAGGACAAAGGAACAATGAGGAGGAAGAGGGAGAGGAAGAGGACCAGAGCCTGCCGGACCTGAAAAAGGGAGACAAAATCAAGCCTGCCTCCGTCCAGTTGGTAAACGGAAAAACCAAGCCTCCCGCCAGGTATACCGAAGCCACTTTGCTCACTGCCATGGAGCATCCCGGCAAATTTATAGAAAACGACGCATTGCGTGAAGCCATGGATAAGACCAGCGGCCTTGGCACGCCTGCAACCCGTGCCGATATCATTGAAAAGCTTTTCAATTCCTTTTACATGGAACGGCGGGGCAAGGAAATACATCCGACTTCCAAAGGAATCCAACTGGTGGAGATGGTTCCCGCGGACCTGAAATCGCCGGAACTCACTGCAAAATGGGAGCAGAAGCTTGCTTTGATCAGCAAGGGCAAGGCCAATCCGGGCGAATTCGTCAACGAGATGAAAAGCTATGCAACGAAGCTGGTTTCAAACGTAATTGCCAGCTCCGATGTTTACAAGCATGACAACCTGACCCGGGAGAAATGTCCCGAATGCGGTAAATATCTTCTGGAGGTCAACGGAAAGAAGGGAAAAATGCTGGTATGCCAGGACAGGGAATGCGGCTACCGGAAAGGTCTGTCCATGGTTTCCAACGCCAGGTGCCCGGAGTGTCACAAGAAGATGGAAATCAGGGGCGAGGGCGAAAATAAGTCCTTTTACTGCGGCTGCGGTTACCGTGAAAAGCTGGAGGCTTTCAACAAGAGAAAAGGTGAGCAGGTAAATAAGAAGGATGTAGGCAGATTCCTTAACCAGCAGGAGGATTCGGGCATTAATTCCGCACTGGCCGACGCGCTTGCAAAGTGGAAGAAATAGTGTAAGAAATAAAAGAAGGCTTTTTCAGGTATAGTTTCTGGCATGCCTGCGCCGTTTGAAATAATGCATTACCGCATAACACAGCAGGTAGAACAGGACCAATGAAATACCTGCCGCCATACCGGCCGCCTGGCCGGGGATTAACGGCATACTGATGAGAATGGCTCCTGTGGCTGCAATCGCGGCCCAGGAGGTAAAAGGATACAATGGAAGCTGGCAGTTCCCCTTGGGGGGACAGCCATTTTTTTTGCGGAATTTGTAATGGGACAACAAGATGATCAGATAGGTGAAAAGCAGTGAAAATCCGCCGGAACCCACAAGGAAAAGGTAAACCTGCTTTGGAAGCAAAAAGCTCATGGCAAGGCCTGCAAACATCGCCGCACCGGAAAAGCCAATGCCGCGGTAAGGCACATCACCCTTGTCTTTAAGCCATTGGGGCGCATGTCCCTCGGCGACAAGGGAACGCATCATCCGTCCCAGTCCGAAGGTTGCAGCCAGCATAGTGGACAGGATGGCGGTAACAAGCACGATGTTGATTGCGCCTGCCGCCCACCCTATACCCCGGAATTCCAATGCTGCGATAAAGGGACTTACCTCCGTAGAAATTCTTTCCGTGGGCAATAAAGGCATAAGCAATGCGATTGCACCTATATAAAGGACAGTCAGAGAGAGGACCGTATATAATATAGCTCTTGGCACCACTTTATGGGGCTGGCTTGTTTCGGAAGCCGCAAGGCCGATGACTTCAAATCCGGCATAGGCAAACATGACCATCAGCATACTTCCGGCAATCCCGGAAAGCCCGCCCTGAAAAATCGGTTCTGTACCTAATGCGCCGGCGCCCACCTGGGGCTTTCCGGGAAAAAGTCCGGAAATCAATGCGGCTGCCAGGACAATAAAGGCGATAATGGCTACCACCTTTACCGCTGCGAGACTGCTTTCCAGCCGGGTAATCCAGCCGGCGCCCATCAGGTTTACCATGGTGATGAGAATGATGATCAAGGTTCCTATGGCCAGTATGGAGAGCTGAGGATACCAAAGCCGGATCAATAAGGATACGGCAACCGCCTCACTGGACATGGCGAGGATCAGGCCGGTCCAGTAAACCCAGCCTGTAACAAAGCCTGCGGCAGGGCCGAATGCCCGCTGCGCAAAGGCTCTGAAGGAGCCAGGATCTGCATCTGCCACCGTCATCTCCGAGAGGGCAAAGAGTATGAAATAAACCAGGATGCCTCCGATGATATAGGAAATCATGATTGAAGGCCCTGCAGCCTTGATGGGTATGGCGGAGCCCAAAAAGAAAGAACCGCCGATTACCGTGCCAATTGCCATCATTGTCAGTCCAAATGCGGATAAACCTGATTTTTTTCCGGACATTTCAGCCTCCATATCTCCGGCGGGCGGGATTGATTTCTTTCGCCAATTGCTTCTGCCAACCGTAAAAATTATTATTTGCATTAAGACAAAGAATTATGTTGCAGCCATGAGGTCCTTCGCTATTGCAAAAGAGGACAGCGCTGTGTGAATTATTTTGTTCATCAATATAGTTGACAAAATCAACTATATTTCATACTATTATATCAACGCAGAAGGATAGAATAAGGAGTGGTAGCATGGAAGCGACGGAGAATCAAATCATACAGGGAATCAGAAGCTATAACCGGTTTTACACGGATTTGCTGGGTCTTTTAAACGGGCATATCCTTGACAGCGCATATTCTCTTACGGAAGTCCGTATTCTTTATGAAATTGATAAAATAAGAAATTGCACTGCCAATCTTTTAATGGATAAACTGAATATTGACCGGGGGTATATGAGCAGGATACTGAAACGCTTTGAAAGCAATGGACTCATCCTCAGAGAGAGCTCGTCCAGAGACGGGCGCGCCCTGTACCTGAGTCTGACGCCAACCGGAAAATCTATACTTTCAGGCCTTCAGGAAAAGTCTGACAATCAGGTTAAAGGGCTCATCAGTCATCTGGCGGAGGGTGAACAATTCAAGCTTTTCAATTCCATGAACTACATAAAGCAGGCTTTGATGGACGGGCTCAATCCGGTTACCCTAAGGCCTTATTGCGCCGGGGATCTGGACTATATCATTTTCAGGCAGATTGAACTATATGAGGACGAATACGGCTTTGGTCCTGAGTTTGGCAAGTATGTCGAAAAGTATGTAAGGAGGTTCCATGAAAAGCATGATGAAAATGAAAACCTATGGATTGCAGAAATGGATAACCGGCCGGCAGGCGTTATAGCTATCGTGAAGTCCGGTGATGCCGCTCAGCTTCGGTGGTTTTTCATAGAACCGGAAGTACGCGGCAGAGGGGTAGGTCATAAACTGATCAGGAAGGCAATTGATTTTTGCAGGGAAAAGAACTACAGGCACATATACTTGTTGACTGTCAGCATACTTGATGCCGCGCGGCATCTTTATAAAAGCTACGGATTCAAGGTAACGGAAGCAAAAGATAATAGAGAGTGGGGACTAACCCTGAGGGAAGAGCGCTGGGATTTGTATCTGTAAGGACCGGGGGCGGCCGGAGGTTTTCCGGTCAGCCCCGGTCTTTCTCCGGTATTCCGGACTTTTTTTGATTTATTTGCTTCTCATTTGATTTTCGGCCTGAGCGATCAATTTTTTGACCATGTTGCCGCCTACTTTTCCTGCATCCCTGGCTTTGATATCTCCGTTATAACCTTCTTTGAGATTTATTCCCTGCTCATTGGCTACTTCATATTTCATCTTATTCAGTCCGTTTTTAGCACTGGGGACCAATTTTTCGTTATTTGCCATCATTATCACTCCTTTGTTTTATCTCAAGGCAAAATACCCTGGAAATGTAGTATTTGCAGTTTATAAATTCATATGTATGGTATATTTATTCAAGGTGTTGACGTATGAATAATAGGAAAATATAATTAAAGGAATGGCTAAAATAGTTGAGGTCCAATTCGTCAAGAAAATTGGACATGGAGGATAAATTGAAGAAAACGGAAGAAATTCGCACATATTACGAATCAAAAATGGGCCAGGGCTTGCCTGACTACGGCGTATTGGGGTGGGAGAGCGAGAAAGCGCAGCGGCTGCGGTTCGACATGCTGCTGGACTCCGTCTCCCTTGAGGGCAAGTCGCTTCTCGATATCGGCTGCGGCATGGGAAACCTCCTGGAATACCTGATCTACAAAGGATTACACGTTCAATATACCGGCGTGGACATTCTTGAAAGCATGATAGAATCCGCGAAATGTAAAAAGCTGGACGGAGAATTCCTCTGTGTGGATGTATTTGAGGATGAAGCCTTTAGCAGCCGCTCTTTTGACGTCATCTATACCTCCGGCATTTTTAATTTGAATCTGGGCAACAACAGGGAATTTTTGCTGAAGGCATTGAAAAAAATGCTGGATACGGCAAAGGAGACGGTGGTATTCAACCTGCTGCACAAGGACTCGCCGGACAGGGAGGACAAGTATTTTTATCATGATCCGGAAGAAATAAAAATACTGCTGAAGGATTTTCCCGCCATTGAAAGAGTTGAGGTCAAAGAACAATATTTAAACAATGATTTTACAGTTGTTTGTCACAAGAAGGGGACGAGATGAGTACTGTCGTAATCCAGGAATGCAAAAGCTATGAGCTGGAGCCAATGATTGCTAAAATCAATGCGGGCATTGAGCTGCTGGGCGGCTGGGACAGGTTCGTAAAGCCGGGTATGAAGGTGCTCCTGAAAGTCAATTTGCTTGGGCCGAAGCCCTCCGATTCTGCTGCCATCACCAACAGCGAGTTCGTCCGGGCCGTTATCCGCATACTGGTGCAAAAGCAGTGCACGGTATGGGTTGGCGACAGCTCCGGGGGAGCCATCCCGGGAAGGGCGGTGACAGGAAAAAGCTTCACCGTCTCCGGCCTGGAAAAGGTGGCTTTGGAGGAAGGCGCAGAAATAAAGAATTTTGACCGTGAGGGCGTGGTGGAGGCCAAAAGCCGGGACAGCTCCCAGGAGGCGCTTTTCCTTGCCAAGCCTATGTTTGAGGCGGATGTGGTAATCAATCTGCCCAAGTTTAAGACGCACATGGTGGCGGCATATACCGGAGCCATTAAGAATTTGTACGGGTGCATCCCCGGGCTGAAAAAAGCCGAATATCATAAATCTTCCCCTACCTCGGCCCGGTTCGGGGAGGTACTGGCAGACATAAACCAGGTGCTGAAGGTAGACCTGCATATCGTTGACGGAATAACCGCCATGGAAGGCCAGGGGCCGACGGCAGGGAATTCATACCCGGCGCACAAGCTACTGATGGGTACGGATGCATTGGCTCTTGACACGGTAGCGTGTAAAATGATTAATCTTGCCATTGAGGAAATTCCCTTTTATAAAGCGTCTATCGAGAGGAAGCTGGGCGAGTATAAGCTTGAACGGATCCATGTCAAAGGGGACTATACCGCGCCGCCTGTACTGCCAGGCTTTAAAACAGCCTTTAAAATCACCAGGGGGCGGGCCTTGAATTTGATGTCGGTTTTCATCAATTTTATGAAAGCCCGTCCGAATATCGACCTGCGGATATGCAAACGCTGCAACGTCTGTGTTGACAGCTGTCCGGTCAAAGCGATAGAAAAGGAATCCAAAAGGATCAATTATAAGAAATGCATTGAATGCATGTGCTGTCACGAGCTATGCATGTACAAGGCTGTAGAATTGAAAAGGGTCAATGCCCTGGCAGACCTGCTCATCCGGCGGTCTGAAAAATAGCGAAGCATCAGAAAATGTCCCGGTCTCTTACAATAAAATATGCTGCCGGTCGCAAAGCTTTTTTGTCCGGTGGCAGCATACGTGAAGATGAAGCGAGGGTGTATCAGACCCGGATGTCAATGTTGGCGCCTTTGCCCGGTGTGACCGAGCTTTCCATAATCTTTGCCGATACTTGCTGCATACCCTGGAGAAGGCTGGCTACCGTTGAGGCATCCTGATGCATGGCCTTCCTCAAAGTGGATATGCCGATTGCCTGCCGTAGGCTGTCAATGTTTTGCTGAAGCATGTTATTGATTTCCATTGCGGCCTCCTCTTCCTCAGAAGCTTATGTAAAATTTCAAATGAAGTCGGTATAATGAAATTTTACCATGTTTTTTGCAGTTTGCCAATAAGGCAATGGCACTATTTGTGACAAACAAGTGATCCATGCTTACATCTTATACAACGGATGCCAGCAGCAGGATGCCTTCATTCTGCCGGTAAATGTTGGGGAACTGGCTCATGGGAATGGGGTTTGCACCTCTTCCTACCTCAATGGTATAGCCGGGTCTGCCAAAATCCTGGATGAACCAATCCTTATAACCTGCATAAGCTGCTTCACTGGTTCCGGGAGATACCTCATAACCGCTTATCTGGCCGAACTGCCTGGCGATGGGGAGGGACTGCGGCGGCGCCATGTTCTGGAACTGCCAGTAAATAACCTCACCCTGGGTGTGGTAGGCGATGACCAGCCTGAAGTTGTGCTGTCTTGTGAAATCATACATAGCCCTGGACTCAGGCTCCGACAACGGGGCGTCTCCGCCGAAATCCCTGGGACCGGGGGAGGTGATTCCCTGCTCTATTTCTTCCTGCTTCTCCCTTTCCCACAAGGCAGGATAATTCAAATTCAAGTCTACGCCCCGGACGTTCGCCTTCCATACACTGGGCAGGGGACGGCCGGTTTTATTGAGCTTTGCAGCCTCCGTATAGGTAGAATTTGTATAATGGGGCCAATAAGCGACAAGGTCCACGCCGTCAGGGTTTACCATAGGGATGATGAACAGGCTGGTACGGTTGAAAATGGCATTCAGATCATAGCCTTGCAGGCTTCTGCCGGAGGAGTACGCTTTGGAGAAATTCTCGATAAACTTCATGAGCAGGGGAGTGCCGATGGCCTCGTTTGCATGGTGTGTCGCATTGTAAGATACCTGGATGCTGCCCTTTCCAAGCTTGATGTAGTAAATGTTCTTCCCCATGACGCTTTTTCCCACGATCCCTGTCTCCAGGAAGGGATATCTCGCCTTAAGGCCCTGGATCTGCCGTTCCATAATCCCATAGGTAATGTCAATATCGGTAAACACTACATCGATACCGTAGGGGACGGTTATTTTCTGTCCTATGTATATCCTATCGGGATTTATTCCGGGGTTTGCCGTAATAATTGCGTTTAAGGTGGTATAATACCTGGTGGCAATCTGGTATAACGTGTCTCCGGCCTTTACGGTATAAGTATCATAGCCTCTCAAAAGCCGGTCAAATACCGCCCAGGTACCGGGGCCTACGATACCGTCGGGGGTGAGGCCGTTGTCCCGCTGAAAGGCAATTACAGCCTGTTGGGTCGTGCGGCCGTAATTCCCGTCGACAGGCCCGGCGTTATAGCCTATTTTGTTAAGGAGGCTTTGCACGAGCTTGACATCAGGACCTGTGGAACCAATATTTAAAGTTGCCATCTTTGCACCTTCCCATAATAAATTTGAAATCATACGATTTCTACTATATTTTATTACTTGTGATTGAAAGTGTGACAGTGGCATCCTCCCCTAATTTTAATGACAGCGGTTACTTGATATTTTTTTGATGCTGGGATAAAATCAGTAGTAACTTGATACTAATAGTTACATGAGTGTAATACGGACAGAGGTGTATCCATGCCTTCAGGAAAGAGAAAACGCCCTGCCGGAGCGTTTCGCATAAAGAGCAGCCGGCATATGAGTTACGGCAGGGGTAAAAATAGCATAGAAGACAGGGTTTCGGATTTGAACAGCCTGAACGAGAAGCTTAAGTTCGAGATTTCAGAAAGGAAACGTGCGGAAACGGAGTTGGAGCAGAGGAACACGCTGCTGGGGACCCTTCTGGATGTTTCAAACCTGGTATCAACCTCCACAATGGGACCCAAGCAGCTGCTGGAGGATATATTGGAGCGCTTGCAGCAAATAGCCGATTTTAACGGCGCCAGGGTGTTTATCGTACAGGGGGATTCTTTGCGGCTTTTTGCCCACAAAAACCTTCTTTTGCCGGAGGATGAACCGGAGTCCTATCTGCATTTTGGTTTGAATCCCTTGGGAGCACAGCTCATATCCAAACGTAAGGCCGTTGTCATCGACGATATTCACTCGGATGATCCCATTGCGGTTTCCTTCAGGATGACCATGGGCATGACGCATAGGAATGCTCTTAAAAAGGTCCGCTGCTGGATGGGGATACCCATGATGGTCAAGGACAGGGTCCTTGGAGTATTGACCCTTGAACACGGCGATGCGGGTTTTTATAAAAAGCACCATGTTGAACTGGGGCAGGCCTTTGCAAACCAGGCGGCCCTTGAATATGAAAATGCCCGGCTCTATACCGAGACCATAAAGAAAGCGGACGAACTGAAAACCATGTTTGCCGTGCAGCAGGCCATCACCAGCAGGCTTGACCTCGATTCCGTCCTGCAGATGATTGCGGATGAGTCCAGGAGACTGACCAATTCCGTATCTACGGCTGTTTTGCTGGTAGAAGCCTATGATCTGGTTTTTTCCGTTTATTCGGGAGAGGATTATTCGAAAATGATGGGGAAAAGGGTCTCCATCGAAAACTCCATGCTGGGCAGACATCTGTTGCAGGGAAAGTCGGTTATTTTCAAAAATGAATCCGGAAACTCTGACGCATCCATGGGAGTTATTTCGGGAAGGTCCATAGGGACCTATCTGGTCGTGCCCTTGGCCGCAGGTAAAAAGCCGGTTGGAATCATTTTGGCCGTCAGCAACACAACGGACGAGTTTGACCGGGAGGATGAGCGCATTCTCACCATGTTTGCATCCAGCGCCGTAATCGGTGTGGAAAATGCCCGGATGTACCAGGACGAAAAGCGCAGGCATATGGAGGATGAGCAAAGACGGCATGTGGCCGAAGGATTGAGGGATATCCTTGCAATTTTGAATTCCAACCGCAATCTGGATGAAATCCTGGATTTCATTATTTGTGAGGCGGCAAGGCTCATGGGAACGGATTCCGGCGCTTTATACCGGCTGCAGAAGGAAAACGGGATACTGACTCTGGAAGCGGCTTGCGGACTGCCTCAGGAATTCCTTTCAAACGGCAATGTGCAGGTTGGCTCCGGGGCTATCGGTAAAGCGGTCCTTGAAAAGAAGCCCATCGTTATCAGCGATATTCCCGAACTTCTGGAGACTGCCGATCCCTCCGGCGGGCTGAATCCCCAGCTCTTGTGGCTCAGGGATAATTGCAGCGGAGTACTGGCAGTCCCCTTGTTGAGTAAAAGTGAAGTCTATGGCTGCATTGCATTATATTTTAAAAAACCGCCGGACATAACGGAAAAGAAGCGGTCCTTTTCCATCGAGGAAGTAGGCCTTGCGGTGGCTTTTGCAGATCAAGCCACCCTTGCCATTGATAATGCAAGACTCAAGGTGCAGGCGGAAGAAATTGCTGTAAATGCGGAGCGGAGCCGGCTTGCCAGAGATTTGCACGATGCTGTTACACAGACGCTTTTTTCAGCCAGTCTCATTGCCGAAGTGCTTCCCCGTATTTGGGCAAAGAATCCCGAGGATGGGCGCCAGAGGCTGGAGGAATTAAGACAGATGACCAGAGGCGCTCTGGCGGAAATGAGGACCCTGCTTCTGGAATTACGGCCTACCACCCTGGTAGAGGCTCCGCTGGAAGAGCTCCTGAGGCAGTTGGCCGAGGCAACAACAGGCAGGGCGCGCATACCTGTGGCATTAAAGGTTGAAGGGCATGTCCTTCTGCCTACGGAAGTAAAAATAGCGTTTTACAGAATAGCACAGGAAGCTTTGAACAATATCGCCAAGCATTCGGGAGCCAACAATGCGGCATTGACGCTGGAAACAGCCGGGTGCAGCGAAGACGGCGAAGTAAGGCTTACGGTGCGTGACGACGGAAGGGGATTTGATCCTTATTCCGTGACCGGTGAACATCTTGGACTGGGGATTATGCGTGAACGGGCGGATTCTATCTTTGCGTGTCTTACAGTGAGCAGCAGAATCGGTGAAGGGACGGATATTTCAATAAGCTGGAAAAATACTCGATGAACAGATGGAGGTTTATAGATGACGGAAGCCGATAAAATAAAAGTGATGATCGTAGATGATCATAAGGTGGTGAGGAGCGGTCTTGGCGCCTTTCTTCAAATTTACGACGATTTTGACCTGGTGGGAGAAGCTTCAAACGGGAAGGAAGCTCTGGATAAATGCGGAACCTTATTCCCGGATGTGGTGCTGATGGATCTTGTCATGCCCGAAATGGACGGGGCTGAAGCCACAAAGGCAATACGTGACAGGCATCAGGATATTCAGGTGATCATCCTGACCAGCTTCAAAGAGGATAATCTAATTGAAAATGCCTTACAGGCCGGCGCCATCGGGTATCTTCTTAAAAATGTTACGGCAGATGAGCTGGCCGCCGCGATCCGGGGGGCCAGGATCGGAAGGCCCACCCTGGCTCCCGAGGCCACTCAGGCGCTGATCAAAGCGGCTCATCGTCCTTCCGCACCCGGGGCGGACTTGACTGCAAGAGAAAAGGACGTATTGAAAATGATGATCGAAGGCCTCAGCAATCCGGAGATAGCCGAAAAGCTTGTAGTAAGCAGGTCTACCGTAAAATTTCATGTAAGCAGTATTTTATCCAAGCTTGACGCTGCCAGCCGTACCGAAGCGGTGGCATTCGCACTGCAAAACAAACTGGTGTAACAGGACAGGTTCCATGTCCCACCTGGCCGGTTGGCCAGGAAATAAACCCCCCATATGGCCAGGAATAATCCCCCCACATGAATGAAGCATGGGAGGGGATTTTGTTTTATAATCGAGGTAAGGAAATTTTTCTGCAAACGAAAAGTTTCCTTTTGGACGCGTTATAAGCTGTGGTTTTTGTGTCATACCACCGGACAGGGGAGTTGTTTATGAGGATACTGTTGGCAGATGACCAATCGGAAGTGAGAATGGCTTTGAAGATATTGCTGGACCAGGAAGCAGGTCTGGAAATTGTTGAGGAAGCGGAAGAATTGGCCTCCCTTATCATTAAGACCAAAGAAAGCAAGCCGGACTTAATGCTGCTGGATTGGGAGCTGTCCAACCTCAGGGTTTCGGATTTGATCCCCGTTTTCCGCTGTCTGTTTCCGGACTTGCTGATCATTGCTATGAGCGGGCGGCCGGAGGCGTCAAAATCCGCTTTGGCGGCAGGGGTTGATGCTTTTGTCAGCAAAGGCGAAAATTCCGAAAGGCTTCTTGAAGCAATTTCAAAATTGCAGACCGTGAAGAATAGAGAGTCATAATTTTAGAGTGACCTGCTGTCTGGAGAGCAGGTATTCTATTAACACTAACTGCTTTATGCCTGGCCAACCGGCCAGGTATAATACCCACCCACTGTCTATTAAAAGTCTCTCCCCATGACCGATGTTAAAAAATAAACAATTTCATATAATGTATACAAGAGTTCAGGATTTTTAAATGCTTACATATTTGGAAAGGTAGTGTATGAAATGGAAAGAACGGATTATCAACTTGTAAGGGAATGCCTGGAGGGCTGTACCGAATCGTTTTCCCAGCTGGTAACTCGTTATAGGAAGCTGGTGTACTCCGTGGTGTGCAAATTTTCAAAAGATACGGAAGAAGCTGAAGATTTGTCACAGGAAGTGTTTATTAAAATTTTTAAGTCACTGGGAAGGTATAACCCCGAATTCCGGTTTTCTACCTGGACTGTAAAAGTGGCGACCAATATTTGCCTTGACTTTGCCAGGAAGAAAAAGCTGAATTTTGTTTCCATGGATGAATACGAAAATATCGCAGAAACCAACAATTCACCCGAAGATATGCTGTTGATGAAGGAGAAGACCCTTTTCGTACGGTCGGCCATTGAAAGCCTGCCTGAAATTTACAGGACTCCTATTGTCCTTTATCACCATAAAGGCATGTCTTATAAGGAAATCGCCGAAGCTTTGAACAAGCCGGTTTCCATTGTGAAAAACCGGATTTTCAGGGCAAGGCTTACCTTAAAGGAAAGCCTCTCGGGTGTTGCATAGATAAGTTTTATACAGAAAGGGGCGCAGTTGTTCGCGACTGCGCCCCTTTCTGTGCTGTCGGCCCCTTCTAAGGATCTAAAGGTTTATTATTTTTATTCCATAAAATTAATTTTGAATTAGGTCGTTATAATCCTCTGAAAACATGCTAAAATAGAGGAAGGAGGTTGCTATGGTGATAAAATCGGTAGATGAATTTGTAAGTTTGGCCAAAAAATCCGGCAGAAAAAAGGTGTCGGTGGCTGCCGCGCATGACGAACATGTCCTTCAGTCCGTTAATGAAGCATACAAGCTTGGCCTGGTAAACGCAATACTGGTGGGTGACAAGGAAAAGATATTAAAGCTGGCGGATGAAATCGGACTGGATGTTCTGAAGTTTGAAATCATCAAGGAGCAGGATGAGCTGAAGTCCGCAAAAATCGCCGTAGACATCGCAGCCAGCGGAGAAGCAAACATTTTGATGAAGGGCAAGCTCATGACCGGAGATTTTCTCAAGATCGTTCTTGATAAAGGCGTCGGGCTGAGGACCGGAAGGGTATTGAGCCATGTCAGCGTTTTTGAAACACAGGCCTACCACAAGCTGCTGCTGCTTTCTGACGCCGCTTTGAACATAGCGCCGGACCTTCCCCGGAAGGCCGATATTATCCAAAATGCCGTATATGTAGCAAATTCCCTGGGGGTAGAAAAGCCCAAAGTCGCAGTCCTTGCCGCAATTGAGACGGTGAATCCTGAAATGCAGTGTACAATCGATGCGGCTGCGCTGTCCAAAATGGTGGAAAGAGGCCAGATTAAAAATTGTATTATCGACGGCCCCCTGGCCATGGATAATGCCATCAATCTTGAGGCTGCGCTGCACAAGGGGATCAAAAGCGAAGTGGCCGGAGATGCCGATATTTTAATTGTTCCCGGGATCGAGTCGGGAAACATTCTGCATAAAACCCTGGTTTTCATGCTGAAAGCCAAATCCTGCGCCGTAATTACCGGGGCAAGAGTACCTCTGGTAGTTACTTCAAGGGCTGAGGATTATGTGGCCAAGCTGAATTCCATTGCACTTGCATCAATTATTTGTCAAAACGGACGGTGATATGGAAATGATATCAAAAATTTTAGCCATCAATCCGGGCTCTACTTCCACCAAAATCGCGTATTTTGAAAATCTTAGCTGTGTTTCTTCAAAATCTTTGCAGCATAATACGCAGAAGCTGTCGGCAAGCGGCCCGGTCATGGGACAATATAGCCTAAGAAGGCAGGCAATAGCCGACTATATCAGCAATATGGGAATCAGCCCTGAGAAGCTCAGCGCCATTGCAGGCAGAGGAGGGCTTCTCAAGCCTTTAAAAGGCGGTACATATAAAGTGAACCAAGCCATGCTGGAGGATCTGAAGGCCGGGAAATACGGGGAACATGCCAGCAATCTGGGAGCAATCCTGGCGTATGACCTGGCCGCGCCTGCAAATATTCCCGCCTATATCGTAAACCCGGTGGTAGTAGACGAAATGTGGCCTGTGGCAAGGTATTCCGGACTTAGCTCCATTGCAAGAAAAAGTGTGTTTCATGCCCTCAACCATAAGTCGGCCGCAATAAAAGCAGCCGCCCAACTGGGAAAAAAGTATGAAGCTGTAAACCTTGTCATCGCGCATATGGGTGGGGGAATATCGGTAGCGGCCCATCGGAAGGGATTGGTTGTGGACGTTAACAACGGCCTGGAGGAAGGCGCCTTTTCACCTGAAAGGAGCGGAAGCCTCCCGGTGCTGCAGCTTGCGGAGCTTTGCTTCAAAAGGGGGTATACCTTTGACGAAGTGAAAAAGCAATTGGTTGGCAAAGGGGGACTGGTAAGCTATTTTGGGACGGCTGACTGCCTTGAAGCAGAACGTATGGCAGTGGCCGGAGACAAAGAGGCTGCCGGTGTCCTGGAGGCCATGTCATATCAGATAGCCAAGGAGATCGGGGCCTACAGTACGGTTTTGAGCGGGCAGGTCGATGCCGTCATACTGACCGGAGGTCTTGCGCGCAGCAGTATGATCACAGACAGCATCACCGAAAAGGTCAAATTTATTGCCCGGGTTCTGGTATTCCCGGGCGAGGATGAAATGCTTGCCATGGCGGAGGGCGTGCAGCGGGTTTTTGACGGTGCCGAAGCGGAATTGGAATACATTCCGGAATAGGTTTATGGAAATCCGTCATTGACTGAAACGGCATACATCCTTATAATTAACTACAAACATATTTATCAGGGGGTACTAGTGGAAAGGATATATCTGGTGTTAACTGCTACAGGAACTCTGTTTTCAAAATTTCTCGGTCTTATCACCGGAGCAAGATATAATCATGTATCGCTCGGTCTTGATGATGATATTGAGGAGTTTTACAGCTTCGGGCGGAAAATAATCTGGTTTCCGCTTATCGGAGGATTTGTGGTGGAGCGCGCCGATAAAGGAGTATACAAGGTTTTCAGGGACACGTCCTGTTTGATTTACAGGCTGGAAATTGAGGACAGGCAATTTGATCAGTTGAAAATCTGCATCGAGGGCTTCAAAAAGAATCAGCACCTTTATAAATACAATTTGATCGGACTGCTGGGGGTTGTATTCAATATCCCCTTAAAAAGGAAGAACAGATTCTTTTGCACGCAATTTGTGGCAACCATGTTGGATGAATGCGGGATTCACAGCTTCCAGAAGGATCTGTCCCTGGTGACCTCCGACGATTTTCATGAAATTCCGGGGCTGCGGAGGGTCTATGAGGGACTGCTTTCCGGGCTGTCCGATTACCGCAGAGAGGTGCTGAGCCAGGTAAGTTAGAAGGAAACAGACATCTGTCCGCTTAGACCATTAGATCAAAAGAAAAGAGGCTTATGCTTTTTACTATTTCAGGTAAGACTCCATAAGAAACGGGTGGATATATTCAAGGGAATTGGTCATGACGTGGCCGCAATTCGGCAGTAAACGGATTGTGCCGGAGGGGATCAGACTTGAGACACCCTTCATCCAGAGGGTAAAAGATGATGATAAGAGCATCTAAGACAAATAATTATAAATCAAAAGAGAGGCGCTGTCCCTTGAACTTGCGGGCAACGCCTCTCTTTTGATTTTCCGTACCGGCTTGCGGTAAGGTTCAACAAGTTTCCCTATTAAACCATGCCTTTGCGGCTCCGTTTTTTATTCTACAAATACCATTTTCCCGATATATGCATGGATCGGTTTTGACCAAAGCCATTTGTTGGTGGCGCTGTCGTCAAAATAGAAAAGTGCATCCTTACTGGGGTCACTGCCGCCCAAGGCTGCATAAGCAGCGTTGACTGCGTCGGCGGAAGCCGGTTTGTTGATATATCCGTTTTCAACGGGAGTAAACTGGTAATAGCCGTTGATAACCTGATATATGACGGATTTGATGCTATCGGGAAATTCCTTGCTCTGCACCCTGTTTATTACCACCGCTCCTACGGCCACCTTGGCGTCATAAGGCTGATTTTCAGCTTCGGCGGTGATGAGCCTTGCCAGCAGGTCCACATCACTTTGGGTGTATGAGATCACTGCTTTGGGAGCTGCCGTAACCTTCCCGGGAAGCAGGAGCTTCTGGCCCGGATACAGGAGATCGTCCCATTTGTTGTTTGCTTTTCGCAGGGAGTAAAGCGGGACTCCGTTTTTCTGTGAAACGATATAAAGCGTTTCGCCGGCTTTAACGGTGTAAGTAAGAGCTCTGATGCTCAACACCTGGCCCGGCCGGATTTCATCCGAAGTCAGGCCGTTGTCGCTCTTGATTGTTGAAACGCTGGTGTTAAACAGTGTTCCGATATTGTAGAGCGAGTCGTTTGCAACCACCTTGTAACCGGCGGCTGCAAAAACATTGCTGGTCAAAATCACGGCGGACAGCAAAACGCCGCATAGCAAAACTGAAGCTTTTCTAAGCTTTGTCATTCTATTATCCTCCTTCAGCCTTCGAGGTTAGTTGACGGGTTTGGGTCGAGGAACCCTACGGAAAAGCAAATTCTCCTTCTCCGATTCACCCCATGAATTGCATCCCCCGTACTCCTTGTGGAGATTCGGCTTTTCTAAAAGTATAACAGAGGGGCCCCCCCGGTTCCATGCTAAATTTATGGGTAGACAGGGTGGAATTCTCAGATCGGGTATTTTTTTCTTTCTGCCTTTTGTCCGATTGTGCCGGCGGCTGCGGCCCACAAAGGAGTCTATGACCCTTGAGCAGCAGCAATAGGTATGCTAAAATCATACTATATAAAAAGAACGGTAGAGAAAACTGGAGGAAGCATGTACGGATTGGTTTTGGAAGGCGGAGGAGGAAAGGGCTCGTTTCAGATAGGCGTCTGCAAGGCTTTGAAGGAGCTTGGGGTAGAGATATCGGCAGTTGCCGGCACTTCCGTAGGAGCCTTAAATGGCGCCATGGTGGTGCAGGATGATATCGAGAAGGCTTACCAGCTCTGGTATGATATGAATCCCGCGAATGTTATAAACCTTACCACAGACGAGCTTGAAGGATTTCGGGGCAGCAGCCTGAATGTAGTGATATCAAAGCTCCGGAAAATCATTTCCGAAAGGGGACTTGATACCGGTCCTCTGGTAAAGCTGGTGAAAAGTGTTATCGATGAAGACAGGATCAGGAAATCCCCTATTGACTTTGGGATGGTAACCGTTGACCTCACGGAAAGAAAAGCCGTGGAGATCTTTAAGGATGAAATTCCCGAGGGAAAGCTTGCCGATTACATTATCGCCAGTGCCAGTTTTCCGGCCTTCAAGCCGACGGTCATCGACGGCAGGATGTTCATTGACGGCGCCTTTTACAATAACCTTCCTGTGAATCTGGTCTGCAGAAAGGGCTGCAGGGATATCATCGTCGTCAGGACATACGGCTTCGGGATCCGGAGGCATATGGACACGGACAACAAGAATGTGATCAATATTACCCCTTCCGAGCATCTGGGGCCGATTCTGGATTTTAACTCCGACAGGGCCAGAAAAAATCTTGAAATGGGGTACTATGACGCCTTGAAGTTTTTTCACAGGCTCAAAGGCGAAAAATACTACATAAAGCCCACCAACGACGACAGCTTTTTTATCACCTATCTTGCAGGCTTGAGCCGTGAAAAGCTTGAAAAGCTTGCCGGGCTGTTCGGCGTGGAAAGTACTCCGGGCAAGAGGCTGCTTTTTGAATATCTGGTGCCAAAGGTGGCCGACTTGTTAGGGCTTCCTGCCGATGCGCCCTATGAGGATATTGCCGTAGGTCTTCTGGAGAAAATCGCCGGGGAATGTCAGGTGGAAAGGTTCAAGATTTATACCATCGGTGAGTTTTATTCGGAAATCATCAAAAAATATAATTATCACGAGGATGATATCATCAAAGATATCCCGGGATTTTTAAGAGGAAGGGATTTGATTGCCCGCTTTGTGAAGGAACGGATTATTGGGGTTATTGCCAATGTATTGTTTTGCTAGGGAACGGTGAAAATATAACGTATACGGGAAGTAATATTCTCAGTGCTTTAAAATAATTTCAGGGATTATTTGGAACATATTATGAATATCGCCTATTCAGGGAATGCTATTTAAGAAAAAAGTAATAACTTGGATTGGTGATATTTTTTTTATGACTTTAATAATCGTGACATATGTTGTTTTGGGAGGACTTGTTTTCATACTGCTGGCTGCCCTTGCCTCCAGCAGAAAAAACAGGTGTGTGGAAATCAAGGATACGATTCTGGCACCGGAGGAGCTTGAAAGGCATGCAGTCGAACTGGCAAGGAACCATCCTGTGGGCAAGACGGCCAGAGGGCTTCAATGGCTAATTCGAAGGATGAATGACAATTTCAGCTTCATCTCCGACGTTTTTAAATCCCTGAATGAGGATGTAAAAGCGTTTTTTCCTACGGCTCCGGCTGCTGAGTGGCTTCTTGACAATTTCTATATTATTGAGGAGCAGGCCAAGCTGATACGCCGCAGTCTGGCAAAGGGGCATTACTCCAGACTGCCTGTGCTGAAAAAAGGTTATCTTAAGGGTTATCCAAGGGTGTACGCCATTGCGTTGGAGCTGATTGCCCACACTGACGGGAGAATCGATGAAAAAGCCCTTACCGGCTTTATTAACGCCTACCAGTCACAGACGCTGCTGTCCATGGGGGAATTGTGGGCCGTGGCGCTCATGCTGCGGATTGCATTAATTGAGAATACACGATACATATGTGAAGCGATTTTGAAGTCGCAGAAGGAATGGCACAGGGCGGAGAAACTGGCGGATATTCTTGCCGGCCGGGATTTCAACGAACTCAATACCGCCGGGATCATCAATGAAGAGCTGCCGGGGCCTCAGTGCCTGACGCCTTCCTTCATCGAACACCTGCTTCAGAAGCTGCGCAAGCATGGAAAATCCGTTTCTGCCGTAACCTATCTTCTTGACAGGATGCTGAAGGAACAAAATTCCTCCACGGAGATAGAGACGAACCTGGACCATCAACTGCAGGCCTCCAGGCAGGTTTCCATCGGCAATACCATTACCGGGCTGAAGCTGATCTCCGATCTGGACTGGGCGGATTTGTTCGAATCCTTAAGCCAGGTGGAGTTCATCTTACGGCAGGACCCTGCGGAGATCTACAGGGAAATGGACTTTGAATCCCGGGATTATTACCGGCATGAAGTAGAGAAGCTGGCAAGAGCATTCAATACTTCGGAAATCAATGTGGCGGGAAAGGCTGTCGAATGCGCGGCCAATGCTTTGGAAACAGGTACGGCGGCAGCTACGGTAAAGCATGTGGGCTGCTATATTGTCGGAAAAGGCAGGAAAGAACTGGCCGACAGGCTTTCAAAGCAGCTTCAGGGCAAGAAACGGTTTTCCGGTTTTACCGGAAAATATTCCGTACTTCTTTATTTATCCGTTATAGCGCTTTTCACCTTGTTCCTGGCATCCTATTTCTCCTATTATGCCAGTTCAAACAGCGCCAGACACACATTACTATGGTCTGTAGTCTCTTTCCTGGCCGTATTGATTCCCTGCAGCGAACTGTCGGTTACGTTGATCAATTGCATCCTTGGACATGTTTTCAAGCCGTCGAGACTTCCGAAGCTCGATTTGAAATACGGAATCACCGATAAAATGGCTACAATGGTCATCATGCCTACGCTGCTCACGAGCGAAAAGAGGGTGCGGGACCTGCTGGACCAACTGGAAGTGTACTATCTTGGAAACAGGGACAGTAATCTCTTTTTTGCGTTAGTGGGGGATTTCAGGGATTCTGCGCAGCAAGGGGAGCAAGGGGACAATGACATTGTCAATACAGCCCTGGCCGGCGTCAAGGCACTGAATGAAAAATACTGTTCGGGCGGCAGCGATATCTTCTATTATATGCACCGGCAGAGGAAGTTCAATGAAAAGCAAAAAAAATGGATAGGCTGGGAAAGAAAAAGAGGGGCCATTGTCGAGTTTATAAGGCTCATCAAAAGAACTGGAGAATCCGGCTTTTCCGTAGTAAGCTGCGACTGCAGCCAGCTGCCCCAGGTAAAATATGTTATCACCCTGGATGCGGATACCTGCCTGCCCATGGGTGCTGCCAAAAAACTGGTGGGAACCCTTGCACACCCTTTGAACAGCGCCGTGGTGGATAAAAACAAAGGAATTGTTACCGAAGGCTATGGCCTTTTGCAGCCCAGAATAAGCGTGGGCGTATCCAGCGCGAATTATTCCTTCTTTACCAGGATCTTTGCCGGAGAAGGCGGCATCGATCCCTATACCACAGCCGTTTCGGACATTTATCAGGATATATTCAAAGAAGGAATTTTTACAGGCAAAGGAATATTTGATGCGGATGTTTTCATGGAAGTCCTGGATTCCAGACTGCCGGAAAATACCATTCTGAGCCATGACCTCATTGAAGGCTGTCATTTGCGTGCGGGGCTGGTAACGGATATCGAGCTGGTGGACGGGTATCCCGCCAAATACAGTTCTTTCTCCATGCGTTTGCACCGGTGGGTGAGAGGAGACTGGCAGCTGCTGCCATGGCTGACTTCCAAAGTCAGGGACGGAAATGGCCGGATGACGGCTAATCCGCTTTCCGCTCTATCCCGGTGGAAAATCGTCGACAACTTAAGACGAAGCCTGGTGAATCCGGCCTTATTTCTCTTGCTGCTGCTGGGTGCCGGGGTTTTGCCGGGATGCTTTCTGGTATGGTTCGGCCTTGCATTGATAGCTGCGGCTACTCCTTTGTTCACCGGGATATTAAACATCTTGTTGTCCGGTAATGTCAGGTCGCTGAAAGTGAAGCGGAATACAACCATTGTTACCGGCATAAAGGCTTCGGTCTATCAATCGGTTTTACTTTTTGCCTTTATTCCCTATCAGGCATGGCTGATGGCGGATGCCATAGCACGGACGCTTGTCCGGGTGATTTTCACCAGGCGCAAGATGCTGGAGTGGATCACAGCGGCAGACATGGAAAACATCCTGAAAAATGATGTAAGAAGCTCTGTCAAAAGGATGTGGATGTGTATTGCCGGGGCTTTGGCCGTTATCGCCTTGCCGCTGCTGACGCATTACCCGGAAGCATTGGCGCTGGCGATTCCTGCTGCAGCTCTCTGGGCAGCTTCTCCTGCGATTGCATGGATGATAAGCAAACCCACAGTACGAAAAAAAGACACCCTTTCCCTTGAAGAAATGGCAAAACTCAGGAGGCTTGCCAGGAAGACCTGGAGGTATTTTGAGGATTTTGCGGTCAGGGAGGATAATTATCTGCCTCCGGACAATTATCAGGAGGAGCCGCCCAAGGGCGCAGCCCACAGGACTTCTCCCACCAATATAGGGCTTTTGCTGATCTCTGTCCTGTCCGCCTATGATATGGGGTATATCAGCCTTTTCGAGGCGTGCGCCGGTCTTGACAATATCATTACGACCATTGACAAGATGGAAAAGTGGAAAGGACATTTGTATAACTGGTACAATACCATTACCCTGGAAACCATGAAGCCTCTTTATGTATCTACCGTAGACAGCGGAAATCTGCTGGGGTATTTGATCGTGCTGAGGGAAGCCTTGAAGGAATATATCCATAAGCCTGTACCGGATGTCGGTACGGCTCAGGGACTAATGGATACCCTTCGTTTGCTGAATGAGGAAAGAAACCAGCAAGTCATGGATACGGCTGGACTTCAACGTTTTATCGACAATGGAAATATGGACCTGGCCGGATGGAGCTCAATCATTTCCGGATATTTAAAGGAACTGGACGGGAATGGAAAAAGAGGCTCGCTGTCCGGGACCTATTGGGGAAGAAAAGCTTCGGCTGCAATTGATTCCTTTGGGAAAGAAATGCAGGCCCTGTATCCTGCTGTGGTTTTCCCCGAAGAGTTTTCAGCGCTTGAGGGCCTGGCCGGCGAGGCCATGGATAAGCTCAAGAAGCCCAACGGTCTATCGGGGCTTTCCGGCATTTACGCCAATACTCTGTCGCGGCTGGAAGCAATCAAAACCGGCAAAAAGGAAGGCTCAGGGGAAAATTTTGATAAGGCGCTGGAGCTTTTAAGGGAAGCCCATTTGAAGGTTGAGTCTCTCACAGCCCATATTATGGCGTTAACGGAAAGGATCAACAGCCTTATTGATAACATGAAGTTTGCTCCGCTTTTTGATCAGAAGCGCCAGTTGTTTTCCATCGGTTATAATGTCGAAGACGGACACTTGAGCAAGTCATACTACGACCTGCTGGCTTCGGAGGCAAGGCAGGCCAGCTATATTGCAATAGCCCGCGGCGAGGCGGACAGCAAGCATTGGTTCCGGCTGGGCAGGAAGCTGGCCTCCTCCGATGGAGCTAAAGGCTTGATTTCCTGGACGGGCACAATGTTTGAATACCTTATGCCCCTTCTGATTATCCGCAATTTTGAGAATACCTTGTTTGATGAAACCTACGGTTTTGTGATCCGGACCCAGAAAAGGTACGGAAAGCACCGGAAAATTCCATGGGGCATATCGGAGTCGGGATATAATGCCTTTGATATCAATCTGAACTATCAGTACAAGGCTTTCGGCGTACCGGAGTTGGGGCTCAAAAGAGGCCTGGGAAACGACATGGTGGTATCCCCCTATTCCTGCGTACTTGCAGTCGCCCTTGATCCTGCCGGTGCGGCGAAAAACGTTGCCGAGCTGGACAAAATAGGCATGGACGGCGACTACGGACTTTATGAAGCCGTTGACTTTACGCCTTCACGGCTGGAAAGAAACGTACACAGCAGTATTGTCAAAAGCTTCATGGCTCATCACCAGGGTATGAGCATTGCCGCTTTGAATAATTATTTCAACCGGAATATCCTTCAAAAGCGCTTTCATTCCGACCCTGTCATAAAGTCCGCCGAGCTGCTGCTGCAGGAAAAAAGTCCCGAAGGGGGGCTCTTTGCCAAAGAGTACAGGGATGAGTGCACCTTTACGGAGAAAAGGACCGAAGCAGGTGAAGGAGAAGCTGTCAGGACCTTTGGCATCCCGGATTCCATCCTTCCCCACATGCATATTCTTTCAAACGGAAGCTATTCGGTATCAATTACCGACGGCGGGTCAAGCTGCAGCAAAAACGAAGGCATGGCGGTTACCCGGTGGTCCGGGGATGTTTCGGCGGAAATGGGCGGAATGTATATCTATATCCAGAACGTTAATTCAAACAATACCTGGACGGCCGCATTCGAGCCATACAACGACATACCGGAGAAATACAAAGTGGTATTTTCACCGGACAAGGCGGAGTTTCACAGGAAGGACGGGAACATTGAAACGTATACGGAAATAACCGTATCCCCTGAAGACAATGCAGAGGTTAGAAGGGTTTCTTTGACGAATCACAGCGGGCATGCAAGGGTAATCGAAGTCACCAGCTACTTCGAAGCGGTGTTGTCTTCCCCGGAGGATGATGCTGCACATCCTGCTTTCAGCAAGCTCTTTATCCGGACGGAATATGTAAGGGAACGCTCCTGCTTGCTGGCGTCGAGAAGACACAGGACGGAGGGGCGCAAGCCGGTATGGCTCATGCATACCATGGCAGTTGAAGGCAATACCGTAGGCGACATACAGTATGAGACCGACAGGATGAAATTCATCGGAAGAAACAGGAGCCTGGCAAGACCTGCAGCCATGGAGCCGGATCAGCCCATGTCCAACAGCGAAGGCTCGGTGCTGGATCCGGTGATGAGCCTGCGGAGGCGCATAAGGATAGAGCCCGGGCAAACGGCAAGGGTCGCGTATACCGTTGCAGTTGCCGAAACCAGAAAATTTGCGTTGGAGCTGGCGGAAAAGTATCAGGACATCAAAGCTTCGGAAAGGGTTTTCGAGCTGTCATGGACCCGGAGCCAGGTAGAATCAAGATATCTGGGGCTGAAGTCGGAGGATGTGGAGCTGTTTCTTGAGCTGGTGCCGTTCCTGCTGGTGCACAATCCCTTAAGAGCGGAAATCGGCGGCGCCATTGAAAGAAACAGCAAGGCGCAGCCGGACCTGTGGCCCTTTGGCATTTCCGGAGATCTGCCCATACTGCTGGCCTGTATCACCGGAAGAGAGGACATGGACATTGTGTTCTGGGTTCTCAAGGCCCATGAATACTGGAGAATGAAGGGCCTGGAAATTGATTTGATCATTCTCATAGAAAATGAAGGCGGCTACTCGCAGCCCATACTGGATATGGTAAGGGACGCTGCGGCCGCCACCCATGCAAGAGAGCTTATGGACAGGAAAGGCGGCGTCTTCATAAAAAGCGCTTCCGTCATGGAGGCTGACCAGGTCAATCTATTCTTTACAGCAGCAAGGTTTGTCGTAAGAGGCAGCATCAATGCGCTGAAAGAGCAGATAAGCAAGGCGTGGAAAACCTCCTATATTTCGCTTACCGGAAAATCCGCGGAACAAGACCGGGGTACCTTGACTCAGTCCCCCTCTGCAGTTCCGGATGTGGGGAAACTGGATTTCTATAATGGAATCGGCGGATTTAGTGCCGACGGCAGGGAATACATCATCAAGCTGCAGAAAAATTACACCACCCCCACCCCCTGGACCAACGTTATTGCCAATCCGGGCTTTGGTTTCCTTGTGACGGAATCCGGCGGAGGCTATACCTGGTCCGGCAACAGCAGGGAAAACAAGCTGACGGCCTGGTCCAACGACCCCGTAACCGACAGGCTCAGTGAAGCCCTCTATATAAAGGACAATATGGACGGAAGCTTCTGGAGTATCACGCCAAAGCCTGTAAGAGAAGATGGGGCTTATATTGTAAGGCATGGCTTTGGGTATTCGGTCTTCAGGCATGACAGTCATGGAATAGAACAAAGCATGACGTTGTTTGCTGCAGGCAGCGATCATGTAAAGCTTACGCTGGTATCCTTCAGGAATGTTTCCGGAGCTGCAAGAGAAATTACGCTTTCCTATTATGTAAGACCCGTTTTGGGAGTAAACGGCAGCTCCACATGGCCGTATATAGTGACCGGACTCAAGGAGGACCCGGGTATTTTGCTGATGGAGAATAAATATACCGGCGACTCCGAAGATAAAATTGCATTTGTATGTGCCTCGGAGAATCAATGCAGCTATACAGGCGACAGATATGAGTTTCTTGGCATCAACGGCAGTATGGAGCAGCCGGCGGCCATGTATTCGGAAAGCTTTTCCGGCAGGGTCGGCGCGGGATTGGACCCCTGTGCGGCTGTAAAAACGGTGATAAGGCTGGAGGCAGGGGAAGAGAGACAGGTGGTATTCCTGTTCGGACAGGCCGGATCCCCTGAGGAAGCAGAATTTATAGCCGGCAAATACCGGGCTCCCCACCTTGCCGGGGAGGAATTGGAGAGAGTCAGGAGGATATGGGCGGAAAAGCTTGGCGTGATGCAGGTTGACACGCCGGACAAGTCCATGAATGTGATCCTTAACGGATGGCTGCTCTACCAGGTCATCTCCTGCAGGCTTTGGGCAAGGTCCGCCTTCTATCAGGCGGGAGGGGCTTTTGGGTTCCGGGACCAGCTGCAGGACTGTATGGCGGTATTGAATATCTGGCCGGAGCTTTCCAGAAAGCAGATTCTGCTGCACGCATCCCGGCAATTTATTGAAGGCGACGTGCAACATTGGTGGCATAACGAGGAAGGAAAAGGCATCCGGACAAAATATTCGGACGATTTGCTGTGGCTGCCCTATGTGACCGCTGAATATGTGGATCATACCGGAGATTGGGATATCCTCCACACGGAAATTCCCTTTATCGAGTCGGAAAGGCTTGCGGAAAACGAGGATGAAAGATACGATATCCCCTGGATCTCCCGCGAAAGCGGCACACTCTATGAGCACTGCATACGTTCCATAGACCTGTCGCTGCGGTTCGGGGTCCACGGGATACCGCTTATGGGCTCGGGAGACTGGAATGACGGCATGAATACCGTGGGAAACAAGGGCAGAGGCGAGAGTGTCTGGCTTGGGTGGTTCCTCTACAGGGTACTTCAAAAGTTCATCCCGGTTTGTACCGGCTGGAATGACAAAAAGAGAGCTGAAAGATATACCGAGACTGCTTCAAAGATTGTGCAATCCATAGAAAATGAAGCCTGGGACGGCAGTTGGTACAGAAGAGCCTATTTTGACGACGGTACTCCCCTGGGCTCCGTCCAGAACTCCGAATGCAGGATAGACTCCATATCCCAGTCATGGGCCGCCATCTCCGGGGCCGCAAAACCTGAACGGGTAAAGGAGGCAATGGAAGCGCTGGAGAAATATTTGATCGACCGGGAAGAAGGCGTCATAAAGCTTTTGACGCCGCCCTTTGATAACGGTAATCTCAAGCCGGGGTATATCAAGGGATATGTTCCGGGAGTCCGTGAAAACGGCGGACAGTACACCCATGCCGCCACCTGGACTGTGATGGGCTTTGCCGAGCTTGGAGCCGGAGAAAAGGCCTGGGAGCTGTTCCACATGATCAATCCCGTAAATCATGCGAGGACAGAAATTGAGTATGCACGGTATAAAGTGGAGCCTTATGTGGTCTCCGCAGATGTATATGCCGTATCGCCCCATGCGGGAAGAGGCGGCTGGTCCTGGTATACCGGTGCTGCAGGCTGGTTTTACACTGTTGGCGTGGAAAATATCCTGGGCATACGCAAACACGGAGACCGGATGAATTTTGACCCCTGCATACCGGAAAGCTGGAGCGGGTACCAGGTACATTACCGTTTTTGCAATACAACCTACAATATTACGATTGAAAATCCCCAGGGCGTGAGCAAGGGCGTACTGGAGGTTACGGCAGACGGGAACGAATGTCCCGGGAATACTTTGAGCCTGATTGATGACGGAAGAGAACACAATGTTGTTGTGGTTATGGGATGAGGCGTATACTACTCCTTCGCAAGACTTGGCCTGTCAGAGCCATGACACATGCCTACAATATTTGCGTTCCTGTACTTCCTTTCAGATATGTGACCCCCGCCAGCACAGGATTTACCACTAATATATACCAGGCTTTCAGGCATCGATGGAGGACATCCTATAAGATGTCCTCCATCAGCCAGTCAAAGCTGCTTGTATTCGGTCGGACTGATACCTTCATATTTTTTGAAAGTCTTATAGAAATAGTCGGCGTCAACGTAACCGACTTTCAAAGCGATTTCATTTGCTTTCAGGTTTGTGCTGCGAAGCAGTTCCTTGGCTTTTTCGATTCTCAGGTAGCGTATATAATCAACAAAATGCCTGCCCTTCTCCTGTTTGAACAGCAAACCTATATAGTTCGGGGTTACGTTGAATTCAATACCAAGGCTTTTAATGGAAAGCTCTCCGGTAAAGTTTTCATCCACATGCCGGATAATTCTTTGTATCAGGTTCTGCGGCTGTTCCTTTTGGACAAGGATTGCTCTGGCAGCGGCAATCGATGTATCCCGGGCCCAACGGAGCGAGTCATGGAAGGTTTTAATGCTCGTAAAGTCGCGATAGTAGCTGCTGTAATACTGCACGATTTTGTCAGTGTTTATGCCTTGTGACTTTATTATCCTTGACAGTTCGACAATTATATCCATAGAAACACTGCGCAAATAATCAAGCGATATATTTTCAAGGTGCGGTACTTCTTTAAATAAGCTTGCAAAGAAAAAGTCTATATCTTCCAGCCTGCAGTTGAGAATCAATTTGGATAACTCTTTGAAATTCACGCTTAATTTACGGCTTGGAGTCTCCTTATTCATTTTTATGTTATCAAAAGACAAAACTGTGTTTGGAGGAGTGATATATAAATAATCCTGAAGTGCCACGGCATTGCTATAGGAGCTGCTTGTTGCATAAATACTGTCCGCGGCGCTGCCTAAGGTTAAAAATATATCTACCTTTTCCACCTGCCTGGAATACTCGATAAGGCCGGTGAGGGAAGGATAAAGCAGCTCCACATTGGCTGAACCATCATTTTGGAACAGGATCAGCACCAGATTTCCGCTGTAATCGAAAAAAGCATAGATTGGCTGCAGCGATGCGGCTGATTTTGTTATATATCGCAGGAAATCCTGCTTCATTGCCACAATTTCCGCTTCAGAGCGCCTTGCATGCTCCAGAAGCTTGATTACTGCCGCATAATAATGACCGGACTCAAAATGATAACCCATCATGGCGAATTTGGATTTTATCCGGTTCGGCTCGAAATTATTGTAAATCAAGCTGCAGAACATGTTGTCCTTTATTATGTCGATATCCTGAAGCGTGACCACCTTTTCATTAAACTCACTCTCAATTTTTTGCGTGGTACCGATAAGCGTCGTAATCAATTCATTTTCATTCACAGGCTTTAATATATAATTTTCAACGCCATAAAGCATCGACTTCTTTACAAACTCAAAATCGTCATAACCGCTGATGACGATGACTTTGATCCATGGGTAAGCGCGGTTTATGTGGTCGATTAACTCCAATCCGTCCATCATAGGCATTTTAATGTCGGTAATAATGATTTCAGGGCGTAATATCGGTATCTGTGCCAAAGCTTCGGCACCATTTGCTGCGACAGCAGCAACGTCTATATCATATGTATTCCAATCGATTATCTTTCTAAGGCCTTCACGGATCAGATATTCATCGTCTACAATAAGCAGGCTATACATGCAGCAGCGCCTCCTTCCTGTTTTCTTCAGGCAGTACGATTGTTATTTTTGTACCCTTTTGAGGCGTGCTGTCCAGATCGAGCTCATAATTATCTCCGTAGATTAATTTTATGCGGTCATTTACATTTCGTAAGCCTATGCTTTTATCGCTGGAAAATTGGGTTTCCGATTTAATTTCATTTTTCAGTTCTTCCAGTTTTCCGGGTTCTATTCCAGCGCCGTTATCCGCCACAGAAATCAAGATGTTACCGTCTTTAAGGCAGCCTTCGATAGTGATACGTATTTGCCCTTCGCTAATGGTTTCCATGCCATGGATGATAGCATTTTCAATAATCGGCTGCAGGAGCAGCTTTGGAATTTTTGAGTTTTTAATTTCCTTCGATATGGCAAATTCGGTTTTCAGCTTTTCACCATGTCTTATTCCATGCAAATCCAGATAAGATTTACAATAGGCGATTTCATCCTCAATCGTCACGAACATGCCGTCTCCCTTTATCGACATGCGAAAGAGGTCGCTCAGGAGATAGAGCATATTTGCCAGATCCCGTTCGTTATTGAGAATTGCCTTCATCCGTATCGCTTCAATGGTGTTATAGAGAAAATGGGGATTGATCTGGGCTTGCAATGCAGCCAATTCTGCATCCTTCTGCCGTAAACCCGAGAAATATACCTTCTTTATATACTCATCCAGCTTTTCACACATGGCGTTAAATTGTATGGATATTTGCTCAAGCTCATCCTTTCCGTTTCGCACCGGTATCCTGGCTTTCAGATTACCGGTTTTTACCTCCTTGATAGCCTTGAGGATGTGATTTATTTTCGTGGACAGGAAAACGCTGTTGAAAAAAATAAGAAGGACGCCGATGATAACAAAAATAATGAGAATCAAATAAATAGGCTGAAGGATTTTTGAAATGCCTCCGAATAATTCCTTCTTTGTGATGATGCCTGCGACAACGAAACCGTTTTTGCTGCTTTTATCAAGGGTTATCAGGCATTCCTGCTCGTTAAGAAGGGTATAATTCCTGCTGCTTTCCAGCTGGGTAAAGTAGGGATATTTCCTGCCTAAAAAGCTGCCGGAAGAATCGTAGATAACTTCTCCCTGCTTATTTAGGACCAGCATCAGGCCTTTTGTATCCTTGTTGTATTTTTTGAAAAACCTGTCAGGGAATTCTACGCCCATGTTAAAAAGGATAACCCCCTGGGGTTTGTAATCCGTGTTGAAAATTGTGGCGGCAAGCGTGTATACGTACTTTTTTTGATTGACGATATATTTTGGCTGATACGAAGGGATAATGCGCACCCTGCCATTGATACCCTTAATATCCCTGTACCATGGGAACTGGGAAAAATCATAAACTTGATTGACATCTCTCAGGAATCTGGAATATGCATACGCTACAATATCATTATTGCTGATAATGATATCAAGAATTTCGGGAGTATTATCCATGGCTTTCGAAAAAAGGGAATCAAATTTTCTTTTCTTGTTCAGCTCCTCATAGGACAACTGACCATCGTTGTAGGTTGACAGCCAGTAAAAAAAATCCTCCTTGAAGCTTTGATCGGAAAGATAAATTTCTTCTATGATGTTTTTCGCCGCTGCGATTGTATTGTCCATATAACCCGTGAAGTCTTCCACAAACTGCTTCTCGTTCATGATTTCTTTTGACAGCAGCAATTTTTCAAACTTACCTGTTATAATGAAAGTAAGAGAAACCAATAGCACTAACGAGATCAGAGAGTATGTGAGTATCAGCTTCCTTATATACAAAGTCCACACACCTTTCATTTATAAAAGTGAAAGCCATTATTACTATAGTAACATAAGATTTTTTAATATTAAACCGATGTTTCTTCGTAGTTAGAAAACTGACGGTTGTTTTAGAATTTTGCCTGTTGTTCCGAAGACTTGCCTTACTGTAATATTGTATTATAAAATTCAGGTGCAGGAGGCAACACAGTGATTAGCATACCGGCTGAAGGTTATTCAGGCATCAGCAAAAACAAGGGTTTTCATCTATCAACAAAAGCTTCGCTCTATTTAATGACCATTCCTTTTGTCCTATTCATCCTTATGTTCAATTATGTACCTTTGCTCGGCTGGGCCATTGCTTTTGTCAAATATGTACCGGGATTATCCATATTCCAGTGTGATTTTGCAGGTCTTCACTATTTCCGTATGGTATTTGAATATGGAAGCGAGCTTCCCAGGGTAATTACAAATACTTTAGCCATGAGTTTTTTAGGGATTATTGTTTCTCCGCTGCCCATAATATTTGCGCTTTTACTCACCGAGGTAACAAACACGAGGTTCAAGAAAATATTTCAAACAGCAACCTCCTTGCCCAATTTTATCTCGTATGTCATTGTTTATTCCCTGTTTCTATCTATTTTTTCAACGGATGGCCTTGCCAATCAGCTCTTGCTGAATCTGAATATTATCAAAGAACCTGCCAATGTCATGGGGAATTCAGACATAACCTGGATATTTCAAACGCTGGTGCTTATGTGGAAAACAACCGGTTGGTCGGCTATAGTATACATGGCCTCGATATCAGGTATAGACCAGGAACTATATGACGCTGCAAGAGCCGATGGAGCGGGAAGATTCAGGCAAATACTGCACATTACCATACCCGGCGTGATACCGACCTACGTTGTTTTGCTTGTGCTATACATTGGAAATGCGCTCAATGGGCATTCCTTTGAACAGATCTATGTTTTCTATAATCCAATGGTACATGATAAGATTGAAACCCTGGATTACTATACCTACAGAATCGGTATGAAGATGTATGACTTTTCTTACTCCACGGCGGTAGGCATGTTCAAATCTGTTATAAGCTTGACGCTTTTATATTCAGTCAATTTTATAGCAAAAAAATTGACTGGAAAGGCAGTAATATAAATCTATTTGAGGTGATAATGATGAAAGCGGCAAAAAGTTCAAGCAGGATCCTATTTGAAATTGGCAATTATATTTTTCTGATATTGTTTACGTTTTTATGTATTTATCCATTCTACTACATATTCATATATTCCATCAGTATACCCCAGCAAGCGTCGCAGGGAGGTTTGTATTTTCTGCCCAAAGGCTTCACCTTGCTGGGATACCAGCAGATCCTTTCACAAAACAATATTTGGCACGGAGCCATGGTGTCTGTGACAAGGACGGTGCTGGGGACGGTTATTGCAGTTTTTTGCACCGCGATGTTTTCCTATGTATTGACGCATAAACTGCTGAGATTCAGAAAGGCGATTTATAGACTGCTGATTATGACAATGTATGTAAATGCTGGGATCATTCCATATTATGTCACAATGAAAGCTTATGGGTTGAAAGATAGTCTCCTGCTCTACATTTTACCGGGTGCAATCAGCGCCTTTAATCTGGTGCTGGTGAAGACCTATATTGAACAGATCCCCGCTTCACTGGAGGAATCAGCCTCCATAGACGGGGCGGGACCCTTCAGGATCTTTGTACGCATTATCTTTCCGCTGTGTAAGCCGATTCTTGCAACCATTGCAATTTTTACAGCCGTCGGGCAATGGAATACCTGGTTTGATAATTTTCTTCTGGCTGATAAGCCGTACCTTGAAACACTGCAATATCTATTGCTCAAATATATATCGGCGCAATCGGCGAATATGGCGTCGCAAGCTACAAACTGGACAGCCTTGTCCGAGGTGAAAATAACTCCCATATCGGTGCAGATGACAGTGACAATGATAGTAACCTTTCCGGTCCTGATCGTATATCCCATGTTTCAGAAGTATTTCATAAAAGGGATAATGATCGGCGCTGTGAAAGGGTGAATTTCCAGGGTATCTTTTGACTTATGTCCCTTAGGGGCTTAAGATAAATACAAGAGGTTGGGGGAGGTTTTTAAATGAAAAAAGACTTTAAAAGAATCGTAACACTTCTGGCGGTTACGATATTGCTGACATCTGTTGTGATGCTTACGGGATGCGGCGGACAGAATGCCGTACCGGAACAAAGCACAAAACAGAATGGGAGCGCTGGGGAAACTGAAGGGACCACGGAAGGGCCGCCAGTTGAGCTTAGCATCACTACGCCGCCATGTGCAAAGAACTTTCCGGCAGGGTATCAGGAAGACCCGGTCATCAAGCAGATGGAACAAAAGCTTAATGTACACCTGAATGTAACACCCTATAATGCAGTTGGCGACGCTGTTTCAAAATTTACGGCACAGCTGGCATCAAACGATTTCAATGATATTGTCTATATCCCTTATGAATTGGATTATATGAATAAGATATGCCCGCAGATCATTTCTGCAAAGGCAGCGCTGCCGATGGATGATTATATCGGCAAATACGGGCAGGACATAGTGCAGAATGCTCCTCAGGTCATTGAATCAAATAAAAAGTACTTCAGCAGAGATGTGAACGGAAATTCCAGCAATAAGCTTTACTTCCTTGCCTTGAATCCGCAGTATACTGAAAATCCGGTGGATATTGATATAGCTCCCAGGCTCAGATTTGACCTTTACCAGAAGCTGGGTGCGCCGAAACTGGAAACAATGGACGACTATATCCCTGTATTGAAGCAAATGATGGCGCTCGAGCCTAAAAATTCCCAGGGACAGAAGAACTGGGGTGTGTCCGGATGGTTTGCCGAAGGCGGAAGCTGGGGTGCATGGCCTATGCAGGCAGTATGGCCCATGATGGAAGGTATAGGCGGCATTGGGCCCTTCGACATCGCCATCAGGGATGGAAGTTCAAAGTCAATGTGGCTGGATAAAACCTCGGTGGAGTGGCAGGCCATTGAATGGTTCAATAAGGCATATAGAGCGGGAGTGCTTGATTCGGACGCGTTCGTTATGAAATGGGCGGACTACCAGCAGAAGGGCGCTTTAAAAACCTTCCTTGCATGGGCCGACTGGAATATCAGCGCGGGGAATGATGCTTTCACCAAAGCCGGAACCCCGGAAAAGGGGTTTGTGACCATGCCTTCACCCCAGCAAGCAAATGAGGCGCAGATATTCTCCTATCCTCAAATGGACGGGTCCTTTAAAATGATGATATCGAGCAACTGTAAAAATCCTGAAAAAGCGGTTCAGCTGTTGAATTATCTCTTCAGCTTTGAAGGTTCGTCCCTCATTTATAACGGTGCAAAGGATGCAAGCTGGACAGAGGTGGACGGTAAACCGGCCATTTCACAGGAAATACTGGATCAGATGAAGAATGATCCTGATTATTCAATAAAGACGGGCACAGGCAAATACAGCAACATGGCGGGTCTTGGCATGGCACAGATAGACAAGCGCTATAATGTGCCGCTGTATTATCAATATTTGCCGGAGGTAGCTGAAAAAACCTTTACGCAAAGGCAGAAAACTGCGCTTGCGTTCTTCAAGGTTAATAACTTCAAAGAGCTGTACAGCCAAAAGAAATTGACTGCTTACAATGCAAGCGCACCCAATGCCTTACCGCCGGATACGGATGATATCAAGGCAATCGGCACAAAGAGGGACACCTATCTCTATCCGCAGATCTACAAATTGATCCTGTCAAAGACGGAGGAAGATTTTAAAGCCGGCCAGGATAAAACCATCGAAGAGCTCAAGAAAATAGGTCAGGAAAAGGTAGAGGCGTATTATAAGGCCCTCCCTTCCTTCAAGGAGGTTGTAAACAACTACATCTCCGTCAGTAAATAAGCATATCGTTAAAAGAAAGGAATGATAGGTATGAAAAGGAAAGTAAGCTTGATCTTGGCAATTTTTTTCATCCTCAGCGGTATCGCATTTTCTGGCGGTGCAAGTGCGGCAACAGGGTGGACATGGTCCCAGTTCACCTATAACAATGATATTTGGATGAGGACCGCTTATAATGGAACGGATATGTTTGATTACCGTTTGGGCGCTGGCGGCTGCATTGCCGAGATGAGGTATTGCCCCAGCAGTTACAAGGCTCTTCTTTCTCCGACCTATGCGGGGGAAGAAACAGACAGGGTGATACAGTATACTTTTTGGGGTATAGGAAGCAAAGTTACAGACACTGCAACAAGCGCGCCGGATGGACGCTTCAATGTAGATCTTGCAGGCACAATGAACAATACTTTTGCTCCTACCATTTCCGTTGCAAGGGATAACAGCAAGGTTGATGTTTACTCCGTTCCGCAAAATCAGTGGTATTCAGTATTGGATAGTAAGTTTACGGGAACAGTATCGTCGCTTTCCAGGTATGAGATGCTTGCTGACGGGGTGCTGAAGGTTCGCAAGGTTATACGTGTGCCGGCGGTATATCATAATGGAGCAAATGTTGGAAGCTATGACCTTTATTTTGAACAGTGGAATCCGTTCCTTAGAAATACGTCCACCTTTGATTGCATGGCTCTCGGTCTGGATACAAACGGAGTACCCAACTGGTGGTATCAGGCAGGCAATAATATTCCCAGTTATCCCAATACCGATGCGGCTTCGACGAACGGCTATGCAGTAGTGTACAAGAATGGAGCCTATTCCACAAGTCCTGTTGTGGGCATTGTATTCGGCAAGGGTCAGGCAGTACTGAATGCTACTGCTGCAACCAGTGCACAGCATAAATTCAATTCTATGGATTGGAGTAATGGAATAGGCGTATTTCCTTCCATGTATTTGTATTCTGCTGAGCCAAACAGCATTATTGACTATACATACTATATCGTTCCGAGGCAGTATTCCGATGCAAGCTTTAAGACCAAACTGGATAATTTGGCAACGTCTGTACCAGTGCCTCAAATATATGGCCCCAATTATACTTTTTCAGGAGAATTGGCAGCAATCGCAAGTAATCTTAGAAGCAATTTGAATGCAAGCGGAATAAGGACAAACCATCTTGCGCAATTTGCACCTTGATGATAACTGTACGATAAAAGAAGGGCCGTTTGGCTCTTCTTTTATAGAGTGCGTTAAAATACTGGAATATGAGGGAAAAATAGATATGAAAAGGCAATTTAACTACTTTTGGTGGGATGGCGGTTTTGAGAGTGTGCATAACAAGCCAAGGCCTGAGATTAATCCAATGGAAACCGCCCATGTACTGACCCCTTTATACAGGTTTGACATATCGCGTCTGCTTGCTTCACCCGTAGGGCTGGAAAACAGCAGGGATAAAGTGGAGGAGTATAGATACGGGTTGGTTCTGCCGCCACCTGCCATCGAAATGACAACGGACATTCAGGTGATTCTTGATGGAAAAGAGTATTTGCTGCACCGGAGCTGTCCATCGGGCAGAAGCTTAATGGTTTATGATTCCGGGACGGTCTGCCACCAGTTGAGGCTGAAGGGAGTATCCCTTTATGATAAAAACGGTGAAATCCTTGCAGGAACAGAGCTGGAGCTTGGTTTCTATTTATGGAGCGATCTGATCTCCTTTTCTATTCATCTGGTCGATGCAGACACAAGGCTGCCAATAAAGGGAAAAACAGCAAAGGTACGGGTAGATTTTCAACTTGAGGGCTGTGAGGTATTACCCTGTAAAGATGGAGCGTATTTAAAGGAGAAAAACGGAGCTTTTTATATGACAGCCGTGCCGGAAACACAGTTGTCCCTGAAGCAGGGCTGTGTGAGTGCATACAGTGATAGTTCCATACTCTGCCTTCATATTTTACCTTTGGAATCAACTCAGGACATGGAGGCCTATCATGCCGCCGTGAAGGGCAATATGGAAATCAGTGCGGTTGACCTGGTAAAAGGCCGGACTCTGGTTTCCGGATATGATCCCATATCCGGAGGAATGGTTGTCAAGCTTCCTGATACTGCCGGAGATATAGAAGAAAAAATAAGGATCACAGCCAACACGGAGTCGGATCTGGATATTCCATTGAGGCTGCTTGTTTTACGCGAAGGCAGAGGCAGGATCATGGAAGACGGAACGATACTGCCAATGGAGGAGATAGGCGGTTTTACGCCGATAGGGGTATTTCCGGTGGCCTTCCGCCCCAATGGCACGCCCTCGGGAAGTTTGTGGCAGGTTTCCATTGACGGGCACGAATTTGAAAGCTATCCCAGGCCTTATACACACAGGTGGCTTCACCTGTACACCTGTAAGACAGTCTCCAGGCAAAAGCCTGCGGATGAAATCTTGTGGGTTGGAAGCTCCAACCTTACCGGTGGTATAGCAGCGGCTTTTTGCCAGCTGTCTTTGCTGGGCTGGGATGATAACCCGCAGTATGGAAATCCATTGGATAAAACAGCCGTACAGCTGTGGATTCAGGGGCTGATAAACCATCAGGAAATCCTTTGCATTTGCCCGGAATCTCACATGACCGATTGTTCTATAACCGATATACGGCCTATCGATCATAGGAATTCATGGGGGCCGAACAATGGAGGCGGTGATTTTCTCCGATACAGGCTGCCGGGAAGCGATTATATGAATAAAATGTGCGCGGCAAGATGCAGCTTCCCCAATTATGGTCCTTTTGTAGGCACAGTTGAGTATTATCTGACCAGTGAGGATGATGCCATTACAGGCCATGTTAAAGCCAATATTGTTGCGGCAGACGATATAGCCAGAGTGTTCTTTGAAGTTGATTATGCTGTACTAAAGGACCTGGAAGTAGAAGAGCTTGTGTTGGCATGGCTTGGGTGTCCTGGATATGATAGGTCAAGATATGCAAGGTATGCATGGGGGATGGGTGACACAGTAGAAAAAGATTGCCTTGTGGAAATCCAGAAGGGCCCCGGTGAGGAGCTGATTGAAAAGCCTTTAACCGGAGGTGAGTGGTTTGCAGCTTTCAGAGGCGGTATTATTGATGAACAGTTTAGAGAACCGAATGCAAACAAGGGGATGGTTTACCGTGGAGGGAGTGTCGGGCTGAAGGCTCACCCTGAAGCTGTAATTAAGGCTAAGCGGTTGAGGATGGATGCATTCGACGGATTAACGACACAGTTCTGGCTCGGTATATATCCGGAAGAGCACAGGATACAGCTAAAAAAAGGTGACAGGATTAAAATTTGCTGGGAGTATGTCCCTGTACTGAAATATGTTACCGACTATGGGCTGGGGAGCAGTTGCTCCGAAGTATATAGACAAATTCTGCTGAATCACCCGGATAGTTATGAAATGATCCGCTACGAGGCAAAACATGGCGAATGCAAATGGAAGGTTATCGTGGGGGAAGCTGTAGAAGACAGCATTTTTCCAGCCTTGCGCCTGAATAATGGCAAAGGTGAATTTGAGCTGGAGGGAGGGTCCGGCTGGACACCTTTAAGAGTTTATCTTGGGGATGTGCCGGAGAAACTTAAGCTCATAGGGGTAACTGAAAAAGAAAACATAGTTCTGAGAAATAAAATGGAATATCAGCTTGAAAACTGTGACGGAGAATGGATTGCAACCTTTTTGATCAGAGGGGGGGCCGAGTCCCTGCAATATCCCAGAATAAAACGAAGCTTTATCGTATCGGCATTCTGATATAATTCTTAAAAACACTGGCAAAGAGAAGATATCCCAAAACATATGGAAATTTAAAATGAAAAAGTCATCGAAAGAGTTCGTCTGCACAAAGGATCTGACGGAGGCTGAAAAGTGCTGAGTAAGGAAAAACGAAGAGTTTTGAAAGGACTTTTACCTGCAAATGGGTGTGTAAGCTGCGGAAATACAGGAAGCTTGGCTTCCTGCCTTTCCCTTACCGGGAAAGGACAAATTGCCTGTACTCGGAGGGCGTTGTATTTTCAATACTTTTGAAAACCCTGCTGAAATAAAACTGATCTGTAAAGCCCGATAACTCGGCAATTGTTCCGATCAGGAGGTCAGGGCGGTCCTTCAGCAGCAGCTTGGCCTTGTTTACTTTGACATTTGTAAGGAAGTCATTGTAGGTGCAGGCTTTGTACTTTTTAAAAATCCTGCTGAGGTAGGGCTGGCTGATGGCAAAATGTGCACATACGGCTGAAATGGAAACATCCTTTGTGAGGTTGTTTTTTATATACACTTCGATATCATAGACCATTTTTTCGCCAATGCTTGCGGCATGGCCGGGATTTTCCGGCTTTCCGGGGCTCTCATTGAATTTTAAGTTTTTATTCTTGATTTTTATCGATAAAGAGCTCAGCATATCCAGAAATTTTGCAGGATTGACCGGTTTTAAAATGTAGTCCTCCACGCCGTAGATAAAGGCCTCTCTAACATATTCAAAATCATCAAAGCCGCTTACCACAATGATGGTTATATCTTTATACCGGTCCGAAAGATATTTAATCAGGTCGATTCCGCTTTTGCCGGGCATTTTAATGTCGGTAAAAATTATATCCGGCGTGTTTCCGGGTAAATTCTCAATACATTTATCAACGCTGTATTCCTCGGAAATCACCTTAAAATCCGTGGTCCGGTCGATAATCCTTTTTATGGAGCTTATGATTGACGGCTCGTCATCTACGATTGTAACTTTATACATAAAACCTTACCTTTCGCTGAAATCGATATATAATATTAGCGTGGTGCCTCCGGATTTGTTTCTCACAATATCATAGGCGCTCTTTTCTCCAAAATGCAGGTGCAATCGCAAGATGGTCCCCAAAAGGCCCATACCTCCGAATTTAATGTTCTGTAATATTTCAAATCCATCCTTAACCTTGGTATAATAGTAAAAATCATTATAAATCTGCTGCTTTGTGGCTTCATCGATGCCGATGCCGTTATCGGATATTTGTATATACATGATTGAATTGATCAAGCCGCAGAAAATATCAATATGGATATTTTCCGTTTTTATAAGACTATGTTTTATGGCGTTTTCCGCCAGTGGCTGGAGTGTCAGCTTGGGAAGCTTTATTGAGGGGATGTCTTCATCGTAATTGATGGAATAATTGATTCTGTGTTTATACCTGTACTTCATCAAAGCCATATAGGCAGTGATGTTATTGAGCTCTTCCTTTACCGTCACAATACTGTCGGAATAGTTGCCGGAATATCTTAATATCTCGGAAAGATTATAGCATGCATCCGCAGCCTGAGCGCTGGAACCTTCCTCGCACATGTTTGCGATGCTTCCCAGCGTATTATAAAGAAAATGCGGGCCTATCTGTGACTGCAATATATCAAATGCGGCCTTACTCTGCAATTTCTGAAGGCTGATTTCTTTATGAATTGAAGTTTTCAGCCTGTCGGCCATTTCATGAAAGGTATGGTTGATCAAATCGGCCTCATAGCTTCCCGAGCTTTGATCTGTGAATTCCGATAGGTTATTCAGGTCGATGAGCTTTATTTTCTCGACTAATTTCTTAAGCGGCCTGGTAATGGTCTTGGTCATAATAAGAATGGTTATATAGGATAAAATCGCCGCAATGCACAATACGGTGATTAAGGTTATCTGAAAATATTTATTGGATTGCAGCATAATGTTTTTTGGGAGCAATAATACGATTTTCAATTCGGCGTAGTTGGAGTCGCTGATGGAAATCATGTCTGTTTTTGATTCAATCGTCCGATAAGAATAGCTTTGCAGGCTTTTAACTATCGTATCGATTTTTTGACGGTATTGTGCCGGGTCAGCCGTTGAATTCATATTTGTGTAAAAAACCTCTTTATCCGAATCCATCAGCGCCATGGAAAGATTATTGCCATTCCATTGGTTTCTGCAGATGTTTTGAAGTGTGGTCACATTTTGCTGGATTTCTATGTAGCCTAAAATATCACTGCCATCCTTAACGGCCTTTACTAAGGAGATGACATCGATCGGATAGGATAAGCTCAAGGGGTCTTTATGAGGCTTTACCAAAAACTTTCTGCCATTTATCACCGAGGGATTATTATACCATTTGGAGTTTTTAACAAAATCAACGAGTTCTCCTTTGGAGATATCAATGCTGCTGGTGGACACGGCAAAGCCGTCTTCCGTGAAGATACTGATCCGGTAAATATTAAATTTGTTGATATAATTCTGGTATAAGATGCCCTTTATGGTCTGAATATTTTTCGGGGTATCCAGCGGCAGACTTTTAAGTGCCGCCAGGAGCTCTTTGTTTATCGCAAGGTCTATGGCTGTAAAATCCATCATCCGTAATGCGGTATCCACCTGACTGGTGGTGTTTCTGGAAAATTGCTCCAGATTGTATTTTGCGTTTGACTTCAGCATGTTGGTATTATAGATACTCAGAATAATATCTGCAAATATAATAATGCATAATATCAGAAGAAAATAGGTAGTTATCAGTTTGGTAGAAAGCAGTTTTTTCATACTATGACCTTATAATATATAATATTCAAGTTATTCTTGAATTATAAAATATCATACTTTTCTGTAAGTTTAAAGCACTGTATTGTATTTTACATATAGTTGTTTAGATTGTATATTCTGCTCAAACGACAGTTAAATTATAATAAAACTGTACTTGTAGGACACTTTGTAAAAAGGGAGAGTTATCAATGAATTCCAGGGAGAGATTTTTAACGGCGATTAATGGGGGGAGCCCCGACAGAGTACCTATAGTAGCAAATTTAACCGTTCAGGTGGCTGAAAAGCTGGCAAAGGAATTAAATTGCGAAGTCGGTATGGTAGATTCATTTTTAGCTACCAGGATTTCTCACAGGGACATCCTCTTAAAGCTGGGCAATGATGCGGTGTTGATAGCTGCCACCCGGGCGAACGCCAAAAAGACCTATGTTGCCGGGAATGGAAATGTTGTTGACGAGTGGGGGCTGGAGTATAAACGGGTAGGCCTGTATGATGAAGCTGTGGTCAGGCCTTTGGCCGGGTGCAACAGCGTGGAGGACCTGGAGGCATACGATTTTCCCGACCCGCTGGCCGAGGGGCGCTGGGATTTTTCAGAAGAGACTGTTAAAAGGTATAAAAAGGATTATGGAATTATCGGTGATCTGGAAGCCTGCATTTTTGAGCTTGCCTGGAACCTTGTAGGAATGGAAAAATTTATAATGGACATGGCTACTGGGGAAGAATATATCGATGTGCTATTGGATAAACTACTGGATTTTTCTACAGCCTGCGGTCTGAAAATGATCGAGTTGGGCGCGGATATGATATGGGCGGGAGACGATGTTGGGACCCAGTCGGGAATGATGATTTCGCCGGCCATGTGGAGAAGTACCTTCAAGCCTCGCTTGAAGAAGATGTTTGCCGCTTTTAAAGCTGCAAATAAGGATATTAAGATCGCCTATCATTCCTGTGGTTCCATTGTGCCGGTGATTGATGATCTGGCAGAGATCGGGCTGGATGTTTTAAATCCGCTGCAGCCGATGGCCAACGGCATGGAGCTTGGCGGTCTGTATGAGAAATATAAGGATAAACTGCTTTTCTTTGGGGCCATCGATGTACAGGGAATACTTCCCCATGGGACTCCCGAAGATGTCAGGGCCGAGGTTTTACGCTGCATAAAGGCCACCGGCGGAGGCAAAAGGTATATTATAGCCCCGGCGCATAATATACAGCCGGATACATCGGTAGAAAACGTATATGCATTTTTTGAAGCAGCAAAGGAGTATGGACATGCCGGAAATCCTTAGATTGGAAAACATAAAGAAAACCTTTCCCGGCGTGCTGGCTTTATCCGATATGAATTTCAGCCTTCGTTCGGGAGAAATTCATGCCATCTGCGGTGAAAACGGTGCGGGAAAATCAACGTTGATGAAGGTGGTAACCGGGGTATACAAGGCGGATTGCGGCTGCATTTACGTGAATGGCGAGCAGCAGATTTTTTGCAATCCCAATCAGTCCTTTGCCAAGGGGATCGCCATTATTTACCAGGAAACCAGCTTGTTTGAAGAAATGACGGTCCTGGAAAACCTGTTTTTAGGCCATGAAAAGCAAAAAAAGGTAGCGGGCTTTTTGCCTGTTCTGGACTACCGCGCCATGGAGCAGGAGGTTAAACGGATTTTTAAAATGCTCAACACGGAAATTGATTTATCCGCGAAAATAAAGGAATTGGGCATGGCGCAGAAGCAAATGGTTGAGATTGCAAAAGCGCTGACCTTTGACAGCAAAATCCTTATTCTGGACGAACCTACGGCTTCCTTGACGCAAAGAGAAGTCGACGCATTGTTTGAAATCATCCGGAAGCTTCGTGCAAATGGGGTCGGCATCGTCTATATAAGCCACCGGATGGAAGAAATTTTTGAGGTGTGCGACCGGGTAACGGTGATCCGGGATGGCAAATTTATCTCCACAAAGAATGTCGCTGAAACCGACAAAGATGCTTTGGTGGCTGACATGGTGGGCCGCAGCATGAATAATTATTATCCCAAGACGGAAACGGAGGTCGGCGGCGAGCTGTTAAGAGTTGAAGGATTGAATGTAAGCGGTTTGCTTGCGGACATTTCCTTTCATGTTCGAAAGGGTGAAATCGTCGGATTTGCAGGGCTGGCCGGGTCCGGACGTACGGAATTGGCCCAGGCGCTGTGCGGCTTTATCAAAAAATCCTCCGGTAAGATTTTCATCGAGGGAAAAGAGGAGAAAATAGACAATTACAACCGGGCGATGGAAAGCGGCCTTGTGTATGTTTCGGAGGACCGTGCAAAATACGGGCTTGTATTGGATATGAGTATCAAGGATAATATTACAATGCCACAGTTGAAAAGATATTCCAGGAGGTCATTCATCGATGTCGGAAAAGAGAAGGCGACAGCCGGCAAATATATTGCCGAGGTTGGAATCAAAGCCCCTGACTCGGAATTTTTAGTGGCAAACCTTTCGGGCGGAAATCAGCAGAAGGTTTCTGTTTCAAAGGCATTGGCTCTTGGACCGAAGCTCATGATCCTGGATGAGCCTACACGGGGAGTGGATGTGAATGCAAAGGCGGAGATTCATAAAATTATTTCGGAGCTGACGGCAAAGCATCTGACAATATTTATGATCAGCAGTGAATTGCCTGAACTGTTGGGGATGTGCGACAGGATCTATGTCATGAAAGACGGCAGAATCGCCGGATGCTTCAGCCGTGCCGAAGCTACCCAGGAAAAGATCTTAAAACTGGCACTAGAGATAAAGGAAGGGTAGGTGGATGGGCAATATGATGAAGGAACCGAAATTGAAATCCACTGAAAATACAGGGCTTACCATTAAAAAGTATCTGGTCACCGAGACCTATCTGGCCATATTTTTACTGATAGTACTTGTCCTGCTAAGTATTTTTACAAACGGATTCTTTTCCATCAACAATGTAATGAGTATTTTGAACAGATTCAGTTACGTATTGATTGCGGCAATCGGTATGAACATGATCATAATAACAAGCAATATCGACGTTTCCTCCGGCGCTTTAATGAGCATCGTGTGTATTGCCATCGCCGCTGTGGGAAAAACGGGAGCAAGCATATGGGTCTTATTGCCGGTGGCAATTGTAACAGGGGCTGTGCTTAGCGGGATAAACGGAATGTTCATTACCAAACTGCGCATCCCTGCAATTGTTGCAACATTGGCCACCACCCAGCTGTTTGCGGGTGTGCTGCCCCTTGTGGTGGAGGGTTCCATCTATGATCTGCCGGCTAATTTCACATGGCTTTCCTTTGAAGCGAAATTATTCGGACTGATACCGTCCAGTCTGATATTTATGTTTGTGATCACTGCCGCTGCCATTTTATTTATGAAATACAGCAAATTTTCCAAAAGGCTCTATGCCATCGGCAATAACTCCAATGGTGCCAGGCTTGCAGGGATAAATGTCGAACGCACGGTAATCATTACCTATGCCATTGCAGGGGCATTATTCGGGGTTTCCGCAACAATCATCGCTACGGCCTCCCAGAGAGTCACCACTACCATGGCAAGCGGTCTGGAAATGACATTTATTGCGGCAGTTGTGCTGGGCGGAACCTCCATTGCCGGCGGAAGCGGGAAAATATTGGGTACGGTATTCGGAGCATTGATCCTGTCAATCATTTCCCCGGCCATCAATTACCTTGGAATAAGTTCCGACTGGTCCGATGCTATTATGGGTATCATCATTATCGTATCTGTTATATTCGGTGCCATGAAATTTATCAAAAGAAAGAAAATAATTCTGGTGCAAAGGAGGCAGATGGATGAAACTCCCAAGGCTTAAATTGACCTTTAATATGGCACTGTTTCTTATACTTGTGGTATTGTTCATAGCCATTGCTTTTATGAATTCGGCATTTCTGAACTTCGATTATGTCATCGGAGTCATGGCAAGAAATATTATTGAGCTGGGATTGTTGGCGCTGCCGGTTACATTGATCATCATTACGGGGGGGATTGACCTTTCGGTAGGGTCCACGATGGTACTGTCGGCAATGTCGGGAGGCCTGGTGGCGGCGAAGTTCGGGAGTGCCGCAGGTATTGCGGTTACCGTTCTGACCGGGTTGCTGTGCGGCCTGTTCAACGGTATTGTAATAGCAAAGCTGAAGATATCTCCCTTAGTTACCACGCTGGCAACAATGTTTCTGTACATGGGGATTGCAAGAGGAATGTCACTGGGAGACAGCGTTTATTCGTATCCGGCAACGCAATTTCTGGGGAATACCGATATTGGCGGATTTCCGCTGCAGATATTCATATATGCGGTATTTGCGGTGATATTCTACCTGATATTGTCTAAAATCACCCTGGGCAGAGAGTTATTCGCAATCGGCCTGAATGAAAATGCGGCCAGGTATTCCGGGATAAAAACCGAACAGAAACTGATATTGATTTATGCCGTCAGCGGTTTAGTGTGTGCGCTGGCAGCCATGATCTGGCTTGGGAGATTTACCAGCATCAAATATGATGCGGGGACCAGCATCGGACTTAAGGTAGTGACAATTATCGTGCTGGGGGGTACCAGCATTCTCGGCGGACTGGGGGACATCAAGGGTACCATCATTGCCACCTTTATTATTGCGGTTTTAAACAGCGGACTGACGGTCTTAAATATACCGATAGATACCCAGACCATTGTTCACGGTTCTATCCTGGTAATCAGCCTGATTACCTATGCGGTCTTGTCGGAAAGAGTAAAAAGGAACAGGATCGTTAAACCGGATTGCGTTACTTAGCGTAGCTAAAGCAAGTCATTAAAACGTGTCCCATGTCCAACCGGACAAAAAATATATTTTTAGGAGGAGAGTTAAGATGGGTTTAAGAAGATTGGTATCATCAGCAGTGGCAGTAGTTTTTACTCTGTCGTTAATGGCGGGGGTTTTCTCGGGGTGCGCCAGTACGGACAAGACATTGAAAATAGCCATGCTGCCGAAGTTCAAGGGGGAAAACTATTTTGATGCCTGTAAAACAGGTGCCCTTGAGGCCATCGACGAATTAAACAAAGACGGTAAGACTGTAGAGTTCTTATACGACGGACCTCCGCAGGACCAGGCGACAAATCAGAAGCAGGTTGACATTTTAGAGGGATGGATTGCGCAGAAGGTCAATGTAATCATTGTTTCACCCAATGACCCCACAGCTATCGCACCGACGCTTAAGAAGGCTCAATCAAAGGGAATAAAGGTTTTGACGTATGATGCCGACGCACAGGCAGATGCAAGAGACATGTTTGTCAATCAGGTTGCTTCGCAGGGCATCGCCGAAGGTCTGGTTGCAGCAATGGCCCAGGGCTTGAAGGATAGGGGCTACGGAGATTCAAAACCGGCCAACATCGCCATCGTGTCCTCTGCCAAAACAGACGCTAATCAGCAGGCCTGGCTGGCTTCAATCAAAGAATTGTTAAAGAAATCCGACTATGGCTTCATGAAAATAAATAATGAAGAAACCGATGTCTATTATCCGGGGCCGGACGAAACCACCACACAGACTCAGTGCGGAACATTGATAGGCCGTATGGGTGAAGGCGCCGACAAGATTCAGGGAGCAATCGGATTAACCTCCATGGCTACGCCTGCATTGGGCTCGCAGTATCAATCGGCCACACAAAAACCTGATGCATCCAAAATCTATATGACAGGTCTGGCTACGCCAAATGCAATAAAGGCATATATCAAAGATGACACAAACCCCATGAAATCAGGAGTACTGTGGAATTGCATGGATCTGGGATACCTGGCTATCCAGACCGGTTTCCAGATGAACAAGGGCACCGTAAAATCAGATTCGACAAAGATCACGGCTGGCAGATTGGGAGATAAAGAGATTAAAGACAAAATGATCATTTTAGGCGATGCGTTGATATTTGACGTAAAGAATGTGGACCAGTTCAATTATTAAATCACAAAAAACAGCAGCCCCCGGTTTGCTTTATCGGCAAGCCGGGGGCTGTTTTTTTGTGCGGCTATACAGATGAAATCTATTTTGATAAAATTAAACTGCTGGCGCAGGGTGGCATCTGTAATTATTTCTGCAAGTCACCAATTCATTTGAGATAGGGGAAAGACTTTGAAGAAGCTGAGATTGAATTCGATACTGTCTAGACTTTTTATTTCTTTTCTTGTGATCATCACCCCCATAATGATTGTCGGAATCCTGATGTTTTCGTGGGAAAAGCAGGCGATCATGACACAGATCAAGGATGCGTCGCTGGACAATGTTTCCTTCCTGCAAAGCAATCTGGAGAATGAAATTCAGAACATAAAGCAGCTGGAATACAATCTTATGAGTGATTTCAGTCTTCAAAACCTCATTATCCGATACTCCGACGCGCCCAAATATGAATACTATACGTTGATTGCCAGTGTTCAACAGAGACTGCAGATCATGAAAAATAGCAACAATTATATCCAGGATGTGCTTGTATATATACCCGGTATGGGGCACACCATTTCCGCGTCTTCCGGATACCTGGACCTTGATAAAGCTGCCTATCGCCGGCTCCTAAATACGCAATTCAACGCAAAGTATCCTTTAATCATAGATGATTCGGGCATCTTCTGTATGGTTTTGTTCCCTCTGGACAGTTATACGGGTACACCGCCGGTTTTTCTTGTCGATGTGGTGCTGGACCGGGATAAGCTCAGAGCCTTTCTTGGAAAATTCAGAAAATATAATGGAAGCGACACGGCGCTTTATGATTATACTTCCGGTAACTGGCTATATAGCATTCAGAGTAATATAAATCACCGGGATAATACAAAACCGGGTTTGATAGCCGATGCGGGAATTGAAACGAAAGAGGCAACCGAGGAAATCGGAGGCAAGGAATATTATGAGATATCCAACTATTCCCGGTATCTTAATACATCTTTTGTACAATATGTGCCCATGGAAGCCATTTTCAGCATTCCCAACCAGTACAGCCGGTACCTGTGGTATTATGTGGCACTGTCTCTTCTTGTCATCCTGGTGTACTCCTATTCCACCTATAAATTTGTCAAGTACCCCATCAATATCATCTTAAAGTCCTTCAAAAGTTTGGAGGAAGGGGATCTGGGCGCTCATGTGCAACTCAGGGCAGCAAATGAATTCAATGTTTTGTTCGAAGGCTTCAACAAAATGGTATACCGTCTGAATGAACTAATTGACAGGGTTTTCAGGCAGGAGCTTTACACAAAAAAAGCAGAGCTTAAGCAGCTGCAATCCCAGATTAATCCTCACTTTCTATACAATAGCTATTTTATGCTTCACCGGATGATCAAAGACAATGATAAGGAAGACGCGGTGCTGCTTTCCTCCTATCTGGGGAATTATTTCAAATATATAACCAGGGACGGATCTGAAGAGGTTCCTCTTCGAAAGGAATTTGAACATGCCTACAGCTATGCACAAATACAGCAGATGCGCTTTTCCGGACGGCTTTCCCTGGATTTCGGCGCAATTCCTGAAAAATATTTAGAAGCTATGGTGCTGCGTATGATTTTGCAGCCTATTCTGGAAAATTCCTTTGAACATGGAATCAAATCCGCCGCAAAAAACAATCGGGTTCGAGTTGAATTCAAGGATACAGGGACAGGCTTGGTGATCATCGTCGAGGATACCGGCGAAAGCCTGCAGGAGGAGGACATTGCAGCTTTGCAGTCAAAGCTTTCGAATGCGGATAATGCAGTTGAGATCACTGGAATTCTTAATGTTCACCGGCGTATGCTGCTGCGTTATGGTCCTGAAAGCGGAATTTCCGTTTCCAGAAGCACGTTGGGCGGTCTTAAAATTGAAATGCTTATATTCCCTGGATAGAAGAGAAACCGATGAAAGCTTTCGGAGAAATGAGGCGTAAATGTATCGAATTCTTATTGTAGACGATGAAAATTATGTGGTGGATTGGCTGTCATCCATACTTGAAGCGCGGACGGAGCCGGAGCTGGATATCTGCCGCGCCTATTCAGCCGCTGAAGCCCTGGGCTGGCTAAATCGCGCGAAAATAGACATCGTTATTACAGACATCCGAATGCCGGAAATGAACGGAATCGCCCTTGCTCAAAAGGTAAGGCAGAACTGGCCGCAATGCAAGGTAATCCTGCTGACTGCCCACGCAGAATTCGACTATGCCTATGAAGCGATAGAAAATGATGTCATCGGGTATATCCTAAAAACAGAGGATGACGAGCGCATTCTTTCAGAAGTGGACAAGGCTGTCTCACTGCTCGACAGGGAAATGAAGAACCTTGAGCTTCTGGAACAGGTGCAAAATCAAATTAAAAATTCCATGTCTGTTATCCGTAAGGAGATTCTCTACCGTATTCTGACTGAGGACGGCAATAGAGTACCGGAGTTTTTTGAACAACTAAAAATCATCGATGAAGACGCCTCGATGGATAAACCTTTCATTCTATTCATCGGAAGAATTGAAAATAAGCGGTCCGAATCGGATATTGTGGAAAAGTTCCGGCAGTTCAGTTCTGTTCAAAAAACAGCGGAACAGTATTTAGACGGATATTTCTATTGCCATTGTGTTGAATATGCCTTGGATAAAATCGCATGGCTCCTGCAGGCAAAGGACGATGGCCCCCCGGAGTTGAAGGAAAGGCCAAGCACGGGCGGATATGAGTTCGTTTTTGCAATGGGTATGCTGGAGACAGTGCAGCGCTCTTGTATGGACACTTATGGCTTGCGTGTATCTTTTGTCATCCATGAAGAGCAGATTGGTGCAAAGTCAATTTCTGCCGGCTTCAAAGCACTGGACAAACTCCTCGATCTCCATATGGCGGAAGAAGCTGGGTTTGTGATCAATGATAAGGCGATGGTACTTCCCACTGCGGATGAGGGACGATTTTCAAATAATATCGTCCGGTTTCTCCGTGACTATATCCATGGGAATATTACCGGCGACGTTTCACTGGTCCGGCTCTCGGAGGTATCGGGCTACAATGCTTCCTATCTGTCGCGGTTCTTTAAGGAAACTACGGGTGAAAGGCTCAATGAGTATATTTGCCGGGAGAAGCTGAGTAAAATCAGGGAGTTCATGGAGGATGAAAAGCTGAACATCGGTGAAATAGCGGAAAAAGCGGGCTTTGAATCCCGCACCTACTTCAACCGGTTTATGAAAAGAGTCACCAGGATGTCTCCGCAGGAGTACCGCGAGCATATTCTCCGTGGGTAAAGAAAAGATAACAAAGTAAAAAAAAGTCAATCGTATGTGGATACCGGATGCGCTATTATAAATAGAGAGGCCTCGAAAATTGAAGGAGGAATACCTAAAATGGTTAAAGGATTGTTCAAAGCAGTTTCCCTTGGCTTGTGTATTTTGATGCTTTCGTCTGTCACAGCTTGCAAACAAACCAATACCGGTACGAAAGAAACCGCTTCGGAAGCTTCCGCCGGCGACACGGCAGTTGGCACTACAGAGGCTGCAAAAGCAGACCCCTTTGGCAAATATACACCCGCGATCACCTTGACTTCAGTCAGAACCCTTGATTCCAATGTAAAATTCGACACAAGCAAACCGACGCAGAAATCCCTTACGGAGAATGTTTGGGCAACGGCATATCAGGAGAAGCTTGGCATTACCTTCGATTATCTCTGGACTACGACAACCGAGCAATATGATGCAAAATGGAATGTAACCATCGCTTCAGGAGATCTGCCGGATTGCGCGCTTCTTTCCTCGCCCGCCTCCGGCGTAATCTATAAACAGCTGGTCAAAGGCGGCTATGTGCAGGACATGACGAAGATATACAACGATTATGCTTCCGACATGTATAAAAAGGGGAATGAAGAAGACGGCGGAGTGACTCTCAGCTACATGACCTTTGACGGCAAGCTGATGGGCCTTCCGGTTATCGGTACAACCCCGGATGGAGTTAACTTCCTGTTCATCCGGCAAGACTGGCTGCAAAAGGTCAACATGCCGGAGCCCAAGACCATGGATGAGGTGGTTAAGGTCGCAAAGGCATTCCAGCAAGCCCAGCTTGGCGGGAAGGATACCTATGGGATATGCATGAACAAGCAGTTCAATGCCGGACAGCACGACATGCTGGGCTTCTTCAACAGTTTCGGCGCATATTACCATATGTGGATCAAGGATGCCGCTTCCGGGGGCCTTGTTTACAGCAGCATTCAGCCCGCAATGAGGACCGCTCTCCTGAAGCTCCAGGAAATGTACAGGGACGGTATCATAAACCAGGACTTTGCTGTAAAGGATGCTTCAACAGCGGCTCAGGACGTCACAGCCGGTAAAGTGGGGATGCTTTACGGGCAATTCTGGGCTCCTGCAATCGGCGCCATGCCGGGAATGGAGAAAGATACAAGCGCCGTCTGGGTACCGGTGATTCCGCCTACTTCTGACGGGTCCACTTATGTAAGCCAGGTTTCGGCGACTCCCACCCAATTTGTTTTTGTGAACAAGAACTGCAAAAATCCCGAGGCGGTTGTGAAGGCGCTGAACCTCAATCTGAAGCTTGAAAGTGAAGATACGATCAATTACAGCAACAACGGGAAAGACAGTGTGGACCTCTTCATGTACAGATTCTGCCCGTCCATCTGGATGCCCTGGAAGAATCTGAATTCGCATATAGCCATCGTCGACGCCATCAAAGCCGGTGACGCTTCAAAATTAAGTACAAGCGACAAAGCTTGGTATGATGAAATTACAAATGGGTTAGCCAGTGACAGCACAGCATATAACAAAACAATGAATCTGATCTACGGAGAAAAGAGTTGCTACTCCTATATCAATGAATTTAAGAACAACAATCAGATTCTGCCCGACGCTTACCAGGCTTTGCCGACGGATACGATGCTGGCAAAGGAAACCACGCTGAAAGCCGCTCTGGATGTTGCTATGCAAAAGGTAATTATGGGTGCGGACATCAGTTTGTTCGACGATGCGGTATCCGCGTGGAAGAAGGGTGGCGGAGACGCAATTACCAGTGAAGTGAATGCGTGGTACGCAACGAAGTGAGGCCGCCTCACTGTCAGGAACTATTTTAACCTGGGGCTGCCTTTTAAGGCGGCCCCAAGATATTTATTTCAAGGAGCTGGTTTTGTGATAAAGACCTTACGGAAGAACCTGCCGCTGCATTTAATGCTGCTGCCTGCGGCGCTGATCCTGCTTGTGTTTGCATATATTCCCATGCTCGGGATCATCATAGCTTTTCAGCAGTATCTACCCTATCTCGGCTTTCTAAAGTCCAAGTTTGTGGGCTTTGAAAATTTCATAACGCTGTTTACCACCCCGGGATTTATCCAGGCACTTTTCAACACGGTCACCATATCTTTTATGAAAATTGCTACGGGGATCGCCATACCCGTCCTGTTTGCATTATTGCTGAACGAAGTAGGCGGTTTGGCGTTCAAAAAATCGGTACAAACCATCGTATACCTGCCTTATTTTATCTCGTGGGTTCTGATGGCAGGGATTATTATCAATATTCTCTCTCCTACGGATGGAATAGTAAATCAACTACTGAACCTCTGCGGCGTCAAATCCGTCTTTTTTCTTGGAGATAACCGATGGTTCCCCGCCGTGATCATTGTGAGCAACCTATGGAAGGATTTCGGCTGGGGGACCATTATCTATATGGCAGCGCTTGCCGGTATTGATCCGACACTCTATGAAGCGTCTGTCGCGGATGGTGCCGGCCGCTGGAAGCAGACCCTGCACATCACAATCCCCGGGATTGTGCCCACCATCATTCTTTTGTCTGTTCTCAGCCTCGGAAACATCCTGAATGCCGGCTTCGACCAAATTTACAATTTAATGAGCCCCATCACAGAGCAGAGCGGAGATATCATCGATACGCTGGTTTACCGGCTTGGCATCAATAACGCCCAGTTCAGTATAGCTACTGCGGCAGGCCTGTTCAAGTCCGCAATATCCTGCCTGTTTATTGTGTTATCCTACAAGCTGGCTTACCGTTTCACAGGATACAGGGTTTTCTAAGGAAAGGGGAACATACGCATGCTGTTTTACAAAGAACCGTTCAGCAGAAAGCTTTTTGTCATCATCAACTATTTTTTTCTGGGAATGATTGCTTTACTCTGCATTTTTCCCATGATCCATGTGCTTGCCGTTTCACTGAGCTCGAATGCACAGGTAAGCGCCGGCGCCGTCATTGCATGGCCCCGTGAATTTCAGCTGGACACATACAAATTTGTGGTAGGGAATCCGCAATTCTACACTGCCTTCGGTATTTCGGTAGAGAGAACCCTTTTGGGTATAATCGTCAATATGCTCTTAACCGTTCTTGCCGCATACCCGCTTTCCTTAAGCAGGCGCAAATTTAAAGAGCGGGGCTTCTATGTCTGGTTCTTCCTCATCACAATACTGTTCAGCGGTGGATTGATTCCCGGATTTCTCATTGTAAAGTACACGGGACTGCTGGATTCCATCTGGGCTTTGATTATTCCGGGGGCTGTTCCGGTTTTCAATGTCATCCTGCTGCAGAACTTTTTCAAGGAACTGCCGGTTGAAATTTCCGAATCCGCACATATCGACGGAATGGGGCACTGGACAATCCTTTTCCGGATAATGATTCCCCTGGCGAAGCCCGCCATTGCCACATTGGTTTTGTTCGTGGCGGTTTTCCACTGGAACTCCTGGTTTGACGGCATATTGTATATGAACCGGGCGGAGCACTACCCTCTGCAATCCTATCTGCAAACCATCGTGGTCCAGGTGGATATAAGGACCGCTACAAATTTGAAAAGCATCAAAAATATCAGTCAGCAAAACAGTAAAGCAGCGCAGATCATAGTTGCCATGCTGCCGATTCTTGTGGTGTATCCGTTTTTACAGAAGCATTTCACCAAAGGAATCGTGCTTGGCAGCGTTAAGGGCTAAATCCTTTGAATATTGCAGAATACTAGCAGCTTACAGTCAAAGGGAGAGAATCCATGAATTCTTTCTCTTTTTCTTTTGCCGCAGCATAATTAAAGAGTATAAATCAGAGTATATATAAAAACCTGAAGTTTTTACACCTTTTTGGTGAATTCTATATATTTTAAAATTGCTGCCCGGAGATATAATTAATCCATAGTAACTTTGTACAAAATTACGTCATCAAAAATTTTTCGCTGAAAGGGAGGAAAAAAATGAAAAAATGTTTATGCCTGTTCTTGGTACTACTGATCATGGTAACAGGGGTGTTCACAGGGTGTTCGAAAGATGGCGGGAAACAGGCTGATAGTACGGGGAGTGTGCAAAACAGCAGCGGTACGGCCGGCAAAAGCTCCGGTGAAGTAGTAAACCTCCATATTATGCATTGGAACGACATGCCGCAGGTGGTTATTCAGAAGTTTGAAAATGACAATCCCAACATCAAGGTGCAATTTGAAAAATTCACAGTGGACAAGTTCATGCAGGTAATTAAAACAAGAATCGCCGGACAGGAGCTGCCGGATATTCTCGGCGCGCAGGAAAACGACTTTCCTGCATTCATAAAGGAAGGCATTTATCTTGATATTACCAATGAAGGCTTTCTGAATAATTTCTATGATTCTGCCAAAGCCGAATTAATCGCCTTTGGAAATGGAAAAGCCTACGCGATTCCCACAAATGCATGGTCTATGGGAATATTCGTAAATGCGGACATGTTCAAACAAAATGGGATCGCCATCCCCGAAAATTATGATGGAATTATTGCCGCAGCCGCCAAATTTAAAGAAAAGGGTATTTCTCCTTTCGTCCAGGGTATGAAGGACAGCTGGTGCGTAAATCAGATGAGTATCTCGCAATTCAAGCTTCAGCTGGAAAATCCTGAGTTTTACAACAAGGTGAAGACCGGAGAAGCAAAATGGACCGACGCGGGTATGGTAAAAGCATATCAGGAGTGGGCGGATCTATTTGCAGCAAAGAAAATGATGTATGAAGGCAGCATGGGCTTAACCTATGAACAGGCATATCAGCTGTTTGAGCAGGGCAACGTCCCGATGTGGCCTATGGGCACCTGGGCTTCCAGTCTCTTCAAGGACAAGGATGGAAATGCTAAAAAGTTTGATTTTGCTATGGATTATATTCCCCAGTATGCAAATAAGCCGGGAGAAGAACCGGTCAATGCAGGTACTACCATTGGGGCAATGTATGCGATCAGCGCATCCACCAAAAATGTAAACGAAGCCAAGAAGTTCTTTGACTGGCTGACAAAAACCGAAAACGCGGAGCTGCTGGTAAAAGCAAATGGCTGCCTGTTTCCGGTCAAGGGGATAAACTACAGCGAAGCCATACCTTATGGCGACAAGCTGGTCAAGGCAACCTTTGATATGAAAATTTTAGCTCCTTTCGATATCGGTGTTGACTCTGCGGTGAAAGCACAGCTCACGGTCGCCAACCAGAATTTGCTTGCCGGAATAAGCACGGTGGACAAGGAATTGAAGGAAGTACAGAGAGTCCAGGAAACTGCAAACCAGGAAAGAAAGTAAATCCTGCGGCGAAATCAAGCAAAATTCGGATGGTTTGGAGGCGGAATACCTATCCATTCCATCCGAATCGGATTAAAATAGGAGATTACTGTGGAAAAAACAATATTGAATGAGCGGAACATTACAAAGACCCTATTTCTGATTCCCGCTTTGATCATCTGCCTTGTTTTCATGGTCATTCCAGGCATTATGGAGTTTATTCTGAGTCTTACGGACTGGAATGGGATCAGCGCGGAATACAGCGTTATCGGATTAAGAAACTTTAAGCAAATTTTCAGCGACAGGGTGTTTTACCTGGCTGTCCGGAATACCCTGGTCTACAGTTTTCTGGTAGTAATACTTCAGCATACGGTTTCATTGGCAATGGCGGTGATCATCAACCGGGGCATCAAGGGAGAACGGTTTTATAAAACAGTACTTTTCATCCCGTGTCTCCTGTCAACCATCGTGGTTGGTCTGGCTTTCAACTTCATATACAACCCGGTCAGCGGCCAGCTGAACTTTTTTTTAGGTAAATTGGGCCTGGTAGCTCTGGCAAAGACAAATTGGCTGGGAGACCCTAAAATAGCCCTGTTTTCCATTATCGCTGTGAGCGTCTGGCAGTATGTCGGTTATTGCATGATCATATATATAGCAGGCTTAAAAGGAATTCCCAAAGAGATAATTGAAGCTGCAGGTGTCGATGGAGCAAGCAATTGGCATATGTTCCGGCATATTGAGTTTCCATCCATAGCTCCGGCTTTTACCATTAATACCGTCCTTTCCATTATCGGGACCCTTAAGGCTTTTGAAGTGGTTTATGCAATGACAGGCGGAGGGCCCGGAAATTCAACGGACGTTATAGCGACTTATGTTTATAAGGTCGGATTTACAAGCAGCCGGATGGGATATGGGACTGCGGTTTCCCTTATATTATTCCTGCTGATTGTGGCGATTTCTTTTATCCAAGTTAAGATTTTAAAAGCCAGGGAGAATGAGATATGAGAAAAAGGGTGACGGTCGGGACGGCATTAAAGTATATCCTGGTTTGGCTGGCAGTTTCCATTGCGCTGTATCCGTTAATCTATATAGCAACGATTGCCATGAAATCCAGCGATGAATTTTTGACAGCCCCCAATGGCTTGCCAAAAGGAGTTTACTGGAAGAATTTCACGGATGCATGGAGCCTGGGACATATAGGCTCACTGGCATGGAATACGGTCTATATTACGGCTGCTACGGTAGTTATTGTTGTGTTGCTGAGTGCTTTGGCCGGTTTTTCGATAACAAAGCTCTGCGGCAAAGAAGGTAAATTTTTCTACAGCTTTTTTTTGATTGGCATTATTATGCCCTTGCAGGTCATTATGCTGCCGTTGTTCAAGATCCTTAAAAATCTTTCCCTGATCAATAAGCCGATGGGAATTATTCTTATCTATGTAGCATTGGGTCTTCCATTTGCAATCTTTGTTTTTACAGGCTTTTACAAAACAATACCCAATGAATTGATGGAGTCTGCAAGAATCGACGGATGCACATACTTTTCCACCTTCTGGAGGATTATTTATCCGCTTTGCAAGGTCATTACGGCGACAGTGACAATATTTGTCGGGATTGACGTATGGAAGGACTTTACAGTCCCGCTTGTATTTGTCACAAACCCGAACTTGAAAACAATGTCTGTCGGGCTTCTCTACTTTAACAACGAGTACAATACAAATTGGCCCGCTTTGGCTGCGGCCATGCTCATTCAAACGCTGCCGGTCATCGGATTATATCTTGCAATGCAGGAACGTTTTGTGGAAGGGATCACAGCGGGAGCTGTAAAAGGGTAAGAAGGATGAAGAATGTGTGTGCGCCGGAAAACTGGGAAATCGGTATAATGTCGGATTTTTTAAAGGAAGTATCTGCCGCAAGCCTGCAGGAATGCAAACGGGCAGGTATAGATTGCATTGAATTATTTCTCGCCGGCAGTTGGACCGACACATCTGCCGCGGGTATTGTAAAAAAATACGCTGAAGCTGCTGAAAATATAAAAAAGAGCGGCCTTGCTTTATGGTCCGTCCATTTGCCGTTCGGCACGGCCTGGGATATTTCGGCCAAGGATGAAGACATACGCGCAGAGATAGTAAAAAAGCATTTTTATCTGATAGAGCAGGCGGCGCGATGGGGGGCAAAAATCGCAACAATTCATGCCAGCTGGGAACCGATCAAAGCGCATGAGCGCCCTGAACGTATTATGTGCGCAAAAGAGTCCGTCAGGGCTATAGCCCAAAAGGCACGTGAATGTAACATGCGGCTGGCGGTAGAATGTTTGCCGCGGACATGCCTGGGGAATAACAGTGAAGAGCTGCTGCAGCTTACGCTGTGTGAAAATGCTTTTGTGTGCATGGACAGCAACCATCTTTTTTATGAGACGCATCAGAGCTTTATCCGTAAGGCGGGCCATAAGATAATAACATTACATATTTCTGATAATGACGGGGTTGATGAGCGGCATTGGGTCCCCGGAGAAGGGGTCGTTAACTGGAATGAAGTCGTACACGAACTCGTTGAAGCACGGTATGAAGGACCGTTCCTATTTGAAGTAGACCGAAAATATAAAAATAAAATTCATTCTGTAAATGATCTCATGCGCTTTTGGAATCATTTTTGCGACGAATTCGAAAGGAAATAATTATAGTGAAAGCCGGTATAAAAAATTGGCAGTTCAGAGTATTCATATTATGCTGGGCTGCTTATGCAAGTGCTTATCTGTGCAGGACCAACCTGTCCATTGCTTTACCCAGGATGCTGGATGAGTTTAATTGGAATAAAACGAGCGCAGGGCTGATCGGAAGCGCATTTTTTTGGGCTTACGCCATCGGACAGCTTGTCAACGGATACATCGGGGATAAAATTCAGACCAGAAAATTTATATTCTTCGGATTGAGCATGGCCGCCATTGCCAATATAGGTGTGGGTTTTTCGAGAAATCTTTTGACGGTAATAATTCTATGGACCTTGAACGGCTTTCTTCTATCAACGCTTTGGGGGCCAATTGTAAAGAGCATTTCGGTATGGTTCTCACATACGCAGCGGAACCGGGTCGCCATGGGAATGTCCATGTCCATGGTGGGGGGGTATTTGTTGTCCTGGGGACTGGTGGGGGCGATCGTTGCATTTACCTCCTGGTCATGGGCCTTTTGGATTCCGGGGATAATTACCCTATCTTTTTCTTTGATATGGGTCGTAAAGATGAAGAACCATCCGCAAGAGGTTGGCCTGGAATCACCGGCGGCCGCGGAAGTAAAAATAACCGGACATGCGGCAGGAAAAGGCGGTTCATTTTCCCTTTTGCAGATTATCCGCGAGTCAAGGCTATATCTGATTGCAATAGCATGTGTTGCCCAAGGGGTTATTAAAGATGGGATAACCTTATGGACGCCTTCCTTCCTGCAGGATGTTTTCCACCTTAATCAAGGGAAAACAGCCGTGTTTTCGGTTATTATCCCTCTTGTAAGCATACTTGGAATATTAGTGGCAGGTTGGCTGCATAAAGTTTTCAAAGAGAAGGAAAAAGTGCCCATTATGTTACTGTTGGCAGTTACTGCGGTATTCTGTATTCTCATGTATAACTTTTCCGGTATATATTTATACGCGGATATCCTGCTATTGAGCTTGTCTTCAGCCTTGATGTACGGAGCAAATACACTGCTGCTTACAATTATCCCCTTGAATTTTTCCCATTATAATAAAGTATCCGGGATTGCCGGTTTTTTAGATTTCTGCTCCTATATGGGAGCTGCGCTGTCAGGATTTCTGACAGGCTTTATTGTCGATCACCTGGGATGGAAATACATGATGGCTTTGTGGGCTGTACTGGCTGTTTTTGGTATCGGCAGCATATTGATGATGTATATGCGTAAAAGAGGTCGTTTGGATAAGACTTTCTCGCCTGACGTTGACGCGGGGTAAATTATAAATGATAATGTATAATGGTATATCCATTGGATAACCGATCAATTTGTTAAGAATTAGTTTATAGGGAAAAATAAGGCATTCTTTTATAAATGGGGTGTTGGTAAATTGATTGCTCGGGGTTGTACCTTTATGCTTGATAGCGTTCACAGAATCTTTTCAATAAAGACATTAAAATTCAAGCTCATATGGAGTTACATTTTTATAGTCGCTGTTTCGACCGTGGTCATAGGCGTCAGCGCTTATAATAAAGCATCCGGGTCTCTGATATATGCTGCGGAACAGCATATGTCCCAATCCTTGGTACAGATAAGCAATAGCCTTGATAATTTTACAAGAGAGGTATACAGAATATCCTTTGCCCTGAACGGAAATCAAAGGCTGGTCGATATTTTGAACAAAACCGGCAGTGTGAATAATCTTGATGGGATTAAGGACTATAAAGAAGTTCAGGATATTATTTACAATACGACGGAATATGATTACGATTTGAATGGGTGTACGATTTTTGGCCTCGACGGCAGAAATTTCAGTATGAACTCTAAAAGCGTCAGCCTGGAATATGAATTTCAAAAAGAGGCCTGGTATGAGATCCTGAAGGAGAGGAAGAATTATTTCATGCCTTCCCATTATCAGACCTATCTTCTCCCTGCAAACAACAAAAAGGTGGTATCGCTTACAAAGACGTTGAAAGACCCTGAAGCAGGCAATATCATCGGATATGTCATTATCGATTACGGTACAAAATTTTTTGAGGATATCATTCAGAACAAAATAACAACACAAAGCAGTAACATTTTTATCCTGGACCAGGACAACCAGATTATTTATGCGAAAGGGGACAGGGCATACGATGCCGCATCTAAAATCGCCGGTGCATTCATACAGCCGGATAAACAGGACAAGGTTTCAACGGTAAAGACGGCTTTGGACGATGAAAAAATTATTTTATCCTATTATAAATCCTCCAATAACAACTGGACAGTAGTGCAAACCGTTCCGCTGAAAGAAGTTTACCGTAATATTACGGATATTGGAGTGTTTACGGCAAAAATAATCATTGCAGGCATCATTTTTACCATCATCGTATCCCTGTTCCTTTCTCTGAGTGTCGTAAAGCCTATCAACGCGCTTCAAAAGAGTATGGGAATGGTTGAAGAAGGAAATTTCTGCATTCCGGCCGCGAAAGCTTCAACAGAAGAAATTGCGCAGCTGCAAAATAGCTTTCGCAGGATGGCGGGAAAAATTGAGGAAATGATAGAGAAGAACTATAAGGTTGAGCTGCTCAGGAAGGAAGCCGAGCTTATGGCCATTCAATCCCAGGTCAATCCGCATTTTCTTTGCAACACGCTTTCCATTATAGACAGCATGGCGGTAATCAAAGGGAATACCGAGGTGTCGAAAATGTGCCAGGCGTTGAATAAGCTTTTCAGATATAACATCAATTTTAAAAAGTACTCCACAGTAAGGCAGGAAATGGAGCAGATAAGGCTTTATTTATATATCCAGTCGGTCCGCTATGACAACAGGCTTGAATATTCAATCAACATACCCGAGGAGCTGTCGGAATGCAAAATGATGAAATTATTGATCCAGCCCATGGTTGAAAATACAATTATCCATGTTGTTGAAAAGAAAAAGGGAAGCTACCGTTTGGACATAAACGCAATAAGAAATGACGAGGGCGATGTTGAAATATCTATAAAAGACAACGGTCAGGGGATTTCTGAGGAAAAACAGCTTGAAATAAAGGCGGACCTGGAAAAAACGGAAGGTCTGTATACCGACGTCAATGGGAAAAATGGGTACCATATCGGCATAAAAAATGTGCATTACAGGATAAGGCAAAATCATGGAAGCCATTATGGCCTTGCAATTTTTAGCGAGCAAAAAGTTGGTACAACGGTTGTGATCCATATTCCATTTATAGAGTAGGGGGCGCTGCGATGGGCTTCAAGCTATTGCTTGTCGACGATGAGACATTGACAAGAAAAGGCATTCTCGGCAAGGTAAGGTGGAATGAATTCGATATTGAGCTTGTCGAAGAAGCTTCGGACGGCGAAGAAGCGCTTGATAAAATCCGGAGCGGTTCTCCGGACATTGTCATCACCGATATTCGAATGCCGGAGCTGGATGGGCTGTCTTTGATAAAAAAGGCCTTGGAGGAAGGTTATAACCCTAAATTCATTATTATAAGCGCCTATTCCGAATTTGAATATGCAAAAAACGCAATGTCTTTTGGAGTAAAAAACTATGTATTAAAACCCATAGACGCCCCAAAACTGGAATCCATCCTGCTGGAGGTCCTGAAAGAAATCCGGAAGGAATCGGAGAGAAGCGAGCACCTTATGGTATATCAGCAGCAAATGCTGCTGCGGCAATATGTCAAAGAGGAGCTTTTATTCACCGGCCTTTTTTTGGACAATAGCAGTGAAAGCTTGATCAATACCGCAGTAAGAGATAAACATATCTCATTTCCCGGCCCGTATTTTTTTGTTGCTGTTGTTGCTTTCGACCGGCATGAATTATTGGAAGCAAATGAAGACCGGGTCTATATTGAAATCCGGAATACGATCAAAAAGGTTGTGGAGCCTTATGAAAATGTCCTGTTTTTCAGAAACGCATATTTTACGAATGAATATGTATTTATTTTTAATTTGTTAAAAAACGAGGACGACGCATATTTTCAAGAAACTGTAATCATGAGAATTTTGAATGAGCTGTCAAAGCAGATGAAAATTCAAGCTGCGGCGGGAATCAGTCTGGTAGCGGACCTCTCCGGCAATATTTCAAAAGCCTATAATCAAGGTAAGTCGGCGGTAAGTGAGGCAGTATTAAGAGGGTACCGTAAAATATACAAATTTTCGGATTTTATTACCGAAGGACTGGTTGTCAAGGAAATCGAGAGCAGCAAGCATGTGCTATTTTCGTACGTTTTAAACGGCAAGAAGAGGGCTGCGGTAAAATATATCCATGATCTTTTTGCAGGGGACAACGGGCATATTTTAAACCATATTCATCTTAAAATATTTTGTACCCAGGTCCTTATCGAGCTGGAAAAATTAATGCGCAAGAATAATCTGGAAATTGAGCGGATAGTTACCGAAAAATACAATTTTGTTAATTATGTTATCGGTACGGATAATACCAGGCAGATGATGCAGTCCTTGCAGGAAATCGTAGTTCAGGTTATTGACAGCCTGCCTAAAGATAAAAAGAACATTTCTCAAAATCTGGTGATGGAAGTAATTGACTTTATTAATGATAACTATAAGGAAGAAATCAGCTTGAAGCGTATATCCGCGATGTATTATATCAACCCCAATTATTTTTGCAAGATTTTTAAGGACGTTACCGAAGAGAATTTCAATCTCTATTTAACAAAAGTACGGCTGGAAAAGGCCATATATTTCATGAAAACCGCAAATTTGTCCGTAAATGAGATCGCCGAAATGGTAGGCTTCAATCCCAAGTATTTTTGCAAGGTGTTCAAAAAGGAGCTTGAAATGACTCCGAAGGAGTATATGCTGCATAACCGCAGCCAGAGGAATGCCGGAGACGTGTGAGACGCGGGGCGTATTGCAGCTTCCCCGATAAAGAATTTCTTGCTTAATTCAGGTACGGTTATGGATTTTTTCTATTTAATCTTCCGGGGTGGCATAAGCCACCCACAGTTGTTTCCTATGCCAGTCCCGAAGAATTGCAAAGGTATCCTAATCCTTCTTTTTCGCAGCCTTTTTTCTGGTCAGGGATAAGCCGCCGAAGCCGCTGATGATGGCTATGTAGAAACCGAAATCATACCACCAGCCGGTATTCAGAACTTCATAAACTCTGATGTTGTGATTAAATAATCCGATGATCAGAGAAATCGGCGCCAGCCAGCCGTGCCAGATTCCCCAGAGGAACCCTGCCGGCTTTGCAGGATCAATGGAGCCGTCGCCCGGAACACATCCGGCAAGCAGCAGGACCAGACCCGCTATCAATATCATTGTCAAAAGTAATCTTTTTCTCATTATTTACACCTCCACCTATTTAACGTATTTTCATACAAATTTGTTTACTATTTAGCCACATATGTTATAAATAAACAGACAGATGCCCTGTCGGACATCTGCCTGAGAGGTTGTTACTTAGGAACGTCATTAGATGCGTTCCTTTTTCTTTTGCCGGCTTTAATACTCTACCGGCTCCAGCTCGGGAAATTCATATCCGCTGAGTTCCAACTCCGATAAAAGCTTCAACGACGCTTCCAGGTCCAGTACAAGATTTATGCCGTTTTCAGTCAGAATATGCTGCAATTCCGTGCTTTCACGGTATATCCATCTGGAATAACGCGTGCGCTCTTCGATATATTGCCCGAATTCGCCGAAGTATTCCGGCTTTTCGATGATTTCACTGCAAATGAAGAAGTTGCAGACAGTCGTTCTGAAGCGTACCGGGAAAATACAGCCGCTGCCTTCCCTGACAAAGGGACATGTCCTGAAGAATATGGTGTGATCCCTTATCTTGCCTGTTTCCAGCAGCTGGCCCCTTGACAGGTAATGATCATAGGCTTCTTTATCAAAATATCCTTTGGCATGCAGATTAAAATTATTGATCACCGTTCCGGGATAATTCAAAACAGCATCCAGAGCCTTGCGGCCGTCCGGCAGATGCAGCATGCGCTGTATTTCGGCAAGAGTGAACTCGGGGAAATAATGACAGCAGCCGCGATTTACCGTGCTGCATAAACTTTTGCCCATGAGACTGTCGCATTTGCCGCAATCGGTACACGCCAGCTGAGGTACGCCGCAATCATATTTTATAGAAATTTTACCCATATACGCTCCGAGATTTAAAGATTATTTATAGGAATAATTATAACGATGAATATTGCTGACCGCAACTGTAGTTTTCCATCCATCAAGGGAGGCTGTCGGCAAACCGGGCATCAAGCGCCTGGATACGGAAGAAACACCTTGACATCAGGACATTGTAAATATAACATTGAAATAAATCCGGTTTTTACGGTTCTAATTGCAAGGAGCAGATATTTTGAGAAAAGGTGTGGAATCCATAAATCATGAACAACCAGCCGAAGAGCAGGAACTGCAGGCGGGCAGCTTTTCTTCATGGCTTCGCCGTACACGGAGCGCGCTTATCAAGGAAAATGGGACGGAGGTGCCCTGCGGTACATGCAATGCCTGTTGCAGGTCCTCTTATTTTATTCATATCAGACCGGAGGAATCCGGGACCCTCGCCAGCATAAACAGAAAGCTCTTATTCCCGGCGCCGGGCCTGCCCAAAGGCAATGTCCTTATGGGCTATGGCAAGAACGGCAGCTGTCCCATGCTGGTTGACAATAAATGTTCAATCTATGAGACCCGGTCAATAACCTGCCGCAGCTATGACTGCAGGATATTTGCCGCCGCCGGGCTGTCTTCCGGAGCTGAGGACAAAGCACTGATCAACCGGCAAATCAAGCGGTGGAGATTTGATTACCCCGCCAAACGCGACCGTGATCAGCACCTGGCAGTACAAAACGCCGCAAAGTTTCTGATAGAGCATGCAGATTGCTTCCCCGGCGGAACCGTACCGCAAAATCCTTTGCAGATAGCAATTCTGGCAATTAAGGTTTACGGTGTTTTTCTCAGGTACAGCCGAAAAACAGCCAATCCCGGAAGCGGAATCCCGGCCGCCAAAACCGCCAGGGAAATCATGGCGGCAAATGCGAGGTTTGAGGCCAAATATGACAGGTATAAGGCGTCAATGGCAAGCAATATTTTCAGCACTTCCAAATGACAACTCTTGCCAGAGGGAAAAACAAAAGCTATAATTGATGGGTAGAAGCAATTGAACAACGTCATCAGCCCCCACCTCTTCGGTGTCGGATTTCCGATTGGAAAGGCTGTCGGAGGAGAGTGTCAATCTCCCACTGGCGTTGTTCAAACGCTACGCATAAAACAAGGCGCGCAGGCATCACCTGCGTGAGCATATGCCGGATTCATTTAGGTTGCACAGGCGGCCAGCCCCGGTATATGTGTTACACTAAATTTAAATGAAAAGGGGATGGAGAGTATGGCAGGACAGAATAAGAAGATCGGCGGCGGAGGGTTTCATCATTTGGCCATGAAAACTGCGGACTTTGACAAATCAGTAAAATTCTATACCGAAGGCCTGGGCTTTGAGAAAAGTATATCCTGGGGAGAGGGAGACAGCAGGGCGGTGATGCTTGATACCGGCGACGGCAACTTCTTTGAGCTGTTTGCAGGCGGGACACCGGATGAAAAGCCGGAAGGAGCTCTTTTACATGTGGCTTTCAGGACGGACAATTGCGACATGGCGCTGAATCAAGCCATTACAGCCGGTGCCAGGGTGACAATGGAGCCGACGGATGTAGATATAAAATCCGATCCTGTTACTCCTGTCAGAATTGCCTTTTGCAAAGGGCCGGACGGGGAGCTTATAGAATTCTTTCAGTACAGATAAGGGTATAATGACAGCCTGAGGTTCAGTTTTCCGGTAAAATGAAGGAGGAATATGGTAATGGTTGATATTTTGCTGGTGGGAGCCGGTGGATATGGAAACGTTTATGCGGAGGCTCTTTTGAATTCCCCTCAAAGGACGGATTACAGGATCGTGGGGGTGGCGGAGCCTAAGCCTGAAAGCTGTGAGGCCGTTCCGGAATTGAAAAAAAGAGGTATTCCCATCTACCCTTCCATAGAGGAATTCTATGCAGCCAATACGGCCGACCTGGCAATAATCTCGTCCCCTATACAGTTTCACTGTTCTCAGACGTGCCTGGCGCTTTCAAAAGGAAGCGGCGTGTTGTGTGAAAAACCGTTAAGCGCCACCGTACAGGACGCTTTAAGCATGCTTGAAGCCCGTGATAAATACAAAAAACTTGTAGCCATCGGCTATCAATGGTCCTACAGCAATGCAATTCTTCGCTTGAAAAAAGATATCATGGAAGGGTTGTTCGGAAAGCCGAAACGGCTAAAGACCCTGGTTTTATGGCCCAGAAATGCAGATTACTACAGCAGGGGCTGGGCAGGCAAGAAGCGGGATGCTGCCGGGAACTGGATATTGGATAGCGTCGCCAATAATGCAACGGCACATTACCTTCATAATATGTTTTATGTACTGGGCGGCACAATCGACAGAAGCGCAGCTCCAAAATTTGTGACAGCAGAGCTTTACCGTGCAAATGCCATTGAGAATTTTGATACCTCGGTTATGCGGGTAATAACCGAAGAGGGTATAGAACTGATGTACTACGTCAGTCATGCTGTAAACAAAATACATAATCCCACATTTTTATATGAATTTGAAAAGGCCGTTATTAGCTATTCCGATGGTGAAGACTCTGAAAATAAATCCATCAAGGCAGTTTTCACAGACGGGTCCGTTAAAACCTATGGCGACCCGCAAAAGGAAGAGATTAACAAGCTCTGGGCCGTCATTGATTCTATGGAAAAGGGTGTGCCGGTTGCATGCGGAATTGAAGCAGCCATGTCACATACAATAGCAATAAACGGTGCACAGGACTCTATGGAGGATATCCTCGAGTTCCCCGGAAGCATTGTCAAGTATGATGAGCGTGAGAAGCTGACCTGGGTAGAGGGGCTCGGCAGTCTATTAACGGATTGCTACAGGGATTGGAGCATGCCCGGCGAAAAAGGGATCTCCTGGGCAAAATCAGGGAGTAAAATCGATCTCGCCGGATACAGGTCCTACCCAGGAATCGCTGGTTTGGTCAGGTAAAACAAGGGGACGCCGATTTGTTTTTTTAGACGAAGTGTTCGGTTACCCCACCGGAGGGGAAGGAAGAAAAGGGTTTTAAAGTGTAAGAAGGCCCTTTTCTTGGCATCGTCGTCTACATCGGATCCAGTTTTTTTTCACCGGAAGAAGAAAAAATGTTGTCGAAGATTTTCGGCACCGCCTGGGAAGAATACCGCAATAAGGTGAAAATACCCTGGATATGAATCATAACGGAGCTCATTAGGAATATGTTCGCGAAGCAATTTTTACCTATTTCACAAATTTTACTGCATTAGTTTACAACCGCAGGCCTGTTCTATATAATAGTTAATTATATTGTCGAAAATATGCAGACAGATATATGGAAAGCTCCTTGAAAGGCATGGTAAATGCATCTATGATTAAAATATATATCCGGAGAAGGAAAAGAGGTAGGAAATGAAGAACGAGCTTGTTCTAGTAATTGATTTCGGCGCACAATACAACCAGCTGATAGCCAGAAGAGTAAGGGAAGCCAACGTATACTGCGAAGTCGTCCCTTACAATGCATCCATAGAGAGAATCCGGTCCATGAATCCAAAAGGTATCATATTTACCGGCGGACCTGCATCGGTGCTGGATCCGAAGGCGCCTTTCTGCGATAAGGAAATTTTCAATCTGGGAGTCCCCGTGCTCGGTATATGCTATGGCATGCAGCTTATGGGGCAAATGCTTGGCGGCGAAGTTGTAAGGGCTGAGCAAAGGGAATACGGAAAGATGGATATCCGTGTGGATACCGGCAGCGTGCTGTTTGAAGGTGTCGATGAAAACACTACCTGCTGGATGAGCCATACATATTTTGTGAATAGGCTTCCGGAGGGCTTCCGGAATGTAGCTTCCTCTTCCAACTGTCCTGCGGGGGCAATGGAAAATACGGAGAAAAAGCTGTACGGCGTACAGTTTCATCCGGAGGTCATGCATACCCCCAAAGGCCAGAAAATGCTGAACAACTTTCTTTATAAGGTTTGCGGCTGCTCCGGAGACTGGAAAATGTCCGCTTTCGTCGAGCAGTCAATCAAGGCCATCCGGGAAAAAGTAGGGGGCAAGTCCGTATTGTGCGCATTGTCCGGCGGAGTGGATTCCTCCGTTGCAGCGGTGCTTTTGCATAAAGCCGTGGGCAAACAGCTCACCTGTATATTTGTTGACCACGGTCTGTTGAGAAAATATGAAGGAGACCAGGTAGAGCAGGTTTTCAGAGAGCAGTTTGACATAAACCTGATAAGGGCCAATGTAGAAGACCGGTTCCTTGAAAAGCTGGCCGGAGTCACCGACCCCGAAAGGAAGCGCAAAATCATCGGCGAGGAGTTTATCCGGGTATTTGAAGACGAAGCGAAAAAAATAGGCAAGGTTGATTTCCTGGTCCAGGGGACCATTTATCCCGACGTCATTGAAAGCGGCACGGGAGATGCGGCAGTGATAAAAAGCCACCATAATGTCGGCGGATTGCCTGATTATGTGGATTTCAAGGAAATCATCGAGCCTTTGAGAAATCTTTTCAAGGATGAAGTAAGAAAAGCGGGAGAAGAGCTTGGCATTCCCGAGGAGATCGTCTGGCGTCAGCCTTTCCCGGGACCGGGCCTTGCCATTCGGGTCATCGGCGATATAACAAGGGAAAAGCTTGAAATATTGAGGGATTCGGACCATATCTTCCGGTCTGAAATCGCCGCCGCCGGGTTAAAACGCGATATCAATCAATATTTTACAGTGCTTACCGGGATGCGCAGCGTAGGTGTCATGGGTGATGAGAGGACGTATGATTATACGCTTGCCTTAAGAGCCGTCACCACCACCGATTTCATGACCGCCGACTGGGCCAGGATCCCTTATGACCTATTGGAGAAGATTTCAAACCGGATTGTCAATGAAGTAAAGCATATTAACAGGATTGTTTACGATATAACGAGCAAACCTCCTGCAACGATAGAATGGGAATAGGACACTTAAGACATGCAGCAAATGGAAGTCATCATTAATCAAATCGCAGTAATGACCCTTATCGCCTTTATCGGCTGGCTGGCCGGTAAAACAGGATATTTGCCGGAAAAATCGGGGATGTATGTCTCCAGAGTGGTTATCAGGATTACAGCGCCGGCGCTGATTCTCAGTACAATGGCTTCGTATGATTTTACGCCAAAGACCATCACCGACGGCTTATGGATAGGAATATGCGCATTGGTATTTATTCTGTTTTCCTTTGCCGTCGGTACTCTGACCAGCAGCCTTCTGAAGCTGAAAGACACCACTGCCAACATCTACAGGGCTCATTCAATGTTCGGGAACGTAGGCTATCTGGCTTTACCCCTTTTCAAATCCATTTTCGGCGAAAAGGGATTGGTTTATGCGGTATTCTTTGTGATCGTGCACGACACGATGGTCTGGACTCTGGGAGTATACCTGCTCAACAAGCACAAGGGCAACCATTGGAAAGAAAATCTGAAGCACCTTCTCAATGCCAATACAATATCCTTTGCGCTTGGTTTACTTTTCGCTTTCATAAACCTTCAGCATTTCGTAAGGGAAAGCGCCGGTGTAAGGCTGGTCTACAACGTAGTGTTCAATACCTTGAGTCCCATCGGCAATACGACGCTTGTGCTGATTATGCTATTTATCGGCCTTACGCTGTCTGAAAGCAAACTGGGAGGCATTTCGGCCCTGGTAAAAAAATACCCTTCCTTCCTGCTGGTGTTTTTCAAGCTGCTGGTGATCCCCATCATCGCTTTTATTCTTTTGTTCACGCTGGGCAAATCCCTGGACTCTTTTGTCAGAGTCATCGTAGTGCTGGAGCTGGCGATGCCCTGTGCGTCAATCATTCCGGCCCTTGCGGCTCTGTACGGTTCGGATCACGGCTTTGCTGCCGATAATGTCATCATCAGCACGATCTTTTCCATGGTTACCCTGCCCCTTGTCCTATATTTTCTGAATATTTTCGGAGGTTGAAGCTATGGCTGTACTACCGAAGCTGCTTGAAGCCAGACAGCATTTTGACAATACCTGCATCGGCAATATAGAAGGTGCGGTTATCGAGGAACTGCAGAGCCTTGAACTGAATCTGAAAAAAGGCTCAAGAATCGCGATCACTGCCGGAAGCAGAGGTATCAATAATATTGCTTTGATACTCAGGACAGTTATTTCCTATATAAAGGAATCGGGAGCGGAGCCGTTTTTGGTGCCGGCAATGGGAAGCCACGGCGGCGCAAGTGCGGAAGGGCAGCTTAAAGTGCTGGCCGGTCTTGGCATACTGCCGGAATATGTAGGCGCACCCATAAGAGCTTCCATGGAAACCGTTGAAATCGGAACAATCGCTACGGGCTTTCCAGGCAAGGATTCTATGCCTGTCCATATGGACAGGTTTGCTTATGAGTCGGATGGCGTCATTGTTATTAACAGAGTGAAACCCCATACATCTTTCCATGCTGAAGTGGAGAGCGGCTTGCAAAAAATGATGGCCATAGGTCTGGGGAAGGCTGTCCAGGCCGGAATTATCCACAATTTCGGCACTAAAGGCCTGAAGGAATTAATCTCCCCGGCGGCCCGGAGGATTATGGCCACGGGAAAAATAATTGCAGGCCTGGGGCTGGTAGAAAACGCATATGACAAGTTGATGTGCATTCAAGGTTTTTTGCCTGGCGGGCTGGTATCAGGGGAAAAAGAACTGCTTGCCCTTGCCCGGCGAAATATGCCCTGTCTTCCGGCAGATAAATTAGACCTTCTTATCGTAGAAGAAATGGGTAAAAATTTCAGCGGAACCGGTATGGATACCAATATTATCGGAAGGTTGAAAATAGAAGGCGAGCCGGAGCCGGAAAGCCCGGCAATAAAGCGCATTGCGGTTCTGGACCTTTCGGAGGCTGCCGGTGGAAATGCCTATGGCATCGGGCTTGCGGATTTTACTACAAAAAAGCTTGTCGGCAAGATTGATTATGCGGCTACTTATGCCAACATGCTGGCTACGAATTTCGTTGAAAGGGTAAAAATACCCTTTATTGCCGAAAACGAGGAGCATGCCATTGAAACGGCTTTAAAAACCTGCGCCCTGAGCAGCGTTGAGGACGCAAGGATTATAAGAATAAAAAATACTCTGCAGCTGGAAAATATCCAGGTATCCGCAAGTGTATTCAAAGAAGCGGAAAGCAAGCTTACCGTGATCGTATAAAACCAGGATAAAATATACGAATATTTTATGCACATTTAATAAAAACGTTCGTAAATTTCATATCCCGGTTGACAAACTATTGCCGGATTTGATAGTATAATAAATGGAATCAAACGAATGATGAATATCCTGAAAATGTTGAAAACAAAGCTATTCCGGGGAGTATCGCCCAGAGGGGCGGACAAGGGCCGATGGAAATTGGATCAGCATTTTATTTTCGCCAAAAAGTACTTTATTGGGTTGAAAGTACGAACAATGCCCGTAATTCCAGCATAGGCTTGACCGTGCGGTGGATGACACCGGAACGTTTTAAGTAATATCATTTATTTATGGGAGGGGTAATTTATGGACAGGTTATTCAAACTCAACGAACACGGCACCAATGCCAGAACAGAAGTACTGGCCGGACTGACCACATTTGTAACAATGGCTTACATAATGCTGATCAATCCCAGTATCCTGGCAAATACCGGTATGGACAAGGGTGCGGTGTTTGTAGCGACAATTCTTGCAACCGTAGTAGCTACTTTTATTATGGCTTTCGTAGCAAATGTGCCGTACGCTGTTGCGCCGGGCATGGGACTGAATGCATTCTTCACTTTTACCGTATGCCTCGTTATGCAGATACCGTGGGAGCAGGCTCTGGGAATCGTATTCATTTGTGGTATCATTAATATTTTAATAACCGTGACCAGAGTAAGAAAAATGATCATCTATGCCATTCCGCAATCGCTCCAGTATGCAATCAGCGGTGGTATCGGCCTGTTCATAGCGTATATCGGTTTTATGGATGCACACTTCCTGGATTTCACACCCAACAGCCCTGCAAGCCCTGCAGGTTCCTTCTCAAACGTGGTCCCCGCATTGGCAAATTTCACAGACAAGGCCACGGTACTTGCACTGATCGGCCTGGTAATCATCGTTGTATTAATGCTTTTAAAGATTAAAGGAGCAATAATCCTGGGTGTTCTGGCAGCTACCCTTATAGGCATTCCAATGGGTGTTACGGTATTGCCTGCATGGGATACGATATCCTTTGTACCTCCAAGCATTACCCCTACCTTCTTTAAACTGGATTTGTTCGGACTTTTCAAAGATCCGTCCCAACTGGCGAAAATTTTGACACTCATTTTGGCCTTCAGCCTTGCAGATACTTTTGACACAATCGGGACCTTCCTTGGCACAGGACGTAAGACAGGAATATTTGACAATAAAGATGAAGAGTCCCTTACCAAAGGCAAAGGCTTTTCCTCCAAGCTTGACAAAGCCCTGTTTGCAGATGCCACCGCCACGTCGGTAGGCGCTCTCCTTGGGACAAGCAATACCACGACTTATATTGAAAGCGCCGCAGGCATCCAGGCCGGCGGCCGGACAGGCATGACCTCAGCGGTCGTCGGAGTCCTGTTCCTGCTTTCGCTGTTCCTTTCCCCCATCGCTTTGATGGTTCCCAGCGCCGCTGTTGCTCCGGCACTGATCGTTGTGGGTATTCTGATGATGGAATCCATCGCGAAGGTCAAATGGGACGAATTTGAAGACGCCGCAGCCGCATTCTTTACGGCGGTCGTAATGCCCTTCACTTACAGCATTGCAACCGGCGTAGCCGCAGGATTCATATTCTATGTTGTGGTTAAAGTCGTAAAGGGTAAGGCAAAGGAAGTACACCCAATCATGTATATAGTAACCGCATTGTTTGTGCTGAAGTATGTACTGGACGCGCTTCAATTGTTTTAAACCATAAGAGGAAGTCCGCCTGAACAGCGGACTTCCTGCTTTTAGCGGCTGATACGGCATCAGCTTCTAAAAACAGGAAGCCGGCTGAACAAAAGATCAAACCGCTGCCGACCTGTCGTTCAGTCCGTTGCATGGGACGTGAAGGCCGGTTCGGTAGAAGTTATAAATTATAAAAAATGGAGGAAGACATGTGTAATTCAAAAGATCCGGTAGTTGCAGTCATTATGGGGAGCGATTCCGATTTTCCCGTTTTGAAGGGTTGTATAAAGACTTTAAAGGATTTCGGCGTTATGGTGGAGGTAAAGGTTTGCTCGGCCCACAGAACGCCGGACAAGGCGGCTGAATTTGCAAAAAAGGCAGAGGATAACGGCATTGACGTCATTATTGCGGCTGCCGGAAAAGCGGCCCACCTCCCGGGAGTGCTGGCAGCCTATACTGTTTTGCCCGTTATAGGAATTCCGGTAAAATCATCTACGCTGGACGGAATGGATTCACTCTTTTCAATCGTTCAGATGCCTTCAGGCATACCCGTAGCGACGGTGGCCATTGACGGAGCTGAGAATGCGGCTTTGCTTGCCGTACAGATCCTTTCCGTAAGGCATGAAGGACTGAGGACCAAATTAAAAGAACACAGGAAGCTCCTTGCTTCCAAGGTAGAGGCAAAAAACACCGAATTGCAGAAAAGACTTGAAGAAGAGGGACTATAGAAGCTTGAACAACGTCACAGTCCCCCTTCTCTAAGGTGAAGGTTATCGATTGAAAAAGCTGTCACTGAAGGGTTACAATCTCCAAGAGACGTTGTTCAAACGCCACGTATAGGCGTGGCGCACGAAGTGTAGCGAAGGGCGAATTCATTTCGCCCGCAGCGAGGGGGGATGGGGGCATGCCCCCATTGGAAATTGAAATCTTTTGTTGCAATAGCAAAGGAGAAACAAAGATGGTTAATAATGAAGTGATGTTTGGAAGACTAAAGGAAGAATGCGGCGTGTTTGGCGTATACAGCAAGGATAAGCTGGATGTGGCACGCCTTACCTATCACGGGCTTTACGCCTTGCAGCACAGAGGCCAGGAAAGCGCCGGTATCGCAGTCAATGATGAGGGGACCATTCTTCATCATAAGGATATGGGCTTGGTTCCGGAAATATTCAATGAAGTGGTTCTGAATCATCTCAAAGGCAAGATAGCCATAGGACACGTGCGTTACTCCACTACCGGCGGAAGCTTGAGAGAAAATGCCCAACCCATGGTTGTAAAGTATAAAATCGGCCAGCTGGCCCTTGCACATAACGGCAATCTGGTGAACGCTTCGGAGTTAAGGACCCGGATGGAGGAAAACGGCGCTGTTTTTCAGACCACCAGCGATACGGAAGTAATAGCAAACCTGATCTCAAGGTACAGGGTTGGCAGTGATAATATTGAAGATACACTGGAAAAGGTAATGAAGGAAATTAAGGGCTCCTATGCCCTTGTCATAGTCACGCCCAAAAGACTGGTAGGAATCAGGGATCCTCATGGTCTTCGGCCGCTGTGTATCGGTCTTCTGGAAAATTCGTACGTACTGGCCTCGGAATCCTGCGCCCTCGATTCCATTGGAGCTAAGTTTGTCAGGGATGTAAACCCGGGGGAAATCGTGCTGATCGGAGAGGAAGGACTTACATCCATTCAGACGGAAGCCGCCGAATGTTCAAGTCTTTGTATTTTTGAATTCGTTTATTTTGCCAGGCCGGACAGCACTATTGACGGCGCCAGTGTTTACCAGGCCAGGATTGAAGCGGGAAGGCGTCTGGCCATAGAGCATCCTGTGGATGCCGATGTTGTCATAGGGGCGCCGGACGGAGGCTTGAATGCCGCCCTTGGATTTTCCAGGGAGAGCGGTATACCTTACGGCCAGGGATTGCTGAAAAACAGGTACGTGGGCAGGACCTTCATACAGCCTGAGCAAGGCCAGAGGGAGTCCGGCGTCCGTATTAAATTCAATGCCATCCAGGGTGAAGTGGCAGGCAAGCGGGTCGTTATGGTGGATGATTCCATCGTCAGGGGTACGACGACCCGGAGAATTGTTCAGATGCTGAAGGATGCGGGGGCAAAGGAAGTCCACATGCGTGTCAGCTCGCCGCCTTATAAATTTCCCTGCTATTTCGGAATCGATATATCCTCATCCAAGCAGTTGGTTGCCTCAAAATACACCGTGGAAGAAATCAGAAAAATGATCGGCGCGGACAGTCTTGGCTATCTCAGCCTGGAAGGATTGCTGGAGACACCGGTGGGGTCGCACTGCGGCTTTTGTACTGCCTGTTTCAACTGCACTTATCCCATGGATGTGCCTGAAGACGGCGATATGCTGGCATGCAGCAAATGCGGGTGATAGTCAAAGCGTTGGTGGACTTTATTCATAGATAAAATGGAGGGCGAGATAGAATGGCGACTTATAAAGACGCCGGTGTGGATGTTGAAGCCGGCTATGAAGCGGTAAAGCTGATGCGAAACGATGTAAAGCGGACCTTCCGTCCGGAAGTATTGACGGATATAGGCGGGTTTGGCGGTCTTTTCGCCCTGAACGGCAGCAAATATGAAGAGCCGGTATTGGTATCGGGGACCGATGGGGTAGGGACGAAGCTGAAGATTGCGTTTTTAATGGACAAGCACGATACCGTGGGGATCGACTGTGTGGCCATGTGTGTGAACGATATTATCTGCGGCGGCGCGGAGCCCTTATTTTTTCTTGATTATATCGCCCTTGGAAAAAACAGGCCGGAAAAGGTGGCGACCATCGTAAAAGGGGTGGCAGAGGGCTGCGTATTGTCGGGCTGCTCCCTTGTCGGCGGTGAAACTGCGGAAATGCCGGGATTTTATCCTGAAAACGAGTATGATATCGCCGGGTTTGCCGTAGGCGTCGTAGACCGGAAGAAAATAATCGACGGCAAGAGCATTAAAGAAGGGGACACCCTGATCGGACTGGCATCTTCAGGCTTGCACAGCAACGGCTTTTCTTTGGTCAGGAAGCTTTTAAACCCTTCGGAGGCAAAGCTGCAGGAAAAGGTTGAAGCTCTGGGCAAGACGCTGGGGGAAGAGCTGCTTACACCGACCCGGCTGTATGTCAAAACCATCCTGGACCTCAAGGAGAAGTTCGAAATCAAAGGGCTCTCCCATATAACCGGCGGCGGATTTATTGAGAATATTCCAAGGATCATTCCCGAGGGCTTGCGAGTGAAAATCACTAAAGGCACCTGGCCTGTATTGCCTATATTCAGCCTTTTGCAGAAAATAGGGGATATTAAGGAGAGGGATATTTACAATACCTTCAACATGGGCATAGGCATGGTGCTGGCAGTAGATTCCGGCATCAGCCGTGAAGCAGCGGATTATCTGAACAGCCGGGATGAAAAGGCTTATATTATCGGTGAAGTAGTAAAAGGTGAAGCAGGAGTCGACATATGCTGAAGCTTGGAATTATGGTTTCCGGCGGGGGTACCAATCTGCAGGCCATTATTGACAAAATAGAATGCGGATATCTGGAGGGGTGCCGGGTTGCAGCCGTTGTATCCAGCAGACCGGGGGTCTATGCACTGGAACGGGCCGAAAAGCATGGTATACCATCCATCTGCATTTCCAAGAGGAATTATAAGGAGTTCGCGGAATATGACAGGGCTTTGATCGAATATTTTGAAAAATTTGATGTGGACCTCATCGTGCTGGCCGGCTTTCTGTCCATGATCGGAGAAGACTTTATAAGCAAATACAGAAACAGAATCATCAATGTTCATCCTGCCCTGATTCCGTCCTTTTGCGGCAAAGGCTTTTATGGTATAATTCCGCATCAGAAAGCGCTGGAATACGGGGTCAAGGTAACAGGCGCCACCGTTCATTTCGTTGAACCGGAATATGATTCAGGTCCCATCATACTGCAGAAAGCAGTGCCCGTATTGGACGGAGATACGGCGGAAATCCTGCAGCGACGGGTTATGGAGCAGGCGGAGTGGGAGATACTCCCGGAAGCTATCAGGCTTTACTCGGAAGGCAGGCTTCAAATCCAGGGGAGAAAAGTTTCAATTAAAAACCAGTAGATAATTCAAGAAAGTGTGTCCCCAAGATTATTAATAAGGAGTGATAGAAATGATAAAAAGGGCATTGATCAGTGTCTCGGACAAAACGGGAATCGTTGAACTGGCCGCCGAACTGGAAAGCTACGGAGTTGAGATCATCTCCACCGGAGGTACGGCAAAAACTCTGGCAAATGCAGGCATCAAGGTCGTCAATGTATCGGATATCACCGGTTATCCGGAATGCCTGGACGGCAGGGTAAAAACTCTTCATCCGGCAGTCCACGGAGGACTTCTGGCCATCCGGAATAATCCGGAGCACATGAAGCAGATAAAGGAACTGGGCATTGAGCCCATTGATATTGTCATTATAAATCTTTATCCTTTCAAGCAGACAATTCTCAAAGGTCACATAGAGCTTGAGGAAGCCATTGAAAATATCGACATCGGCGGTCCTACCATGCTTAGAGCGGCAGCAAAAAACTATCAGGACGTGGTGGTTATCGTTGACCCGGCAGACTATGCTATGGTATTGGAGGAATTGAAAAATTCCCGGGAGATTTCGGTAAAAACCAAATTCAAGCTGGCGTATAAGGTGTTTGAGCATACGAGCCATTATGATACCCTCATTGCGAAATATCTCAGAGATAAGCTGGGTGAGGAGTTCTTCCCGGAAACCCTGTCCCTCACCTTTGAAAAGGTGCAGGACATGCGGTATGGTGAAAACCCGCATCAAAAAGCCGTATTTTATAAGGAAGTGGGAGCCAATATCGGCTGCCTCACCAATTCAAAGCAGCTTCACGGCAAGGAGCTTTCCTATAACAATATCAATGATACCAATGGAGCCATCGAACTGCTGAAAGAATTCGACGAACCCACGGTCGTTGCGGTAAAGCATGCAAATCCATGCGGAGTAGCCAGTGCTGAAACCATCTATGATGCATATATAAAGACCTATGAAGCAGACCCAGTATCTATTTACGGGGGTATCATTGCGGCAAATAGAGAAATCGATTCAAAAACAGCGGAAGAAATCAACAAGATTTTTGTGGAGATTGTAATAGCGCCTTCCTTCACGGAAGAAGCGCTGCAGATTCTGACCCAAAAGAAGAACATACGTATTTTGAAGCTGGACAACATATCCGCCAAGCTTCCTGCAGGCACCTATGACATGAAAAAGGTTGCAGGCGGTCTTCTTGTACAGAGCTATAACAATGAGCTTGTTAATACCGACGAGCTCAAATGCGTGACCGAAACCCAGGTGCCGCCGGAGCTTATGGAAGACCTCATCTTTGCCATGAAGGTAGTAAAGCATACAAAATCAAACGGTATAGCAATGGCTAAAGGCAAGCAGTCCATAGGAATAGGTCCCGGGCAGTTGAACAGGATCATGGCTGCCAAAATTGCAGCGGAATATGCCGGTGAAAGGGCAAAAGGGGGAGTTATGGCTTCCGATGCATTCTTTCCCTTCCCGGATTGCGTAGAAGCAGCCGCGGCGGCAGGAATAAAAGCCATCATACAGCCGGGTGGCGCCGGAAGGGATCAGGAATCCATCGACGCCTGCAACAAATACGGCATTGCCATGGTGTTCACCGGCATGCGCCACTTCAAGCATTAACGAGATATGCAAGGAAAGGAAACTTTGTATGAAAATACTGGTAGTTGGCGGCGGAGGGCGTGAACACGCAATTGTATGGAAGCTGGCCCAAAGCCCTAAGGTTGATAAACTATACTGTGCGCCCGGCAATGGGGGAATCTCCCGCATTGCCGAATGTGTGCCGGTGAAAGCCACCGATATTGAAGGGATTACAGCCTTTGCCCTGGAGAATGGGGTCGATATGGTAATGGTTGCTCCGGACGATCCGCTTGCGGCAGGCATGGTGGATGCGCTGGAAGCCAGGGGGGTAAGGGCCTTCGGACCAAGAAAGAATGCGGCTGTGCTTGAAAGCAGCAAGGCTTTTTCCAAGGATCTCATGAAAAAGTACGGCATTCCTACAGCAAAGTACGAGGTTTTTGAAGACAGCGAACATGCCATAGAGTACCTCAGACACCAAAGCTATCCCATTGTGGTGAAGGCAGACGGCCTTGCTTTGGGCAAGGGGGTTATCATCGCCCAGGGTTTTGACCAGGCCCAGGAAGCCGTGAACAGCATCATGTCCGACAAGGTTTTTGGAAAAGCCGGTGATAAGCTGGTTGTTGAGGAATTTCTGTATGGTCCCGAGATTTCAATTCTGGCCTTCACCGACGGAAAAACCGTAGTGCCCATGGTGAGCTCCCAGGATCACAAAAGAGCTTATGACGATGATAAAGGGCTGAATACAGGCGGAATGGGCACTTTTTCTCCCAGCAGAATCTATACGCCCGAAATGGCGGAATACTGTATGGAAAATATCTACAAGCCTACAATTGACGCCATGAATAAGGAAAACAGAAAATTCAAGGGAGTGTTGTATTTTGGACTTATCATCACTCCGGAAGGACCGAAGGTATTGGAATACAATGCCCGGTTCGGTGACCCCGAGACGCAGGTGGTACTTCCAAGGCTTAAAAATGATCTTGTTGAAATATTTGACGCGGTCATCGATGAAAAGCTTGCATCTTTGAACATTGCATGGGATAATAATGCTGCGGTATGTGTGATCTTGGCATCGGGCGGCTATCCGGAGAAATATGCCACAGGCCTTGAAATAACAGGAATAGAAGCATCTGAGAAAGAATGCGGCGTTATGGTATTTCATGCGGGGACCCAGTCCCAGGATGGCAAGGTGCTGACCTCAGGCGGAAGAGTGCTTGGGGTGACGGCTGTCGCACCAACGCTGGAGGATGCCAGAGTTAAAGCGTATGAAGGTGTTGAAAAAATAAGCTTCAAGGATATGCATTACAGGAAGGATATCGGCATAAAGCGCAGCTAGAGCCCGTATTATCGATATTTTTCCTCAGCGCCGGGGTAAAATAGATGAAGGACAATGCTGGTAAAATAGGAATTTTGGGTGGAACCTTTAACCCTGTACATAACGGACACCTGATTGTTGCTGAAGCAGTCAGGGAGCAAGTCCGGCTTGACAGGGTTTTATTCATACCTGCAGGGACCCCTCCCCACAAATCCATAAAGGAGGTTGCCCCTGCTGACCACAGGTATGCCATGGTGAAGTGTGCAATTGAATCCAATGCTTGTTTTGAAGCTTCCCATATAGAAATCGACAGGGCAGGCTATACCTACAGCATTGATACATTAGCTTCATTAAAAGCAATATACACGGAAAAGACGGAATTCTACTTTATCATAGGCGCTGATGTCGTGCCGGAATTGGTCACCTGGAAGGATAGCGACAGGGTTTTGGAAATGTGCAGGTTCATAGCGGTATTAAGGCCGGGAAACGGCAAAGAAGCGTTTAAACTGCATATCGATGAGCTGACAAGCAGGAAACAGGCAAAAATTATTACCGTAGAAGCTCCGTTGATTGACATTTCCTCTACAACCATCAGAGAACGTGTAATGGATGGAAAATCCATAAAATACCTGGTGCCTGAATGCGTCGAAAAATATATACTGGATAATGAACTGTATAAGGAATAGAGAATTCAAGCTTTTGTAAACGGGGACATTGAACCGGTATGACCGTTGTTCAAACGCCACGTATAGGCGTGGCGCACGAAGTGTAGCATAGGGCGAATTCATTTTGCCCGCAGCGAGGGGGGATGGGGGCATGTCCCTATTGAACATTGAAGAGATTAAAAAACAACTGCAAAAGGTGCTTTCACCTAAACGATACATTCATTCCGTCAATGTAATGGAGACGGCCGTGAGCCTTGCGGCAAGATATGGAGAGGACGGCGCTAAAGCAGCGCTGGCGGGGCTGCTGCATGACTGCGCACGGGATGTGAAAGGCGAAGAAGCCCTAAACCTTTGCGGAAAATACGGGATAAAAATTGATGAAGTCTGCCGCATACAGCCCGATTTATTGCACGGACGGCTGGGTGAGAGACTGGCCTGCGAGCTGTATGGAGTGAAGGATCCCAAGGTTTTGAATGCAATAGCGATACATACCATGGGATGCCCGGACATGGAGCTTTTGGAGAAAATCATTTTTGTCGCAGACTATATTGAACCTGCAAGAACCTTTCCCGAAGCGGAGGCGATGAGAAAAGAAGCCTTTGTTGACCTGGACAAGACAATTTTGACCGGTGTGGACAGTACCATTCAATATGTTGTCGGTAAAGGCAGACTGCTGCATAGGGATACATTGGAAACACGAAATTGGATTTTGATGGAAATTAAGAAGGTGTAATGGATGAGTGAAAAAAGAAATAGGAGCAAGAATAACGGTTTCAATCAAATATTATATATCGCAGGCACTGTGGCATTGTTTTTTATGCTGGCCTTCTCCGGCGTCAATTTTATCCGTGACGCCAGAGTATTAAAGCTGCCCGTACTTTCAAGCGTTGCGCCGGCGAATAAGGATCCCAAGAGTACTGAGGACGGCGAGTATAAGACCTTGAAATACAAAAAACCGACGGAAGCCGCCACACCCAAACCGAAGAAAACTCCGGCGCCAAAGTCCACGGTAAAACCGACGCCGGTACCGACACGGACTCCTGAGCCATAAGAAAAAAGCAATTGTAAAAATGGCAAGCGTATGGTAAAATTCTATAAAAGGAGGTGAAAAGGTGAATACATCAGCGGATTACAATAATATTCTTGAAAGGCTTGACTGCTATGTTGCACGTATTACAGCAACGATATCCGGTAAAGGGGGGAGTCTGTCCAAAAAAGAATATCATTGATTATGGAGCTGGTGGATCATCATTTTACCTAAATAATAAATCGTAATGAATGCCTGGGTGATCTCTCTAAGCCCAGGTTTTTTGTATTTGTACATTATTTTTTCTAAGCTCGGGAAGCACTATACTTTCGGAGTTTGATGAAGTTTGAATCTTCCCTGTGAATTTTAATGTCTTCCATAACTGAAAACCCGGGCAGTGGACCAATCCACCGGACTCGGGTTTTTATTTATTGCATCCAGGCATGGGAGGAGAGCGTATGATTGAAATAGCTGTAAATGATTTAAGCAAGTACTATGGCAGTAACCATGTGATTAAAGGCATCTCATTTGAAATAATGAAAGGTGAAAAGGTGGGGCTGCTAGGGAAAAACGGCTCGGGAAAAACAACACTTTTCAAGATTCTTTCAGGTGCAGAAGAATATGAGAGCGGAAGCATAGTAAAGTCTTCAGGGAAAAGCATAGAGGTCCTTGAGCAAATCCCTGTTTTTCGTGTGGAATACACGGTTGAGGAGGTATTGCGCACTGCTTTTGAAGAAATAGCGGTAATTGTCAGCGAACTGATGCAGCTGGAAAGGCTGATTAATACTGATCCGGCAGAAAAGCTGCTGATGAAGTACGGACAGCTTCAGACAAAATATGAAGCATTGGGCGGCTATGAGATTGAGGGCAAAATCGATAGAATCTGTACGGGGATGAAGCTCGGCCAGGAGATGCGCCGGCAGCTTTTTTCCGATTTGAGCGGAGGAGAGAAAACCAGAGTAAATCTGGCGCGGATACTCCTTAGAAACGCGGACATTCTTTTGCTGGACGAGCCCACAAATCACCTTGACATGGCGTCCATCCAGTGGGTTGAAGAGTTCCTTGGCGGCTTTAAGGGCACAGTTGTGGTAATATCACACGACAGATGCTTTCTGGATAATGTTGCCGGCAGAATACTGGAGATAGAAGATGGAAAAATGAACTTCTATGAAGGGAACTACAGTTACTATGCACAAGAGAAGGCAAAACGTTTTCAACTGCTAAGTGATCAATATGAGCAGCAGCAAACAAAAATCAGGCAGCTTGAGGCGGCAGCCAAGCGAATGCATGCGTGGGCAAAAATTGCGGATAACCCCGCCATGCACAAGAGGGCATTTTCCATGGAAAAGAGAATTGAGCGGATCGACCGGATTGACAGGCCTGCAGAAGTAAAAAAATTAACCGCGGAATTTAAAGGCAGTCACTTCTCAAGTGAGGATGTTGCTTCGTTTGTAGACATAAGCAAAGCATACAATGGCAAACAGCTATTGGAAGCGATAAACATCAGAGTACGGAAAAATGACAGAATCGCAGTCATTGGGGAAAACGGATGCGGCAAGTCCACCCTGGTGAAGCTGCTCATGGGTGAAGAAATGCCGGATCATGGAAATGCCTGTATGGGGAGCAGCACAAAAACAGCCTATATGCCCCAGAGCATAGAATTTGAGGACGGTGAAGCTACTGTTTTGGATACCGTTCGCAATGCGCTTGAAATCAGTGAAGAGAAGGCACGGAATATTTTAGCCGGATTTCAATTAAAAGGCAAGGATGTGCTAAAAAAGTCCGGCACCCTGTCCGGCGGTGAAAAAAGCAGAGTAAAGCTTTGCATATTGATGCAGGGCAGCAGCAACTTTCTTCTGCTGGATGAACCTACCAATCACCTGGATATAGCCTCGAGAGAATGGATAGAAGCCGCTGTATCCCAATTTAAGGGTACCATTTTGTTCATCTCCCATGACCGGTACTTTATAAACAAGTTTGCCACAAGAATATGGGAAATCAAGGATGGGGGGATTACGGATTTCAGCGGGACCTTCAACGAGTACTGCCAATGGGTGAAGGAGCACCCTAAAGTGTTCAAGGAGTATGCCCGGGAAAAAAGAAAGGTGGCGGAAGTGTCAAAAGCTGATCCGGTAAAAGTGGAGGAGAACTCAAAACAAAGTCAGGAAATCGAGCGGCAAATTGAGGAAACAGAGAGAGCAATCAAGGGCATAGAGCGCGAAATGGAAGCGGCCTCTGCCGATTTCAACAGGCTGAACCTGCTATACAATGAAAAAACCGGATTAGAGAGGAGCCTGGACTTGTTGTACAATGACTGGAATGAAGCCCTGGCAGATGATTTTACAGTGAGGTAAATACGTTGGCAAACCGCTGCTTTTTACCTGCAAAGCCTTGACTTTTTTTAGGCGTTGATATATAGTGGTACTAAATAAAACCACTATAGAATTGCCACGCTGTAAGCCTTTGGCAATGCAAATGCAGCATAACAAAAAGGGAAATTGTTGAGGAAAAGAGAAGGAGGGGAATTAGGGGTGGATATTGTAGAATGCCTGATGAAAGCCGGATTTACAAAGCATGAAGCCATGCTCTATATCGCTCTTTGCCAGGAAGGTGAATTGACGGGCTATGAAGCCGCCAAGACGTCCGGCATACCCCGTTCCAACGCTTACCTCGCCCTTGCCGGCCTGGTGGATAAGGGCGGAGCTTTCCGCATCGACGGAGATCCGTCGAAATATGCGGCGGTTCCGACAGAGGAGCTGGTATTCAATCTCCGGAAGGACCTTGAACAGGTTTACCAATATATCACGCAGAACGCTCCTGCACGCGAAGCATCCAGCGAACCGTATTTTACAATTACAGGCAGAGAGAATATCGTGAATAAAATGAGCTACCTGATCAGCCATGCCAATGAGCGGATCTATATATCAACTTCGCCCACGGAACTGGAGTTTGTATCCGGGGAGCTTGCCGACGCAAGGGACAGGGGACTGAAGGTGGTAATTATAACGTCCCGGGAGTTTGAACTGGAAGGTGTGACCGTATACCGCAATGACAAGCAGCCGGGCCAGATAAGGCTTATTGCAGATACGGCGCATGTTTTAACCGGCGAGCTGAAAGGGACCGGAGAATCCGCCTGTCTGTACTCGAAAAACAGAAATTTGATACAATTGATCAAGGAATCTCTGACCAATGAGATTAAGTTGATTATGTCGAACACATAGCAGCATGGACGGCATGTGTTTCGGTTATATAATGCAAATACCGTAAAAACCATAGCACTCAGGCATATGTGTATAATCTGCATAATCAGCCTGTAAGCGGAAAAGTATAAAGAAATTAGATGGAGGAGCACCGATGAGGACTTATTTTACAGAGCAAACCGGCTTTTACAAGGGGACCGATCCGGAAAAACTGCTGAAGGAATTCGGAAGCCCGCTGTACGTGTACAATGAAGCTATTTTGAGGGACAGATGCAGGGACATGGCAAATCTCATTTCCTATCCCTTCTTCAAATCCAATTACTCAATAAAAGCCAATTCCAACCTGGAAATCCTGAAGATAGTTAAAGAGGAGGGCTTGCATGCGGACGCCATGTCGCCGGGAGAAATCCATGTGCTCTTTGCAGCAGGCTTTAAGCCCGATGAATTATTCTATGTCAGCAACAATGTTTCTGCTGAAGAAATGCAGTTCGCCATAGACCGCGGCGTAATTGTCAGCTGCGATTCCATATCACAGCTAAGGCAATTCGGCAGGATAAACCCGGGAGGAAAGGTCGCGGTACGCTTCAATCCGGGTGTGGGCGCGGGTCATCACGAAAAGGTGGTAACCGCAGGCAAGAACACCAAATTTGGAATCAATATGGACCTTATTGATGAAGTTAAGGCCATTCTTAAGGAATATAACCTGAAGCTGGCAGGGATCAACCAGCATATCGGGTCCCTTTTCATGGAGGCTGACCCTTATCTGGCAGGTGTGAAATCCCTTCTTGGCATTGCCGAAAAATTTGACGATCTCGACTTCGTCGATATGGGCGGCGGCTTCGGTATTCCTTACCGCAAGCAGGAGGGGCAGCCAAGGCTGTCCATAGGCGATACCGGAGCTAAACTGACGGAGCTTTTGAATACCTGGACGGAGAAGTATGGCAAAAAGATTAGGATAAAAATGGAGCCGGGGCGGTATATTGTTGCTGAAAGCTGTGTATTGCTGGGGACTGTCCATTCTGTGAAGCATAATTATGACAAGGTTTATGTAGGGACCGACCTCGGTTTCAATGTCCTTGCAAGACCCATGATGTATGACTCTCACCATGATCTTGAAACATACAGGGACGGCGTGCTCATGAAAGAGCGCAGCAAGGACCCGGTAACGGTTGTAGGAAATATCTGCGAAAGCGGCGACATTATGGCAAAGGACAGACATATTCCACAGGTGGTGGAAGGTGACATCATTGGCGTTATGGATGCCGGTGCATACGGCTACTCCATGGCTTCCAATTATAATAACAGATTAAGGCCGGCTGAGGTAATGATCAACTTGGACGGCAGCGTGAGAATTATTCGCAGAAGAGATACCTTTGAAGATCTGATGCGCAATTTTGTATAAAAACGTATGTAGACATATATTTCATAGACGGCAGCTTTGACGATTACAGCCGGATGCCCGCTTCCACAGCGCACCGGCTCCGTCAAAAGCCTTACATCAGCGGAGCTTCAACGAGGCTGGTCGCAAATGCCTTGCATGTGCTGCTCGCCCATGCATCCCGGGCAGGAGATATACTCACCGCCTGAACACCAATCCGGTACCCTCCGCCAACAGGGGTGAGGGGACATTTTGCGTTTCTTTATATGCTCTTTATTACCGCGTTCAGCAACCCGGGGAACCGTTGTTCCAATTCATCATAGCGAATGGATAGAAACCGCTGTTTCCCTTCAATTCTTACATGAATCAGTCCGGATTCCCGCAGTACCTTAAAGTGGTGGGAAAGGGCAGGCTTTGGCAAATTGATGTTACAGCAGGCGCAGGTAGTTTCACTCTGACCGGCAAGATTCTTTATGATTTGAAGCCGGATCGGATCACCCAATGCGTTCAATATCGCTGACAAACATAACTGGTCAATACTGGGGTGAAACAATTCTCTCAATCTTTTACCTCCCACGGACTTTGTATTCTAAACTACGCTTGAATTATACCACATAGTATGATATATTAAAATAGTTCAATCACAATTAAACTATTGAACATAAAATCGGTGATTAGTAAATATACATAATCAAATAATCAAATTCGGAAGGTGTTTTATGAAAGTAGTAGCTTTTAACGGAAGTCCAAGGAAGAATTGGAATACTGCCATATTGTTAAGGCATGCGCTCAATGGCGCAGCTTCAGCCGGTGCGGATACCGAGCTTATCCACCTTTACGATTATAACTATAAAGGCTGTATCAGTTGTTTTGCCTGTAAGCTGAAAGGCGGTAAAAGCTTTGGAAAGTGTGCCGTGAACGATGACTTAAAGCCGATCTTCGAAAAGGTTGAAGAAGCCGACGCGATTATTTTAGGTTCGCCCATCTATTTTGGAATGACTACCGGCGAGATGAGATCTTTCCTCGAGAGGCTGATGTTTCAGTATCTGGTGTATAAAGTAGACTATCCCAGCGTTTTTAAAAAGAAGATAGCGACAGGTTTTATCTACACCATGAATGTGGATCAAGACCACCTGAATGCAACAGGATACCCGCAGAACCTCGGAATCACGGAAATGGCGATGAAGCGGGTATTTGGAGCATCGGAAGCGTTATACGTTACCGATACCTATCAGTTTGACGATTATTCCAAATACGAGTCTTCCCGCTTCAATGCGGAAGAGAAGGAAAAAAGAAGGAAGGAAGTGTTTCCGGAGGATTGCCGGAAAGCCTTTGAGATGGGGGCCCGGTTTGCCCTGCAAAACAACATTTGACAAGGGAGATCATTTCTTAGTAATCATTTTTAACGGAGGCCGCATTTATGGTGTTTTATGGAATTTATGCGGCCTTTTTCGTAAAAAATTCTTGACAAATTTTTAACTAACAGTTTATAATAGGTAATAACAAATACATAAGGGCGGATGAATGGCGGGGGAGACAAGGGCAACCTCGTCAGGACGGACCTCTGGAGAGACCGTAACGGCGCCGAAGGGGCAAGGCTTTTTATAAGCCATAATCTCTCAGGCAAAAGGACAGAGTTGAAAATATATGTACAATTACATACATGTATTCAAAGAGGTCAAATCATTATTGGATTTGATTTTTTTTATTTTTAAGGTATTTTGCGTCGGCGGAATTGCCGGAATTGTCAGGAACGGATGCGAAAGAGATTTTAATTACGGGAGGATCGAAGATGAAGATAATCGTAACGGAAAGAATCGCACAGGAAGGTATTGACTACCTGCAGGAAAATGGTTTTGAGGTGGATACGAAATATGGCATATCCCATAATGAACTGCTGGATATCATCGAGAATTATGATGCAATTATCGTAAGAAGTGTGACAAAAGTGAACGCAGAGCTTGTTGAGAAGGGGAAAAACCTCAAGGTTGCGGGCAGAGCGGGTAACGGCATTGACAATATTGATGTGAAAGCCTGTACCCAAAAAGGCATCATCGTCGTAAACACTCCTGAGAGCAATATTATGGCAGCAGCAGAACTGGCAGTGGGACTTGCCTTCAGCGTTTTCAGAAACATACCCCAGGCCAATGCGGCCGCAAGGCGCGGAGATTTCCGGAGGAACAGGTTTCTGGGCAATGAGCTGGATGCAAAGACAGCGGGTATTATCGGGCTGGGCAGGATCGGTTCCATCGTTGCCACCAAGCTGAAAGGCTGCAATATGAAAGTGGTTGCCTATGATCCATATATCACGGATGAAAAGTTCAAGCAATACGGCGTAGAAAAATGCGAAACCCTGGAGGAGCTTTTGAAGCAGTCCGACCTCATCACGCTGCATACGCCCAAGACCTCTGAAACCTATGGGATTATAGGGGAAAAGCAGTTGAAGCTGTGCAAAAAGGGAGTAAGGATTGTAAATGCGGCCAGAGGCGGCCTTGTCAACGAAAAAGCCCTGTATGATGCCCTCAAGGAGGGGCTTGTAGCAGGTGCGGGAATCGATGTCCTGGACCCGGAGCCAGGCTATGATAAGAAGCCGGAAGAACAGGATTACAAGAATCCCCTGCTGGATTTCGACAATGTCATTGTCACCCCGCATCTGGGAGCTTCTACCGAAGAAGCAAATTTCAACGTGGGCACGGCGGTTACTACGCTTGTTGCCGGCGCTCTCAAGGGCGAAATGGTTGCAGCGGTCAATATGCCGCCCATGCAGACAGATGACTTGAACGGTCTCAGACCCTATATCACTCTGGCCGAAATGCTGGGGAAAATATATTATCAGGCGGAAAAAGAGACGGTGCAGAAGATAGAGATTGTTTACAGCGGAGACCTGGCGGACAAGGAAACAAGGATGTTCTCGCTGTCTGTGCTGAAAGGCTTTCTGGACCCCATCATCAAGGAAAAGGTCAATTATGTCAATGCCGAACTGATGCTGAACAACATGGGCATTGAAATGATCGAGAGCAAGCGTACCCATCTTGACAAATACACCAATCTCATCACTGTGAAGTTTATTACCAAGAGCAGGCAGCTAAGCGTTTCCGGTACGATTTTTGCCAAAGAGGAGATGCGGATCGTGGACTTCTTCGGCTATAAGCTGGACTTCGAGCCCACGCCTTATATTCTTGCCATTCAGAATATCGACAAGCCGGGTATTATCGGGCGCATAGGGTCTACGCTGGGCGAGAGGGATATCAATATAGCCGCGATGCAGTGGAGCAGAAACCGTAAGGGTGAAAAAGCGGTTTCCTTCGTCAGTGTGGATCAGGAAGTCAATGATGACGTGCTTAAACTTTTGAGTGAAATTGATGGCGTACTGAAGGCAACTATGATAAAATTCTGATAGAATTTATTTAGGCATTTAAACAAAGGAGCCGGTTGATTTGGCTGATGAAAAAACAACAAGTAAGAATACACTGGACGGAGTAATCAAGGTGGCACTATCCTATGTGATATGGGGAGTGCTGCCTCTTTATTGGAAGGCGCTGCAAAGCGTTCCTTCCGACCAGATCATAGCCCACAGGATCATATGGTCGGTGGTATTTCTTGCCATTCTCCTGATTGCCACCGGGGGGCTTGGCAGTCTGCGTGCCACGCTGTCAAACAGGAAGGATATGGTTATCATTGTTTTCTGTGCAGTGCTGATCGCAATTAACTGGTACACCTATATATGGGCGGTGAATTCCAATCACATTGTAGAGGCAAGCATGGGATACTATATTAATCCTCTCGTTTCCGTGCTGCTGGGTGTGCTGGTGCTTAAAGAAAAATTGGATGTATATAAATACATAGCAATCTTCCTTGCCGCAGCTGGAATTATCATAATGACCATTGAATATGGCAAGGTACCGTGGATAGCTCTGGCACTGGCCGTGTCCTTTGGATTGTACGGTCTGCTGAAAAAGCTGGTCAGTGCAAACGCCATCACGGGGCTGACCCTTGAAACGGTGATACTGATGCCTATTGCCGGCGCATATGTTCTATGGATGCAGTTTTCCGGTAACGGAGCCCTTGGAAAGCTGCCGCTGCCACTGGTGCTGCTTTTATTGTGTGCGGGTATTGTCACTGCCACGCCGCTTCTCCTGTTCGGGTCCGGTGCAAAAAAACTGGAACTGTCCACGGTAGGCTTTTTGCAGTATGTTTCACCTACCATCAGTCTGGTTCTTGGAATATTCGTGTATAAGGAAAATTTCTCAACGATAGAAATCATCAGCTTCGGTCTGATCTGGGTGGGTCTTATTATTTTCTCCGTCTCCAGATTTGATTTTTCCAAAAAGCCGGCATCGAACAAGGCAAGTGCAATGGAATAGGGATAAAGGGCAGGGAGAATTGATATTATCGGTCAGTATGGAGCTCACTGTATAATTACACGCATGGAAAAGATACCGTTTTCTGCGGTAAAGGAGTACAGTCCCCGATACTTCTGCACTGCGGCCTTAATGCTTTTCACGCCCAGACCGTGGTTCTCTTCCGCGGAGGACGGGAGATCCCCGTCGAACGTAACCACCCCGGTGTAGGTGTTCCGGATTTCCATCATCAGCTTATTATTTTCATGTCTGCAACTGACGTTGATCGTCCTGTCGTTTGGAGATTCTATCTTCTGGCAGGCTCGGATCGCGTTTTCTATTCCATTCCCCAAAATGACGCAGATATCTGTGGAGTGAATGGATATCGTCGTCGGCACTACGGTGTGTACCGCAATGTCTATATTGCTGCTTTCGGCCTTAGCGATATAAGCGGACAGGAGCAGATTGACGGCCGTGTTTTCGCAGTACTGAATGAACTGTGTTGCTTCCATATCGCCGCTGATTCTGGAGATGTAGATTTGCGCTTCATCCAGATGCCGTTCCGCGATACAACTGCTTAAATACTGCAGATGATGGCGCAGATCGTGCCGATAGATGATCATCTGCGCCTGAGCGTTTTTATAGTCTTCTATCTGCATTGCGGTGGCATCAATCTGCATCTGCAGAATGGTCTGTTCTGTGCGCGAGGCAAAGCTTTCCGTCACTTCCTTGAAATAGGCGGCTAAAAAGGAATAAAAGCAAAAATTCAGGCCGACGCCCAATAATCCGACAATCAGAATATTGGAACGGTAAAACAGGTCCGTGTATACCGTAGTCGCGTAGGTAATACCATAATAAAGGGCGGGCATTACGGTTAACAGGAGGATCTGTGTGCCCTTGTAGTCGAGGATACGGCTGACAAAGTGGCGCAGAAACTGGTAAACCAGAACCAGCAGCGCAGCGGAAGCAATTATTTGAGTCAGGACCGCGATGGCCGGATCTTTATGGAAAAAGGAGGAAACCACATCTCCCGTCCACTTTCTGGGGGTCGTTAGAGCGTATGCGGTGAACAGGACAAACATAACGCAGACAAAGCGTTTTTTATAGAAACTGCAAAAGAGCAGGACAAGCGGCAAATGGACCACGAGAGGATAGGACTTTTCAATAAATTCCCGGCCTAAAGCGGTATAAAGCGTAAGCTGCAGTAATCCGCTGAAAATAACGAAAAGCGATAGAGGCAGAACATTTTTCAGACTCCATTTGATACCCAGAAGGAAGGCCATGATCAATATACCGTAAATCAGCACGCCAAGATAGTTTAACGCGACGAGCATATTTTTTCACCGCCCCTCCGGAAGCACTTGCAAGGCAGCTTGCCTTCAGGTCTGCAATTTACCGGGCTTAAGCCAGCATGCATCACCTCACCGCCTTTGCCGCAAACAGGTGCTCCATATATGCCTGCTTCACCTGTCCATAAAGGAGTCTCGATATTGGAATATTTAGTCCTGAATAAGTAGTAAGCCCCGTTGTACGCAATTCCTGAATGCATCCCAGGTTTACGATATAGGAACGATGTACTTTCACAAAGTCTTTGCTGTAAACAAGCTGTGCTTCATACTCTGAAAGGGGACCGGCTGTTTCTTTTATACTGCCGTCGGTTAAGTGAAAAAGCAGTTTTTTGCCCATAACCTCAAAAAATTCCAGCCGGTTCAATGGAATACGCATCAATCCGGAGGCTGACCTGACATTTACGGTATCCTCCGTTCTTTGAGCATCCAGAAACAGTTTGTCAAGTATAGGAAACAGCTTTTCCTCCGTACCCGGCTTTATGAGATAGTAATACGCGCCTACAGCATAACTGTCCACCGCAAATTCCGGAGTCGATGTCAGAAAAATGATTTTTATTTCATTATCAATGCCGCGGATCTCACGTGCAACCTGTATTCCATTGATTCCGGGCATCAATATATCCAGCAGCAGGATATCGTATCTGCCGCCGCGTATGCTTTCCAGCAGGTCAAAGGCATTGGAAAAGGCCTGATATTTCAAAGCAAATTTCCTTTCCTCACGATATTTCCCAATGCATTTTGAGATGCGGGTAAGCTCATGGATATCGTCGTCACAAATAACGATTTTAAGCATCATTTTTCCCCCTATGATACAAAATCCGATGATATTTTATCATAAAAGATGACAGCCCTCAAGGAAGGACCTTTGCATTTCAGGGCAAGAAATACTACATTTCAGGCAGCAGACATTTATCCGTAAATATTTCTGTTATGCTATGCACGGGCAGAACTTTTCAATTTGGCTTATGAAAGGGAGGTGAAATATTGGCGGCAGGTTTTCCTTACTTCATTGCAGGCATGTGTTCGGTTGCTTTTTTCATCCTGTGGTTTTCTATTTCCTATAAGGAGCTTTCCCGTAAAAAACAAGAGGTGAAGGCGGCAGCGGAGCAGGTGCAAATGCACCTGGAACTGCTTGAACTACAGGAGTATGGAAGCCCGAACATCAAGGCGGCAAAAAGAATGCTTAATACCAGTTATATGATTTATCAAGAGACAGTGAAAGGGTACAATCATGTTTTTAAAAGTCCGGCACATCATTTTTCCGGGGTGATCATGGGATTTCGTTCTATACCGGAAACAATGCCGCAGGAATTAAAGAAAGACATAAAGCGGGAACGCTTCACCGCATCTCCCCGGTAACGGGGTATTGCAAAAGATTGATTTGGAAAGGAGTAACAAAATTATGAGAAGAATAATCAGTATGCTGCTTGCACTTTGTATCGTTTTTTCTGTGTTAACCCTGCATCCGCTGGCAGAGGAGATGCAAAACGCTGAAAAGCCCATAGCCCTGCTGAATCCCTTTACCGATGTAAAAGAATCGGACTGGTTTTATGAAGCGGTAATGCAGGCAGTACATAAAGAGATATTTCTTGGGACAGGGGACAACAGGTTTTCACCGCAGGGTACCATGACTCGCGCCATGTATGTAACCGTGCTGGGAAGGATTGCTGAAATCAATCCTGCTGATTACGAAGGTAACAGTGAATTTTTCGATGTCAGGTCCGGCACCTGGTATGCTCCCTATGTGCAATGGGCGAAAGGAAAAGGGGTCACCTCCGGTGTTGCCGGCGGCAAGTTCAATCCGGATGAATTAATTACACTTGAACAGATGGCAACACTGACGGTCCGCTTCTTTGACGCTTATAAGATCACTTATCCGCAAAGCGCTGTTACCGTTAATCCCAAAGACCTGGACCAGGTTTCAGGCTATGCAAGGAAAGCGGTTTTAAAGCTGTGGAGCTGCGGACTTTTAAAAGGAGACGGTACGGGCAATGTAAACCCCAAAAAGAAAGCTACACGTGCCGAGGCGGCAGCATTTTGCGTTCGCACCGGTGAAGTTGTGGAAAAATGGTTTGCAGAAAACGGTAAAAAGTCTTCCGGTGAGGAACCTTTGCCTGACAAGAAGCCTGACTCGAATTCAAATACCGGATCGGACGGCGGCGGAAAGCAATCCTGTACCGTATCCTTTATGGACGGACAGAGATTGCTTGGCAGTTTGAGAGCAACAAAAGGAGAGTCCCTTTCGGGGACCGTCAATAACATAAAAACAGAGAAGGTTGGCTTTATTTTTGCCGGCTGGTTCACCAACAAGGAGTGTACGGTCCCCTTTTATGCAGAAGACCCGGTGACTTCGGGGTTGACGGTATATGCAAAATATGAGGAAATTCAGAAAGAAACCCTCAGCATTACTTCATTTACCAAGCTGGATCAATCGCCTGACCTCAGCTTTGTGATTCAAAAAACGGGAAATAGCGCAGAGGATGTAGTAAACAGTGCCGTGCTGACTACGATGGACGGGACAGAACCCGCAGAGCTTGTGTTTACGGATAATGGAAACAGCACCTATGCCGTAAAGGCTAAAGACGGCTTCCGTGAGGGCTCCTCCTATAAGCTGACCCTTGGAGAAGGATATATATTTAAAGATAAGGCCGAATCCATCCGTACTGCTTTCTTTACCATAAAAAAAGAGGAAGTGGACAGTCTGGCCTTGAGGGATGATATTGCTTTTATCAAGGATACGAGTGAAATGTCTTATGCCATCGGCAGCGCTGCACCGGTTGATGTGCTGGAAGCGGCATTGCTGGACAGCAATACCGAGGAACCTGTCACCGGAACCTTTGATTACAACGGTGCAGCTGAACTGCGAAACAATGAGATACTGTGTATCTATGAAACGGTTGATCCACGTCAGCGTGACTATGTAAACGTTGATTATTCCGACGATGCGGAGGCCTATGTCAAAGTCATTTGCATTAACGGGACCACAGTGTCCTTCACAAGCCTTGATGAATCAGAGGCGGAAAAAATTGTCTTCCTGCCGGACACCATTCCCTTTTCGGTACAGGAAGTACCTACGGGAGATACCGGAACGGTACAGAGCACCGGTATTGACAATTCCGCACGCCGCGCCATGGGGCTGGGCGCAGATCCGAAGGTGGAAAAGGGCGATTTTGTGGTGTTTTATGAGGGTGAGTTTGCCAGCCTCACGGAGGCTTCACCCACCTGCTACGGTATTGTTACAAAGGTCGACGGCACCACAATTTCCTATAGGAAATCCAGCCGAAAGGAACTGGAAAAATCCATGGATACCTTCCTGCAGCAAACGCAGAAAGGCGATAAGCTGCTAGAGGGTGTGGATACGCAGGCATTAAAGGACAAAATTGAGAAACAGGTGCTTAGCAGCGGTTTTGCAGAAAATGCTGCGGAATACCTGGCCCAGATGGCAACTCAAACCGAAGGATTCGGGACATTGAGCGGGTTGAAGGATTTTTCGCTGACGGATGAGAACGGCAATCCCCTGACTGCGGAAGAGATGAAGCTAATGGGGGTAGGAGCCAATATTGAGCTTTCCGACAAGGTTAAAGTTAAAGTTGAACTGGACAAAAGCTCCGCATACTTTAATGACGGCATCCGTCTTGCGGTTGGCATCAAAGCGGAATTCTCCGTTGATATGGGCGAGGATGGCGAATTAAAGATCGAATTATCTGCCACCTTTGCAGAGGAAGTAGCCATTGATATTACAGCAAGCGCTCATGCGGATATTACCTGGATTATCATAATACCGAAATTTAATGAGCTGTCCTTCCGTTCGGCCGTGGACCTTAAAAACTATGCGGGTATTTCCGTAGATGTGAAGATGTTCACTGTAAAATCGGAAGAAAAATCTGTCTGGGACAAGCTGAAGAGCATCAATAACGGGCAGTATAAAGATATCTTTGAAAAAATCGAGGAGGTTAAGAACAAAATAGACCAGGCCAAGGAAACTGCCGACAAAATCAAGGGCTATAAAGACGATTTGAAAAAGCTGTGGGCCGGTATTCCTTCGAATGTGACCAATGAGACAGAATACGAGGGTATGCTTGATACTCTGGGAGAACTGAACGTGACCCAGGAACTGACCGATATGCTGAACCTTACCAGCAAAACAGAGCTTGATGCAGGTGTCCGCGATCTGATGGACCGCTATTCTGAAATGCTGGAAAATGAAAGCGATTGGATTGAAATCCTGAACAAGGAGATCTTCCACAGGGAATTTCATCTCAAGTGCTTTGCCATCCGTATTAGTGCAAGCTTTGTAATCAAGGGCAATATTAATCTTGCGCTGGGTGCAAACCTGGAGTATGTGGTGGGCAAGCGTTATTCCTTCTGGTTTGATATCATATCCAAAACCAGCGGCAACTCCGAGATGGACCTGCTGGACGAAAAATTTGCCTTCCAGTTCTATGTCATGGGTGAACTGGGGCTGAAAATGGGCATTCAGGCAGAAATCGCCGTGGGTATTATCTCTACCAAAATAGGCAGTATCGGGGTTTCGGCAGAGTTCGGACCCTATGTGGAGATGTGGGGCTATTTTATCTATGAATACACAAAGCTGCGGCCGGCCAATACATCCGCCTGGACTTATAACGAAAGGATGATGGGAGCACTTTATTTAGAATTTGGCCTGTATCTGGAAATGACCTTTAAAGCGCAGGCTCTGAATAATTTATTCAAGTATGAGCCGACGATACTCGACAAAAAGTGGCCGCTGCTTACGGCCGGAACAAGGAATAGTGTATACGGCTTTGCCTACGGTATTGACAAGGATGAGGTTCTTCCGGTGAAGGATCAGGACTCCAACAGTACAAACGGCATTACCATGCAGCTGGCAGATACGTACCGGCTGATGGAGTACATGGACCTGTGCGAGGGAGACAGAGAAAAGGCAATTTACGGCTATGAAAAGTTCAACTACACTCTTTCCAACCGGAACTTTGCATTTGACAGCCGGACGGGCACAATCACCATAACGGTTCCAAAGGGAGTCCAGTATATGCAATGTGATCTGAAGCTTACCTGGAAGACGGATAAGCTGGCTTTCAGCCGTTACGATTTGTCGGTTACCATTCCCCTTATGTGGACAAACCTTTCCAACGAGGAGCTAAAAGAAAGATTTACAGCCAGTGTTCTGGCAGGGAATGCGCAGGATGGCTACAAGACGGTATGGAGCAAGCGTGTTGTCAAAAACTCGCCCTTTGATATACCCGCGAAGGATGAAATCAAGAAACTTCTGGGAGTGGACACCTATGAAACCCCCGATCAGGGTAACCTGAAGTACAGTGCCGTTTCCGGGTATGGCGGACAGCAAACGGAAGGCTTGACCATTTTACGTGATACAAACTATTACTTTGAGGTAACACCAAGGGCGTATACCTTGACAGTAAGGAATGTGGAAAGCCCCGATGGCTCCAGGGCAAGCCGGCAGTTTACCGCCAAATTCGGTGAAGCCTTTGACCTTCGTACCCTTGCAGCGAGCGGGACAAACGATGATCAACAGAAAAACTACACCGCCTTCCTCAATGTCACCGCAAAGGACAGCGCAAATAATGAAATAGTGAGGAATATTGCCGAACCGGTAGGAAAGGCCTTTGCAGCCGAGATTCTAAGCGGTGCGGTCTATACTGCCAATTATGCGGACAATTCCGCTACTGCAATATTCCGGTTCCAGAATATCGACCTTGATCCAATTGAGGTTAAAATGAAAAAAGGAGATGTTCCTTCAAACGGATTATTTGATGGAGAGCTGCAGAGCAGAAACGCCATTGTGAAGAGTATAACTCCCGCCTTTACCCCTATTACCGGTGCGACGGCTTATACGGTAATATGCGAGGTGCAGGAGACTCCGATCGTAATCCGTACTGTTACTTACAACTCCAACGGCGGAAGCATGGTTTCACAAGGCAGCTATGCGGTGGGCTCTTCCATTTCCGCTCCTTCAGCACCTGTGAAAACCGGATACCTTTTTGACGGCTGGTACAGTGATGAGACTCTGACACATGCTTTTGACTTCAACACCATGCCGGACCGGGATATTATCCTGTATGCAAGGTGGAGCGGCGAGCACTACACCGTAACTTTCGATGCTAATGAAGGAAGTCTGGGAGAAGGAGTTTCAGACACCAGGACGGTTACCTTCGGAGAAAGCTATGGTTTGCTGCCGACCCCGGTACGGGCGGGTCATAGTTTTATTGGCTGGTTTACCGGACGCAGCGAAGGCGAGAGGGTGACAGAGGATCAAGTGGCTGCGGTTTCCGATAACCATACGCTGTATGCACATTGGGGCACAAAGGTCATCATTGCCGATGATGCCGTCACAGTGGCAGATCAGGTATATGATTACACCGGCGAGGCATATCCGTTGGTATTCACTGTCGGCGGAATTGACCCGGAAAGCTTTGATGTCAGCTACAAGCGGCAGAATATTGACGGCAGCTGGAAGAGCAGCGCTGTGAATGCGGGTGTTTATGATGTAAAGATCACCAGGGAAGAAGACGATATTTACGACTATTATGAAAAGACCTTTACAGCGGTGATGACCATCCGCAAAATTGGCCGTACCGTAAGTGCGATACCCACGGGGACCAGCTTCATGGCAAACATACTGATCAATGAACTGCCTGAAAACTCATATCCCGGAGACGGGACGGCGGAGTACGCAATTTCAGCCTCCGCAAAGGCACCCGCGGACGGCTGGCAGACGCACCGTGCGTTTATGAACCTTCCCGGCGGAAGCTATTACCTGTTTGCAAGGGTGGGGGAAGGCGAGAACTATACAGTGACGGACAGCGTAGTCTCTGCTGCTCCGGTGGTTGTGCAGGGGATTGCTGCCGACGCTTATGGCTATACCTATGCAATGGAAGTTAAAACAAGCAATATAACCAATGCCGGAACCGATTCTACAATTAAGGGAAAGTACAGCTTCGTTGATGGCACGGAATCGGGGTTGGTAAATTTTGACAATGACGGCGACGATTTTGAAAAGGGAGATACCGGCTATTACCAGTTACCGGGCATAACAGCCGATCCATGGATGATCAGGGGCGTTACCATTGATTATACCAAAGGAGGCGCTGCGGCGGGCTGGCACTGCCAGTATGTAAAGCCCTATGTGTGGAGAATAATTACTTTTCCTTTTGTTAATCAAGTGAATTACGGTGAGGCTTTGAGCGTCAATTGGTGGTTCGGTGCGGAAGACCATGATTCCAGCCATGTTGTCTGGAGCGGAAACACAGCTTCAATGAAACGAGTGATCACAGATGTAGGAAATTTCGCTGGGCTCACGGATAACATAAACCTGACCTCCGGGGATAGCGACCTGTATACCTATACTTATGACGGACTGGTGATGGATCAGTATGCGCACAGGGATTCGAGTTCGCAATATACACCTTACAATGCATACGAGCATAATGACGCGCCTCTCTTATCTATCGCAACAGAGGATGTGGCATATAAAAATTGCCTGGGCTACACCATTAACAGCTTTACCATTGATAAAGCGGCATTGTATGCAGCCATGAAGCAAAAGGGCGAAAGTGAAATTACTCTGACGGTGACCTTGAAATTCCCTGAACGTTCAACCACTGCAGAAACCGCAACATATACGAAAGCTATTACCATTACCCTTGACGACTAGTTCACAAAATATACTGCGGGGCAAATTCAAGTGCTGTATCCATTAGTGCAAAACTCAATAGATTAATGCGAAAACAGACTTGACACCCTGCTGGAGGTAGAATCCAGGCTGCAAGGAATTCAGAAGGCGGCACCGGCCGGTTAGGATATCGGCCCGCGCCGCCGCATTCAGGAGAGACGGAATGAGAAAGTGCTTGATTTCATTCATGCTGGCTATGGCGCTTTTTTGGCAGCCGGTTTTTGCCAGCCATATACCGGCAGGAAAAAACATAAAGATTGCTGTTATAGACACTGGGATTTCCAGCGGAGCAATCTCCGCGGAGCAGCTCGGAAAGGGATACAATTACATCCTGAAAAATGACGATACCGAGGATAAATCCGGGCATGGCACTGCCGTTGCAGGGCTTATTGCGGGGTCAGCCCCGGCTGGCATTACGGGCATTGCTCCCGGAGCAGAGCTGATACCGCTGGTATTTCAGACGAAAGATGTCCGGGACAATTTGCAGAAAGGAAATCAGGAGCTGGTAGCCCGCGCCATTCGGGATGCAGTAGATGTATATGGCTGCCGCGTCATCAACCTGAGTATTGGTACTGCCTCGGAAAATAAGCTGATCGAAAAGGCTGTGGAATATGCCGAGAGTAAAAATGTGGTCGTTGTAGCTTCCGCAGGAAACATAAATCCGGATAATACGGAATGTGTGTGCTATCCGGCGGCATATCCCACGGTCATCGGCGTTGGGTCCGTCAATAAAAAAGGACGTATTTCGAGGTTTTCCCAAAGAAACGAATCTGTGAAGCTGGTGGCTCAAGGTGAAAAAATCTGGACCGTCTCTAAAAAAGGGAAACCATTAGTGGCAAACGGCACTTCCTTTGCGGCTGCATCGGTTTCCGGCGCCGCTGCTGCTCTGCTGTCCGCCTGCCCTCAGCTTACTGCTGCAGAGGTGCGGAAATTTTTATGCGGATCTGCAACGGATATCTATGAGACAGGGTATGATACCGGCAGCGGCTTTGGGATACTGAATCTCGAAAAGGCGTTGAAACTGTCGGCAGAAAGCCATCCGCCACAAAAGGGCCTATAGATATTTAAGAAGACGTGCCCGGAAGAATATTTCTCAGGGATGCCAGCAAGGCATCCCTGTTGTTTTCCGTTTCTTCGTTTAAAACCATTTCAAGGAGCCGGTTTAAGACGACTCCTATTTGCTTTCCCTGAGGGATGCCCAGCCGGATCAGGTCCTCGCCGCCCACAGCCAGATCGTGGAGCGAAAGGCAGCTGTTTGCCGTTATTACTTCTTCGAATATTCCTTCGACAAGCTCCAGCTTCTTCAGCCTTTCATCGGCAAACAGCGGGTTTTGGGCCAGGATGTCGGCCTTTTTTATTTTTAGAAGCCTTCTGAACTGGGCTTCTCCCAGTTTACTCAATAGTTTTTTGACACTTTTTGCATTTAGACCTAATTGTATATCATGGTATTTGACCAATTCAGTGACAGCGCGGTTGTCTGCAGTGGAAAACCTCATTCTTTGAAGGATTTTTTCAGTCATTGCGGCAGATAACTCCGGGTGGCCGTAAAAATGTCCGATATTCTTCTCATCCAGAGAAAGGCAGGATGGTTTGGCTATATCGTGAAAAAACATGGCCAATCGTAGGATGGTGTCGCTTTCAATTGATTCTACCGCCCTTAGGGAGTGTTCATATACATCGTATATATGATATTGGTTATGCTGCCGGAATCCAATCATTTCCTTGGCCTCCGGCAATATAAGCGCCAGAATGTCTTTGAACTCCATCAGAATATCCTTGACATTCATTCCTGAAAGGGTCTTGCAGAACTCAACGCTTATACGTTCCTGGGAAACATTTTTAAGCAGCTTCATACACTCAAACATCGCTGCTTTCGTTTTCTCTTCGACTTTAAAGCCCAATACGGATGCAAAACGGATTCCTCTTAGAATTCTCAAAGCATCTTCCGTAAACCTCCGGACAGGTTCGCCTACGCAGCGGATCACCTGATTTTCCGCATCCTTCCGGCCGCCGAAAGGGTCCACAAGAGTAGTATCTGTGGCTGCGCAGGCATTAATGGTGAAATCCCTGCGGGATAAATCCTCGGTGAGGCTTGAAGTAAAGGAAACATTGTCCGGCCTGCGTCCGTCGGAATACTCGCCATCCACCCTGAAAGCAGTAATTTCGACTACCTCCTTCTCGATCACCACCATGGCGGTACCATGCTTAAACCCGGTATCTATCTGCTGATAGCCGGAAAATAGCTCCCGGATTTCTCCGGGAGCGGCAGAGGTGGCAATATCCCAGTCATGAGGCTCCTTGCCTAAAAAAGTATCCCGTACACAGCCGCCGACGACATATGCCTCATATCCGGCCTGCTGTAGTTTCTCCAATGCCGCTTTGATCCTGCCGGGGATTTGCAGTTTAAATGATTTCACTGATATAATGCCTCTTTCTATAGTGGTTAGCTCCATCATAGTATTCTTTTCCACTTGCATTTATTCTATCATTTTTTATTCAGGTGTGAAACATTCGAATGTATTTCCAAGCTGGCACAATAGGTTTAAAGAATAATGAGCGTATATGTATAATCACTGACGATATGCTCATACTGAATGTGAATCCATGATAGAAAGCCAACTTGTTTCACTGGATGGACATACCTTTGAACAGGCCGGCCTTGGCTTTCCTATCATGGATTCTGCGTGTCGGGAGCTATCACCAAAGCTTGTCATTCCGAGGAGCGGCAGCGACGTGTGAAGCTCATACCGAAGGTAAAGACAAAAGCGGAGATTACCGCGCTCCATTACATTCTGCTCGCATTGACACATAAGAGCATAAAACCAAATGTCATCATGAGCGTAGCAAAGGATCTTACCTGTCAGGATTCTTCGCTACGCTCAGATGACAACATTTAGTTGTTACAGGATACTAGTTTGGAGGCTTAGCAAAATGACAAGGGGACGGGTTCCTGTCAACATGGTGAATTGACAACAACCGCGTCCCCTTGCTAAATGGATTAAAACCGGTTAGTTTTATTGCCGCCTGAGTGCTTCTACCGGAGGCAGGGCAGAGGCGGATATTGCAGGATACACTCCAAAGAGCAGTCCTGAGGCCAACGCCACAACTGTTGCGATCTTTATTGCCTGGAAGCTGATGGCAGTGTCATAGCCGATACTGTTGAAAACACTCAATCCCCATATACCGGCAGCGATCCCGGCAATGGAGCCGAAGAGACTTACGTAGAGCGCTTCCAGCATGAATTGGAACAGCAGGTCGCCCTGTTTGGCGCCTAAAGCTCTTCTCACGCCGATTTCCTCTGTTCTTTCACTGACGGAAACCATCATGATATTCATAATACCAAGTCCGCCTACAAGAAGAGAGACTGCGGCGATTCCGCCAAGGAGCAGCGTCATGACCCGGTTGGTATTGTCAGCTTCCTCAACCAGCTGGTTAAGGCTGGTTATGGTGACCAGATCATCGCCGAGACCTGAAATTTCAGGTTTTCCCGACCCTCCATCGTCCGGACCGTTGGGCTGCTCCCCAGCAGGCTCCGATACAGCTACGCCTTTCCCGCCGTCTACGACAACTCCGCCGGCGGCAGCCGCCAACGCGCCGTTTGCACCTTCAGCACCGCCCTGGGCGCCGCCGTTGGTCCCTCCGTATGTGGGAGCATTCTTCCGAAGTCCCAGCTTGGTTTTGATGATTCTGCTCAATTGGACCACTGCCAGGTCCGTATCAACTTTGGAGGATGCTTTCCCCCAAATATCTTTGACTTTCTTTGCTTCGGATATTTTAAGGGCGGAGGTATAGGGGACTAGAATCTTATCGTCAACGCCTTCGGCATTGCCTGAACCTTTTTCCGACATGATTCCGATGATGGAATAGGTTGCGCCGTTAAGCGTAAGGGAACTGCCCACAAGGTTGCGTCCGCTTCCCAGACTTTTTGCCAGATTATATCCGATGACAGCTACCTGGGAACGCTGCTTCACGTGCAAATCGTTGAAGAATTTGCCCGTAAGCACTTTGTGATCCCTGATTTCAGGATAACTGCCATTTACGCCGATGATTTCTACATTACCCCGGATCCTTCGCCACTTCATCACGGCTTTGGCGTAAGCCACGGGGGTTGTCAATTTCAAGCCTTGCACCCGGTTGATAAGCTCAGCGGCGTATTCCGGCTGGAACTCCGCCGTCTCATTCTGGGCCTGGATAGCGATAACATTGGAGCCAAGACTTTTAAACTGTTCTACAACAGCCTTCCTGGCGCCTTCACCAATGCCCATGAGGCTTACGACGGAGGCAACGCCTATGGCGACGCCCAAAATGGTCAATGCGGAACGGAGCGGATTTGCAAGGACGCCCTGCATTGCCATTCTGGCAGCAAACCAAAACCGTGTGAAAATGGAATAGAATGGTTTTTTGCGTTTTATCATTGATCAACATCTCCATATTATCAGGTTGTGAGCACTGAAGATATTCCCTCCGCTATTCCTGAAAATGCGGACCGCTATGGACCTGAGCTTTCAGAAACTTATTGGGAAGTTATATTTTCACTGTGCTTGTTTCCACTATTCTTGCGGTTTGGGAGTCGGTTTTGCCGTGCCGCTGGCTTGAGGCATCAGACCGCCTTCCGATTTGATATGCTGACTGGGCAGCAAGTCGGAGGTACTGCCTGTAATTGCCTGGTCGCCTTCCTTTAATCCTTCCTTCACTTCTGCCAGCTTGTCGTTCATCAATCCCAGGGTAACCTTTGTCACCGTGGTGGTGCCGTCGGAATTCAGGACCTCTACCTGCATTTTACCGCTTTCTTCGAAGACTGCCTCTATAGGGACCAGCAGAACACTTTTGGCGCTGCCTGCATCGATATAGGCCTTTGCCTGCATGCCGGGCTTCAAATCTCCGTCGCCCTGTACTTTGATGCCGATTCTGAACTTGGAGGTTTTTCCGTCCATTTGCTCGGCCATGGTAGAGACATAGTTGACCTCGCCTTTAAAGGTTTTTCCTGGAACGGCGTCAACGGTGACCTTGACCGGCGCCCCCATACGGATATTGATAATATCGATATCGTCAACCATGCACCACATGCTCATGTCGGAAACGGTGTAGAGGCTTCCAAACCATTCCCCCGGTCCGACGGATTCGCCCACCTGCCTGTACAGGCCCGCAACGATTCCGTCCATAGGAGCAGTGACGTTCATCTGGCTTTGCAGTGTTGTCATGTCCTGGAGCGCATTTCTCAATTCTCTGATTTCGTTCAGCTTAGTCTGGATCAGCTGTTGAATGTCGCTTCCTGCCATTGATATAACGGGATCGCCCTTTTTGACGGGGTCCAGATTATCCACATAAACCCTGGTTACCACAGCTTTTATGGTATTTACCATCTTTTCATCTTGTGCAAATCCGGTAACCTTTGCCTTATTGGAAAAATAGAAATTGCTGCCCTTGTCATCCTTTACTCCGATGGTGGCTTCCATATCGCGCTGCACAAGGCCTTGGTTCTTTCCTTCGATGGTAGCGTTGTGGGCGTATCCCTCCGCAAAGCCGTCTCCCGATTTATAGGGAGTAGCATTGGGATTTATGTACGTCACAGTGGCTTCGCTGTTGCCATCGAAATTAGAAAACCGGACGATGACCTTCTGGCCTGTTTTAACTTTTGGGTATTCTGCTTCAAACAGGACAAAATCCATTTTATACTTGGAGTTATCGACAACTCTGCCGATGATGTGTCCAAGATCCAGTTCCTTTCCTTCCTTGGCATCCAAATCGGTCACGGTACCATCAATGGGAGCCGTGACGGTTATTCCCCTTGAAGGGTTGATATTGTTGATCTCGCTCACAGGTACCTGGCATAGCTCAGCCAGTTGTTGGGTCTTGGATGCAAGGTCCTCCTGCTTTGTCTTGATGTTTGTTTCAAGACCGGGGGAGTCGAGCTTTGCTATAAGCTGCCCGGTTTTAACGGAATCGCCTTCTTTGACGAAAAATTCCTTCAGGGTATATTGCGCGGAAGCCATGCCGTTCATGACGCCGGGAACTCTCAAACCACCCTGCTGGGATGGGTCAAGACCGCCTACCGTCTCCACCCCCACGGATATATCACCTTTTACAACCGCTTTGGTAGCGTATACCGGCCCTGTCGTTGCCTGGTCAGCGGGAGGCATGAGTTCCTTGTATGCATACATACCGCCGCCAAGAACGATTACCAGGATCAAAAAAATAATAATTATACGTTGTGCCATTATTCTAACCCCCTATTAATATACCTTTCAGACTAGTGCTTCTTTTTCTTTGAGAATTTCCACTTTATCGATTAATCCGTCCAATATACGGAAAATCTTACTTCCGTGATTGGCAACATTGATGTCGTGGGTGACCTGCACGATGGTCATTTTTTGGTTTTCGTTCAGGTCGTGAAAAATGGACATAATGTTGGCGCCGGAATTGGAATCCAGCGCGCCGGTGGGCTCATCGGCAAGGATCAGCGACGGTTTCATGCTGATGGCTCTTGCGATGGCGACTCTTTGCTGTTCACCTCCCGACAGCTGTGAAGGAAGATGATCCATCCTGTCTGCCAGCCCCACCACTTCGAGTGCTTCCATAGCAGCGCGCCTGCGCTCTCTTCCGAAAAGCCCCCGGTATATCAAGGGCAGTTGGACATTTTCAAGAGCATTCAGCTTGGGTAACAGGTGAAACTGTTGAAACACAAAGCCGATGTATTGATTTCTTATATCGCATAAGGTTCCGTCACCCAGCTTTCCTACGCTGTTGCCGTCAAGTACATATGTACCGGATGTAGGTGAATCAAGACACCCCAATATATTCAACAGGGTGGACTTGCCGGATCCCGACGGGCCCATGATGGATACAAATTCCGAATTGTCGATGCTTAAGTCCACACCTTTGAGCACTTCGACACGGATCTGGCCGTTCTTGTACTGCCTTGTAATGCCTTTCATTTCGATGATGGACAATGCTGCTGCCCCCTTTTGTCTGTAATAGCAAATTATACGGATATATATGACGAATTGTCTCATATAATGGTTCCGTATTTTGCATACAAAATAGTTACAAATTAGTTAACAAGCATAGCTTGTATTTTTCTTATTATACCATAAAAGGCATATGATTGAACCTGCTGTCGAAGGATAATTTCTAAAAAAAAACGACGGTGCCGGAAAAAGGCGCCAAAGCCCTACAAATGCCGGATTATGCCATAAGAAGGAAAGGACGAATAAACTTGTTTAATAATAAATATTCATAGTTTGTTAATATTTTTTTCGAGGGTTATTCACAAATCCGCGATAAAATGTAAGTTGAACCCAAAATACTCACGATATTCATAGGAGTGTGACAAATGAGTAAGAATGATACCGGCTTCCTAAAAAGACTATTTCAAAAAAAGTCCTTTAGAATTATATCGATTTGCATCCTTCTTCTGCTGGTAGTAGGAATATTTTTCCGTTACAACGTTTTCGGCCTCCGCAGTACTGTTGCCGCCGGTATCTTCGGCACAAGGAACCTGTCGGCCCAGCAGATGAGAATCGAACCTGTCGTCAAAGGCGATTTGAATGTGACCGTCACAGGGTCGGGCGCCATTTCGTCCGCCAGCAGAGTTGACGTATATCCAGGTGTCAACTCCACCATAAGCAAAGTTTATTTCAAGGAAGGCGATAAAGTCAAGGAAGGCGATTTGATGTATGAGCTGGATGATTCCGACGCCAGACTCAGCATTGAAAACATCAAGAACAATATTCAGCAGACACAGATCACCCAAAATACTACCGAAAGCAACATAAGCAAGCTTAAAGTCGTAGCGCCCTCCAGCGGATATATATCCGACCTGACGGCCAGCGAAGGGGACAATGTAGGCAAAGGCTCAACGGTATTGAACATTTCCGAGAGCTCCGAATTCACACTGACGCTTCCGTTTAACTCTTTTGTTGAAATCAAGGTGGGGCAGGAAGCGGAGGTCGTATTCCCCGGTTCTTTTCAAACCTTGACCGGCAAGGTAACGCATGTCAGCGACAAAACCACAACCACCTCTGAGGGCAGTGTTTTGAAAAATGTGGAGATATCCGTGCCAAACCCCGGGTACTCCCTGGAAGGACAAACGGCAAAAGTGGAAATAAACTCCTATTCCAGTGTGGAAAACGGGACCTTTGCCTTTGCCCAAAAAGTATCCGTCAAGTCGGAAAGCGGCGGTACAATCAAAAAGCTGTATGTCGACAAGGACCAATATGTGAAAAAGGGGACGGTCCTTATGGAATTGAGCAACGACGACCTCATATCCAGCAGAGATACAACGGCGCTGCGGATCAAAGATTTGCAAAACCAGTTGGACAATGCGGAGAAGCAACTGGAAAACTATAAAATCAAAGCTCCCATCTCAGGCACCGTCATCAAGCAGGATGCTTCCAACGGAGATGCGGCGGAAAGGGGAACCCTGCTTTCCACCATATCGGACCCTGATCACATGGAGTTTTCCATTCCCATCGACGAGCTTGACATAGCCAAAATTGAGGTGGGCCAAAAAGCCAGCATTACCGTAGATGCACTTCCGGATTCCACTTCCAAGCCCTTGACGGGCCAGGTATCAAAAATAGCCGTTGAGGGGACTTCCCAAAACGGGGTCACCACCTATCCCGTTTCCGTCAGCATCAATGAAACCTCCAAATTGAAGGCGGGCATGAATGCCAACGCAGCCATTATGATCAGCGAAAAGAAAGACATACTGATGGTTCCTCTGGAAGCCATCCGAAAAGTGAATAACAGGAATTTCGTCATGGTTTTGGGAAGTTCCCAGGGAAATGGCAATAATGCAGCCGGATTGAACGGAAATCCTGCCAACGGGGAGAAATCCAACTCCGGTAATCCCACCGGCAATGCAGGCGGTGGGAATAGGACGAGGGGGACGAGGAGCAATGCAGGTGACAATGCCCAGAATTCAGGAAATACCGGGAATGCAGCTAATAACGGCAGTAATGCGGGCGGCTCGGGGAATGCAGCCGCACCCAACGGCGGAGGAAACGCCGGAGGCAATGGTGCCATGAGAAACGCCTGGAGCGGCAGAGGTATGGCAAATATGCAAAATAACGGCACTGGCGGAAGCACGGTTTTGATGCCGGTGGAGCTGGGTATCAACAATGACGATTATGTAGAAGTGATCAGCGGCCTGCAGGAAGGTGAAAGTGTAGTGCTGCCGGCTCTTGCCTCAAGCTCCGGACAAAATAATGCCACCATGAGGGCAGGCTTCGGCGGAATGGGCTTTGGCGGCATTGGAGGGGCCGTACCGGCCGGAGGCGGTGCCAGGACCTTTAACCAAGGGGGCCAGCAAGGTGCCGCACGGCGGTAATCATGGGAATTAAACAGGAAAAAACAGATGGAGTGCTGTATGATTAAAATAACAAATATGTCTAAAGTTTACCGGATGGGCGAAAATGTTGTAAACGCACTGAACAACGTATCCTTGCATATAGCGAAGCACGAATTTGTAGCGATTATCGGCCCCTCCGGTTCGGGAAAATCAACTTTAATGAATATGCTGGGCTGTCTTGATACGCCTTCCTCGGGGACCTATGTCCTGGATGGAAAGGAAGTAAGCGAACTGTCCGACGACCAGCTGGCTGAAATAAGAAACAAAAAAATCGGTTTTATTTTCCAGGGCTTCAACCTGATTCAGAAGCTGAATGCCATTGAGAATGTGGAACTGCCTCTGGTGTACCAGGGGGTGGGGTCAAAGGAAAGGCACAGGAGAAGCGTTCAGGCCCTTGAGGCCGTGGGCCTTGGGGACAGGATATATCACAGGCCCAACGAGCTGTCCGGCGGACAGCAGCAAAGAGTGGCCATTGCCAGGGCTCTTGTCAATGACCCTCCCATCATCCTTGCCGACGAACCCACCGGAAACCTCGATTCAAAATCAGGCCAGGAAGTGATGCATACCTTGGAAGAGCTGCATCGAAATGGAAATACAATCATTCTGATAACTCATGACCCGAATATAGCGGCAATGGCTGAAAGAGTGGTCCGGATACAGGACGGCGAAATAACCGAGGACAGGGAGGCGGTGGTGTAAATGGGCTTCTTTCAAGCTTACAAGATGGCGTTGAAAAGCATAGTAAACAACAAAGTGCGTTCTTTTCTCACCATGCTGGGCGTTATTATCGGAGTCGGCGCCGTTATCGCAGCTGTCGCTTTCGCACAGGGTGCGACAAAGAAAATTACCGATTCCATTCAGGGACTGGGAACAAACCTCATTCAGATATCCATCACCGGCAGAAACAGCAACAGGAATCTTACGTATGAATCGTTAAAAGAATTTGCCGATGAACACAGCAGCGCCATTTCCTATATAGCTCCCCAGATAAACAGCAGTGTGACCGTGAAGGTAGGCGATAAAAGCAGAAGCACTACAATGAACGGTACAAGCCCGGAGTATGAGTTTATAAAAGATACGCATGTCCAGTCCGGAAGGTATTTGCTGTCCTTTGACATGGATTATATGCAAAAGGTAGCTGTGATTGGCACCGCAGTGGCCAATGATGTTTTTGGCGGCGAAGATCCGGTAGGCAAGACAATGAAGGTCAACGGACAGATTTTCAAGGTGGTGGGATTGCTGGAGGAAAAAGCCGACGGACAGGACCGGTCCGACGACGATCAGGTGATCATCCCTGTGACCGTGGCCCAAAGATTAAGCAGGAATACAATCATACGCACTTTCTCCGTTCAGGCCTCGAGCCCTGAAATAGTGAACAGCGTCATGGAGGAGCTCAAAGTCTATTTAACAAAAATATATAAAAGCGCCGATGCGTTCAGCGTGTTTAACCAGGCGCAGATGTTATCAACCTTGAATGATATTACCGGGACAATGGCGGTCATTCTGGGCGGTATCGCAGCGATATCCCTTCTGGTGGGAGGGATCGGCATCATGAATATCATGCTTGTATCCGTAACGGAAAGGACCCGGGAGATCGGCATCAGAAAGGCTATCGGAGCGAAAAGGCGGAACATTCTCGTCCAGTTTCTCATCGAGGCCATTATGGTTACCGGCACAGGAGGCTTGATAGGTGTCTTGCTGGGGTTGGGCATCATCCGGTTCATTATCGGAGGATTGAACCTGACTACACCGGTATATTCACCTTTCTGGATTTCTCTATCCTTTGGCATCTCGTTGTTTGTGGGTATAATATTCGGGCTGTTTCCGGCTTATAAGGCCGCCAGGCTGCATCCCATAGAAGCTCTCCGGTTTGAGTAGGATAAACCGGAGAAAAGGCTGGTAATCTCTCCCGGAAAGGTATAAAATAGTTACAAAAAAAATCATTTTCTGATTTATTAAAGGAGAGAATTAGTATGCCATTGATTGACATGCCATTGGAGCAATTGCAGCAGTATCAGGGTATAAACCCGCGTCCGGCAGATCTCGACGAATTCTGGGATAAGGCAATCGCTGAAATGAAGGCTGCAGATCCCAGGGTAGAATTGGTTCCAAGTAAATTCCAGGTGCCTTTTGCCGAATGCTTTGACCTGTATTTCACAGGGGTAGGGGGCTCCCGGGTTCATGCCAAATATATCAGGCCGAAAAACAGCCAAAGCCCGCACCCTGCGGTATTGCAATTCCACGGATATACGGGGGACTGCGGAGACTGGAACGATAAACTGAATTTTGCTGCGCTGGGGTATTCTGTGGCTGCGCTTGACTGCCGCGGACAGGGCGGTAAGTCTCAGGATCTTGGCGTGACAACAGGCAATACCTATAAAGGGCATATCATAAGAGGACTTGACGATTCACCGGAAAAGCTGTTGTTCAGAAGCATATTTTTAGACACCGCACAGTTGGCCGGTATCGTCATGGACATGCCGGAGGTGGATGAAACCCGTGTGGCGGCAATGGGAGGCTCCCAGGGCGGAGCGCTGACACTGGCGTGCGCCAGCCTTGAGCCTCGCATTAACAGGCTTGCGCCCATGTTTCCTTTCCTTTGTGATTATAAAAGAGTGTGGGAGATGGATCTGGCCAAAGACGCTTTTGAGGAATTGAGAACTTACTTCAGGCAGTTCGATCCGCTGCATTTGCGTGAAGACGAAATTTTTACCAAGCTGGGATACATCGATATACAATTCCTAACGAAGAGAATAAAAGGAGACGTTCTGATGGCGGTAGGACTGATGGATACCATATGCCCGCCCTCCACCCAGTTTGCCGCCTACAATAAAATTACGGCGCCGAAGAAGACCGCCATTTATCCCGATTTCGGACATGAAGGCCTGCCTGGCTTCGGCGACGTGGCATTTGAATTCATTGCTTCCATGTAAGGCTGCGGCCTTCCGTAAGAATAAATGCAATATTCTGCCGGAGTGATCGCAGGGATGGGTCGAAAGCCGCCGATAAAAAGATGATTTTTAATTGCACATCAACTTAGTTATTCTTTATTTAAATGAAGAGGACGATTTTGCCCTTGTGATTTACAAGGGTGGGACCGTCCTTTTTTTGTAATATTTTTAGCCAAAAAAACCATCATTGACATGTCTTGCATAAAATAATATAATTACATTAGCTTAAATGGCTGAAATGGTTAATTTATTAAAAAGTTGGGAGCTGATGAACCTATGATAGCTAATTCGACTGAAGTAAAGAATAACTTTGGCAAATATTTGCGAATGACGATGAAAGAAGATGTCATTATCACCAGCAACGGCAAAAAAATCGCCAGACTTACAACCTATGATGAAGACTACAAAAAAGAAGACACAGGCAGGCTTGTACGCGACGGCTCCGTGGCCTATGAGATGCCGCCCAGAAAGGCGACGTATGAGGAGTTTCTTGAGATTAGTGAAGAAAGCGAGCAGCGTCTTGAGTATATCGACGGAGAGATTTATCTGCTTGCTTCGCCCAAAATCAATCATCAGGTAGCCCTGGGTGAATTGCATATCCTGTTCCATGAATGGTTCCGGGGGAAAAAGTGCAAGCCGATGCTGGCTCCCTTTGACATAAAGCTAAAAAGGCAAAATGGAGGCCGCAATATCGTGCAGCCCGATCTTATGGTCATCTGCGACCTGGAGGAGAACCGGAATGAAAAGGGCAAATATGACGGCGTGCCGGTATTGATGGTGGAGATAATCTCCGAAGGGACACGGAAAAATGATTTCGTCAGGAAGCTTGATTTGTATATGTCAACCGGCGTAAAGGAGTACTGGATCGTAAATCCCATCAGTAAGGACGTGCAGGTTTTCCGGTTCGACGACGGGGAAATCATCGACAGCATGACCTTTAAAGGCCGGGAGACGGTCAAATCATTTGTATTTGATGGCTTCGGAGTGATTGCCGATAAAATTTTCGGATAAGCACATCCATACGATACAGCACAAACCCGCGTATGGAAAATGTAGCGGCGATCATTGATCGCCATCCAAAGTCCTTCCATGGCGGGCGGCCAGTGGTCGCCCCTACAGTGGGTTCCTTTTTCATACAATGGCACACACGCCGGTTTTATTCTATGATTAAAAATAACACAACAAGGTAATATATGATTTGATTGCACATACAAAGGAGTTGCGCAAATGGATCTGATGACACTCAGGAGATCCCTGGAAGCTGAAAATTATATTTTTGATGAAGAATTTCTAATCACAGTCCACATCGCATTGAAGCTTGGCAAACCTCTTCTGGTGGAGGGCGCCGCCGGTGTAGGGAAGACGGAGGTGGCAAAGGTGCTGGCGTCGGCTTTCGGTGTAGACCTGATCCGTCTGCAATGCTATGAAGGTTTGGACGAATCAAAGGCGCTTTATGAATGGAACTACCAGAAGCAGCTTCTTTCAATCCAGATGGGACTTGCAACGGAATCGAAGCTCAGCGGCCTTTTCACAGAGGAATACCTGCTGGAGAGACCTTTGCTCAAGGCGATGAACAGCGATAAAAGAAGCGTATTGCTCATCGATGAGATCGATAAGACCGACGAGGAATTTGAAGCCTTTCTCCTGGAGCTGCTTTCGGATTTCCAGGTATCCATTCCGGAATTGGGGACGCTTAAGGCGAAAAGCCGCCCGGTGATCATACTCACCAGCAACAATACAAGGCAGCTTTCCGACGCGTTGAAAAGAAGATGTGTTTACCTGTTTATCGACTATCCCGATATGGAGAAGGAGGTGCGGATCATCAACGCAAAGCTGCCCGGAGTGCCCGAAAGGCTTGCCAGGGATGCCGCCGCCGCTGTCACATGGCTTCGAAATAATGACAGGATATACAAAAAGCCTTCCATTGCAGAAACCCTTGATTGGGTTACCGCGCTGCTGGCCATGGAAAAAAACAGATTGGATGAAGAGGGCGTATCGAAAACACTGGGATTTATCCTGAAAAACAGGGAAGATATGCTGGAAATCCGGAAGGATTCGGAAGGACTCCATTCCGCCTACAGATCGTAGCGGTTTAGGAGTAGTGCACTTAGGAGCACCGGAAATATTACTTCCAATTCTATTTTAGGGAATGGAGCGCCAAGCGTAGTTTCCGGAAAAGATTAGCGGAAGTCATATTTTCGCCAGTACTTAAGAGCGCACCGCGTGGCGGTTCAACACTCTGTGTCTTTTAGCGAAAGGAATGCATGATTGAAGATGAATGAGCTCGCTGAAAATCTAGCCGGTTTTTTCAGTATCTTGAGAACCGGAGGCATGAATATAAGCGTTTCCGATTGCCTGACGGCTGTGGAAGCCCTTGAATATGTCGATATTGCAGACAGGTTCCAGGTAAAGGCCGCATTAAGCGCCTGCCTCGCAAAAAAACAGCAGGACCGGGAAATCCTATCCCGGGCCTTTGAGTTGTATTTTGTGCCTCAAAACATCCGCAGGGAATATGTTGAAAATAAAGCGGAGCTCATTGAGAAAAGGAAACAGGAAATCAGGGAGGCCGCCCGGAGTCTGAAATTCCAGGAGAGCCCCATCCAATTGCCCGATGACCTGATGGAGGTTTTTGCCGAGCTTCCCGCGGAAGAGAAAAAGTCACTGGAGGATTTTTTGAATAAAACCTCCGGAGGAAAGAACGTCCGGACGGAATTCAAGCCGCTGGCGGAAAGCATGGTAAAGAGCAGGCTGTCCGGCTTAAAGAACAGATATGCCCATCGCACGGCGCAAACCAGGGGAGTATTGGCCCAGGATACCTCCGAGGCAGGAATCCTCGCCGGTGAAGCTGCAAAAACAGCTTTGCAGGCCAACAGCCTTCTTAAGAAAAATATCGGCGAGATCAGCGACGAGGACGTCCCCGCAGCCATAAGGCTAATCTCATTGCTTGTCGAAAAGCTCAAAAAAGAGCTTTCAAGAAAATATAAAAAGTCGGGAAAAATAACGCGGCTGGACTTGAAAAGGACCATTCGCAGCAACCTGAGCACAGGTCAGGTTATGTTCAAGCTGAGGTATAGGAGCCGGCATTTTTCCAAAAACAAGCTGCTGTTGTTGTGCGACGTATCCGCCTCCATGCTGAGGTTTTCTGGCTTTGTACTGAATTTTATGACAGGCATGAGCAAAGGCTTTTTGTCGCTGGAAAGCTATATATTTTCCGAGGATACCGAGAAGATTAATATTAAATCCTATTACGGACTTTCCGATTTTGAAAATCAGGTGAAAGAGGGAAATATCTGGGGCAGAGGTACGAATATCGGTGTTGCTCTCGGGAATATAATAAAAGACAGGATGGCGCCCGTCAGCTCGTCCACGGTGCTGGTAATTGTCAGCGACGCCAAAACAATGGACCACAAGCGGGCGGAGGAGCATTTGAAAGAACTGTCCTCCAGGGTCAAAAGGATCCTCTGGCTGAACCCTGTGCAAGAAAGCGAATGGCAAGGAATTAAAGGCATCGGGGACTTTTCAAAATATTCCGCCATGCTTGACTGCAGCACTCTGGAGCGGCTGGCCGAAGCCTGCCGGAATTTATGACCAGGAAATATGACCTGTTGACAATGCTGGAATAAATGGTAAAATAAATGGAGTCGGAAAAATGTGTGCAAGGCAAACTAAATGAAGGGAAGTAGAATTTTGGGAAATTTATTGGAAAATAAGAACATAATCATTATGGGTGTAAGAAATAAATGGAGTATCGCCTGGGGTATTGCGAAAGCCGCCGCCAGGGAAGGCGCAAATCTTATCTTCTCCTATCAGGGCGAACGTGAAAAGGAAGGCGTGGAGGAACTGGTCTCCGAGCTTGGAAACGTGCCTGTATTTCAATGCGATGTGGGGTCGGACGAGGACCTGGATGTTTTCTTTTCTGCCATTAAGGAACGGTATGGTGTGATTCACGGTTTGGTTCACGGTATTGCCCATGCAAAACGTGAAGACATACACAATGATTTTATCAACACATCACGGGATGGATTTGCCCATGCACTGAATGTAAGCGCATTTTCTCTTGTGGCCGTATGTAAAAGAGCAAGAGAACTGATGACGGAGGGAGGAAGCATCCTCACACTGACCTATATGGGCTCTGAAAAGGTCTTCCCCGGTTATAATATAATGGGTGTGGCGAAAGCAGCTCTTGAAGCCAGCGTCAGATATCTGGCGAATGACCTTGGCCCTTCGGATATAAGGGTCAACGCAATATCCGCAGGCGCAGTCAAGACAATTTCAGCCAAAGGCGTAAAAGATTTTTCAAATATATTGGACATAACGGAGCAAAAATCCCCCATGAAAAAAGGCATTGACCAGGATGAGCTTGGCGATGCGGCATTGTTCCTCCTAAGCAGACTTTCCAGAGGTATAACCGGAGAGATCATGTATGTGGATAAAGGCTATAATGTCATGGGAATATAATTAAAAGCACATTTGGGACTTCCTTTTTTGGCTGTGATCCGATAAAATAGAATAAACGAAAAAACAAGTCATGATGTAGAATTGACTTGTTTTGTGCTATTAACAACCGTAATTGAAGGTAGAATGACCCATGACGGCGATCGGATTGTAACGTAAATCAAGGAGGATTACATACGATGGAGGAGCTTTTTGTAAAAGGTACGACCCTGTCGGAAGCATATCATAAATCCATAGAAGCACTGTATCATCATGGAGAGCTTTCAGAGTGCCCGGACTATAACCAGAAACAGAAGGAATGCAGTATGACCATTTTCGTTGAAGAGCCCTTCAGCGAGCCTATGATCAGCAAGCTCTTTATCGGAGGCCATACGGATTTGGAGCAGTATGTTCAGGAGGTTCTGGACGGTATTCTGGATTTCAAGATCGGTCATGGATGGGACTATACCTATCACGACAGGATCGCCCAACAGCTGCCTTTCCTTTATGAAGAGCTTCGAAGGAATCCGGACAGCAGAAGGGCCGTCATTGATATAAGGGATTGGAAGGCGGATACCAGCCATGGCAATACAGGCCCGGCCTGCCTGCAGCACATACAGTTTTTTATCAGAAACGGCAAAATGCACATGAAGGTGCTGATGCGGAGCAATGATGCTCCGGAAGCCACTTTTATGAACATGTTTGCTTTCATTATGCTTTTAAAGAGAGTGGCTGGAGAGCTGGGTACGGAGGTAGGGTCTTATACCCACAGGGCCAATTCTTTTCATTGCTATGAAAAAGATTTCAAGCTTATGGAAAGCTACATGAGAGGGATCCAAAGCGGCGAACAGCTCACCTATGACTATGAGGGCTTCTACAAGGACCTCATGGAGGAAGCAAAGCCTGAAATAGAGGCCAAAGTCCGGCAATTGAAAAGTAATCTGGAAAAGTAGGCTTTATATATGCCAAGAGGGGACGGTGTTATATCATCGTCCCCTTGGCATATATATTAAAGGAGGTTCTAAATGAAAAAGGATTTTCTGTTGCAAACTAAGTATACCATAGGGAAGCCTTCTTTATGTTAACATAATATTATTATTGTATAAATAAATTGTGAACAAAGATTTTTTTCCATCCCTGGCCAGTAAAGTGGAATTATTTGCCTTTCTGTGTTAAATTGCTTGCCAGGGCTTCGGTGGATATTCTGGGGAGGTTCAAAATGACGGGTCTTGGCACAATCGTGAATGTAGCCGCAGTTATTGCAGGCGGTACCGTGGGGGTGTTTGTTAAAAAGGGCCTGCCGGAAAGATTCAAAACCATCATCATACAGGCCATAGGTCTTTCCGTATTGATGATAGGCATATCCGGCGTTATGCAGGGGATGTTCAAGGTCATTGACGGCGGCAAGCTGGACAGGCTTTATATCATGACCATGATTTTCAGCATGATCTTCGGCGGCATCCTGGGTGAGCTGATCAATATTGAAAAAAAGCTGGACAGCCTGGGCAACTGGTTTCAAAAAAAGCTTTCCAGGGAAGGCGGCAGCTTTTCCGAGGGTTTTGTTACCGCCAGCCTGCTATTTTGCGTGGGGGCCATGGCCATTGTGGGATCCCTTGAAGACGGCCTTATGGGCAATCCCGGCACCCTCTATGCCAAATCAATCCTTGACGGCGTTATTTCCATCGTATTCGCCTCAACGCTGGGCATCGGCGTTGCTTTTTCATCCCTGTCTTTGTTGGTTTACCAGGGAAGCATCACCTTGCTGGCATCCTGGGTAAAGCCCTGGCTCACAGACCTGGTCATCGGCCAGATGTCTCTTGTAGGAAGCATTTTGATCTTTTGCATAGGGATCAATATACTGGAGATCAAGAGGATGAAGGTGGGCAATCTGCTTCCGGCGATTTTTATACCGCTGGTTTATTACATCATTTCTACCTTGTTTTAAATACAATTCAAGACTAAAGGTCTAACCTGCAAAATAAAAAGGACATCCATAATGATTCATAGGAGTGTCCTTTATTTATAAGAAGTTTTATAAGAAGTTACATGCTTTCAAGCTTGTCGAAGACCCTCTTGAAAGCGTTCAGGGCGTAATCAAGCTGCTCCTTGGTGTGGGTGGCCGTATAGCTTGTACGGATCCTGCATTGACCCGGTTTTACCGCCGGCGATACTACAGGATTTACATAAACACCTTCCTCGCGGAGCATTTTGGTCACGATGAGGGTTTTTTCATTTGTATAGGTCATTACAGGGACAATAGGTGTTATTTCACTATTTGATTCGTATATGGGAATTCCCAGCTTTTTAAAGCCCTCTCTCATATAGATGGAAATATCGCGCAGCGCCTTTATACGTTGTGGTTCAGCTTCGATAATTTCCAGTGCCGCGATGGCGGCTGCCGCATTTGCGGGAGGGATGGAGGCTGAGAATATGAAGGGGCGTGAAGTATGCTTGATGTAGTCGATGACGTCCTGCTTTGCAGCCACAAACCCGCCAAGGCTGGCCAGGGATTTGCTGAAGGTGCTCATAATGATATCGACTTCATCCTCCAGCCCGAAATACTCTGCCGTCCCTCTGCCGCGCTCGCCGATTACACCGAAGGAATGGGCGTCGTCCACCATGATCCTGGCGCCGTACTTTTTCGCCAGTTTTACGATGGAGGGCAGATCCGTGATATCACCTTCCATGCTGAAGATACCGTCGACAATAATCAATTTACCGAACTTGTCGTCTATTTTTGAAAGAATTCTTTCCAGCTCCTGCATATCGTTGTGTTCGAATTTAAGTACCTTTGCAAAGCTCAACCTGCAGCCGTCCACAATACTGGCATGGTTTTCGCTGTCACAGAGGATATAGTCGTTTCTGCTTGCAATGGAAGAAATTATGCCCAGATTTGTCTGAAAACCTGTGCTGAAGGTAAGTGCGGCTTCCTTATGTACAAAAGCGGCCAGCTTTTTTTCAAGCTCGAGGTGAATTGTCAGCGTTCCGTTTAAAAACCTGGAACCGGAGCATCCCGAACCGAACTGTTCAACGGCTTCAATGGCGGCTTTTTTGACCCTGGGGTCGGAGGTAAGTCCAAGATAATTATTGGATCCGATCATGACGGTTTTGATTCCTTCAATGACAACTTCCGTATCCTGACCGGTTTCAAGGGCATGAAAATAAGGGTAGAGACCTGCAGCTATTACTTCCTTGGCATCAGTGAAATTAAAGCATTTTTCGAAAATATCCATTCTAGTTTATTCTCCTCTTTTTGGTATTTTAGAGCAGGGTCTATCACGGGAAACCCGTGATAAATGCACGATTATCCAAGGCGCACACGTGCACGAACAAGGCTATTTTACCACATATGAAGAAATATGTATATAATTATGCAGATATATTGTATGGCCCTGGATTCTTTCACCTTATATCATAGTAAAAAAATAGGATTTTTATGACTTGTTTGCACACATTGTCAAAATGCGTTTTTAGCTTTACCGGGAAGGTATATATAAATCAGTAGGAAAAATAAATCTTGGAGGAGTGTCAATTATGAAGGATATAAAGTTTAATACCATGGCTTATACGGAAATGCAGGATTTTGTATTCGGCACCTCTAAAAAGCCTGTTACAACAAAAAACGGACTGGTGATCGGCGGGGGAAAGGTGCTTCCTGAAATCAATTTTACTCTTCCGCCCATGTTGATTACTTCCGAAACCATGTCTGAGGTTCTGAACCAATACAAAAGCATTATTCAGGATGTCTGCAAGCGTGCAAAAGAGCTGTATGTACCGGGGTTTGTAGTGGAAGTGGAGCTTTTGCCTCCAACGACTTACAATGCACAGTGGGGTATTGATATAACGAAAACTGTCCGCGAAGTCATGAATGAATACGAAAGCAAGTATGGACTGAAAAGTGCTTTAAGGATTACGCCCATTGATATAAGGGAAGACAGGGAATCGGTTCACATGTGGAAGGGCCGCCATTGGGAAAACCTGATGGAAAGCTTTGAAGGATGTGCCGAAGCGGGAGCGGATTTTCTCGCCATTGAGTCCATTGGCGGAAAGGATGTCCATGACGATGCCGTAATGTTCTGCGAAATTACAAAATCGCTGTTTGCCCTGGGCATACTGGGCGCAAGGGATATGGTAAAACTGTGGGACGGCATCGTAAGTATTGCGGACAAAACCGGCAGCATCGCCTCGGGAGATACGGCATGCGGCTTTGGCAATACCGCCATGGTGCTTGCTGACAGAGGCTATGTTCCGAAAATATTTGCGGCGGTCGTCAGGGCCATCACGGTGGTAAGAAGTCTGGTAGCGCTGGAAAGAGGCGCTGTTGGACCCCATAAGGATTGCGGGTATGAAGGCGTGTATATAAAGGCAATTACCGGGACGCCTATTTCCTTGGAAGGAAAGTCCAGTGCCGGCGCACATCTGAGCCCTGTGGGAAATATTGCCGCCGCCGTAGCCGACCTTTGGAGCAATGAATCCATTCAGAATATCAAGCTTTTAGGCGGAATGGCTCCAACCGTATCCATGGAGCAGCTGGCTTATGATTGCAGACTGATGAATACAGCGTCGGACAAGGGCATCGAGTACGCCGCTATGCTGAGGGATCTGCTGGTGGAATCCGACAGCAAACTGGACCCACAGGCATATATATTAAGACCGGATGTGGCCATCAGAATTTCTGAAAAGCTGCTGAAGGAAGAAGGCCATTTCAAGAGGACCAAGGTTTCAGCGCTGGTAGCGGTTGAGGAACTGCGCAAGGCCCTTGACGAGGATAAGCTGATCATTGAAGAGAGGGAAATGGCTTACCTTGATTTGATGGAAAGGCAATTGGCCGAAATACCGGAGGATGAAGAAGAATTTGTTGCCGGAATGGTCGAGGAAACCAGGAATGAGAAATTCGACCCCAAGAAGTATGACATGTAAAAAATGCTGGTAACGGCTGTTGCAATAATGCGGTGCGGGTTCAATAAAAATGGATTTAAAGGCAGAAAAAATTCAGGATGGAGCGGCGGATATGATTAAATTGGATATCATCTCAGGTTTTCTAGGCGCGGGTAAAACGACAATGATAAGGAAATTGATGGGAGCCGTTTCATCCTGGAATGAGAAGATGGTTTTGATCGAGAATGAATTCGGAAAAGTAGGTATCGACGGAGAGCTGGTCAAACGGGAAGGCATCGAAGTGGTTGAAATCAGCCAGGGGTGTATCTGCTGCACGTTGAAAAGCGATTTCATGGATGCGTTGCTTGAAATTGCCGGCAGATTGAAGCCTGACAGGATTATTTTCGAGCCTTCCGGCATTTTTGTCCTGACGGATGCCCTGGAAATACTTAAAGTACCGGATATTGCCGCCAAGTTTACAGTAAACTCCCTGACCACCATCATTGACAGTGTTAATTATATGAAGCAAAGCTCCAAATTCGGATATTTCTTTGAAAACCAGATTGCCAATGTGTCCACGCTGGTATTAAGCAAAACACAGCTTATAGCGAAAGAGGACGTTGACAGAATCATAGCGGATTTGAAATTGAGGAACAGCAAAGCCAATATACTGGCGAAAAACTGGGATGAGCTGACGGAAGAAGACCTTAAAGTCATATTGGGTGAGTCGCTTGACTATAATAGCATCAAGGTTCCTCATGTATGCTCAGAGCACTGTGCCCATCATTTGCATGAAGAAGAGCATTCTACCGGACATTCACATCCTCATGCTGAAGCCGGCCATGGGTTTGACACCTTCGGTACGAAAACCTCCAAGGTGTTCCTGATCAGTGAATTGGCGCAGCTATTGGAGTATGTGCAGCAGGGACTATTTGGAGATATTATACGCGGAAAAGGTTTCTTAAACAGTCCGGCCGGATATATGGAATTCAGCTATACCGGCAGTGATTACTCTATAAAGGAATACAAAGGCGTCCAGGAAGGCAAGGTGAGCTTTATCGGAACGGCGCTGGACAGCACAAACCTAGCCAGACAGTTTCAGTGAGTCGTGCGACAGGGGACGGTTCTCTTGTCGCATCTTTGTGTTTCGCGGGGTTGCAATTTCAGCTTTTATGCAACTGCTTGATTTTTTGAGATTGCCACGCTTCATTGCATTTGCTAGCAATGACACACGTGCTTAGCATACCACCAGTGTGGAAACTCAGGAGGGTTTCACAGCGAAGGCACAATTAGTACTGTACAAATCTCAGTAATAAAGCCTATCTTACTAGGCGTCCTATCCTACGAAACAGCAGTCTGATTGCAAAATCCAAATCGCAATAAATGTATTGAAGTCATAGGTCATATAGTATATACTTGATTCGGTTCGTATACTAAGATAATGTACTGAATGGGCTAATATATTTTCTGGCTCCTGATGTGCGGCACGGCATCAAATCAATCAAAATGTGAGGGACTATATGAAAAACAGCTTTAAATTGGCTTCAATATTTACGGATCACATGGTCCTGCAGCGGGATGCTGTCATTCCGGTGTGGGGTACGGCGCAAGACGGAGAAACCATCGGCATCGAATTCCTTGGCGCAGCTTATGAAACAAAAGCGCATGAAGGGAAATGGCATCTCCACCTTTCGCCGGTGAATGCCGGGGGACCTTATGAAATGAAAGTGACAAACGGCGATGGTGAGCATATTTTGAAGGATATTCTTGTCGGAGAAGTATGGGTGGCCGGCGGTCAATCCAATATGCAGATGACCCTCAATGAAAGCCTCAATGGAAGGGCGGAAGCAGCTTTAGCGGATGATGGCAACATCCGTTATTATGATGTCCCAAGAATTGCCGCAGAGGAAGATGCGGAAACAGCCGCACAGCAGGAAGCCAGCTGGCGGAGCTGCACTCCGGAAACTGCAGGTCTTTTCTCGGCAGTCGCTTATTATTTCGCAAAGAAGCTCTCAAAATCTTTGGACATACCCATCGGTATTATTGGCTGCAACATGGGAGGTACGTCCGCTTCCTGCTGGATGAGCGAAAAATATCTGGCTTCGGATGAGGATACCAAAGCCTATCTGGATGAGTATAATGACTATATCAGCAAGCACAGTGAAGAAGAGTGCGCGATTCAGACAGAGGAATTCAACAGAAGATTTGAAGAATACCTAAAGAAGGCCGATGTCTATAAAGCCGCACATCCGGCGGCAGGTGAGACTGAGATGAGCCGTAATGCGGGAGACGTTCCCTGGCCCCCGCCAATGAGCAAAAAATCCTTCTTGCGCCCCTCGGGCCTTTACCACAACATGGTCAGGAAAATAGCGCCTTACGGCATTAAAGGCGTCATATTCTACCAGGGGGAAAGTGACGAGCACAAGGCCGGAAGCTACGGGAAACTGTTTAGAAAAATGATGGAGAACTGGAGAGATGACTGGAATAACCCGTCGCTTCCTTTTCTTTTTACGCAAATAACCTACTACGGGCGGGGGGAAGATCCGGAAAACAATGTGGAAACCAAGGGAGAAGAGTGGGCTGTTACCCGCGAGCAGCAATTATTGACCTCGATGCAGGATCCGCATACAGCCATGGCCGTGATTACCGACTGCGGTGAAAAGGACAATATCCATCCTCTGGACAAATGTACGGTGGGACAGCGCCTTGCACTGCTTGCAGAAGCTAAAATTTACGGTCTCGATGTACCCTGCCAGGGCCCCGCATATCGTGAAATGAGGATAAGCGGCGATACTGCCACACTCTATTTTGACCATGCGGAGAAAGGCCTTACAGCAAAAGGGGAAGAGCTTAAAGGCTTTAAAGTCTGCGGGGAGGATAAAAGGTTTGTCACTGCCAATGCAAGGATCAAGGGAAATACCGTTGAGGTTTCCGGCGAGGGAATAGAAGCCCCGGTGGCAGTGCGGTATGGCTTTGCCAATTATTCCTGCGCAAATCTTTTCAATATGGACGGATTGCCGGCCAGTCCTTTTCGGACCGATCATTTATAAAAGCGCTCCGGGTTAACCATCAAAGACGGATTTTTCTACAGCAAAAGCATGGTTCGTATACCATGCTTTTGCTGTAGAGTAAATTTTCACAAAATGGATAATTATTTTAGGAATTTAATATTGCATATTGCACAAGTATATAGTATACTTGAATAAGTTAGTATACTAAATAGAATAAGTCAACATACTGACATTGGAAAAATCATTTGTAAATCTGTCTGCTGCTTGTATTTCTTATCGATGGGGAGGTATATTTTGCAATGAATCCGGAAACAAACGCCAATGGTACGGTATCTGCCGGAAAACGCAAAAAGATGAATCAAAAAAGAAAAGATTCACTCAGGAAAATTATGATCCATGGGATACTCATCATCCTGTCCGGTTTATTTATTTTTCCGTTTTTATGGATGGTTTCTACGGCTTTGAAAGGAGCGGAAGGGTTATTTGAAATACCTCCCCGGCTGATTCCGGCGGAGCCCCTGTGGAGCAATTTTCCCAAGGCCCTTACCACCATCCCGTTCATCAAATACGCCGGGAATACCATATTCATCACCGTCATGGTCATTATCGGCGCCGTATCGTCTTCTACGATATCTGCCTATTCTTTTGCCCGCTTGAAGTGGAAGGGCAGGGATGTATGGTTTATGATCATGCTGGCAACGATGATGCTGCCTGGAATTGTCACAATGATTCCGGTATTTGTCATTTTTTCTAAGCTTAAATGGATCAATACCTTTCTTCCTCTGATCGTGCCGGCGTTTTTTGCAAGTGCCTTTAATGTATTTTTATTAAGACAGTTTTTCAAAACAATACCCATGGAGCTGGCTGAAGCCGCAAAGATCGACGGCTGCAGAGAATTCGGAATATTCCTGCGGATCTTTGTGCCCCTTTGCAAGCCGGCGGTTTTAACCATCGCCGTATTTACCTTTATGAATACCTGGAATGATTTCTTCGGTCCCTTGATTTATTTGAATGATTCCGACAAGTTCACATTGGCCCTTGGCCTCAGGTCCTTCCAGCAAAGGTTCCTGTCCCAGTGGAATTTGATGATGGCTGCAGCCATTGTGGTTATGTCGCCGACATTGATCGTATTCTTCCTGTTCCAGAAAGTATTTATCGAAGGCATTACATTGACTGGAATCAAAGGTTGATCCTGCATTTGAGACAGTTTCATTTTCACTCTAGTGAAGCTTCAAATAGATTAGCCGGTACAGGAGGTGTAATGTCAGAGTTAAATCCGGAGATTTAAGGTGTTCAAAAATAATAAAATCAATTAGGGAGGTCAGATTTATGCAAAAAATGAAAAGGGTATTCACACTATTATTGGCGGTTGCCATGCTGGTGACACTATTTGCCGCATGCGGGCAGGAAAAGGCCCAGGAAACCACTGCCGCCCAGACAACAGCTTCGGGACAGGAGCCGACACAAGCCACTTCTGCGGCTCCGGAACCGGTTACCATTGATTTCTGGCACATTTTCCCCGACGGTGATCCTTACAAGGCGTATTTTACCGGATTGGTGGACGAATTTGAAAAACAGAACTCCTATATAACCGTGAAAGAACTGGGCGTTTCTTTCTGGGATTACTGGGGAAAGGTAACGACTGCAGTAGCTGCGGGTACTCCTCCGGACGTATATTTAAACGGTATTGCCGATGTACCCACCAGAGCCAAAGCCGGTACCGCTTTGAAAATGGATGACTTTATTGCAAAATACGGATTCAATACCGGAGAGATCTATCCTGCGGCATTGGAAGCGTGCAAATACAACGGCGGCATCTATGCCATGCCTTTTGACATGGACGTAAGGTTCCTGTATTACAATAAAGCGCACTTCAAAGATGCGGGTCTTGATCCTGAGAAGCCGCCGGTAACCTGGGATGAGGTGGAGCAATACGCGGATAAGCTTACAAAGCTCAAAGGCAATGTCATAGAACAGGCAGGCTTTGTTCCGCCTTATTCAACCTCGGTAGGCAATTTCAATTATATTACCCTGGCGTGGACCTTCGGCGCTGATTTGATAAAAGACGGCAAACCTGTCGTAAACACACCGGAGGCAAAAGAAGCTCTGGAGTGGAATAAGAAAATGATGGACAAATACGGCAGAAAGTCCATGATGGGCTTTATAACAGCCAACGGCGCAGGCAATGACAAAGATCCCTTCATTCAGGGAAAGGTTTCGATGTATGTAACCAACGAAGGCCTCTATGCACAAATCAAGCAGTACAATCCTTCTCTTGACTTCGGTACAGCCCTTCTGCCTTATAAGAAGGTTCAGACCAGCTTCAGCTCCGGTTTCTCACTGGAAATCGGAGACAACAAGGACGCCGGCAGAGCAGACGCCGCATGGAAGCTTATCAGTTATTTCATGAGCAAGGACGTACAGAAGAGCTTCAACATAAACGTAGGCTGGAGCATGTGCAACAGCGCCGCAATGAGCGATCCGGAAATTACTGCAAATCCTGTATGGAAGACCGTAGGAGAGCAGATGAAGACCTCAAAGATGGTCGAGTTTGTGGAAGCGTGCCCACGTTGGGGAGACTTGATCAATCCTGAAGCCCTGGCGTACATCGACGGCACAAAAAAATCCGCGGATGAAGCGTTGGCTTCGGCCCAAAAGGCAATTGAAGATACCATAGCAACTTACGGAGAGCAAAAATAGTGCAAGGAAGGCACCGTACCCTGAATTTCATGTTCAGGGTACGGTATTTATGAGGAGGACTATGAAAGCATCAACGAAAAACGCAATAAAACAGAACATAACGGGATATCTTTTTGCCTCGCCCTGGCTGCTTGGTTTCTTGATCTTTATGGCTGTTCCCATTTGCCTTTCCTTATACTACAGCCTGACCTACTACGTAATGCCCAAGGCGCCGAAATTTATAGGATTCACCAATTATGTGTTCATGTTCACCAAGGACCCTTTATTTTGGAAGTCCCTTTACAATACCCTGTATTATGTGGTGATCGGAGTGCCTGCCGGGCTGGTTGTAGGGCTTGCGGTTGCAGTTCTTATGAACCAGAAGGTGGGAGGGATAAAAATATACAGAACCATCTTCTACCTGCCCAACGTCGTATCGCTGGTAGCGGTATCCATCCTCTGGCAGTGGGTGTTTGACACTAATTTCGGTCTGATCAATACCACTTTGCAGAGAATCGGGATTGACGGCCCGGGATGGCTGACGGATGCGAAATGGGCGAAGCTTTCACTCATTATTATGAGCCTTTGGTATGTCGGTTCCAGTATGATAATTTATCTAGCTGCATTACAAGATGTACCAAGATCGCTATATGAATCGGCATATATTGACGGCGCCAGCAGCGCTGTGAAATTTTTTCAAATCACGCTGCCAATGATTACGCCTTCTATTTTCTTTAATGTAATCATGGGCATTATCGGCGGCTTTCAGGTATTTACCCAGGCACTGATCATGACCGGAGGCAACCCGGGCAATTCGACCTTGTTTTATGCATATCATCTTTACAACAAGGCATTTTACCTGGAAAGCTCCATGGGCTACGGGTCGGCAATGGCCTGGTTCCTGCTGGTGATTACATTCATTTTGACGGTTATCATCGTAAAAACCAGCAATATGTGGGTTTATTATGAGGATGGCGGAAACAAGTAGCAAGCGAAAGCCTTGCAAAGTTCCATAAAATAGAATATACTAGTAGTTATTATACGAACTGTATATGGTCATATATAGAAGTTGGAAGACAAGAATGATTTTACTGGGGGGTAGGGCTGTGTCAGAGAATATGGAGCTTCCGAAGTATCAACGGATTAAGGATTTTATTTTAAATCAAATTAACAAAAACGAACTGACGGTGAACGACCGCATACCCAGTGAAACTGAGCTTTCCAAGGATCTTGGCTTCAGTGTCATCACGGTTCGCCGGGCATTGTCGGAGCTGGTCAATGAGGGCGTCATTTACCGTGTCCAGGGGAAGGGCAGCTTTGTGGCGGAAAAGAAAGTGCCGGGAAGAGAAGGCAATGATTTAAGCAAACGGCTGGTTGCATTTATTCTTTCCTCCAACGAAGCCTATGACAGCTCCTTCATGCAAATGACCAAAGGAATCCAGCTTTATCTCAACAAGCATGGATACTCCCTGATAATTGAATATTCCGACGACAGCATTGAAAAGGAAAGAGAAATTATCAACCGGCTCGTTGCAGGCGGGATTGGAGGACTTGTGATTTTCTCCACCAATCCTGACGCCAATGCCGATACCATTATGGGCCTGAAAAAGAAGGGCGTCCCCTTTGTTCTTATCGATAGATATACCAATGCGTTTCCGGTCAATTACGTGGCATCTGATAACTTTGACGGAGCATACAGCGCAACACAGCACCTCATAGAGCTGGGACACAGCAGGATAGCGTTTCTCGCCTTTGATCCGAACCTGAGCTCTGAAACCGAAAGATACAAAGGCTACTTAAAGGCGCTGGAGAATGCGGGAATTCACTCCTCGCAGGAAATTGTATTCCTGAAATCACCGGAAAAAAATGAGAACCTTGTTTCCATGATAAAGAAGAATGAAATCACGGCCGTGCTGTCTGTAAACGACACCCTGGCCATTGAATTGCTCAAAATCTGTGAAAGCAATGGAATTAGCATACCGGAGGATTTGTCGGTAATAGGTTTTGACGATATAGAAAAATCAAAATACCAGAAGGTACCCTTAAGTACCGTCAGGCAGTATTTCCAGAAAATAGGGCAGGAGGCCGCCAGGGTACTGCTGCACGCAATCAGCGATCCGGACCTGGGCTGTACAAAGGTGCTTCTTCCCGTGAAGTTCATTCACCGGAATTCAACTTCACCGAACCGTAAATAAACGGTGCAAGTTAACCTGTTATGGATGACAGTCCTTTACCAATTATTTCATTGGATTTAATTTACTTCTCCCGGGCATTGTTATGCCTGAAATTACAAGAAATATACGACTTAAAACATATAATTAAGGAGTCTGGCCTTATGAAATCAGAAAATGTACATGCGGGTGATTATATCAACGCTTCGGTAACAGCCGGCAGCACTATGAAGGGATACTATGCTGCAAACCTAACAGGAATTTATGGAATCTCCGGAGACACATCGCCGGATGACACCCATGATAATCATAAATATGGTGCGGATATGTGGCTGGGGGACATGAATCCCGGTCTAAACGCCTGGCTTCTTTTTGACCTGGGAAAGGTATATCCTGTGGGGAAAATGCTGGTATGGAATTATAACCAATATGATCCGGAGCATCCGGAAATGCCATACGTAAACAGGGGGATGAAGAATGTTTCCATCCTGTATTCCATTGACAAGCTGAATTGGACGGAGCTCAAGGGTGAAAAATATCCCTACCGCTTTGCCAGGGCGGATGGCACAAAGGCTTTGAAAGCTACCAACCTTGATGACGGAAGCAATTCACCCGTTGACTTTGGCGGCATTTCCCTCCGGTATGTAAAGCTTGTTCCGAATTCCGGCGCAAGCGATGGAAACTGGGGTGGAAAGGATGGCGCCGAAGCTGCCTTCGGTCTTAGCAAGGTGCGTTTTTATGTGGGAAGAGGCATGTTGGTTGAGGCTGCGGAGGAGTGGACGGAGCTATTCCACCGGTTCTCCGGCTGGACCGGCGCCGACGGGATTTTCAGCATACCCCTTTCGGGACTGGAGAAAAGAGGATCAGGGGCTACCACAAAAACCCTGTTTAATTTCAGCGACACTTTTATCGATGAAATGGATAAGACCGGGAAACGCAGCGAGTCCTGGACCATGATCAATAATTCCCTTGCCCTGCTATCCGGAAGTGAACCCGAAGCCGACAAAATAAGGTTTATATGGGGGAAGGACGGTACCTTCGGGCGCAGCAGCGTTTTTACACCGGATACGCCTTCAGTCCGGGCAATGCCCGGTGAGCATTGCTATTACTGGTTGGGTGACGGGATTTGCATAAACGGGAGAATTTATTATTTTACCATGCTGGTCAAGGATGATCCGGAGGGCCTGGAAGGTTTCTGCTTCAGTGTTTTCGGCGTTACCCTGATCTCCGTCCCTCTTGGACAGGACGGGCCTGAGCTGGGGAATTGCAGACAGATAGATACACCGCTTTTTCACCGTCTCCCGGAGGGAAAGGGCGATATCGTCTTTGGCTGTGCGGTTATGGCAAATACCATTGAAGCCGGGGCACCCAATCCCGATGGCTATGTATATATCTACGGCTATATGCCTGCTTCAGATAAGGAAACGCTGCAGCTGGTGGCAGCGCGCGTATTGGCGGAAGATTTTGAAGCCCTGGAGAAATGGCGCTTTTGGAATGGTATTGAATGGTCGGAGGATATTGGCCAATGCTCGCCCATTGCCAGTCACATTTGCCATGAAATGAGCGTTACTCCCATGGAAGGCGGATTATTCCACGGAAAGTACCTTGCGGTTTTCCAAAAGGACGTAAAAAGCGGAATCATTGCCTGCAGCACTGCTGAAACGCCTGTCGGGCCTTTTGGCGAAATTGTTCCGCTGTATTCCGTCCCTGAGTCGGAGGACGGGCACGGGACGTTTGTGTATCATGGCAAAGCCCACCCCCATCTTTCAAAACCCGGAGAACTGCTGATCAGCTATAATGTCAATACCACAGGCTTCGACATGCATTTGCGAAAAGGGGAGATATACCGGCCGCGTTTTATCAGAGTCAGGGAAATACTTTAACACTGATAGCCAATATTTATACTAAAGTGAGGGACAGCGCATCATGGGAAAGAAAACAATTCATATTCTATCAAATACACATTGGGACAGAGAATGGAGATTTCCGCTGGAAGAGACGCGCATGCAGTTGGTCAAGCTGCTTGACAGGCTTATATCTTTGATGGAAAATAATCCGGAATATAAATACTTTAATTTTGATTCCCAGACAATTTTTCTGGAGGATTACCTGGAATTCAGGCCTGAAAACAAAGAGCGGCTGAAAAAGCTCATCGCCGCCGGAAGGCTGGTGGTGGGGCCCTGGTACACCTTGCCCGAAGAGCATTGCGTCAACGAGGAATCCCTGGTAAGAAATCTTTTAATGGGCAAAAAGGTATCGGAGGAATTCGGAAAATATTCTCCCGTGGGCTATACACCGACATCCTACGGTCAGATATCGCAAATGGCCCAATTATATTCCGGCTTTAATATCGACGGAATTATCTTCTACCGTGGCATCCACAGCGGCGAGTGCACACAGGAATACTTCCTTGAAGCGCCGGACGGCAGCAGGATATTGGGTATACGATTGAGCCGTTTTGTGAGCCGGGGAGCTTTTTACCTTTACGTATCCGCCAGAACAATGCATGAGAAAGACTGGGATGGCTTCCATTGGGGGGATGAAGGCTGCCTGCCGGTGACTCTCAACCGTGCCGGTGAGGATCATGAAGAAGAACCGCACCTTATTGTCTCTCCTTATAGAAAAGAGCTGAATCTGGATGTGGTGGAGCAGGGAATCAATGAGGCCATGGAAGACATACTGGCCGGCACTACCTGCGACTGCCTGGTGCTCATGGATGGTATGGACAGTGTGTTTCCCAATGAAAACCTGCATAAGGTCATCGAAAAGGCCAATGAAGTGAATCCCGAATGGGAATTTGTGCACAGTTCCCTGCCTGATTTTATCCAGCATCTGAGAAAAAGCATCCATCCGGAAAAAATGACGGTGCTTAAGGGCGAAAGGCGGCATCCCAGCGTTGAGAATGCGTTTAATGCATTTTTGAAAGACTCTATTTCATCCCGCATGTATATCAAGCAGAGAAATGCCGAAGCCGAAAGGTCACTTCTTCGGTGGGCCGAGCCGCTTTCATCCGTTGCGAATGTCCTGTATGGGCTGGAATACCCTGTTCTTCCCCTGGAGAAAGCCTGGAAATATCTGCTTTCGTCCCATTCCCACGACAGCATCGGAGGTTTGAGCCCCGACCAGATTCATAAGGATATGATGTATCGCTTCGATCAGGCGGAGATCCTTGGAAAGGCTTTGACGAAAGAGGCCATGGGGACCATAATATCCCATATTGACAGCTCCGGCGCCAATCCGGAAGATGTCCTGGTAACAGTATTCAATCCCCTGCCCTATGAGCAGGAGGCTTGTGTCTCGGTGTATGTGGATTTCACCAAAAATAAGGATTATAAGGGCTTTCGGATTTACGATCCTGAGGGAAACAGGATAGAGCAGCAGATACTTTCAAGGGAAGGCAGCTATTTGATCGCAACGGAGCCCAATGAGCTTCCCATGACCTTCTTTACTACCAAATGGAAAGTGGCGTTCAATGCCGGAAAGCTTCCGGCGCTTGGCTTCAAGACCTTTACCGTCAAGCCCCTGGCCCACAAGGTAACAAATTACGGGACCATGGTTTGCGGCGCCAATGAGATGGAGAACGAATATCTCAAAGTAAAGATACATCCCAACGGAACCCTGTCGGTCACCGAGAAAAAATCGGGCCAGGTTTATACAAACCTGCTGTGGTTCGAGGATGCCGGAGATTGGGGCGATCCATGGACCAGGTTCGAGCCTTTTGGAGACAGGGTTTACAACTCACTGGGCTGCAATGCTGAAATAAAGCTTATAGAAAACGGACCGGTGGTGACCACCTTTGAAATCGGCCTGAAATGGAAGCTGCCGGAGGGCATTGATCACTTTACAAAGAAGAGAACGGAACACGAAAAGGAAATATCCATTACATCAAGGGTTTCTCTAAAAAAAGGCGTTGCAAGATTAATCATCGATGTGGAAGTGGACAATACCGTGAAATACCACAAGCTCCGCACCATGTTCGATGCAGGCTTCCATCCCGAAGAAGCCATTGTTCACGGACAGTTTGACGTAATCCGGAGAAAGGTGCATATGCCGGATACTTCCGATTGGCTTGAGCCTATGACAGGAACAAATCCGTACCTGGGATTTGTTGCGGCAGAAAACGGCGGCAGGGGACTGGCAGCCATAAGCGACGGCATTACCGAGTACGAAGTCCTTGATAATACCGCGGGAACTGTGGCACTGACCTTGCTGAGGGCTTATGGCTATCCGAAAATGTCGGGTCTTTTGAGAGAGGACCGTGTGGTCCGTGACGGAAACGAAGGGTCCCAATGCCCCGGCAAACATAAATATTCTCTGGCATTGCATTTTTACCAGGGAAACTGGGAAGAAAGCGGCTTATTGGTACAGGAAGCAGCACACAGAAGCACGCTGATGTCCATGCAGCACAGCCGGTTTGCAGGTAAGGGCCTTTCCAAATGCCAGTCCTTCTTCCGGCTTGAGCCTGAGGTTCTCTACATGACGGGAATGAAGCGGTCGGAGGATGGGAAATCCATGGTTCTGCGCTTTTACAATCCTACGGAGGAAACAGTGGAAGGACAGCTCTGGAGTTTCGCGCCGATAGCGAAAGCAAGGCTTTTGAAGCTGAATGAAGAAGCGGTGGAAGAGCTTGGCATAACCGGCGGGCAAAGCATCCGGCTCTCGGTTCCGAAGAAAAGAATCATTACCCTGGGATTGGAGTTTTAAGGCATGCAAACGCATAAAAATATCATCCGCTTTGAGGCTCCCGGCCTGGGAACAGTGACTGCGGAAAAGGGATTCAAATTCCTGGACCACTGCGGCGACGGGTGCTTCAAGACAGGAAAAAATGGCGTCACGGCCATTTTTTCCACAGGTGACGGGAAAGTCGAATTCATCTCCTTTGAAAACAGGACCTTGGCCTATGTAAAATCTGCCATGGGCTATCCCGCCTATTATCCGGTGCATCCCACCCGGCTGGATAAGCCGGTGAAAGCTGTCCTGATGGATTTGGACGGTACCACTGTAAGGAGTGAGGAATTCTGGAGGGAGATCATCCAGTTGACCTGCCGCAGCTTGCTTGGAAATCCGAAATTCCAACTGGAAAATGCCGACCTTCCCCACGTATCAGGCCATAGTGTGTCAGAACACTTGAAATACTGCATCGGAAAATACTGTCCGGACAAAACCGTAGAAGAAGCCAGAAAGTTTTATTTTGAACATACAGGGTATGAGATGAAGGAGATTCTTGAAGGCCGGGGCAGAAAAAATGCTTTCAGACCCTCGCCGGGGATCAGGGACTTTCTTTACGAACTGAAAGGGATGAAGATAAAGCTTGGTCTTGTCACCTCCGGGCTTTATCAGAAGGCTTATCCGGAGATAGTATCCGCTTTTGATACCCTGGGAATGGGAGATCCCAAGGATTTCTACGACTGCATCATCACTGCGGGCTACCCGCTGGGGCAAGGTGCAGCGGGCACTATGGGGGAACTGTCTCCCAAACCGCATCCCTGGCTTTATTCGGAGACCTGCAGGGTCGGCCTTGGAATTCCTTTTGAGGATAGACATTCCGTCCTGGGCATCGAGGACAGCGGAGCCGGAATCTGCGCCATCAAGCTGGCGGGCTACACGGCCATCGGCATTGAAGACGGCAATATACTCCACAGCGGGACCAGAGGGCTTTGTGATCATTTTTGCAGATCCTTTGAAGAAATTATCAACATCATTAAATAAACCGGCACGAAGCGGGATTACCGTATTGCGCCTGGAAAACACCGGCCATGGGATAATGCTGCCGAAAAGTACGGAAGGTATGGAAAATAACGCTGTATAGGCCATAGTATCAAGGAAGGGTGGAGAGATCATGAATTTTCAATTGGATTTGTTGTTTCAGCCTTGTTGATAATTTCTTCAACCGCAGGCTGCGCCGCATCCGATCCGTCTGCAGGCATGAATGATACCCGGGTGCTGCAATGCGCTCCCGATGCCGAATGGACCAATCTCTGGCTAAACTACGACGGATGGACGGGCGCCGATGGAATCTATTCCATTCCGCTGGACGGCAAGGACCGTGCAGGAAGCGCTGACGAAGCTTCCAAAACCTTATGGCTCTTCAGCGATACCCTCCTTGGCAAATGTGACACCGCCACCGGCAAATACATCGGTGTTTTTGACATGGTCAAGCAGTCGGCGGCTCTCCTGACCGGAAACAAGCCGGATCCGGCAAAAAGGGAGTTCATTTACGGGATATACGGCAAGAAGGCTCATACCAACCTTTTTTTTGAAACCTACTGGATGCTGGACGGAATTGCCGTCGGCGACGCAATCTATGCCCTTGCATATACCATCGACGCACAGATGTATCCGACCCAGGTGGATATGGTTAAAATACCCCTGGTCAACGGAACTCCGGACTTCAGAAATTATTCCGTTACGGAAAAAACTCCGCTGATGTACAAGGACGATGCTCACCAGATCGTTTTTGGAGCGGGAATTTGCGACAATACAAAGACGGCGGGCGCGCCGAAGCCGGATGGATATGTGTATATTTACGGATACAGGGACGACCTGTCTACTCATTCCAAGGAACTTCTCGTAGCCCGTGTAAAACGGGAGGATTTTCCGGACACAGGCAAATGGAGGTTTTATAATAGCGGAAACTGGGTGGAAGGCATCGAGCAAGCTAACAATGCAGGCTCTGTCATTGCCAGCCGTGTGTCCTGCGAGCTGAGCGTCACACCACTGACGTCGGGAGTTTATAAGAACGAGTTTATGCTTGTATATGAAAAGGACGTCATAGGAAACGAGCTGCAGTACGCCATTGGGACCAATCCGTATACCTTTGGGAAACCGGTAACCTTCTATAAAACACCCGAGCCGGAAAAGCTTCAAAATTCGTTTACGTACAATGCCAAAGCCCACCCCCATGTATCGCCTCCCGGCTATCTTCTGGTTTCCTATAATGTGAACCTGCAGGGGAGATTTCCGGACAACAACGGCGTTTACAGGCCGCGCTTCGTGAAGCTGGATTTAAACAACGTCACAGCTCCCTCTTCTAAGGAGGGGGCTACTGAATGAAAAAGCTGTCAATGGAAGGTTGCATCTCCAAGAGACGTTGTTCAAACGCCACGTATAGCGTGGCGCACGAAGTGTAGCGAAGGGCGAATTCATTTCGCCCGTAGCGAGGGGGTATGGGGGCATGCCCCCATTGGAAATAGAATAAGTTCGCTGAATGACCGGAGTGTTGGTTATTCCGGCAATAAAAATGGGTATTATCTGAAAAGATCATTCAAAGTTTACAGGAGGAATGGCTTTGTCAAGAAAAAGCAATTATGACCGGGAACCCGTTATACGGGTCAACAGGCTGGATTCGGAGGCATGGGCGGGATACGGGGCAATCATCAATGAATTGAAAAAACATATCGCTGCTTCAGGAAAAAGCAAGACAGTTCTTTGCATTGACTGCTATCCAGGAGTATATGATGATGAAATACTGGAGGCTGTGACGAAGGGTTTAAATCCTGTGCTGATTATTAAAGCAGGTGAGGCAAACCTGGATTACAACCGGGTCTGGAAAATGATTGAACGGAATGTGACGGAGGATCCTGTATTTGGGGTTTTGTCCTGTCACAGGATTGAGGAGTTTTTTGATCAAGCTATGCTTAAATCTCTGAAACAACGGGTTGATGCTGTTGAAGAGGGCTGTGTCCTGGTATACGGGACCGGAGCATCTCTTGTATGCGAACCGGATATCCTGGTTTATGCCGATATGGCCCGCTGGGAGATTCAATTGCGCATGAGGCGCGGGGAGATAGGAAACTGGTGTGCCGACAACAGGGAAGAAAAATTCTCCGCAAAGTACAAAAGAGCTTTCTTCGTTGATTGGAGAGTAATTGACAGGCATAAGGCAGGATTATTTGAAAGAATCGACTATCTTCTGGACACCAATCACAAAGAAAATCCCAGGATGATCACGGGCAACGCAATGCTGGAAGGTTTAAAACAAGCGGCGGCACAGCCCTTCAGGCTGGTCCCCTTCTTTGACCCCGGCCCATGGGGCGGCCAGTGGATGAAGGAGGTATGCGGACTTGAGAAGGACGCTGTCAATTATGCATGGTGTTTTGACTGCGTACCTGAAGAGAATAGCCTTTACTTGCTCTATGGGGAGGTAAGGGTTGAAATACCCGCCATAGATCTTGTCTTCCGTGAGCCGGTGGGGCTGTTGGGCGACAGGGTCCATGCGCGCTTCGGCACCGAATTTCCCATACGGTTTGACTTTTTGGATACAATGGACGGAGGAAATCTGAGCTTGCAGGTTCACCCTCTCACCGAATACATCCAGCAGAACTTCGGAATGCATTATACGCAGGATGAGAGTTATTACCTGCTGGATGCAGCGGAAGACGCCTCGGTCTATCTCGGTCTTAAGGAAAATGCGGACAGGGGTGCAATGCTGGAGGAACTGGAACAATCGCAGCAAGGTAAGAGCTTTGACGTTGGGAAGTATGTGAATGTCTGGCCTGCCAAAAAGCATGACCATTTCCTTATTCCCGGTGGCACCATCCATTGCTCGGGGAGCAACAGCATGGTCCTGGAAATTAGTGCAACGCCGTATATATTCACCTTCAAGCTGTGGGATTGGGGAAGGATGGGCATGGACGGAAGGCCCCGTCCCATCCATTTGAAGCACGGGTGGAAAAACATACAATGGCATAGGGATACGGAATGGACTTCGGAAAATCTGGTCAACCGTGTGGAAAAGCTTGCGGAAGGCGACGGCTGGACAGAAGAGAAGACAGGCCTGCATGAAAGGGAATTTATCGAGACCCGGAGGCATTGGTTTACAAAAGCCGTTTTGCATGATACCGAAGGCAGAGTCAATGTCCTTAACCTGGTGGAGGGTGAGGAAGCTGTTATTGAAAGCCCGGCAGGCAAGTTTAAGCCCTTTGTGGTTCATTATGCCGAGACTTTTGTAATTCCGGCTGCCGTCGGAGAGTATACCATCCGCCCCTATGGCGCAGACGCGGAAAAAATGCATGCCACCGTTAAAGCTTATGTAAGACTCTGAAATATACAAAGCTTGGAGCCAAGCTGACCCAATACCTCAATAAAAAAGGAGGAGTTCTTTGCAAAAATATGTAATAGCCCTGGATGTAGGAGGGACTTCCGTCAAATCCGGCATTGTAGACGATAGCTTTAGCGTGCCGGACGGTTTCCGCGAAGAGCATCCCGCCCTATCCGGCCAAAACAGGCAGGACATTCTCGAGAATTTCTTATGGATTATTGAAACGCACCTGCAAAAGCTAAAGGGCCTTGAAAGCCGAATCGACGGGATCGGCTTGGCATTTCCGGGGCCCTTCGACTATGAGAAGGGAATTTGCTATAACACCGGAATCGGCAAGTTTGAATCCATTTACGGAGTCAACGTAGGCCAATGGCTAAAAAGGGAGCTGGCCGGCAGAAGCAGGTTTGCCGCTGTGCAAAAGGTTCCGTTGATTTTCATGAATGATGCGGCTGCCTTTGCCTTGGGAGAGTTTCATGCGGGCAAGGGAAAAGGCTCAGGCAGAGGCGCCTATATAACCCTGGGTACCGGCTGCGGCTCCACTTTTCTGGAGCGGGACCGGATTGTAAAGGGAGAATACGGCATACCCGAAGAGGGATATATTTTTCATATGCCGTATAAAGACAGCGTTGTAGATGACTATCTGTCCAAAAGAGGATTTTTGAACATAGCCCGTGAACATGGATTTGATACGGAAAAATTTGATGTCAGGGATATCGCTCTGCTTGCGCGTGACGGAAACAGCCGTGCAAAAGCTTCCTATCATGCCTTTGGACGGATGATGGGTGAAATACTGAAGCTGTATGTGCTTCCCTTCAAGCCGGAGGTTCTGGTGATCGGCGGCGGGATTTCCAGAGGCTATGATCTTTTCGCAGAGGGTATTCTGCAGGAGCCTGGCATGGAGGACCTGAGGATTGAAGTTTCAAGCCGGCTGGATATCAGTGCCATGATAGGGATCGCGGGTTGTTTTTTCAAAGGCACGGAATAAATGAAAATGAATCAGGGAATACCTCCGCCGGGAGCTATTCCTTTTTTTTGACCATTTTAAAAATACCGGAAAATACCCGGCCATGCCTGCGGGATGTGCTTAGCAAAGGTATGGTACACTCATGACTTATATATTTACATTTTGATACAATGGTATATAATGTAGCTATATTTTGCAAATAAGGAAACCATTGATGACGGATTCCTTTGTCATCGCCAGAAGCGGCGACGCTGCGGTGTATGTTTTACAGTGGCATAGAGGCCGAATTCCGGGCTTACTCATATTTTTAAAAGGGGGACGACAAGAGATGGGATCACCTTACGGAAAAGTGGTACTGGTAACCGGTGCATCGTCAGGCATAGGAAAATCGATTGCCACATTGTTGAAAGATAAGGGCTACAAGGTATACGGGACTTCAAGAAAACCGCCGGCCGCAGGCCGGGATGAGGCCCCTGACGGAAACGGCTTTATCAGAATGCTGCAGATGGATGTTTGCAGTGAAGAATCTGTTAAAAGCACAATAGCACAAGTACTTGAAGCCGAAGGAAGCATAGATATCGTAGTGAATAATGCCGGAATGGGCATAGCAGGCTCTGTGGAGGATTCCTCGCCGGAAGAGGTGCATCGGCAGATCGATACAAACTTTTTCGGCACGCACCGGGTCATCCGGCAGGTGGCTCCCATCATGCGGAAGAATTGCAATGGACTGATAGTGAACATTTCTTCCGTGGCAGCGCAGTTTCCCATTCCCTTCCAGTCCATGTACTGTGCCAGCAAGGTTGCCGTCGAAGCTGTAAGTGAGGCTCTTCGCACTGAATTGAAGCCCTTTGGGGTGAAAGTGTCCATCATTGAACCGGGGGATACAAAGACCGGCTTTACCGACAGCAGAATATTTGTAGCCGACGCCAATGAGCATTCGGTTTATAGGGATACCTTCAAGAAATCCGTGGGAGTAATGATTAAGGATGAAACCAATGGGCCTGATCCTGTCGTGGTTGCGAAGCAGGTATACAGGATCATCGGTAAAAAAAATCCGCCCGTAAGAGTCATTGTAGGTCTGCAATATAAGGTGTTCGTTTTTTTGAAAAGGTTCTTGCCTGCCAGATTTGTATCTTTCATTATTTCAAAGATGTATTAGGTTTTGTATCCTATCGACAAGGGGCCGCCGTCAATGGCCCCTGTTTCACTCTACATTGCTTCGGTCTCCGGCTGTTCGATTTTTTGCGGTTTCAAAACCGAATAAACACATCGCAGGGTGATGGAAACCAAAACAATTGCGCCTCCGGCGAGGGACCACGGGCCGGGGATTTCCCCTACGAAAATGAGGACAAACACAGGGTTGAGCAGCGGCTCGATGACGGGGATCAGGATAGCTTCCAGGGCCGATACCTTTTTTATGGCAATGGTATAGAAAATGTAGGACAATCCGAGCTGGAAAACACCCAGCAGCAGCAATCCCAGCCAGCTTGACGCATCCGGCATGGCGCTGAACATAAACGGAAGCCCTATCAATGCTGTAAGCACGTTCCCCCAGAATACGGTGAGTAAGGGGGTAGACGCCTTCTGACTGCGCAGGCACAGGATGGTAACAGCGAAGCTCAAGCCGCTCAATACGCCAAGGATGTTTCCTGTGAGACTTCCTCCTTTGAGATCGTCAAAGAAGAACAATACCATTCCGCCTAATACCATGACGATGGTTATCCAGTCGGATGGCCGGACCCGCTCTTTCAGGAACCATGCGCCCAGAAATGCCACATATACCGGCGCCGTATATTGAAGAAGGATTGCATTTGCAGCTGTGGTCAGTTTGTTGGCAAATACAAACAGGATGACGGTCCCCGCATAGGCTAGGGCGCCTGCGATTTGTGCAAATGTAAAATTAAATACCGGCTTGCGGATGAGAAACAGCATCAACAAGGCGGCGATGGAGCTCCGCATGCCCGCTATTGCCATGGGGTTCCAATTTACCAGCTTGATGAGAAGCCCTCCAAAGCTCCACAGCAATGCCGTCAATACCAGCAGAAACAATGCTTTGGGGCGGCTTACATTTAACCTGTCCATGAATGATTCTGTCAATTTCAATCTCCTTTGCAGTATATTGCTTGTCCGCCTTTCGGACATGCTGTCCAAACTACCGCCTGAGCGGTGAATATTGCCTCTCCATTTTGCCGGTGGCAATAACGTCTGCGATCTTGTAGGCGCCCAGCTTACGCCCGTAAAGAAAGCCATCCCAGGCTGCCTGGGCCAGGCGGCCGTCCGTCAGAAACTCCATCAGCCATTCGCCGCAATATTTGGGCTCCTCCTGGTGAAAGCCTGCGCCCAGATCACGGATCCAGCGCTGATTAAAGACTTCGTGCGGGCCTATGGGGGGAGCGATGATAATGGGGATTGCAAGGCCGCAGTAGAAGGAGAGCTCCGAGGGCTTGGTCCACAGGATGTCCGTGGTCCTTAATATCTTGTTGAACTCTTCAAAATACTGGTTTTTATCGGAATTATAGATTACTTTGATGTTATTGCACCGGGTAAGGCCATGCTTTTCAATTAACTTCAGAAAATACTGCCTTACTTCGCTGCGATGAGCTGCCACCAGATTCAACCTGATTTTGCCCTCCAGTATTTTCGGAGTCAGGCTGTTAAGCACACCTTCGGCAATTTCCGCCTGGGCGCCGGCGCCGCCGACAGCATAGGTCAGGGTAAGGGAGGTATCGGAATATTCAGGGTTCCAATACTTGCCAAGGTAGTACTTTGCCTCTTCGCCATGAATCGTTCTGAACCTTCTGGAAGGGTCCAGGCGGATGAGGCGTTTGGCAAGGTCCTCACGAAGAATATGCATTTCAGGTCCGCCGATATTTTCCTGTGGCAGCGGAAAGCCGGTCAGGAAAATCCTTTCATCGGGAACGCCATATTGTCTCAGTCTTCTCAATGCGTGTCCGCAAGGCGCAAAATAGATGATCCTGCTCTTTTTCGGATTTTCCGCAACCCATGCCCGGTTTATATCGGCGTCACAGATAATGCAGTATACCGGCAGGTCGGTCCTTTCCTCGGCTGCGATTGCCGCTGCATAAAAGGATGTGACCACAGGGAGGGTCTTTGTCGAAAGCATGGAACTGAGACCATTTCCAAGGCCGCGCCGGATCAGGGAATAGAGGGATTTCAGCTGGAGAGAAGGCCTTGATTGATCCCGGAACGGGTAGTAAGGCGATATGTTCTGCAGCTTTTCCAGAAGACTGTACAGGGATGGACCGATAATCCACAACTGCCTGGTTTTGGATAAAAATTCATAGGAATTTTGAAAAACCCGCCATAATTTTTTTTCTCTTTTGGAACTGGTGACATTTTCGCCGAAAAGCTGAACATCCTTATATGCCATGTCCCGCAGCGGATAAGTAGCTCTTTGATGACCCAGACCCATATTGGCGGATATTACCCAGGCAGATTCTCTGATCAATGGCCAATCCTCCTTGTCAAATAAATTAAACTGATTTCAAGCCGGCAACTGCCAACCATTCTATATTACCAGCATTCATAAAAATTTGAAAGATAAAAAATAACCCGTTTTTACCGTATGGGAAAGACTGTTTGCAATGAATCCCAGTGAAAATACAATATGCAAAGGACCGGGTGAATGTTACAGGAAGATTACATTGTGAAAAACTGTTGCATAATTTCCAATTACCAGTTATAGTATTTAAGTAGGTTAAAGCAAAAAAGAGAAAGGAGTTGTGATTTTTGTGAGTGGAACCATAGTTTTTATCAGTGCAAAACGCTTTGGGCATAATGCCTCGGCAGGAAATAGAGATCTAAAAATCACAGCCTGTGTCTCTGAGTATGCTTCCCCGGTCGTCTGACAGTACCGATAGCATATCATGATAAGAGAGCCATGGGTTGACCAAAAACCTCTGGCTTTTATTATTTGATGCGGAAGGAATCCCGTTTGCCGGCCGGCAGAGCGCGTATCCGGATACAACCGAATTAAATTAAAAGCCATGGACCAAGGTCTTTGGCTTTTTTATTTGCGGTATTCGGCCAATAGCCGAATCACTTATACTACTGCGAAAGTTCCATTGGATTTTCTCGGAAATCAAAACTTCCGCAGTAGTTGAAGAAAGGCGAGTGGGGCTCGATGCCTCCGAGGCTTTTGTTTTGAAAAAATGACAACGATGTTAAGGATGGTGACAAAATGAAAAAACTAACACTGCTGTGGAAATTTATGAAGGGTTACAGGCTGCTTTACCTGGGGGCTGTGGTATCCATTGGTCTTGCTACCTTGTTTTCCACCATAGTTCCGCTTGTTATACGCACGACAATCGATTCCATTATCGGCAGCAAGCCCATGGAATTGCCTGAATGGGCCATAAGCTACATAAATAGCATTGGAGGAAAGGAAACGCTCATACGCAATCTTTGGATCTGCGGCCTGGCCATAGTCATACTGACGGCCTTGAACGGTGTATTCCTTTACCTCAAGGGCAAATGGTCTGCGGTTGCATCCGAGTCCATTGCCAGAAATATACGGGATAATTTGTTCGGACACCTTCAGGAGCTGACATATGATGAACACGTGAAGGCCAAAACCGGAGATCTGGTGCAAAGATGCACTTCTGATGTAGATACTGTGAGAAGGTTCCTGGCGGTCCAGTTTGTAGAAATAGGGAGAGCGCTATTCATGGTTTCCATGGTAAGCTGGATCATGTTTTCCCTGGACGCTAAGCTGGCGCTGGTATCCATGATTATAATCCCGATTATTTTCGTATTTGCCGTTGTATTCTTTGTTAAGATGAAGAATATCTTTCAAAAGTTTGATGAGGCGGAGGGCCGGGTAACCACGGTACTCCAGGAAAACCTCACGGGCGCCAGGGTTGTTAGGGCATTTGCCCGGCAGGCCTACGAGGTGGATAAATTCGAAGAAAAAAATCTGGAGTTCAGAAACCTTGGGTTCAAGATGATGCGGCTGTTTGCCTTTTACTGGTCCTCCTCCGACCTGCTCTGTCTTCTGCAGATAGGCGCAATACTGGTACTGGGCTCCTATTGGGCTGTTAGCGGAAGGATTTCCATCGGCACCCTGATGGTCTTCGCCACTTATGAGGGTATGCTTCTGTGGCCTGTAAGACAAATGGGCCAGATACTTACCGACATGGGCAAGTCTTTCGTTTCCGCAGGGCGTATACAGGAGATCCTGGACATCCCTTCGGAAGCCATGGATGAGAATGGACTCAGGCCCAGGGTTCAGGGGGATATCGAATTCAAAAATGTGTCCTTCGGCTACGGGGAAGGCAGCGAGCTTCTGAAAAACATCTCCTTTCATGTGAAAAAAGGCCAGACAGTTTCCGTCATGGGTCCCACAGGGTCCGGCAAAACGACTTTGGTCAACCTGCTGCTGAGGCTCTATGACTATGACAGCGGGTCAATAAAAATAGACGGAACAGAATTAAACCGGATAAGCAAGGAATGGCTGCGCAAGAATGTGGGAATGGTGAGTCAGGAGCCTTTCCTTTATTCCAAGACAATCATGGAAAACATCGGTCTGGCGAGAAGCAATGTGAGGGAAGAGGAAGTCTATGAAGCAGCGGGTATAGCAGCCGTACATGATGTAATCAAGGAGTTTGACAAAGGCTATGATACGCTGGTGGGAGAAAGGGGCGTAACCCTTTCGGGAGGCCAGAAGCAAAGGGTGACAATCGCAAGGACGGTAATTAACGATTACCCGGTATTGATCTTTGATGATTCCCTGAGCGCTGTGGATACCGAAACCGATGCACAGATAAGAAAGGCCTTAAAGGAAAGAAGCAAGGATGTTACTACCTTTATCATATCCCATAGGGTGGCGACCGTATCGGAATCCGATCTGATCCTGGTTCTTGACAAAGGGGAACTGGTGCAATCCGGGACCCATGAGGAGCTCATCACACAGTCCGGCCTGTACCGGAGGATATGGGATATCCAGAATGCTCTTGAGAACGATCTGGAAAGTGAGCTGGGGTATTCCAGCGTCAGTTAAGAACTACCCTGACGGAAATAACGCGCAAACTATACATGAGGTGATTAATTTGAACGGTTTAACGGAACAGGAATATAAAAAGAAATTCGACATCCAGTTATGGAAAAAACTTATAAAATACCTGATGCCCTTTAAAAAGCAGTTTATCCTGCTGGGCATCTTTATGGTCCTGATAGGAATAGTAGAAGCAACCTTCCCGCTCATGACCCGATATGCCATTGACAATTTTATAGGAAAGAACACCGTTGCCGGTCTGGATAAGTTCGGTGCAGCCTATCTTTTGCTTGTGGTCTTTCAAGTGTTTAATGTCTGGTCAATGATAAAGCTGGCAGGAAAAATTGACATAGGGCTTTGCTATGATATAAGAAAAAAAGGGTTTAAAAGACTTCAGGAGCTGACGCTTTCCTATTTTGACAAGACGCCTGTGGGATGGATCATGGCAAGGCTGATGTCAGACGTCCAGAGGATTGGGGATACAATGGCATGGGGATGCGTGGACATGGTATGGGGCTTCGCGATGATGCTGGCAGTATTGGTTTATATGCTGATACTGAATTGGAAGCTGGCATTGCTGGTCATGACGGTAATACCGGTTCTGGCCATATTGAGCGTCAAGTTTCAGCAAAAAATACTGGAAGCCTACCGGAAGGTGAGAAAGACCAATTCCCAGATTACGGGCGCTTTCAATGAAGGCATTACCGGTGCAAAGACAACAAAAATACTGAATACCGGCAAAAGAAATCAGGATGAATTCGGCAAATTGACGGACAGTATGTACAAATCCTCTGTTTCGGCGGCGGTCTATTCTTCCGTTTACATGCCTATCGTCATATCCCTGGGAAGTATCGGTACCGCCCTTGCCATTTGGGCAGGCGGGACCAATGTGACAATTCAGGCCATAAGCTACGGTACGTTGGTGGCGTTTATCGCTTACACCGTGCAGTTCTTTGAGCCTGTGAGGGAGTTTGCCAGGGTGCTGTCGGAGCTGATTGCGGCACAGGCTTCCTTTGAAAGGGTTATCTCGCTGCTGGAAGCAGAGCCTGAGATAAAGGACTGCAGCGAGGTTGAGGAGAAGTTCGGCGACCTGTTCAGCGCCTGCAGGGAAAAGTGGCCTCATATCACCGGAAACATAAGCTTCCGGAATGTGTCCTTCTCTTACAAGGACGGCCAGGATGTCCTGTCCGATTTCAGCATTGACATTAAAGCAGGCGAAACCATAGCCCTGGTGGGCGAAACAGGATCGGGGAAAAGTACCATTGTCAATCTGGCATGCCGGTTTTATGAGCCTACAGGCGGAGAAATACTTATTGACGGGACGGACTACAAAGAAAGGTCCCAGCTTTGGCTTCAGTCAAACCTGGGCTATGTACTGCAGACGCCTCATCTTTTCAGCGGTTCCGTCCGGGACAATATCAAATACGGCAGGCTGGACGCAACGGAGGAGCAGGTGATGGAGGCGGCAAAGCTTGTAAATGCACACGACTTCATAACGGCGCTGGAAAAAGGGTATGATACGGAGGTAGGCGAAGGCGGCAACAGGCTGTCCACAGGACAGAAGCAGCTCATTTCTCTGGCACGGGCCATACTTTCGGATCCGAAGATATTTGTGCTCGATGAGGCAACCTCTTCGGTGGATACTGAAACCGAGCACATGATACAGCAGGCCATTCAGAAGCTGTTAAAAGGCAGGACCAGCTTCATCATTGCCCACAGGCTATCCACCATCCGCTCTGCGGACAGGATACTTGTCATTCACAAAGGGAAGCTGATCGAAGAGGGGAGCCATAACAAGCTGTTAAGGCATAAAGGCTACTATTACAGGCTTTATACCAATCAGTTCATGGAAGAAAAGGAAGAATTGATGCTTCAGGTGTAAGAAAAGTATGAAACAGCATCCGGACGGAAATACTATCCTATAGTTAATTACCGGTAGGGACGGCGATTGCCGCCCGCATACAAGAAGGTTTACGTCCGGCTTGTATACCGGAAGGAGCAGAAGGAGCGAATGAGAATGGATGCTGTTGATTTAAATGTTCATGAAAGAGCGGCAGGCAGGGGAGAAATCCGAAGATTGGCAAAGGAAGGCTATGTGCCGGGGATACTGTACAGTCATGGAGACAGTACGCCCATTGCCTTGGAGCTTGATCCACTGAGAAAGATCCTTGACCGGAGAGGCAATGAAGGCCTTGTGCTCGATACATATTATAATGGAGCGCATTTAAGAGCCATGGTTAAGGAGGTTCAACGGGATCCCGTGACACAGGAGATCCTGCATGTAGACCTGATGCCGGCAGATAGCGGAGTTTTGCATTAAGTACCGGTGCAAATATACCTTCCCGGATGAATTTTCTGAAAATGCAGTCTTGGAGCGACGGGGCTGGTCGCAAATGCGGGGCATTTGCTGCTCGCCTCTGCAACCTGCATTTTCATAAAAACGGGGACTAATATTTGCAGTACTCATTAAAAAAGATTGTCTTGAGCTGAATGATTCAAGGCAATCTTTTTTACGTTGTGCGCTCGGCGGGGATAAGATCTGCGGAAGGCCGGCTACTCAATTAATGGGTAGCCTCCTATCCGATTCATCTTCTTCCTGTGGTGTGATAAACGTTGGAATTTATGCTCAAACAGTGCAACAAGCCACCTTTACATTAATCACAATTGGAAACAAAATTGAATTGGGGAGAAATATATGTTATATTAACACTAAAATGAAAAGAATGTCGGAATTTCGTATATAAAATACAGTCCTGAATCGGAAGGGAGTTTAATGAAGCACTGGGAAAAATCGGACGTATTTTTCAATTCAATATTTTCAAGGTTGATTTTTTCATTTTTAGCCATTATGATTCCCATACTGACAATATCGGCGGTGATTTATTTCTGGGGTAAACATTCAATTGAAGATGAGATTATGAACTCGACAACCGATCAGGTTGATTACATGAAAAGCAGCCTTGAAAATGAAATGTCCAGAATAAAAAGTATTGAGTACAATATAGTCAACGATGCGGACCTCAGTAAACTTATCAACTACTATAACACAATGCCCGCTTCCGAGTACTATCTATGTATCTCAAAAATCCTGAATCAGCTGCAAGTCATAAAAAGCAGCAGCATTTTCATACAGGATATATCGATTCATTTGCCACAGCTTGAAAGTGTCGTGTCAACGGTAAATGAGCTGGATAAGTTCGACGATTCGTATTATATGAAAATGATTACTTCCTACAGAGCCAATCCCTATCCTCTTATCCTGGATTCAAATGCATATTCATTGATGTGTTACCCTGCAGTATTTAAAGAAAAACCTGCATATGTGCTTGAAGCCCAACTGTCCAAAAAGGCCATGCTTGATTACCTTACCCAGTTCAGGAACTATAAGGATGATGAGATTTATATTTACAACAATCAGAAGGGAACTTGGTTTGCAGGGAGTGAAAATAAGGTCAAACTTTCTGAATTGCCTGATATAAAGATACTGGACAAGGCAAGCGAATACGGACATGTTTTGATAATCAGCGGGAGAAAGTATCTTGCCATATACGATTATTCCAAAGCCTTGAGTATTTCTTTTGTCAAGCTTATTCAGTATGATGAGCTTTTTGAGGTACCAAACAGATATCAGGTTGTATTGTTTGTTTTTTGGGGAGTATCCTTGATTTTAATTTGCCTGTATTCCTATTCGATGTATAAACAGGTCAACCACCCTATCAAGAAAATCCTGAAAGCCTTCGAAAAGGTTGAGAAAGGTAATTTGAAAGTGAATTTGAAATTCAAGACTGCAAATGAGTTTGTCAAATTATATGAAGGCTTCAACAATATGGTTGAAAAGCTGGATAATACGATCAACAGCCTATATAAAGAAAAAATATATGCCCAAAAGGCGGAGCTCAAGCAGCTTCAAACTCAGATCAATCCGCACTTTTTGTATAATAGTTATTTTTTATTGCATATGATGATTAAACAAAAAGACTACGATGAAGCTTTTGAACTGTCTGCATATATAGGAAAGTATTTTCAATACATAACACGTCATGCTGCAGATGAAGTCCCGTTACTGCTCGAAGTTGAACATATGACCAATTACGCGAATATACAAGCAATACGGTTTTCCGGAAATGTTAAAATAGAAATAGGAGCTTTACCGGAAACAATAAAGGATTTTTTGGTACCTAGAATATTGTTACAGCCTTTATTGGAAAATGCATTCAATTATGGGGTGAGAAATAGAGTATCAGATGGACACATACGCGTGACCTTTGCTGATGAGATTCATAGAGTAAGAGTTGCTACCGAAGACAATGGCGATGATCTGCATGATCGTGACATTGCAGAGCTGATACGGAAGCTGGAATGTACCGATGAAAGCTTGGAGGTAACCGGCATTATCAATGTGCATAGAAGAATCAGGCTCAGGTTCGGTCAAAATAGCGGTGTGAATGTAACAAGGAGTGAACTGGGAGGACTTAAAGCGGAAATAACCATAGAGAAAAGGAAGCAGGATAAATAATGTATAGAATTCTTGTTGTGGACGATGAACCTTACATTGTTGATAGTGTCTCTGATATGATCGAGGCTGACATGCAAAGTGACGTGGATGTATGCCGGGCATACTCTGTTTTTGAAGCTCTGGAGTGGCTGACCAGGACAAAACTGGATATCGTTGTAACCGATATAAGTATGCCTGGTATGTCGGGGATTACATTACTTGAAAAAATAAGGCACGATTGGCCCAAATGCAAGGTGATTTTGCTTACGGCATATGCCCAATTCGATTATGCTTACGAAGCAATAAAAAATAATGCCTTCAGTTACATTCTCAAAACTGAAGCGGATAACTTGTTATTAGGAGAAATTCATAAGGCTGTCGCTCTGATTGAAAAGGAATATAAGGATATTGAAATATTAATGGAAGCTGAAAAAAAATTCAAGCAGTCGCTTTTTATTTTGCAGAAGGAGTATATTACTTCTTTATGTAAAGCGGCGATTCCAGATATTCATAGTATTGCCGAGGATTTTAAAAGACTTGACATCCGGTTGCAAACAAATAAAATATTTTATATCCTGGTAAGTAGAATTGACAGCCTTGAGGAAAAATCAGAGGTGTTTGAGAAATTTGAAAAGAGCATTTCCTTCGAGCATATTATAAACCAGACCTTGCAAAGAAATATGCTTGTTTATCCTGCCAAAATGGAAGAAAACAAGATTTTTTGGCTATTGCAGACAAACGATATTATGTCCTCAAACAGTATAAATGCCAACCAAAGCAATGTAATGGCATTTATGAAGGGAGCACTTGATACAATACAGAAAATCATAAAACAAAATTTGGGTATAAGCACTTCCTTTGCAGTGAGCAGCATTCCTGTAAGATTAACTGAAGTTCAGGAGAAATGTGAAAAGTTAATTCAAATCATGGAATGTGCAGCTTATAACGAGGATGGAGTGATAGTGACGGACACTGTCATTATAAATAACAGCAAGAGTCAGGAGATAGGAGAGGACCGTGGGTACTCAATTCTCCTGTCGGACGAAGTTTTAAACTGTCTTGGAGCGTATCTTGATTCAGGTGAAAGGTATTCATATTTTAAAGTGCTTGACGCTGCCACTGAAAATTTGAAAAGGGAAAAAAACATTCACAACACCTATGCGATGGAAGCCTATTATTCAATTGCCGTCATACTTATGTCAAATATAAATAAACGGAGCCTTTGGAGTAGTTTAAGCTTTAATTCAGGATTATTCAAGCTATATAGAAGCGATCTCCACGGAACATGGAGTAAAGCGGTTCAATACCTGTACAGCTTGTCTGATGCGGTTTTCGATTTGCAGAATAGTGAAAAGCGTCAGCTTTCCGACAATTTGATCGATAGAATCAATCAATACATTCAGGACCATATAACGGAAGACATTTCACTCGTAAAGTTGTCTGAGGTTACCGGATATAATTCATCCTATATCTCGAGAATTTACAAGAAGGTTACCGGAGAGAATTTGAATGATTTCATAAGCCGCAATAAGATGTCCTATATCAAATTACTGTTTAAGGATAAAAACTTGAATATGAATGATATTGCCATCAAATCAGGATTCAGAAGCAGGACGTATTTTAACCATTTCATCAATAAAATGACAGGTAAATCACCCAGTATATTTGCTGAATCCATGAGGGATGATTAAAATTGAAAAAGTAAATTTAGTTCAACCCCTTCCGATAATCTATGCAACCAGATGAGTAGTTCAGGGTAAATTTATCGCAAGAAAGTAAAAAAGACTGAATGTTCATGCGATAACAACTCAAATATAATGAAGATATAATCAAAAATATCGATCATTTTTGGAGGAGGAATAGTGAACCATGTCTAAAAAAGTTGCAAAAGGAATTTCAATTGTTCTTTGCACTCTACTGATCTCATCAATCACAGCCTGCGGCAGTAAATCAGATTCCGGTTCTGGCAATAGCTCGGTTAGCACATCCGCAGTTGGTACGGCAAAGGAAGCGGACAAGCTGGGAAAGTACACTCCCGCCATTAAAATTAATGTTGTAAGGACGCTTGATTCGACTACTAAATTTGACCAGAACAATCCCGATGCCAAATCAATAACCGAAAATATATGGCAAAAATCATATCTGGATGACCTTGGCATTGACCTTAATTACCTCTGGACACCGACTACCGAACAGTATGGTGCAAAATGGAATACTGCACTCGCATCCGGAGATATACCCGATATGGCCCTGGTGGATGCAACCATCTATAAAACGCTGGTAAACGGTGACCTCGTCGAGGATATGACCCAATATTATGAACAATATGCGGGGGATACTTATAAGCAGTGTAATGAAGAAGATGGCCATCTCATGATGAAATACATGACTTTCGAAGGGAAAATGCTGGGACTCCCGGTAAATGGAACACAGCCCGACGATGTTATGATGTTGGGTATACGTAAAGACTGGCTTAAAAAGGTTAACATGACTGAGCCGAAAACCATTGATGAATTGGTTAAGGTCGCCGCTGCGTTTAAAGAGGCAAAACTGGGCGGCGCTGATACCTACGGCTTGGCGGCGACCAAGAATATAAAAACTTTTGAGGGAGATCTCGTAGGCTTTTTAAATGGATATGGTGCATATTATGACTGTTGGGTGAAAGACTCATCAGGCAGCAATCTTGTTTATGGAAGTGTACAGCCTGAAGTAAAAAGTGCTTTGTTGAAGCTTCAGGAAATGTATAAAAACGGACTGCTTAAAAAAGACTTTGCTGTCGATGACGGTACAAAAGCAGGCGCTGATTTGACATCCGGAAAAGTTGGTATCGAATACATGATATTCTGGGCGCCCCTCTCACAAATGCAAAACAATATTAATGCGGATCCGGATGCAGAGTGGGAAGTCATTACAATACCTACCATAGACGGTTCTTCTCCAAAGCTGCAGGCTTCGGCAGCACCGGCTCAATACTTTTTTGTAAAGAAAGGCTTCAAATACCCGGAAGCTGCACTTAAAATAATAAATTATAATTCTAAAATTATTTCCGCACCGGAAAACAATTTGAAATATAACATAAATGAAGCAGGACTTGCTATCTGGCAATATTGTTTCAATCAAAACCAGACCCATCCCTGGAAAAATCTCACTGTGTATAAAGCGGTCGATACTGCGTTAAAAACAGGCGACGAAGCTTCATTTGCTACCGAGGAACAAAAAGCAACCTATAAAAATGTTAAGGATGCATTGGCAGGGAATCGTAAGGCAGCAGGCTATGACCTCATTTTTGGGCAGAAAAGTGTTTTCAGCCTGATAAACTCTTATAAAGACAACAATCAGATTATGGTAGATGCGTATCAATCTTTACCTACAGAAACCATGCTGTCAAAAGGAAATGTCCTAAAAACAGACTTGGATGCTACTTTTCTTGGAATTATCATGGGTGATGATATAAGCAAATTTGACAAGGCCGTTGAAACCTGGAAAAAGAATGGCGGCGACCAGATCACAAAGGAAGTCAATGACTGGTATAGCAAAAACAAATAATACCATCCTTTTAATTTGATGAATTGCCTGACTATCTGTAAAAAGGATAGTCAGGTATGAATTCTAGGTATTCCCTAAAGGCGAGACCAGCCTGCTATCGGGGCTCTATGCCTTGGGATTTTGACTAAAATAAGGAGTTGTTCCTGTGATCAAGAGTTTAAAAAAAGATCTTCCTCTCCATTTAATGATTCTTTTGCCTGTTGTAATCCTTGTGATATATTGTTATGTCCCCATGATGGGGATCATTATAGCATTTCAAAACTATATGCCGGCATTGGGGTTTTTTCGTTCGAAATTTATCGGAGTGGGTAATTTTCAATTTCTATTTACATCACCGGGTTTTGGCACTGCGCTATTCAATACGGTTTATATAGCTTTGATGAAAATGATTTTAGGAATCGTTGTACCTGTTATATTTGCTATTTTACTCAATGAAGTAAGGATTACTATTTTCAAAAAATCGTTCCAGACAATTGTATATCTGCCCTATTTTGTTTCATGGGTACTCATGGCAGGTATAATTGTTGATATACTTAACCCAACCAATGGCATTGTAAATCAGTTTATTGGGATTTTTGGCATCGAACCGGTCTTTTTTCTCGGTGATAACCATTGGTTCCCTTATGTTATGGTCATAACGGATATATGGAAAAATTTCGGTTGGGGTACGATTATTTATATGGCAGCTCTTGCCGGGATCGATCCAACATTATATACAGCCGCCGATATAGACGGTGCCGGCCGATGGAAGCAGACGGTCCATATTACGCTTCCGGGGATAGTGCCTACCATTATATTAATGTCGGTGCTAAGCCTTGGAAATGTATTGAATGCAGGCTTTGACCAGATATATAACCTGATGAGCCCCATTACCATGCAAAGCGGGGATATCATCGATACTCTTGTATACCGTTTGGGCTTTGTAAACGGGCAGTATGGCCTTTCCACTGCAGCAGGCCTGTTCAAATCGCTGATATCAACTGTTTTGATTATTCTGTCCTATAAGCTTGCCTACCGCTTTGCCGGATATAAAATATTTTAGGGGGAAGGATTACGTATCATGTTGTACAGAGAGCCCTTAAGTAGAAAAATATTCCTGAAATTCAACTATTTATTCCTTGCTCTGAGCTCCATCCTGTGCATTTATCCGATGCTGCATTTGCTTGCGGTATCGTTAAGCTCCAATATACCTGTTCAGGCAGGGACAGTAAATATATGGCCTGTTGGATTTCAGCTCAATACGTATAATTTTGTCATCCGCGACCCTAAATTCTATACGGCATTCTTTATATCCGTTGAAAGGACCGTTCTTGGGGTTGTGATAAGTATGCTCCTTGTTGTACTTGCCGCGTATCCGCTTTCCAAACGCAGGAATATTTTTGGTGCCCGGGATTTTTATGTATGGTTCTTTCTGATTACAATTCTTTTTAGCGGCGGTTTGATTCCCGGATACCTAGCCGTACGGTATACCGGTCTGGTGGACACAATCTGGGCATTGATCATTCCAGGCGCAGTACCTGTCTTCAATGTGATCCTCCTGCAGAATTTTTTCAAGGAGCTTCCGGATGAAATATCTGAAGCTGCTTTTATGGATGGCGCCGGTCACTGGATTACGCTATTTAGAATAATGATTCCGCTTTCAAAGCCGGTCCTGGCAACATTGACGCTATTTACAGCAGTGGGTCATTGGAACTCATGGTTTGATGGCATGTTGTTCATGAACAAGCCGGAAAACTACCCTTTGCAGACTTATCTTCAGACGATTGTTGTCCAGGTTGATCTTAAGATTGTCAACAATTTGAATCAATTAAAGGATGTCTGCGAGCAAAATAGCAAGGCTGCGCAGATATTTATCGCCATGCTTCCGATACTTTGCATATACCCGTTCCTGCAGAAGTATTTTACCAAGGGCATAGTGCTTGGAAGTGTCAAGGGCTGACTGCGACACGTCGCAGTATGGATAAATGTTTGGGGAGCTTGAAATGACTGCATATCAAGCATATCACGAACCTGTTGTTCCGTCAACAGTAACCTATCAACAAATGCGGAGGTGGTAACATTCTGTATTAAGCTGTTGAGACAATGTAGCCCGTAAGCATGAACCGTGAGGTGAAAGCGATACTTCCAGCATCAAAGAAGTCAGGGAACTAGGTTGTGGGTGGTAAGGTTAAAATAATTGAACTGTTGCAAAACGTCGTCATAACGAACAAGCGAAAGATGCTGAGACGCTTGGACCAAAAGGTACGCAGCCAGATGACCTGCTTTAACCTCGGGTCACACGGATATAAGGCTGCCGGCGGACAGACAGAACCTAACCCATCTGATAAGTTATCCATACGGAACGTGGTAAGCCCGTATCCTTCTTTCGTAAGGAAGCAGGCAGCCGCAAGGTGGGCCGACGAGGTGCGGGTATGGGAGCGTGGAAAAAGCGAAAGCCACCCTGTAATGGGGTAGATAGGGGTCTATAACCCCGACACGAAAGTGTGCAGACTTCCACGTAAGTGATGATAAGCAAAGCTAATCATCACATTGGTAGTTGGACGGCATCCGAAGAAGGGCAAGTGGTGGATTAACACGAAGTACTTTCATCAGATCGGTAACCGGAATTGGGTATTCGCAGCCAAAACAGACAAGGGAGAAATGCTGGAACTGGTAAGGGCAGATGGCACCAAAATCGTAAGGCACGTAAAAATCCGGAAGGAAGCAAACCCGTATGACCCTGAATGGGACTTATACTTCGAAGAACGTGAAGGCGACAGGATGTTTGGCAGTATGAAGGGAAGAAAACGGTTGATAGATATGTGGAAGAAACAAGATAGGGCATGCCCAGTGTGTAGGGATGAAATCAACAAGGAGAGCGGATGGAAAATGCATACAGATGAACATGGCAAGAAAACAATATTACATCCGGAATGCCACAAAAGAATTCATCCTGTAGAACCATTATGCTGTACCGGCTGAAACACGATAGTGTTGAGGCTTAACAACTATTTGAGCGGAATGCGGTGAAAGTCGCACGTTCCGTTCTTAAGGGAGTGAGTCCCGGCGACGGGACTTGCTTACCAGACGAGGGGAAATCAAATGGATGGTTTGGAGCAACTAAAGCATATGTTTTCGGAGCCTGGTGCAGAGTACCGTTCTTTGCCTTTTTGGGCATGGAATGACAAGCTTTCTGTACAGGAACTGGTTTGGCAGATAAAGGAAATGAAGGACCAAGGCGTCGGGGGCTTTTTCATGCATTCGCGTGAAGGGTTGGAGACCGGATACATGGAGGAAGAATGGCTGGAATGCACAAGGGCGGCAGTTGAAGCTTCCAAAGAGAATGGCTTGAGTGCATGGCTGTATGACGAAGACCGGTTTCCATCGGGTGGGGCAGGTGGAATTGTGGCAAAAATCGGCGGGGACTCATTCAGAGCCAAGGCACTGTCCCTGGAGGTGGCAAGCGGTGAATTTGTCTGGAGTAATGATGTGTTGGCTGCCTATCATGCCGTTCTTGATGAAGGTGATATAATATCCTGCAGACTGCTTCCTTACGGAGATGGTATTGAAATCTCTGGGGATGACGTCCTATTGATTATCAGGAGGGAGCTGGCAGACCCTTCCGAATGGTTCAACAATGAAGCGCCCACTGATAATCTGAACCCGGAATGTGTTGCAGCTTTTATAGAAAGTACCCATGAAAAGTACAAAGCATTGATTGGTGGGGAATTTGGCAATACAATACCGGGAATATTTACCGATGAGCCGGCCAACGTCGATTTCCGGGCGGTATTCCCTTTGGGAAGGCCCTGGATCCCATGGACTGATGGATTTGATTCTTATTTTCTGTCTAAAAGAGGATATAGCATTCTTGAAGCCTTGCCATTTGTATTTCTGTATGGAGAAAAATCAAATAAAGCAAGGCATGATTACTGGAGGACGATAACTGAAAGGTTCTGTGAGTCTTTTTCCTGGCAAATAGGCGATTGGTGCGAGCATAAGAAGCTGAAGTATACCGGGCATTATCTTGGTGAGCACAGTTTATGTTATTCCACCTTGGTAAACGGAGCTACCATGCCCCATTACAGGTATCAACATATACCGGGAATCGACCTGCTAGGTGAAAATACTGAAGAGTACCTGACTGTAAAGCAATGCACGAGTGTTGCACATCAATACGGCAGAAAGAAAGTTGTTGCAGAAATGTATGGTTGTACGGGATGGGATTTTACATTCGAAGGGCAGAAGTGGGTTGGCGACTGGCTGTTCGTAATGGGCGTCAATGTCAGATGTCAGCATTTATCCCTATACAGCCTAAGGGGCTGCCGTAAAAGGGATTTTCCGCCTTCCTTCAACTACAATTCCTGCTGGTGGAAATATAATCATGTGGTGGAGGACTATTTTGCAAGAATCGCTTTGATCATGGGAGGCGGACAGGCAGTACGCGATATCCTGGTCATTCATCCGGCGTCTACCGTATGGTCCATGACCGGAGCATATATGTTGAACTATCAGACAACAGGCAATTGCGGCTCTTCAGAAATGGACGCATTTGAGGAGAGATACAACCGGTTTATCAAGCTGTTGCTCGGAATCCATTATGATTTTGATTTCGGTGATGAAATGATCCTTTCGGAAAGCGGAAAGGTGGAAAGCGGAAAAATATGTGTCAACCATGCAAAATATCCGGTAATAGTGCTATATGGAATGAGGACTTTTCTTAAAAGCACCGATACCCTGCTTGGAGAGTTTTTGGATGCCGGAGGGATAATTATTTCGGTGGGGCCCTTGGTCAATATGCTTGAAGGGGATTCTTCAAAAGCAACGGGCGATATTTATTCCCACAATAATATGATAAAGCTCGACGATGAAAGTGAACTGGAAGCTGTCCTTCAAAAGATTATTCCAAGAAGGGTAAGCATAAAAAACAGCTTTTTGCAGGAGGCTCCGCAGTTTCTATATAATCTGAAGCAGCAGGATAATCTTTATACACTATTCATTGTGAACAATGACCGCAACAATGCCCAGGAGGTCGATATAATGGTGGACGCCTTTGGAAGTGTGGAGGAATGGGATCCGCTGGCCGGAAGTATTGATGAGATAGCTGTTTCACAGATAAAGGATGGACTCAAATTTCATGCCTGTTTCGGACCGGCAGCTTCAAGGCTGTATACTATAAATATGCTCATGGAACCCAAAAGTTCTGCAAGTAATAATTCTACCGCCTCGTGCTTGAAAACCGTATACAAAACATTGGCCCCGTCATGCAGGTTCACACGTACTTCACCCAATGCTTTGCTGCTGGATGAATGCACCTTTCGGATCAGCCAAAGTAAACCCTCTGAAAAAATGTATGTATGGCAGGCGCAGGAAAAAATCCGGAACGTACTTGATATGAAAGACATCAAGTATAATGGGTTACCACAGAGATATATGTGGGTTGACGAACCTCATCCCAATGATGGGAAGCATGTTGACTTTATGTTTGAATTTTATGTTGAGACTGTACCGGTTAACGATACTTTCCTTGTGGTTGAGAATGTAAAACACTTTTCCATCGGTTTGAATGGCCTATCGATTCCAAATGATACTGTTGGATGGTATATGGATAAAAGCTTTGACAAAATAAAGCTTTATGGTTTGCGGCAGGGCATTAACAAGCTCGTTCTGTCGTGCGGATATATGAACAATATGGAAGTTGAAGACTGCTTTATTGTTGGTGATTTCGGGGTGGATACCGAAAGGCGTATCGTTGGTGAACCTGAAAGACTTCATTTTGGAGACTGGTGTTTGCAGGGGTATTTTCATTATTCGGGAAGCATGGTATACCATTTTGATCTGGATATACAAAAAGCTTCAAAAGAGAAGTACATACTCGAACTTGGAGACTATAGGGCCGTGGATGTGGAAATAAGGCTGAACGGAGTTACTTCGGGGCATGTCCCATGGAAATCGGCAAACAGAGTTGATTTGACGTCCTTTATAAAAAATGGTGCGAACAGGTTGGAAATTGAAGTGATGGGCAGTCAGGTCAACCTATTTGGGCCCTTTCACAGGGTAGGGACCAATAATCCCTGGACTGATTGGACCCTTTTCAGCAGGGAAGGGTCCAGAAATACTCCGGGATATGCAGTGAAACCCTATGGTTTGATGGATCAGGTCAATATCTATAAGGAATAGTCCTACTATATGGATAAGAGGTTTAAGTATGAATTTAAGGAGGATTCCACATGGGAATTGATTTTCCCGCAGAATGCTGGCAAAGGATCGAGAAGGACTATACTGCATGGTGGAAGGGTGAGCTTGACAGGCCGCTGATACATATTGAACTGACAGGTGCAACTGCTGGTATGCCAAAGCCTGAGGGACCTGTTTATGATTATATGGCTTTATATGATTTATCGATACCGGCAGAGACTATTGTAAAGCAGTGGGAATACATGCTGTCATGCAAAAAATTTATTGGAGATGCTTATCCGTTTATAATTCCTGACTTTGGACCCGGTGTGAATGCGGCATTTATGGGCGCCAGGGCGACTCCAACCCCGGATACTGTATGGTTCAAGGGTGAAAAGGAAAAGCCTATGAATGCACTGCATTTTTCATATAACCCGGAAGAGCTGACATTAAAGAGAATCAGGGAGTTATACCGAGTTGCCTCTGAATATTTTAAGGGGAGTGTCTGCCTCGGCATGACTCATCTTAATAACGGAATTGATCCGGTTGCACGTTTTTTTGACAGCGAAACAATAGCGCTTGCTTTTTATGACGACCCTGAAAATCTGAAAAGGCTGATATGGGAAACGTATGAATTATGTATAAAATACTATGATGAATTGACTGCTGCCATGGGGCCCAATAATCCCGGTTACACATGCTGGGGCTATATGTTTTCGAAGCTCCCTCATTTCATGTGCCAATCGGACTTCAGTGCAATGATTGGCCCTGAAATGTTCAGAGAGTTCATACTTCCCGAGCTTGAAGCATGTTGCAGTAAATTTGGTAATTCATTTTATCATTTGGATGGACCGGGCGAGCTGCCACACCTGGACATGATTTTGAATATACGCGAGTTGAAGGGCGTTCAATGGATTCCGGGTGACGGCAAGCCTGATTTCAAATATTGGCCTGAAGTATATTCAAAAATAAGGCAGGCGGGTAAACTGATACAGCTGTTTGGAGACCTTGATACTTTGGAAGTGGTTGCGGAACAGGTGGGTAGCGCAAAAGGTATTTACTATTTCGGCTCTTTTGACATTTCCGAGGAGAAGAGGGCTATGAAGCTGCTGGAAAAATTCGGAGTAATTTAATTATAAACAAGGGGTGAGGATATGAATGACATAAAAATTGATTTCAGTAAAAGAATTGGCACCATCAAAGCTTTGCATGGCGTAAACAACGGACCGCTATGCCTTGGCTCGCTGGTTGATGTTTCCGAGTATTACAAGGAACTTGGCATTCCCTATGTACGTGTGCATGACACAAATTGGCCCAATCCGCGGGAGGTGGATATTTACACTATTTTCCCGGACAGCGGCAAAGATCCGCTCGATCCGGAGAGCTATGATTTCAGACGTACGGACGATTATATAAAATCCATTGTTGATACCGGAGCAAAGGTTGTTTACCGTCTGGGTGTAAGCATTGAACATACAAAAAGGAAATACTATACAAACCCGCCCCAGGATTTCAAAAAATGGGCAGAGATTTGCGTGGGAATAATCAAGCACTATAATTATGGATGGGCAAACGGATTTCATTATGATATACAATACTGGGAAATATGGAATGAGCCGGATAATCCGGATGGAGACTGTATGTGGTCCGGAACTCCCGAGCAGTATTTTGAACTGTATGAAACAACTGCAACTGCAATAAAGCATTTCGACCCAAAGCTGAAAGTAGGCGGCTTTGCTGCAACAATGGTTAATCCTGAATTTACCGAGAACTTTTTCGGTTACTGTAAAAGACAAAATGTTCCCATCGATTTCTTTTCCTGGCATACCTATGCCGATGAGCCTGAAAAGATTGTATCCAATGCAGAAAAGGTAAAAGAGCTTTTGACCAGGTATGGCTATATAAACGCAGAGAGCCATTTCAACGAATGGAATTATACCAGCAGCGACCCGGAAATTAAGGCGGTTTTCAGAGGAAGGAACGAATACTATACACAGGAGTTTTTTGAAAGGTCGAAAGGTGCGGAAGGAGCCAGTTTTGACGCTGCGGTTCTTATTCTGCTGCAGGACTGTTCGGTCGATGTTGCAAACTTTTATGATGCAGCGCCTTCTTCCTATTGGAGTCTGTTTAATCTATACGGTGTACCGCAAAAGAACTATTATGCTTTCAAGGCCTTCAGGATGTTGTATGATGATCCTCAAAGGGTCTCGGTAGATATCTCTTCCGGAATCAAGGGACTTTATTGCTGCTGCGGAATAGACGATAACGGGAAGGAAGCTTCCATACTGATTAGTAATTTCAACGCTGAAAGCAGGGAATACACAATTGATTTTAGCAACCTTCTCCTTGAAGGCTCATTCACCTGCAGAACGTACCTGCTGGATAATGAGCATAATCTGCAATTGGTGGATTCCGAAATGATTGACCGGAACTGTAGCAGAATTGTCAGAAATATTGGCAACCGTTCTGTGCTGTTATTGAAAATTGTAAACGAATAGGGGGCAGGGTGATTATGAAGCGGTTATACCTCTGGATTTGCCGGAATACTGGCGTCCAGAGGTTTTTTTTTGCCGCCAGAGATAATGTGTTTCACAGGTGATTTATACGAAAACTACTGGCTATTTCCGGACCTTTGATTTACAATAATACTATCATGCGATACGGGATTATGGTTACAAGCAAATGATCGGATATTTTAACAATTTAAGTATAAAATACAAGCTTCTTACTTATTTTATTGCCATAATCCTCATAACAGTGCTGATTATAGGTATATTGACCAATATTGTCTTCTCCACCTCTATAGAGAATGCCGCCAGCCAGTCGACGATACAAGCCATTAATCAGACCAACAAAAGCATAGAGACTTATTTGATGAACATGGAGAATGTAATAAAGATCATTGCAAGGCAGCCTCAAACAATGGAGTTTTTCAGAGACAGGGTTACAGGTGATTCCCAGGAGCTGAAATATTCCGAATCCGAGCTGCGCAGCTTTCTGGCGGGAATTACGGAGAACTATGGTACAATCGAGGGCATTTCATTGATAAGCGCACATTCCGGATTTCTTAGTAATGAAATGTATCAATACATACAGGATCCGCTGGAAGAGGAAGCCTGGTACAAGGAAACAATTGCCTCCAACGGCAGGCTGCATATCCTTACTTCCACTACGGCAAGAAAAATAACGGAATATAAAAAAATCAGTGCAGACGAGCTGATTTCCATTACGGTGGCAATCAAAGATCCGGCCAGTAACCAGACCACGGGAATAATCCTCATAGACCTGAATATGAGTGCTCTTGAAAACATCCTGCACAGCGCCAACCTTAGCAAAAATGGTTTTATTTACATTGTCAATGCTTCAGGGGAATACATTTATTCGCCCTTGAATTACGTTGTTCCAAGGGTCAGAAACAAATGGTTTGAAAAAGGCCGGTCAGGCGTATTTGTGAAAAATATTCTAAACCAGCGGTTTCAATTTATTTACACTACTTCAGCCTATACGGGGTGGAAAACTGTAGGGGTCTTTTCCCTGAATGATACGCTGAAGGAAGTTAATAATATCCGGTACTACAGTCTGCTTATTTTCTTTGCGGTGGCGCTTTTGGCAGTAGGGGCGTCCTTTGTATTTTCCTCCTCCATCGCCAAGCCCATGAACAAGCTGAGAGCCTTGATGAAACAAGCTGAAGAAGGAGATCTGAAAGTCGAATTCGACGTCAAATACACAGACGAGATCGGGCAGTTGGGTAAAAGCTTCAATACCATGATTACGGAAATAAAAAGTCTGGTGGAGACGGTTTATGAAGAGCAGAAGCATAAAAGGGAAGCGGAGCTCAGGGCTCTCCAGTCCCAGATCAAGCCGCATTTTCTTTACAACACGCTGGACACAATCCATTGGATGGCAAAAAAATATAATGCGAAAGATGTGATAGAAGTTATCAATGCCTTGACAAACCTCTTCAGAATAGGTTTGAGCAGAGGGAAGGAAATTATCAGGGTGGAGGAGGAAATCGAGCATGTCCGCAGCTACCTGATCATCCAGAAGGTTCGATATGAGGAAATGCTCAATTATACCATAAGCCTTGAAAAGGAAGTAGAACGGCTTTTTGTGCAGAAGCTGATTCTTCAGCCTATTGTTGAAAACGCAATATATCATGGAATCAAAGAAAAAAGAGAGCCGGGATCAATTCATATAAAAGCAGGAATAGTCGATGGAATGCTGGTGTTCACTGTTGTTGATAACGGGGTTGGAATGAGCCCGGATCGATTGGATTACCTAAAAGACCTTCTGGAAAACCGGAAGAATAATGATGATTATTCCCGGGGAACAAACGACGGATATGGCCTTTTCAATATAAACGAACGGATAAAGCTATCCTATGGTAGCTCCTTTGGTGTGAGTATTTCAAGCGAAGCGGAGATAGGGACGGTGGTTGAAATCAGGCACCCTGTCATTGCCGTTTAGGAGGGTTTACTATGTATAAAGTACTGATTGCGGATGATGAGCCGAAAATAAGAAGAGGAATCTATGAGTCCATCCCGTGGGAGGAATATGACCTTACGGTTGTGGGGACAGCAAAAGACGGCGCGGAAGCGCTGGAGATTGCTATGGATGAAAGTCCGGATATATGCCTGATCGATATCAATATGCCGGTAGTCAGCGGTTTGGAGCTTATCAAAAGCATCAAGGAGGAAAATCCCGAAGCCATAACCATCATAATTACAGGCTTCGATCTGTTTGATTATGCGCAGCAAGCGCTTAAGCTCAAGGCTTTCGATTATCTTCTGAAGCCTATTAATGAGGAAGAGCTTAAAAATACTATATTTAAGGCTATTGCAGAGCTGAACCGGATCAATGAAATAAACAAAAAGCTGGAGGCTGCGCACCTGTTGTATGGCGATGACAATGATCCCGGATATATGCCTCTTGTTCGAAGCGCCAAAAATTATCTCGATACCCATTTCAAGGACCCTGATCTCAGTCTGCAGGAAATTGCCGATATGCTGGAAGTCAGTACAGGATACCTTAGCAGGATATTCAAACAATATACGGGGTTATCCTTTACGGATTATCTTAAAAAAATCAGGATTACCGAATCTATAAAACTTATGAACAGCTCCTCGCTAAAAATATATGAAGTTGCACAACAGGTGGGCTACAGCAGTCAACACTATTTTTGCTATGCCTTTAAGAAGGTTCTGGGAATATCACCGTCCGAATACAGGCAGAAGGGGCAAAGTTGAGCGTGGGCGCCTCTGAGAAGGGGAGGACTATGAAGCTGAAAAACTCCGGCTTTCAAAAAACTGTTATCAGGAAATGTTCGGTTTGCATCGTGGCTGCCGTTCTTTTTTTGCTGGTTCTGCAGGGCTGCGGGGCTGATAAGGAGGAAGGCGTCGACTATGTGATCGGGGTTTCACAGCCCAATTTATCCGAGTCCTGGCGCATTGCCATGAATGATGAAATCCGCAAGGAAGCATCCGGGTATGAGGATGTAAAGGTAGTTTTCTATGATGCCGGCCAGGATGTAAACAAACAGAAAAAGGACTTACAGAGTCTTATGAGCCAGAGAATCGACGCATTGATCCTATCTCTTAACGATACTGAAAGCCTTTCCAGTGAAATAGCGGAAATCAAAAAAGCGGGAGTGCCGGTGATCGTAGTAGGCTATCCGCCAGAGGGAGTAACCTGCGATGTGCTTGTATTTTGCGATAACTTCAAGCTGGGCAAGCTTGCAGGCGAATATGCCGTGGAAGCCCTGGGGGAAAAAGGCGGCAGCATCCTGGAGGTGCTAGGGGACACCGATTCCGTCATAACAAAGGAGAGAAAGAACGGATTTAGAGTCGGCATCGGATCAAATCCAAGAATCCGTATTGAATATGTCGTTGTGGGCTATTGGCTCAGAGACAAAACGGAGGAGCGCGTGACGGAGATACTGGGCAAAGTGCCCAGAACTGATTTCGTTTTTGCCCATAATGACGCAATGGCTATGGGCGCTTCAAAAATAGCGCGGCAGATGGGCCTGGATTTGAAATGTATCGGCATCGGAGGAGTAATGCCCGATGCAAATGGGGTGAATGCCGTGAAAAATCATATCCTGGACGCAACCTTTATTTTCCCCACCGGAGGCAAGGAAGCGCTGCAGTTTGCATTGAATAAGCTCCGGGGACTGGCTGTGCCTGAAAAATATGAGCTCAGTCCCCTACGGGTTACAAAGAAAAACGCAGACAATTAAAACGACCCGAACCAAAGGCAATTTGTCATTTTCAGACAAATTGCCTTATTTATGTTCCGCTGTAGGTGTTATTCATGTCATAGAATAATAAATAACAGCATGGGATCATAAAGACATTCCACACAACTTCCCATATAATTAATTTCGCGGGTATGTTCGAACACTGTCGCAAAGCACAATCTACAAGGAATTTAATATCTGGGAGGGAAATTTAATGAAGAAAATCATGAAATTCGTCAGCCTTCTTATGGTTATCTCACTTCTGGTGCTTGCAGCCTCAGCTTGCAGCAAAACTCCGAATAAAGATTCACAAGCTTCAACTACAGCCAATGCAGGCGGCGGTGGTAAATATGTCATCGGTATCTCTGTTTCCGGATTCCAGGCTCCTTATTTCAAGGCGCTTATCGCGGCGGCGGAGGAAGAAGCTAAAAAACAGAATGTTGAATTAAAAGTCCTGGACGCAGAATGGGATGCCCAGAAACAGGCTTCTCAGGTAGAAAGTCTGATCCAGCAGAAATGTGATGCAATCGAAATTATCCCCTGTGATTCAAAGGCAATTATTCCTTCAATGAAGAAAGTCAATGAAGCAAAAATACCTTTATTCGTAGTCAATACCCAGCATGATGCCGAAGCGGAAGGCCTGATCGTGACATTCATAGGCGCAAGTATGGAAGACGAAGCTTCCATGGCAGCCGATTCCGTGAAGAAAATATTGGGAGACAAAGGCGGCACCGTTGTAATGATCGAAGGCGCAGCCGGATCATTCCCCGCTATCCACAGGTCCAGCGGCTTTATGGATGCAATCAAGGACAACCCGGATATCAAAGTGGTTGCAAACCAGAATGCCGGATGGGATAGAGCGCAGGCACAAAAGGTAATGGAGGACTTCCTCACCAGATTGCCCGAGATCGACGTGCTTTATGCTCACGACGACAATATGGCAATTGGAGCTATTCAGGCCATAAAAGCAGCCGGAAGGCAGGATAAGATAAAGGTTGTTTCCATAAGCGGCACAATCGAAGGCTATGCAGCGGTTAAAGCCGGTGAAATGGTAAGCACGGTTTCACAGCCGCCGGATTGGGAAGGAAAGTCGGCAGTAGAGTATGCAGTGAAATACCTTAAGGGCGAAAAGCTTGAAAAGTGGATAAAGACTCCGATCGCACAGGTTACAAAAGACAACGTGGACCAGTTCAAGGGAGTTTGGTAGAAATTATTTTAAAGCGGTTCAGGCCGTCCATGCAGCGATATGTTGCATGGACGGCAATTAAGATTTTAAGAAGGGTATCTGCGGTACACATAAAATAGAGTGAACAGGGTGTAATTATGGTGAATGAGATTATTTTGGAAATGAAGCAAATCAGTAAGAAATTCACCGGTGTCAATGCCTTGAACGAAGTATGTCTTGCGGTGAGAAAAGGCGAGGTTCATGCCATTTGCGGAGAAAACGGAGCCGGAAAATCAACGTTGATGAAAATCCTTAACGGAGTATATTTCGCTGATTCGGGTGAAATCTGGATCAAAGGTAAAAAAAGCGCCATAAAATCGCCGGAACAGGCACAGCAAAACGGTTTGAGCATAATCTTCCAGGAATTCAACCTCATTGACGCATTGTCAGTGGCAGAAAACATTTTTCTCGGAAGACTGAAAAAGAAATCGGGCAGAATTGACTGGAATGCCATTTTCAATGATGCTGCAGTACTTTTGGAGCATATCGGCTGCAGCATGGACCCCAGGACGCCGGTGGGAGAGATCAGCGTATCGCAAAAACAAATGGTTGAGATTGCAAAGGCGCTTTCCTACGACGCTGAAATTATTGTTATGGATGAACCCTCAGCCACGCTTACCGAAAAGGAGATGGATAACCTGTACCGGATTATAGCCGAGCTGAAGGGTAAAAACATTACCATCCTGTATATTTCCCACAAAATGGAAGAGATCTTTAAAATATCCGACAGGATTACGGTACTTAGGGATGGGAAGGCCATTTGTACCGTAAATACCTGTGAGACCTGCAGGAACGATATTGTCGGCAGTATGGTGGGACGGACCGTCGATCAGGAATTCCCGTACCGCATAGCAGCCTGTAATGCGGAAAAGGTTCTGGAAGTAAGCGGAGTAAGCAGAAAAGGCGTGCTGAAGGACGTTGCCTTCGATGTACGAAAAGGCGAAATACTTGGGATCGCAGGTCTTGTCGGCGCTGGAAGGACAGAGCTTGTAAGAGCAATCTTTGGTGCCGACAGGGTAAATTCCAAAAGGGTGGTCATAAAGGGCAGAGAAGTAAAAATCAACAGCCCCTTTGACGCCATAGAAAACGGCCTGGCGCTTTTAACCGAGGACCGCAAGCAGCAAGGGCTTATTTTGCGGTTTCCGATATCGGTAAATATAACTGTCAGCAAGCTGAAATCAATTGTTAAATACGGGCTTGTATTCTTCGGAAAAGAGAACAGGATTGCTGAAGAGTTTATAGCCCGGCTTGGGATCAAAACTCCTTTTAGCGGTCAGAAATGTATTTATCTGAGCGGAGGAAACCAGCAAAAGGTGGTTTTGGCCAAATGGTTATATACGAATGCCGACATCCTTATATTGGATGAACCTACCAGAGGAATCGACGTCGGATCCAAACATGAGATTTACATGATGATGAACATGCTTGTCAAGGAAGGAAAGTCCATCCTGATGATTTCATCGGAAATGCCTGAGATCCTGGGAATGAGTGACAGGATTATCGTCATGCATGAGGGGGAAATCAAGGGTGAATTTGAAAACGACACAAGACAGGTGACCGCTGAGCATGTGATGCATTGTGCAATAGGATAGGCACGGCACTCAAAACGGAGGAGTTTCATGAACAAGGACTTTGCTGTAAAGCTGGAAAAATATAAAATGCTGTTTGTTTTTATTGGCATGATCATTATCGCATCCCTGTTGACCGACCGCTTTCTGACAGTAAGCAATATCTCCAATATTATGAGACAGGTGGCGGTAAACGGGATTCTGGCCTGCGGTATGACCTTTGTCATGCTTACGGGAGGCTTTGACCTTTCGGTAGGCTCCATTGTTACGCTTACAGGCGCTACCGCATTGAGTATGCAGCCTGTGCTTGGCGTGGGCGGAGCCATCCTGCTTGCAATTATGATAGGCGCTGCGGCGGGAAGCTTTAACGGTGCGATCCTTTCAAAAATAAATGCCAATTCAGGAGATGCTTTCATGATTACCCTGGGATCGCAGCTTTTGATTTTCGGTGTTTCGCTGCTTGCATACAACGCCCGCTTCATTCCGGGCAGCAGGGACCCTTTCTATATGTATCTGGGGACCGGAAACCTATTGGGTTTTTTACCCGTACCGCTGCTCATATTTTTTATTGTCGCACTCCTTTCCCACCTGATACTGTGGCTGACGCCCTTTGGACGGAAAGTATATCTGACGGGCGGCAATTATGAAGCGGCAAGACTATCGGGGATAAAAGTGGGCTTTTATAAAATGTTTGTCTATGTAATCGCCGGAGCAACGGCCGCCATCTCGGCCATCGTACTTACTTCAAGATCCATGGGCAGTTCCTCGGATCTGGGTAAAGGCTATGAGCTGGACGCAATTGCGGCGGTGATTGTAGGCGGTATAAGCCTCGAAGGCGGGGAAGGCAGCATTGTGAGAACGGTGCTGGGCGTTTTTATCATAGGGGTATTGAGTAACATTTTAAATCTTATGGGAATGTCATCCTTTAACCAGATGATTGTAAAAGGAATAGTAATTACAGCCGCTGTCTGGCTGGACAGAAAAAGGGTGTCGGCATGACCGGGAGGAAAAAGCGATGATTCAAAAGCCAGGCTCCATAAAAAAGATTGTTAGATTTTTATTGAAGGAAAAAGTGCTGCTTTGCGCAATAATGATGTTCATTCTGGTATCTTTGTTTTCGGGCGCGTTTTTTAATACCGGCAATCTCTCAAATCTGCTTATGCAAATAGGTCTCTACGGTATCGTGGCTCTTGGCATGACCTTTGCGATCATCGGCGGGGAGTTTGATCTGGGCGTCGGCTCCATGGTGTCCCTTTCATCGGTACTTACAGTTGTGCTCTATCCATATTTCGGATTGGCACTGTCTGTTGCTGCAGCCGTAACAGCCGGAATCCTGATAGGTATGCTTAACGGCTTTCTGGTCGCCAAAGCGAAAATAAATTCATTCATTGTGACCTTCGGCAGCATGATCACTTTAAAAGGAATAGCGCTAACTGCGGCCAATGGCGTGCCTGTAACCAGCAAAAGCGATTTGCTGAATTCCTTTGGCGATAAAAGGATTGCCGGGATATCTTTGATCTTTATTCTGTTTAGCTTTCTTTTGCTTATCTGCCATTGGATATTGACCTATACCAGGTACGGCAGAAATGTTTATGCCATTGGCGGCAATTATAACGTGGCTGCGGCTACAGGCCTGAAGGTAAATCTTTTGAAAGGCTCTCTCTTTGTCATGACAGGATTTTTTGCGGCTGCGGCTGGCGTGCTGATGGCTGCAAGGCTTAATACGGGGCATCCGACTGTAGGCGACGACATAGCCTTGACTGTCATTGCAAGCGTAGTCATTGGCGGAACATCTCTTTCCGGCGGGAAAGGGAATGCCTTCAGGACGCTCCTGGGCGTATTTGTGATGATGTTTCTTTCCAATGCCTTTGACAGTTTGGTGATCCAGCCATATATCCAGCGGGTCATAAAAGGCTTGATAATAATTTCTGTCGTTGCTGTGGACAGCTATAACAAGAAAAAGCTTGATTTACGTGAAGGTACTTTAATTCTATGGATTTCAGAGCGTATAAGGCATTTCAATAAATACAGGAGAGGTGTTATCAGGTGAATTCAAGGGAAAAATTTATCGAGGTAATGAAAAACTTCAATCCGGAGGTTCCATCTTTAAAGTGGGAGTTCGGATATTGGGGAGGGACAATAAACAGATGGTACAGGGACGGCTTACCCCGCATAAATCCTGCGGCTGTTCCCGGTGACTATACCAGTGTATCCTCCTCCATCTATACAAAATCCTGGACCTGCAATAATAAATATCTGGCGCCGGGTGAATATCCCAACGGATATGCCATTATGGCAGGCGGGCTGTACTGGCCGACACAGGGCTTTGCACTGGATAGCGATGTGAAAGACTGCTTTGGTATGGATCAAAGCCAGCAGCTGATAGATCTGAATCTTTTTTGTTATCCCATGTTTGAAGCAAAGACTCTGGAAGAAGACGATGAGACGCTAAAATACATGGATCTGGATGGTGTGACAAGACTTTTCCTGAAAAAAAGCGCTACCATGGCGTCAGGCTGGGAATGGCCCATAAGCGACTGGAAAACCTGGCAGGAATACAAATCGGACAGGCTGAAAATGGAAAATATTAAAGCCAGGCTGCCTAAAAACTGGAAAGAAAAGGTCAAAGAGTATAAGAACAGGGATTATCCCCTGGGCGTCGGCGGATATCCTTTCGGATTCTTCGGGACTCTTGCTCATCTTATCGGGTATGACAAGCTGTTTTTCATGTATTATGACGAACCGGAGCTGGTGCACGATATCATGAGTACTTTTACAGATCTCTGGATCGCCGTTTTCGAGGAAGTTCTGGCCGAGGTGGAAATTGATCATGTCCAGATATGGGAAGATATATCTTTCGGCTCGGGCTCCATGCTTTCCGACGCAGTGATGCGCGAATTCATGCTGCCTTATTACAAGCGGCTTACAGGATTCTTTAAAAGCAAGAATGTAGACCTGATATTTGTGGACACCGATGGCGACTGCATGAAAATCATCCCTTTCTTCATTGAAGCGGGGGTCACCGGGATGTTTCCTTTTGAGGCCCACTGTGGAATGGACATTGTCAAGGTCAGGAAAGAGTTTCCCAGGCTTGCCATCATGGGGGGGATTCCAAAGTCGGAAATAGTTTACGGGAGAGAAAGAATCGACCAGATCCTTGAACCTGTGGAGAAAGTGCTTAAGACCGGAGGGTATATACCTTTTGGCGATCACTTCATACCCCCTGAGGTCCAGTGGAAGGATTTCGTTTACTACAGGACAAAATTGAATTCCATCATCGATGCGGCAGCGAATACTACGGCGTAAACAAACGGATTATCTTTTGGAAATAGGGCATTAAAGCATTGCGGTATTTCTAAAAGGCGTATGGTGACTATTCAGGTACCTGGTTGTCATTGTGAGAAGCGGAGCGACGTGGCAATCTCTGCAGCTTAACGGGACGGTATTTTGAGATTGCCGCGCTCCACTGCGTTGCGCTCGCAATGACCCAGGTATTTGCTTTTACTTTCTATCGTAATGGGTACCTGATTAGCCACGGCCCGTGAATGCCGGTAAATTAATGAAGTTTACGCTGAAGAACTAAAGGTTAGAATATGTGTTATAATTAGAATATATGCAATACGGGAGGGATGAAATGCGGCTAAACAAAACATATAGAATACTGATTGTTTTAAGCCTTTCATTCCTTTTTTGCGCCTGCAGGCAGCAAAATGAGGTAATTCAGCTTCCGAATCAGCAGAGTGAAGCGCCGGGTCCGAATTCGGCGGAAAGTGAGACCAGCGGGGATATGAAAAAAATTCGCATGGGAGTATCCCTGCTGTCCTTTGACAATGAATTCATTATGGGTATCAAAGGCGCCATGGAAAAACAGGCAGAGAAGCTTGGCGTAGAGATTATAATAAATGACGGACAGAACAGCGCAGAGAAACAAGTCAGCCAGGTGGAAAACTATATAGCAAAAAAGGTAGACATCATCATACTTAATCCTGCTTCGTTTCAAGGCTGTGAGGCTGCAGTGGAAGCGGCGGACAGAGCCGGGATACCGATTATGACAGTAAACACCCTTGTGGTAAACCAGGCTAAATGCACGACCTTTGTGGGCTCTGACGCCGTTGAATCCGGCAGGCTGGAAATGGAATATGCAGTCCGGGAACTAAATGGCCGCGGGAATATCGTAATACTTCATGGACAGAACGGACATGATGCGGAGATAGGCAGAAGAAAAGGCGCTCAGGAGGTCTTGGATTCCTTCCCCCAGATCAAGATCCTGTATGAACAATCCGGTAACTGGTCCACGGCAGAGGGGGAAGCGATCATCGAAAATCTTCTGCAACTGAACAAGCCTGTGGACGCCGTGGTTTCTCAAAACGACGAAATGGCGCTGGGTGCCATAAAAGCTCTGGAAAACGCCAAAAGGCTTGACAGGGTGCTGGTATTTGGTATTGATGCAATTCCCGAAGCGCTGAAGGCAATGAAAAGCGGTATGATGAAAGGCACTGTCTTTCAGGATGCAAAAGGTCAGGGGACAGGTGCAATCAATGCTGCCTATAAAATCGTCCAAAAGGAAAAAGTGGATAAGACTATCTATATTCCTTATGTTTTAGTAACGAAGGAGAATCTTGACCAATACATCGATTAAGATTCTCCCTGTACCGATGCTCTTTACCAGTTATTTCTGGAGCAGCCGCGTCTGGGCATTACGATCCACGCGATCAGGTAGGCCAGCAGTCCGAAGCCGGACAAAAAGATGGATAGGAACCAGAGCAGCCTGACAATGGTGGGGTCGATTCCAAAATATTCTCCCATTCCCCCGCAGACTCCGCCTAATTTTTTGTTTGTATCGGACAAATATAATTTTCTATCCATATGAAAAGTCACTCCTTATTATTTTTTTGATTTACATTTAATCATACGGAGTGCTTTGCTACATGTCTGAAAAAATTATCGGTCAGCTTCGAATCAATTCAAGGATTCTGCCATTTCTTATGAGGTCTACCAATTGCGCGGAGCTGTTTATTTCTTCGGCTACGATGATGCCGCCTCTTGCCAGATCCTCACGCTGGTGAAAGTCAGAGCCGGACAGCATTCTCAGCCCGTTCTTTTCTGCATATTCAAGTGCCAGAGGATTGCGGGAATCGTGCCGTGGATTGCCGTTGTAAACCTCAACTCCGTCCAGGAGCTCCGGCAGCGCCCGGGTCATATGCTGCCTGAAGGGGTGTGCCTGAAAGAGCAGGATGTCACGGCCTTCCAATAGCTTTCTGAAGCCTTCGAGGCCCAAATGATACAGTTCCTTGTTTTCTTTCAAAAATTTCTCGTCAATGCCGTAAACCAGATAGTCGTTCATATTTTCCGGAAAAGTGATTTCCATCCCTGCAATAATCCTTAAGCCCAGCTTATCCCCTTCATTTTGAGCGATGCGGTAACCCTCCAGGTATCGGTCCACCTTTTCATTCCAACTGCCGGCCTTCAGCCTTTCAAAATATCCTTTATAATAGTGGTCGGTGACGACAACCCCGGAATAGCCTGCATTTTTATACAGCCTAACCATTTCTTTTGCCGGGACCTTTCCACAGTTGCTGACTTCGCTTGTATGTATGTGTGTATCGTATTTAAATTTATTCATTTTACCTCCGTTTCGGTATTTATTATAGCATAGATGCTTCCTTTTGTAATATACTCGAAAGACAATAAGTAGAATAATAGTGGAATTTCCGAAATAGGAGTAAATCTATGAAAAAGTTCACCTCTGCTCTTCTGGCAGCCCTGATTCTTGCAATGCTTTTTTCCATGTCCGCCTGCGGCCCAGGCACAGGAAGGCCGGGGACGGACAGCTCCGGCAATGGCGGCCGGGGCGCAAGAGATCCCGAAGCCATAGATTTGTTCCCTGCTCAGGTAAGCTATGTGGGCGACAGTCAATGGGGATACATCGACAGCATGGGAGAATTCAAGCTAAAGCCTGTCTATTCGGATGCCGGTGAATTCCAAAGCAATGGTCTTGCTGTTGCCGGAATAGAAGGAAAGATGGGTGTCATCAACACAAAAGGGAAGTTTGTGGTGGAACCGGCATATTCCTATATCAACGATTTTAAGGAAGGAATTGCAATAGCCCAGAAGGATGACGGCTTTAGAGCCATCGACGAAAAAGGTGCGGTAATCTTCGGACCTGAAGGTTATATAGGCGATTTTTCCGACGGCAGAGCGGTTTTCTATAGCCAGACCGGCGATGGAAAGCTGCTCTATGGCTATATTGATACGGCGGGCAATGTCGTTGTAGAACCGAAATATGAGTATGCAAACAGCTTCAACCAGGGGCTTGCCGTTGCAAAAACGGTAAATGACGGGTATGTCTTGCTGGACACCGGCGGGAATGAGATAAGCAGCTTCAATTATAATTATCTTGGGAATTACAGCGAAGGTCTGCTGGCCTTTCAGGAAAAGCAGGACGGTAAATACGGCTACATCAATAAAAATGGAAACGTTGTTATAAAGCCGCAGTTTACAATGGCCCAGGATTTTAAAAACGGTACGGCGGCGGTGAACATGTCACAAGACCCTGTAGCGGATAAATACGGCCTTATCGACAAAAAGGGCAAATTCATTGTTCAGCCGCAATACAACGATATCCTTATTCTCGGTGAAGGCATGCTTGCACTTGGAATCCCGATAAACACGGAATATTCCTTTTTTGGGTCCAAATACGCAATCGCTGGGCCGGACGGAGTACCGTTGACTGATTATGTGTATTATGGCGTAGGTGATTTTAAAAATGGGATTGCGTCCGTCTATGACAGCAGTGACACTTTTTTTGCTGACAAGACCGGCAGGAGAGCCGAGAATCTCCCTTCGGTGGAAGGTTCCGGGACTATGGCCCTTCTGGACGGTATCATCAAGGCGGACGTGGACAGAAGAATGTACTATATGGACAGGAAGGGCGAGACAGTATACAAACCGTCAGCATGCGCCAAGCTTAAAATCGGCGTAACCGTCTGTGAAGTGAAATACAAGCCCAACAGGAACTATCTGGTGTATTATCCCGAAATCGCTGGTATTGCCGATCCGAAGGTTCAGGAGGAAGTGAATGCGAAGCTCAGGAATATGTCGGTCAAACCGGGCATAACGCCTGAAATGGTGCTTGACTATTCCTATGACGGCCAATTCAGTATCGGGTTCAATAAGAAGAAGCTGCTTGTACTGGAAATGACAGCCTATAACTTTCCCTTCGGAGCCGCACACGGAATGCCCTTTATGAATTATGCGCATATCAATGTGGACAGCGGCAGGTTCTATGAGCTCAAAGACCTGTTCAAAAGCGGAAGCAATTACGAAAAGGTGCTGAGTGATATTGTTGCGGCTCAGATAAAGGAGCATGGAGAAGAGATGGGCGTATGGCCGGACAGCTATAAGGGAATCGCGGCGGATCAGCCCTTCTTTATCACAAAGGATGCTCTGAACCTTTATTTCGATCCTTATGATATCGCACCTTATGCCTCGGGCTTTCCTACCTTTACCATTCCTTTCAGCCAGATCATGGATATTTTCCGGACGGACGGGAGCTTCTGGCTTGCTTTTAATTAAATCAACCACCAGGGCGGAGAAGGCAGGATTTTCAGAGTCCTGCCTTTTTGCCGCATCATCCGGCTTTTCTGCCGTTCCTTCTGTGAAGGGTTGCAGCCTTTAACACTTTAATACAAAATTTTACCGTAAATTTATAGATTAGTTATGCCGATTACTATATAATTTACTATATGGCAGAATCTTAAAGGACGGAATTGCATATGCTCGATAAAAATAATTCTTCTATTTATAAAGAAGTAGTGGAAAATGCCAAGGATATCATACTTGTATTGGATTCGGAAGGCAGGATCATTGAAGCAAATAAATTGGCTGTTGAATCCTATGGGTACGATTATAACGAACTGGTGGGACTGAGCATATTCGAAATCAGAGGACAGGACAATACTGAGATTGCCAGAATGCAATTCAGCAGGGCAAAAACCGACGGGGTGGAATTTGAAACCGTTCATTATAGAAAAGACGGTTCCGGTTTCCCTGTCGAGGTGAAATCCGTCGGGGTAGAGGATGCCTCGGGGCACTATGTTGCAAGTATTATCAGAGACATAACCAACAGAAACAAAAGGCTTGAAGAAATAAAAGTGCTGGCTTCCATTGTAGAGTCGTCGGATTCCGCAATTATCGGGACGACACTGGACGGCAGGATAACCAGCTGGAACAAAGGGGCTGTGAAATTATACGGGTATACCAAGGCCGAGGCTTTAGGGAAAAGTGCCACGATGATAATTCCGTCAGAAAGCGGAGATAATCTGGACCGGATCCTGTCTAAAATCAGAGACGGGGGAAAGATCGAGCGGCACAAAACAATCCGAAAGAGAAAAGACGGAAGCTTTATTCGGGTATCCTTGTCAATTTCTCCGATTTACGGGATGGATGGGACCATTACAGGCGTATCGGCTATTGCAAATGATATTACCGAAAAGAGTATTTTAACAGAAAGACTTAACAAGCATGAAGAACGGTGGAAATTCGCAAATGAGCTGACCAACGCAAATGCTTTTCAAGCTTCCTTGATGTTTACGGTTAAAAAATTCGAAATGGCAGACATGTATGGGAAGTATATACCAAGCAGCATTGTCGGAGGGGACTTGTATGACTGCGTAAACATCGGAAATTCTCTTTGGTTTATTATAGCGGATGTCGCAGGTCACGGCTTTGTATCGGCAATGGTGTCCGCAATGGTTAAAGGCATCTTTAACAATTGTATTCATAACAATACCTACCCCAATGAAGTATTGGAAAATATGAATTCCATCTTGTTCAATATCCTTGGCGATGACAATGAACATTTGGTTTCAGCCTTTATAGGCCTGATCAGAAACGGCAGGCTGTACTATTCAAATGCCGGGCACCCTTATCCTGTTGTCATCAATACCGTATCCGGAATTGTGAATATACTCGAGCAAAATGGATTCCTTCTGGCAATGCAGACCGGTACCAAGTATGAATTGGAGCAAAAAGCCATTTTGCAAAACGATATAATTATCCTGTACACGGATGGTCTTTTTACCTCAGGCACCCAAAATCAAATCTACTGGAATGCCATATGCGAGGGTGCCATACAAATCATTGAATCTTACAGGGAAAGCCAGGAGACTTTTGTTCAAAAACTTATTCAATCCTTCAGGACGGATGAAAATGAAGATTTTGAAGACGATGTCAGCGTTATGCTCATTTCCTTAAAGACGGTTCCGGACTGCAGAGGCTTTTGACCCAAGCTTGCTGACTACCCTATTCCCAGCAGGCCATGCAATACCGGAACAATATAGGGGGTATATACCAGGTTGGCGAACAGATAGATCAGCAAACCTGCAGAAGCGCCGACAATCGAGCCGTTTATGCGGATCCACTGCAGGTCCTCACCGACTTTTTCCTCGATGAACTGATTCAAACGTTTGTTTGTAAAGGCTTCAAGCGTCTCCTGCACAATCTCCCCGATGAGATGGTGCTCATTTCGTATGATTTTCTCCAGCATTTCCTTCAGGATGGTATCGATCCATTCCCGCATTTCGGAATCCTGCTTCAGGTCGCTGCGGTATTTGTCAAGATGGCCGGCGATCCATGCGGCGGCTTCTCCTCGATTGATCTGTGATTCGATCACTGTGGAAATCATGAGCTGAAGTGCGTCAAGCAGGTCCAAGCGTTCAAGGATCCCGTTTTTCCAGGTTTGTATGGTATGGGAAAGAGTTCCGGCGCCGTCCAGTTCCTTGAGCAAAGAATCCGAATTCTCAAGGAATTTTTTGAAGACAGGGTGTTCCGGGTTCCTGAGCTGTTCCAGCGTATCTACCAGTTCCTCCTGCAGCAGGCCGGATATTGTCAGCAGGTTGGTATGCTTGCTGCTGTGGGAAACCGTGAGAAGGGTTTTTACGAAGAAGGTACCGGAGCCTGTTGTTTCCTGGCTGAATTTTTCCTGTTCCCTCAATATTTTATATATTTTCTCCCGGGTAGCGGGCCTGCGGGCAATCTCAACGGCCTTTCCAAGGAGAAGCATGAGCCAGTCGGCGTGTTTCCCTTCGTTGAAGGCTTTTACGATGAGATCCCTGATTTCCTCAGAGACGTTTTCCTTTTTCAGGTTCTCCTTGATCAGCGCATCGATGTCTCCGGTGATTTTTGCTCTGTCCAGCAGTTCCATATTGTCGGCAACCAGGGTTTGAACATGACCCTCCAGCGAGTTTTTGTCCATACTGCCGGAAAGCCTGTCAAGCAGGGCGTCTGTCATATTGAAGCCTGACAGCTTGTTTTTTATGGAGTCCACGCCCAACAGCTCGTCGCCTACCATAAAGGTTATTTTTTCGATGATTCTCTCCCGGTTATTGGGGACAATGGCGGTATGCCAGGAAAACCCCAGAGGTTTCCTGAAAAGGGCCGTCACGGCAAACCAGTCCGCAATGCCGCCCACAAGTGCCGCTTCGGCTGTAAATGCCAGCAGCCCTGCAGCAAAGCTGTCCCGGTACAGGAGCTTTAAAACCGTTGTTATCACAAACAGAATAAATACGCTTAAAAGTAATCGATTTGCCTTGCTTCTATTTTGCATTACACCATCCGTCCTTTCGTTGTGCCCAAAGCGCTTCAAACCCTATGGCGAACCCAGTCACCGGATCCAGAAGGTCAGAAGGAAAATTGCCAAGCCGGTGAGCCCTCCTACGACCGAGCCGTTGATCCTTATAATTTGCAGGTCGTTCCCCGCTTTTTCCTCGATCATTTCCACCAGCATTTCGGTAGAAAATTTGTCGAGCTGGTTTCTGACCATCTGGCCGATGACCTGGTGATTTTCGTCAATGAGCTGTATCAGGGCGTTTTTGACATAGGCATTCAAGGCGGCCTGGTCCTCCGGGTTTTCCTTGAAATCCTCCGCCAGCTTCTCCACCAGTCCCTCGATAAGGGACTGCAGCTTTAAAAACTGTTCTTCGCCTTTAAAGTAGGGGTAGACATGACTTGTAAACACGGGACCCAGGCTTACGTTCTTCAGAAGCTCGATGCCTTTTTGACGGACGGTTTCCTGTAATGCCGGATTGGAGCGGAATTCCTCCACATTTCTTTCAAGCCATTTTTCAAAGCCTTTCCTCTGAGGGCTTTCGGCGTCCTTCATGCTGTTGAAATATTCAAGGGCTTCGGTTAAAAGCCTGGATGACAGCCTGGTGGGCGACATTGGCGAGAAATCGGCCAGGGTCAGTACAAACTTGAAAAACATCCTTTTCCCGGCGGTTTCCTTTTCCGCATTGCTTTCCAGTTTATCAAAAATATCCTGGACGACTTTGTACAGAAGGGTCCCAAAACCCGGGAAAAGGATGAAATCCTTAATTTTGTCCACGGCTGCGGGAATGACTTTTTCATCGGCAGCATTTTTCGCAAGCCATTCGGCGGCGGTCTGGAACAGCTTAAAAAAATCCAGCCGGGAGGAGTTTTCATGAATGAGCTTTTCCAGGAAAGAGCCTGCCTGGTTGGGATCTACCCTGTCAAGCATATCGGCTACGATTTTATTCACCAGCATGGCGAGATCATGTTTGCCGCCCTGCTCTTCCAGATACTGAATGAGCTTCTGGGAAATGTCGAACCTGTCCAGCTTGCTTTTCAAAGCCTCCTTCGTAAGAAGCTCCTTTTCCACCATATGCACCAGTGAGTCATATAATTTCTGACGGTTCCTGGGGATGATTTCCGTCCGGAAAGGGATGCCCAGAGGCTTTCGGAAAAGCGCCGTTATGCCGAACCAGTCCGCGATTCCGCCGATCATTGACGCTCCGAACAAAGCCGACAGCAGCTGTCCGGCAAATGTATGGTTAAAAGCGCTGCTGATGAAAAACCCTAGGGTCACCAGAAGCAGGATTAAAGAAGCTATATAGCGGTTGTTTTTTTTCAAAGTCTTCACCCCGAAGCAATTATAATCTATACCTGAATATTATACCTTATTAACAGTGTACGGCAAGTGGCGAATTTTGTTTGAAGCTCTAAAGGGGATAATTTTCATCTGTCCAGGCTGGAGCACATTGTGCATCAATGGCACTTATGATAATATGTTGGTAACATATGCGCAGGACAGTTATATTGGGGTTGGGGGGCGGATGAATTGTTAAGAGAGAATTTTTTACGGTTTATATACGATGCTGCCAGCATTCAGCGCTGGAATGACCATATAAGGCCTCACAAGGGCTTTACGGAGCTTGACAAGCAGGCGCACAAGCTTTTTTTCGCCTATGTCATCGGCAGGTTTGAGGAAGACGAAGGCAAGCCTGTAAATTGGACAAGCCTCATCGAGGGAGCAATCTTTGAGTTCTTTCAACGCATTTTGCTGACCGACATAAAACCGCCGATTTTCCACAAGCTCATGGAAAAGCAGGGCCCCCAGATTAACCGGCTTGTACTTGCCATGCTGAAGGACAAGGGCGTCTATGAAATAGAAGCCGGCATGAAGCAAAGGATTGAACAATACTTCTTTGAGCCTGAGTGCTCCTATCATGAGAAAAGGATTCTGAAAGCGTCACATTTCCTGGCTACCAACTGGGAATTCGATATCGTCTACAGGCTAAGCAGCGGCTTCTACCGCCTGGAGGAAACGAAAAAGATCATCGACGGGCAGATCGAGGAGCATTACGACATTTCCGGCGTGCAAAAATTTTCTTTAAATAAGAATTCCAAGGATTTTCTGAATCTGATCGGCCAGCTCAGATTTCAACAGCGGTGGGCCCAGACCCCCAGGGTGCCGGAAACTTCAGTCGCAGGGCATATGCTGATTGTAGCGGTTCTTTCCTATATGCTGTCGCTGCAGGTCAACGCTTGTGAGAAAAGAAAATATAACAACTTCTTTGCAGGCTTGTTCCACGATATGCCGGAAGTACTTACCAGGGATATAATTTCGCCGGTCAAAAACTCGGTCGAAGGTCTTGGTGAGCTGATCAAGGAGATCGAGGACAGGCAGATGGAGGAAGTTATTTATCCGTTGCTGCCCGGCGGCTGGCAGGAGGAAATACGGTATTTTACGGAAAATGAGTTCATGAGCAAGATCAAAACGGAAAACGGGTTGGAAATCGTCACCTCGGAGGATATCAACTACAGCTTCAATGAAAATACCTTTGACCCTGTGGACGGGCAGATCATTGAGTTCTGCGACAAATTCGCGGCATATATGGAAGCCTATTTGTCCATCAAGCACGGAATCACCTCCCATAACCTGAAGGAAGGCCACCGGCAGCTTTATGAGAGATACCGCATCTGCAGGGTTGCCGGACTGGATGCGGGAATGATGTTTGATTATTTCAATATTAATTAAGCCCCGCTGTACGGATGAGGAGAGCGTGTGAACAAATATCTTGGATTTTACCAACTGAAAGCTTTAAACCTTCCTACAGTGCCATGGAAACAATTTACGCCGGAGACCGAATTGGATGAGAGGCTGCTCTGGACGATCCGCGTTGCCGTGGAAGACAGCAATGATCTGAACCTTCCCAGGCTGGTGGGAGCAACTTCCGAAGAGGCCTGCCGAAAAGGCAGGGAATTGCTGGGCAAGTATTCCGGAAGAGGGCTTATTGTCTATTATCCTTATTTTATAGCGGAGAAGAGCGGGGTCCTGGAGATCAACAGCAGAATGACCGTTATTGAAGCTGTAGACAAGGATCTTTGGAATCTGGTCACCTATGGCAGAAAGGATGTTACCATTCTCTTTTCTGCGTCAGATGAAGGCGAAAGTGTTGAATATCACGGTAACGCCATGTTCCTGAGCCATGATGAGGTCAATGAAATCAAAAAATATTCCGCCTTATTTAAAGGAAGATTCAGAGAGGATTTGAGTGAAGGAAGGTCAGTTCTGGCGGAATGGAGTTATGCATACAACACGGACCATTGCAATAAGCCCATTGGAGACAGATACCTGGTATTTTACGAGCTAAGGACAGTGTAATGAATGTCAGGAGAGTGCCGTAAGGGTGTTAGCGTGAGAAGCCCGAGCACATAGCAAATTTATGCTGAAAAAGGAGCAGACTTTCCGGCGTCACCTTTAAAGGCAAAAGGCAGGTACAAAAGCAGAAAGAGGATGAGTGCCACGGCTTCCAGCCATAGAATATACCATGGCCATGGTCCCAGCAGCTCCATGATGGAGCCGCCCTGGGGCTTATACCGGAGAAACAGGTAGTTGCTCCCCGTTAGGGCATTGACAAGCATTATCACTGCGGCATAAAGATTTGTGATGACGAATACCCGGATGACAGATTTAAACGTTGGCCGGAATCGATGGACCGAAATAATGAAAAGGCATGTCAGCAGGATCAGCCCATGGCTGACGAAAAACTGGTAAAACACAAAATGGGGAAAGGTATGGTTTCCCATATCCGGAGTGAGCACTGCCTGGGTAGCTCCTCCCAGACCCCAGAAGTAAAGCACCTCTGACAGGTATTTGTTTTTTGTTATAAGCACCAGCACCGAGAGGAATACGGATAAATCGCACAACTGTATGGGAAGCGTCCAGGAGACGGACCATTCTCCGGAATAGGCATACCATACAAACAGAAGTGTCTGCTGAAACGCGGTAACGACTGCAAGAAATATGGCAAACCGGCTGCCGGCAGTCTCATTCTGCAGTTTTTTTCTGCAAAGGACCAAAGCGATACAGAAAGCAAGGATCAGAGCCACTGCTGCAAGATGCGGGGCGGAAAACAATTCAAGAGGCTTATCTTCGTGTCCAAAGGTCATTCTGGTTCACATCCGGAAATAAATTAATCAGGTGTTTATTATTTTTATGAAGGAGTTAAAGCATTCATGCCTATTTATATTTGCCGTTGATTTCTTTGACGACGCTGATGACGGCGTCCACCTGCTGGCTGTTCAAACCGTCGGCGGCATCAACCAGACGTTTCATGTCTTCGGAAATATAGAGCGGCACTTCGCCAAGAAGCTCTGAGGTCGTAGTATCAAGCGCCTCAGAAATTTTCTGCAGAATTTTCAGGCTGGGCGTGCGCTTTCCGTTCTCGATCTGGCTGATGAACTGGGGCCGCACCCCTGCCATTGCTGCCAGTTGGACTGTTGTCAGTTTCTTTGCTTTTCTAAATTTTTCAATATTATGGCCTAAATACATGTCGAGCTCCATCCTTTAAGGCATTCCCGCCTGATACTACCCAATGTAAACTATGACTCCGTCAATAAAAGTATTTTCCAAGGTCATACTGCAGTGTGAAACGGAACCGTAAAAATTATCGCTGTCAGCTATATTTCATTATATTTTCCATTCCTGTATTTTTCAAGCTAAAATAAGAAAAACGGAGTAAATTGGAGAAAAAATCTTATAAATGTAACAAGTGGTTACTAATAAAGTTTGTAAAGTAGCAAAATGTTGTATAGAATGGTAGAAAGGAGGATGTGTTATGAACAAAATCAGAACCGCCCGGCTGAGGCAAAGGATGACACAGCAGCAGCTCTCTGTCAGATGTGGTCTTTCACAGGCATACATCAATGAATTGGAAAACGGAAGAAAGGTCAATCCTTCCATCGTTGTGCTGGACAAGCTTGCGGCAGGTCTTCAGGTACCGCTGTACGAGCTGTTGGGGCCCGAGGGACTGTCGATCTCCGAAATTGCCCGCAATATAGACCAATGGTAAGCTTCAATTTAAAAGTACATCAGGGAAAGGAAATGTGAGGAGATTGCTGAAAGGCTGGTCCAGAATGTGGTTAGAAGGCGGCTTTAAAGGCGCTTCAAAGAATTTTGTCCTGAATGACGGAACCCTGTGTCATACGATCATCCAAAAGAACCTTATTGCAATTTGCTGTATTTCCGATGCAAACAATCAAAACGGCAGGGTGACGCATTTTATACTCCAGGCATCCATGGAGCATCTGTCCAGGTTTTTTTCATCGGCGGATGCGGAAGAAATTTATAAAACTTTTAATTTCTTTAATAATTGACGGAAGCTAGCCGGAAAGCCATTTAATTTTGCCAACAAAGGGGCAGTATGCTTCCTGCGTGAATATACTGTAATTGGAAGCTACGAAATTCACGCCGGACGAATAGGGAGCAGCTGTCAATGAGCAATGAAAAAAAGCCGGATGAACCATTTCCGGTTAAGACAAACAGGAAAAAAAAGAACGGGTCCGGAATGACCGGATATTTAAAAAAAATTATACCTGCCAGGGCAATCATCGATTTTGTCTTTAAAGAGGATTTTGACGGAGACGGCCTGGAGGAAGCTGTTGTCGGCTTTACGCAGCTGATACCCTTTCCTCCGGAGACATTGGTTGTCTGGCTGAAACCGGAGGGTGAAGAGTTCCGGCATGTGATGCTGCTGGCGGAGGCCGGAAAACGGGATGTGCACAATGGGATATTTGACAATGCCGCAGCGGTGGATACGGATAATGACGGACGTCCCGAATTGGTGCTTTCCCTGTCGCAGGGGACGGGACATTACATTACGGTCAATGTTTTTGATTGGATCAACGGAGAGCCGGTGTCTGTCTGGAAAAACGAAGAACCAAGCTATCATGGAAGCATTGAAGTGGCGGATGTGGATAAGGACGGGGTATTCGAGATAATTTCCGACAGCGGGACGATGGAAGCCAAAGAAATCCTTGCTTTTGAAGAAGCGGGATACCATATGCGGAAAAGCTGCTGCTACAAGTGGGACGGAAATACCTATCAAAGCAGCCCGTTTGAGGTTCGGATGCCTTATTTGAGTTTTAACCGGGCGGTTGCATTTCTTCAATATTTATGGGAGCAGGATTATAAAAAGGCATATGAGATGGTGGTCATGCCCGGCTTCGTGGGACTGGACGGTCTGGACGACAGCAGTCTCAACGAATTTAAAAAATATGTCAACAAGCGTATCCAGCCGGTGCTGCGGAGGAATTTAGCCAAAGGCAGGCTGGTGCCGTCGGAGCCTTATGAAAGCTTTTGCCTCTTTTGCGGCTTTTATGACGACATATCCGTAGAGCTTATGAACAAAAACGGAAATCTGTTTATCCAGTGTTTGACCATCCATAAAAAAGTCTGAAAAAATTCTTCTGATTTTTGCCCCCTCCGGAACTTGTTTGCTATGCAATACGTCTGTTGAATGTATAGGATATATATGGTATTATATAAGCATCCACATCGCTAAAAACAGACAAATTATCGTATTTTACAAAGGATAAAGGGGGGTATGTATGGAAAACACTATAAAGATCAGCTGCTCTGCCGTCACCCATATTGGTTCGGACCGGGTGGTGAATGAGAACAGAATCTATGCAAACGGGAAGTTTCTGCAGCCACAGGGGATCGACCACACGCAAATCTCTCTGGAAGCCAGCGGCAAGCTCTTTATATTCGCCCTTTCGGACGGTATGGATATGGATGCGGACACAAGGATATCCATTACCGATGAATTGAAAAAATTTCACAGAAAAGCCGCAGGCAGTACCAAGGATATCCAGGTAAAGCTGGATGAAATGACCGATAATGTCCAGCAGGCCAATAATCTGCTCTATAGCATGTCTCTGGGTGAACAATCCGACAGTCCTCATAATACGGCATTTGCCGGCTTGCTTATAGACGGGGGCAATATCGCTGCCGTAAATTTGGGCAATTGCAGGATATACAAGGTCGAAGCCGATATTATCAAGCCGATGATTTATGACAACCGAAGGACCGACAGGCTTTTGAAAATGGGCATCATCAATAATGAGCAGGCAGAAATGCTTACAGGCCAGCAGAAAAATTCCGTTATGGACAATCTGCAGGTTAAAAAGTCTGACATTTTCCCAGCCAAGCAGGGAAACGAATACCTTCTTTGCAGCAGCAGCCTGATTGATGCTTTGGGCGAAGAAATGGTTTTTGAGATCATTACCGATACGGGAGAACCCGATGCCGCAGCAAGCCAGTTGATAAGGGAAGCGGTGGAAAGCGGATGTGAAGATAGCGTGAGCGCTATCCTGGTAAGGGTAGAGCAAGCCAACGAGGAGGAAGCGCCGCTGAGTACTGCCGGAAGCAGTGCAATCCGAAGGATACGGACAGCTCCCGCCCGGTATACGAGAATCGCGAAAACAAAAAGCTTGGACATGTCCAAGCTGGTAACCACCTTTATTGTTGTAGCTGTCATTGCAGCCGTTCTTTTTGGAGCCTTTACTCTTTGGATGAAGCTAAGGGACCCGGACAAGGATGTGTTGGCGCAAAATACAACAGAAGGTTCTCAGCCCGGAAAATCGACTGCTGACGATACATTACCCACTGACCCCACGGAGACGCTGCAAACGGAAAGCAGCACTTCCCTTGAAGGAGTTACACCGGATGGCGGTGAAGGGGATACTGTCGGAGATAATACCACCTATACGGTAAAGTCCGGGGACAGTCTTATGAAAATCAGCAAAAAGTTTTACGGTGACGAGGGGAAATATAAGCTGATCATGCAGGCAAACGGCATAACGGACCCCAATAAGATCACCGTCGACCAGGAATTGAAAATTCCTCCTGAAAACCAGTAACCGGCATGGGGCATGAAACATAGTTCAATAGCAATGCAATTGCGGGCGGTCAAAGATCGCCCTTACTTTTGCCCTCCGGCAGCATGCAATTACCGGATGCTGTTCTCTCCAGGAAGTTTACCTGCTACACATCCTTATGCATTTTTCGGAATTCAACCGGCGTCATCCCTTCGTATTCTTTGAAAACAGCGCAAAAATAGCTTGTATCGTTGAAGCCTGTGAGGGATGCGACTTTGGCCAATTGAGGAGTGTCCTGTCCCGCAAGGATTTCCTTTGCCCTTTGAAGCCTGACTCTTGTGATATACTCAAAAGGCCGCATGTTCAAGGTTTGCCTGAAAATACGGCATACATGCTGGGGCGAAGCTCCAATGACCCGGGACATATCTTCAAGAGACAGCGGCAGCATATAATTTTTTTCGATAAAAGCCGTCAGCGGCTGCAGCTTCTTATAATTTCCGGACTTTTGTTCCGAGTCCCACAGGGTTGTACAATTCCGCAGCTCCAGCAAAAATTTATAAAGGCTGCAGGAGCACTCATAGCCTTTGGATGGGTAATCCGCAGAAGCCGCACCGTATATTTCCATATGCAGTTTATCCAGCAGTTCGAAGTCGGTGATGGTAAACACCTTGTGCCTGTCGAGCTTCATCATGTTCAAAAGCCTTTGCATTCCATGGCCGTCAAAGGTTACCCAACAGGTGCTCCAAGCGCCGGCAAGGGAATCGTATACATGAGGGACCTCAGGATAGAAAAAAAAGCCCATATTTTCGGCGATGATAAACTCACTGCCTCCGATGATCAGTTTGCCCTTACCGGAGACGGTATATAAAAGGTGATGCGAAGGATAGCCTTCGGGACGGGCGACCGGCTCCTGGTTGTTGATGGAGCCGACGCTGGTCACATAGAATGGAAGCTTTTTGATGTCCTCCGTGATCATTGGAAAAATCATTTTCCGCATGGGATTCTCCTGTTAAAATGTTCATGTATTGCTTTTATTATAACAGATATTGCTTGCGGATTTAACAAGTCAGCAATAAATAGTTCAAGACAGAAGCTGCTTGGGATAATTCTTGGTCTATTCATGCAATAACAGATATAAATATGATTGCAGTACATCCCAGGCCTTTCCAGGTATTCGCAAAGGTCATAATGGCCCCGGCAGGAAATTTCGTTCATGCTTAAATGCCCTTCACGGAGAAAGCGAAGGGCATTTTCTATGCGGACCTCGTTGACAAAGTCATGAAAGTATTTTCCGGTCCGTCTTTTGAACAGTTGTCCGAAGTACACACCAGTTCCGTCCTGATCGCAGATCACGACGGTTTTTTCTTTGGGAGGGCTTAGCTGCAATTTCTATGACCTTCAGCTTAAATTCATCTTGATTTTTTCCAGGGAAGGAGTATAATTGATCATAAGGTCAAGGAAAGTCAAAGTCAGCAAGTTTATATTTGCTGAGTAAGACTGGAGGCATTTTCATAAAATAACACGATAGCCAAATTGAATCGGGTAATTAGTAAGAGGTGGTTTGCGATGCAATACAAGGATTATTATCAAACGCTGGGCGTGGACAAAAAAGCCAGCCAGGATGAAATAAAAAAAGCTTACCGGAAGCTGGCAAAAAAATATCATCCGGACGCGCATCCGGGGGATAAAAAAGCGGAGGACAAATTTAAAGAGGCCAATGAAGCTTACGAGGTGCTGGGCGATGAGGAAAAGCGGAAAAAATACGACCAATTCGGCAATGACCCTCAATTCAGCAATGGCTACAACTTTGACCCGTCCCAGTACGGTTTCGGAAATAATGTCAGGTATGAGCACAGCTCGGGCGGTAATAGCGGCTTCAGCGACTTTTTTAATATGTTTTTCGGCGGCGGATTTGATACCAACGATCTGTTCGGAAGAGCTCCGGGAAGAGGCGGACGTTTTTCGCAAAACTATGCCATGAACGGGGAGGACAGTGAGGCCGGTATAGAAATTACCCCGGAGGAAGGCTTTTCGGGGACGGAGAAGAAGATCAGCCTCAGGACGGAATCGGGTGAGCGGACCATCACCTTCAAGATACCTCCGGGCATAAAGCAGGGGGAAAAAATCAAGCTGGCGGGCCAGGGCAGTCCCGGCATGAACGGCGGGAGAAACGGCGACCTGTATTTAAAAGTGAATTTTAAAAGCGGCACGGTTTTCGAGATCGACGGAATGAATCTGCTGGCCGCGCTGGAGCTGCTTCCATGGGAGGCGGCTTTAGGTGTGGAAGTACATTTTAATACCCTTGACGGAAAAATCGTGGTCACGGTACCTGCAGGAATCCAGACCGACAACCGGATCCGGGTGGCAGGCAGAGGCTATAAAGACAGGCACAATACCAGGGGGGATTTGTATATCCGGGTGAAAATTGTGAATCCGGCGGTATTGAGTAAGGAACAGAAGGAATTGTACGAAAAGCTGAGGCAGGTTTCCATGGGAAATACCGGTAAGAAGGGGGTTGAACATTAATGAATTTTGATAAATTGACCGAAAAAGCGCAGGAAGCTGTAGGAGCCGCTCAGGAGACGGCCCTGAGAATGAATCACCAGCAGGTGGACGGCGAGCACCTGCATATGGCGCTGCTTGTTCAGGAGGATGGCTTGATTCCAAAGCTCATCACCTTTATGGAGGGAAATCCTGACCAGGTGGTCCGTGATCTAGAAAAGGAAATGGAGAAAATCCCTTCGGTGTATGGCACAGGGGCCTCCAGCCTTTATGCCTCCAGGCGGCTTAATGAGATTATCCTGCATGCCGAGGATGAAGCAAAAAAATTCAAAGACGAATACGTCAGCGTCGAGCATCTATACCTTGCGCTTTTACGAGAGAGAAACACGCCGTCGGAGGGCGTTTTTAAGCGCCATGGGATTAACAGGGAAAAGTTTCTTTCGGCATTGGGAAAAGTAAGGAGCAACCAGAGAATTACCTCCAAAAATCCGGAAGAGACGTATGAGGCTCTTGCCAGATTTGGAAGGGACCTTGTGGACCTGGCCAGGAAAGGCAGGCTTGACCCGGTCATCGGAAGGGATTCGGAAATCCGGCGCGTGATCCGGATTTTGTCCAGAAGGACAAAAAACAATCCTGTCCTGATCGGTGAGCCCGGCGTAGGAAAGACAGCCGTCGTGGAAGGTCTTGCCCAGAGAATCCTGAAGGGGGATGTGCCGGAAGGCTTGAAGGAGAAGACCCTATTTGCGCTGGATATGGGCTCCCTTATTGCCGGAGCCAAGTACCGGGGCGAATTTGAGGAGCGTTTGAAGGCGGTCCTGAAGGAAGTGGAAAAGTCCCAGGGGAAAATCGTACTCTTTATTGACGAGCTTCATAACATTGTAGGTGCGGGCAAAGCGGAAGGGGCAATGGATGCGGGCAACATATTGAAGCCCATGCTGGCCAGAGGAGAGCTGCATTGCATAGGCGCCACCACCCTTGACGAGTACCGGAAATATATCGAAAAGGACGCGGCTCTGGAGCTAAGATTCCAGCCTGTAATGGTGGACCAGCCTACCGTAGAGGATACCATATCCATTCTGCGCGGCTTAAAGGAAAAATTTGAAATCCATCACGGCGTCCGCATTACCGATAACGCAATTATCGCATGTGCAGTGCTCTCCAATAGGTACATCAGCGACAGGTTTCTGCCGGATAAGGCCATCGACCTGATGGATGAAGCTGCCTCTATGATCAGGACTGAAATCGACAGCATGCCGGCGGAGCTTGATGAAACAAGCAGAAGGGTCATGCAGCTTGAAATAGAAAAGCAGGCGTTGATCAGGGAAACGGACAGAAACTCCCTTGAAAGGCTGGCAACACTGGAAAAGGATATTGCGGCCCTGAAAGAGCAGGCAAATGTGATGAAGGCCCAGTGGGAAAATGAAAAGAAGAATATCGGGAAAGTGAAGGCGTTGAAGCAGCAGATTGAAGACATTAAGAGAAGTATAGAGGAAGCCGAACGCAGATACGACCTGAATGAGCTTGCCGTCCTGAAGCATGGAAAGCTGCCGGAGCTTGAGCGGGGGCTTGAGGAAGAGATGCGGCTCCAGGAATCCTACGACGGTAAGCAGCTTCTGAAGGAAGAGGTCACGGAAGATGAAATCGCCGAAATTGTCTCCAAGTGGACCGGTATACCTGTAACACGGCTGGTGGAGAACGAACGTGAGAAGCTTCTCAATCTGGAAGAAATTCTTCACAACAGGGTAATCGGCCAGGATGAAGCGGTAACTGCCGTATCTGACGCTGTCCTGAGAGCACGGTCGGGTCTCAAGGATCCGGGGAAGCCCATCGGCTCCTTTATTTTCCTTGGACCCACCGGCGTGGGAAAAACCGAGCTGGCAAAGGCTTTGTCGGAAGCTCTCTTTGACAGTGAGGAAAATATAGTAAGGATCGATATGAGTGAGTATCAGGAAAAGCACACAGTGGCAAGACTCATTGGAGCACCTCCCGGGTATGTAGGCTACGAGGAGGGCGGACAACTGACGGAGGCGGTAAGAAGAAAGCCTTACAGCGTTGTGCTGTTCGATGAAATAGAAAAAGCACATGCAGAGGTGTTCAATGTACTACTGCAGTTGCTGGACGACGGAAGGCTCACTGACAGCCAGGGGCGTACGGTGAACTTTAAAAATACGGTTGTCATTATGACATCGAATGTCGGCAGCCATTATCTGCTGGAGGGCATTGACAGACAAGGCGAGATCACGGAGGAAACCAGGGACGCGGTCATGAACGAGCTGCGCCGGGGCTTTAAGCCGGAATTCCTGAACAGGATCGATGAAATTGTTATGTTCAAGCCCCTCCGAAAGGAAGAAATCGTGAAAATCATCGACCTGTCCATCAAGGATATCCAGAAGCGTCTTGATGACAGGAATATCAAGCTGGTGGTCAGTGAAGCCGCAAAGCAGTTCATAGCGGAGTCAACCTATTCGCCGGCTTATGGCGCAAGGCCCGTCAAGCGTTTCCTGCAGCGGCACATTGAGACTGAAACAGGCAAGCTGCTTATCCGGGGCGCAATCGGTGACAATTCCCAGGTCTCAGTAGATTCTGACGGCAAGGAACTGTTTATTAAACCGGCGTGAGTGTCAGTCGCCTAACTTATTTCCTTATTAAGTCAAATGTCCATCAATTCCCGGGACAATGGGGGAAGCTTTCGATTGTCCCGGGAATTGCCGTCTTTAGGCCATACCTGTCCTTGCGGGGAAACTTTTTCTGAATTTCTATAGTTGAGGTATGCTGATACATATATCATTGTATGAAAAGTAATCTAGTGCAGGGGCGACCACTGGTCGTCCACCCAGAAGGACTTTGGGATGGCGATCAATGATCGCCGCTGCATCTTTTCATTCTTATGTGTGCCACTTTGTGGCATAGGTATTGCGGGCGTAATGAAATGAAATGAAACGCGGCAATCTCCAGGATTTTTTTTCGGGCAATTATAAAAAGCATGCAAAAACCCAATACTAGTAAAAACTAATTGCTTTACAAAGAGGAATCGATGATATTTATCTATAACTGCTATGGCGGCACACATACTTCTTCGCTGGCGTCGGAAATACATTTGAAAAGGCTTCCGGAGGATCGAAAGCCTACAAGGGACGAAATCCTTAATGCAAAATATTTTAACAAGCTGGGTTATCAGGATATGCGAAAATTGATATTCCGGGGGATAGACGAGGAGGGGAACAAGGTGTTCAGCCTTGGGCGCGGAATGGATAAAAACCTGATTCCCTTTCTGGAAAACTTTATTCATTTGATCCACAGCGAATGCGGCTTTAATGAAAAAATCGTCCTCTCGAATATGTCGCCTACGGTGCCTCCTTTTCTCACTGCCGGAGGATTCCTCTCCAGAGGACTGGGCATCGATGTTTTAGGGGTACCTTTGCTGGTCAAGGGTTCCCTTCAGGCCTATGACAGGATCATCAAAATTGTAAAAAGGACCAGGGAACAGGCCCGCGGCTTTAAGGGCATTGTTTTGGTTATGGACAACAAGGACATGCAGATATGAGTTTGAAGCGATAAATCAATCGCAGATCAATCAATGCATTCCCCATATTCGTTGTAAAAACCCACATAAGGCTTGATTCCAAGCTTTATGTGGGTTTAATCGATTTTGTCGTTGGTTTTGTATCGCAGATGCAATTCGAACAAACTTCAATGAACAGGTAGGTTCCGGCTAATTTTGCTCTTCAGGGATGACCGGCAGAAATTCTACCGCGTCATTTCCGCCTGGTTCTTTCTCACCCAAAGCCTCCGGCCGGAAGCCCGGTCTTTTAATTACCTGCTTCTTCCATCTCCCTGTGGAATAATAGATAAGGCTAATGGTCATGGACGCCAAGGAGCTTATCGCTATACCCAGCCATATACCGTCTGTTTTCAAAGCCGTGTGGGAAAGCAGTGCGGCTATTGGAACTCTCACCAGCCAGAGGGTAACCAGGGACATCACCATGGTTGTGACGGTATGCCCCGAGCCGTTGATAATCCCGTTGGATATAAACATGATTGCGAAGAAGATATAGGACACTCCCACGATTCTCAGGTAATGCACACCGATTTCAAGCACCTCGGGCTCCTGGACAAACATGGAAAGCATCACCTTCGGAAAGGCAATGATGATGGAGGACAGGGTAATGGTTATAATGGTGGTTACAATGATTCCGGCCCGGAATATTTCCTTTACCCGTTCCGGCTTCCCCGCCCCCAGATTCTGCCCGGTAAGAGCTGAAACAGCCATACTCAAAGACATTGCAGGCATGAAGGCCAGGTTTTCTATTCTCTGGGCAGACCCAAAGGCGGCGGTAGCCACTTCGCCGAAGGAATTGACAAAGCCCGTCACAACAAAAGCGCCGATGGAAATGAGGGATTGCTGGATCATGGATGGAAAGCCGAGCTTGAGAAGCAGGAAGGAAAGATGCTTGTCAAGGGACAGCTTGTTAAATTTTATGGCGACGATATGGTTTTTCTTATTCAAATAGACCAGAGAAAGTATCAAGCCTATGGCCTGTGCAATCAGCGAAGCATAAGCGGCTCCGTCCAGCCCAAGCTTCGGGAAGGGACCGATGCCTATGATCATGAGAGGGTCCAGGATTGCATTGATGACAAGTCCGATACCCATGAAAATAAGCGGCGTTACAGTATCGCCTATGCCTCTGAGGATGGAGGATATCAGAAAGGTCATGAAGAGAAGGACGAAGCCTGCAAGGGTTATTTTCAGGTAGCTTGTGGCCATTTCGAAAACAGCCTCCGGCGTTCCCATCAATCTCAGCAGCCAATCGCTGGACAATATTCCCGCAACGGTGAGCAGCAAGCCCCCGATAATAGAAACAGTGAAGGAGTTGTTGATGACTTTTTCCACCATTTCATAATCCCTGGCGCCGTAATATTGTGACACCAGGATTGTTGTAGCCAGTGTGGCGCCCGCTGCCAGCGCGATCAATATGAATACGATGGGAAAGCTTACCGCGGTGGCGGCAACGGCATCCGAACCCACTTTGTTTCCTACCCAGATGGTATTTACAATTCCATAGCCTGTCTGAAGCACGTTGCCCAGCAGCATCGGAAGGGAAAAGGTGATCAGATGCTTTGAAATACTCCCGGTTGTTAGATCTTTACCAAATTTATTACTCATTTTTTCTCCTGTTTTTATTTTTCTTTATTCTTTATTCTTTGTTATTTGTTATTGTTTCACCAAATCCTTGATAACTTCCGCTGTGTAAAGGACGTCTTCCGCGGAGGTCCAGTAGTTTGTAACAAGCCTCATGAGTCCATTTTCCGGTGCGTTGGCCTTAATGCCTTTTTCCTGGAGTCCTTTCATGAATACCCCGGAATTGACGCCTGTTTCCTTTAAATCAAAGAAAACCATATTGATGTGGATGTCTTCCGTATTTACTTTAATACCCGGAATTTTGGCCAGTTCATCCCCCAGCAGCACGGCATTCCTGTGATCCTCCGCAAGTCTTCCGGTCATTTTTTCCAGTGCGACAAGGCCTGCAGCGGCCAGGATTCCTGCCTGCCGCATACCGCCGCCCATCAATTTGCGGCCTTTTCTGGCCTTGTCGATAAATGCGCGTGAGCCTGCAAGGATAGAGCCTACCGGCGCGCATAATCCTTTGGCAAGGCAAAACATGACAGAGTCACAGAAAGCTGTGAGCTCGGACGCATTTACTCCCAATGCTGCAGCGGCATTGAACAGTCTGGCGCCATCGAGATGGACGGGGATGTTGTGTTTGACCGCGATGGAGTAGATTCTGGACATATTCTCCAGCGGAATGACTCTGCCGTTGGAATGAGCGTTTTCCATGCATATCAGGCCCGTCTCGGGAAAATGGATATCCACGCCTCTGATTTTAGATTCTACAACCTCCGGAGGAAGAGCCCCTTTTTCCGAAGGTATGGTCCTTAGCTGTACTCCGGCAATGACGGAGGCAGCGCCTACTTCGTGCTCCACGATGTGGCAGTCGTCGCCCAGAATGACCTCGGAACCGCGTTTGCAGTGGGTAAACAGCGCCAGCTGGTTGCCAAAGGTGCCGCTGGGTACGAAAAGTGCAGCTTCTTTTCCTGCGATAAGGGCGGCGGATTCTTCGAGCCGGATGACGGTAGGGTCATCACCGTAGACATCATCGCCGACTTCGGCTTTATACATGGCTTCCCGCATCTCCTGGGTAGGGTGGGTTACCGTATCGCTTCGCATATCTATGTATTTCATTTTAAACCTCCATAACCGGTTAATTTGGCGGCACTGAAAAAATTCTTCCCGTTTTTATGAAAATGCCGGCTGCAATAAAATGTATTTTCAGAAACGACAGTGGAAGGTTATATTTTCGTCAGTACTTTAGACATAATGCTATTATAAATCTGCGGAGTTCATAGTACAACAAAAAAATCAGGAATTTTGCCGCCGGGGATTTATGGTATAATGTAGTAAATTGCAAACTCTGGCCGCTGATAGCGCGAAACGCTTGGGTTCAGCCATTACCGGATTCATGGAAGGAGTGAGTGTGTCCTGCATCCGAAAGACATAAAAAATTTACTGGAAGCTGGAAGCAACCGAATTAAATATGTGCTAAGAGGCGCAGCAGGTACGGGTAAGACATCCTTGCTGCAGGAACGGTGCTTATTCCTCCAAGAGAAGCTTGGTATACCAGGGTCTTCGATACTTGTACTGCCGGCAGACAATATCCGGCTTACGGGCTGGAATTCGAACATGCTTGAAAAAAGCTCCGTTAACTTCAAGTGCCGCACTTTTTCCTCATTTGCCAGAGAAGAGCTGACAATGTTTTATCCCCTTGCCCTGGGAAATTGCGGCGATATTGTACAAAAAGAAATAAAACCGGTATTTCTGACGCAGGAAGCCTCTGTCCACCTGATTTCAAAGGTGATACAGGCCCGGAGGGAAAAGGAAGGCTTGTTTGGCGCGCTGGTTTCTTCCAATGAGCGTTTGGCGGCAGTCGTGGCAAGCAATCTTAAGGCGGCGGCTTTGGAGGGGATCCCTCCGGAAGAGATCGGAAGCAGGCTCTATGAGGCTCTTGGCAGGAAGGATGCTGAAAAGGAACGGATTTTCAGAGACATGGACGAAATCGGCCTAGCCTACAGGAAAAAATGCCTGGAGCTGGGTGTGCTGGACTACGGCACGGCCGTAGAGGTTTACAGAAAATATATTCTGCCGGATGAAAGCTACAGGCAAAATCTGCGGAAAAGATTCAAACATTTGATCATTGATGATTTGCAGGAGGCTTCCTTTGCAATGCTGGAATTGGCCGGGCTCCTGCTGGAAAGCTGCGATTCGGCATTGTTGGCTTATGACCCGGAATTCGGAAGCGCGGACCTTTTGCGCGGCAGCCAGGAATTGCTGGAGAGCAGGATATTCAAAAACTGTGATTGCGTGGAACTGGACAATACCGGTAAGCGGGATTTTGCAGAGACTCTTTATTCAGCGGTACTGGAGAAGGATGGGGCAGCCGTAAAGAGCGGATGTAAATTCGAAAGGCATCCGGCGGTGGAATTGAGGAGCGAAATGCTGGAGCAGCTGGCATATAAAGTATGCGGCTTGATCAACGAAGAAGGGATAAGGCCGGCAGATATTGTTATTTTGTCTACCTATGGCGATATTGTTACGGAGCTTGTTATCGGCAATATTCTTGAAAAAAACGGAATAAGGCTTTGGAATACCGGAGCCCGGCAAAATACCTCCGATTCCTTGCTCTGCTCCGGACTCCTTGCTTTTGCACGGCTGTGCCATCCTGCCATGCGCCTGTTCCCTGAAAAAAGAGCTGTCAAACAAATGGTGGAACTTCTTTTTGGCCTGGATCCCGTGAGAAGCTCCAAAATAGCCCGTAAAGCCTGCAGTACCTTCCCGTTTCCCCAGCTTCCGGATTTGGAGGAGATCGTGCCCCAGGACAAAGCCTACGAAGCGATAAGGGAAAAGTATGACTACGTAAGGAACTGGATAAACGACTATAAGGGGCAAGAGAAGCCGGTAAACATAAGTATGTTTTTGCAGCTCTCGTTGATGGAAATATTTCTCGACGGTTCCACGGCTGAGGATGAAATCTTCAAAGCCAAGCAGATGATTGATATTGCAGAAAAGTACTCCGGTGCGGCTGCAAAATTCGGAAGGAATACCGGCAGGGATTTTATTGAGATGGCGGAAAGCATTCTAAAGGCGGATGAAAGCTGGGAACAGCCGGAAGAAACAGCGGATAGCTGTGTTTGCCTGACTACGCCCGAGGCTTATATTGCAAGCCCGATTGACAATAAAGTACTGATAATTTCCGGTTTAAGCAGCAGGCACTGGTCCAGGAGCATAGGGCGGGAGTTCTCCAATCCGAGGGTACTGAGTGTATCCTGGGACAGGGGGACGGTATTTACTCAGGAAATGGAAGAGGAGTCCGGCAGAAGGTACCTGGCTTCCATGCTGAGAGCCGTATTTACAAAAGGCGCCAGCAGGGTCATTGCTTTTGAATCCCTTCTCTCTGAAAATGGTTTCGAAAATGACGGTATTCTTCCGGATATCCTGGACAAAATCTTAGAACCTGTTTAGTATGTGGGAGTGCCTAAGCTTTTGAGCAGATTCTTCGTCAGACAAGGCAAAATTTTCGCAGGAGTAATCTGTTCCTTCCAAGAAAATTTAACGCAGTATGACGGAAAATCCGCCAAAAGCTCAGGTGCAAACAGATGCTAAATAGGTTCTTACAGTTCTACCAGATAATTTAAGGAGAAGTTATCGTTTTACGGATGTGTAATGTAAAGTAGTTATGTAACCTTTTAATAATCACTGCATATTATGTAAAAGAAAGACTTTAGAACACTTTAGTAGCAAGATGAGGGGACACACTCCCATGAAATATTCCTCAAAGGCATGCAAAGGAAGCATGTGCTTAGGATGTGGAAATGCCCCCTTATGAAAGGAGTGTGACTTGATGCAGGATGATAACGATTATAGACAGCCTCAGCCTTTTTCCGGCGGCATGCCGGGAGGCTTTATAGGTCCGATTTTCGGACTTCCACAGACTCCTCCCTTTGGACAACCGAGCGGCAGACCTCCCTTCGGTCCGCCTGGAGGCCCCCCATTCGGGCCGCCTGGGGGAGGTCCTCCCTTTGGTCCGCCCGGAGGCCCCCCATCCGGTCAACCAGGAGGAGGTCCCACCTCAGGCCCGCCTTCCGGTCCGCCGCCATCCTTTGTTCCCTCTCAAGCGGCTTCGCAACAAGGAGCGGCAGTATTTGCAGTGAATCCGGGAGCCATAAGGCCATGCGTATTCAGATTTGTTTATCTGTGGCTGGATAATGGCCAGCAATTCTGGGCGTGGCTTGTTTTTGTGGGGTCCAGGTCGGTTGCCGGCTGGAGATGGCTGGGCTTCAGATGGGTGTACTTTGGAATTGATCTTAACCAGATAACGACATTCGTCTGTTATTAGCTTCCCCCTTCACATTACTCGGATGCATGGGTCATGCATCCTCTTTTTTTGTGTGCTGAAATGATATCTGATCGGAAGTATCTTGCATTTTTTGCCGAAAATTTGGCCGGATCCCCGAGAAACTAAAAAAATAATAAAATGTCTCTTTTTTCAGGTTGCCAAGGGGCCGGATAAAGAGGTAAAATATATGCTGAAGCACAATAGCTTTTTTCAGGCATGGCAGGTGGGAAGGGATGAAGCTTTGGCCATTACGTTGAGATATTTATGTAAATATGCAAAAGAAAATTACAGGATGAACTTGCTTTGCGGCGAAAGTAAAATGAATAATCTGGTGAATTGGGTTCATATGCTGGAGGATCCTGCCACTGCAAGCTTTCTTCACGGGCAGGAGCTTATTTTTTCCACAGGCATAGGGCATGAGAATACCGACTGGCTGCTGGATTTTGCCAAAGGACTGGTGGAAAATAAGGCCAGCGGTTTGGTCCTGAACATCGGCCCCTATATTAAAGCCGTGCCGGAAGATTTGATCAACTACTGCAGGGAAGTACAGTTTCCATTGTTCACAATCCCCTGGAAGACGCGGATTGTGGATATTACCAACGATTTTTGCCGGAAGATCATAAAGTCGGAAGAAAATGAGGTTACCGTTGCCGGAGCCTTCAGGGATGCAATCTTTTTCCCCGAAAAAATCAATGAGTACCGTTCGGTTCTGGAACGGAAGGAATTTGACATGGACGCAGAATTCTGCATTATGGCATTGTCGCTTCAAGTGCCTTCCCAAGATAAGTTTTCCGATTTTGACAAATCCGTCCGGCTGCACCTGACGAAGGCATTGTTCAGCCACAGCGACAGATTCAGTCTGTTTCGGCAGGACAAATATTTGATCGTTGTTCTTCAAAGCTTTCCCCAGGAGGTGGCTGAAAGCGCCCTGGAACGCTTGAACGAAGTTTGCAGTCACGGCGGCCAGACTTGCAGGGTCCGTGCAGGAATCAGCATGAACGATTCGGGAATCAAATCTCTCCAGCGGAACTATAAGAGGGCTGTAGCGCTGCTTCCGATTGCAGACAGACTGGATAAGGGCTGGATATCCTACCGCAATATCGGGTTATATCAATTGCTACTTGAGGTAGAGGATACGAAAGTATTGAAGAAATTCTATGAAGATACATTGAAGCCGTTGGAGGACTATGATGAAACATATCAGACGGATCTGCTCTCCACATTGAAAAGCTATCTTGATCATAACGCCAGCGTCCAGGAGGTTGCGCAAGCAACGTATGTCCACAGGAATACCATTAATTATAAAATAAAAAAAATCAAAGAAATCCTCCAGTGCGACCTTACATACAAGGATGGACTGAACCTGCTGCTGGCCTTTCATAGCAAGGACCTTCTGTAGAGCCAGTAAAGCTTTTGCAATTTTCCGTGCTTTAAATTGCAAAATGTGCATCAGCACAATATATTTTGTGCTGTAATTCCTTGAATACAAATCCATACGTGATATGATGAATATATAATCCAAGTTTGATTAATGACGGCGAAGGGGTCTGTCCGCAAGAATTCATAGGAACATCTATGAACTCATGCGGGCAGGCCCTTTTATTATTTTATAAATAAGGAGACAAAGGCATGGAACTTGAATTAAAAACCGCAAGTGAAATTTGTGAGGTGTCTCAGAAATACAACCTGCACTCCTGGAGTGCCCAGGGCGCATTGAAGCCAAAGGTAATGATCGGAGGAGAAGGGGTTTATTTTTGGGATGGCGAAGGAAAACGCTATTATGATATGTCTTCCCAATTGGTGAATTTGAATATTGGCCATGGAAATAAAAAGGTGATCAAAGCAATCCAGGAACAGGCGGAAAGGCTTGCATTTTCGTCGCCGTCCTTCGCCATCGATGTCCGGTCCCAACTGGCAAAGACGGTTGTGGAGCTGGCTCCGGACAACATGGGAAAGGTGTTCTTTACTTTGGCAGGGGCTGATGCCAATGAAAACGCCATTAAGATAGCCAAAATGGTAACAGGTCGACATAAAATATTTTCAAGATACCGTTCCTATCACGGATCAACCTATGGAGCGGCAAATTTGACGGGTGAGCCCAGAAGATATACCTGCGAGCCGGGCATCCCCGGATTCGTCAAATTCTTTGACCCTTATCTGTACCGTTCCCCGGTGCCCTTTGAAAGCGAGGAAGCTGCAACAAAATATTATATTGGACAGTTGAGGGAGCAGATCATTTATGAAGGCCGTCAGTCGGTAGCAGCAATTGTATTGGAAACCGTCACCGGAAGCAATGGCATCCTCATTCCGCCAAAGGGCTACTTAAAGGGAATACGTGACATTTGCACCGAATTTGGAATTATGATGATATGCGACGAGGTAATGTCCGGCTGGGGACGGACCGGAGAATGGTTTGCCGTAAATAATTTTGATGTAAAGCCTGACATCATTACCTTTGCCAAAGGGATTACCTGCGGGTATGCGCCTCTTGGCGGCGTAATTGTCAGTAAAGAGATCGCAGACTTTTTTGATGACAATTTCCTGAGCTGCGGCCTTACTTACTCCGCACATCCGCTGGGCTGTGCCGCCGGTATTGCGACAATCGAGTATTACAAAGAAGCGGGATTGATTGCCCAGGCCAGGGAGCGGGGCATTGTGCTGGGCAAGCTGCTGGAGGATATAAAGGAAAAACATGCCTGCGTCGGGGATGTGCGCTACATCGGCTTGTTCTCTGCCATTGAGCTGGTAAAGAGCAAAGAGACGAAAGAACCTCTGGTGGAGTATGGTCAGGATCCGGAGAAGAGAATGAAAAAGGTCATAGGCATGTTGGGCGAAAGAGGCTTCTATACTTACTCCCATGAGAATTCAATCATTGTTGCCCCGCCTTTAATCATTACCGTACAGGAATTAAGCGATGCCATGGCTGTCATGGATGAAGTTCTCGGCGAGGTAGACAAGTCGATTTGATAGGAGGCGGCAGGATGTACAAGTATTATATGCCTACAAAAGTTATATCCGGTAAGGAATGTATTCTTAATAACAGCGGCATGTTTAAAGCACTCGGGAAGAAGGCACTCATTGTCACAGGTGCAAATTCCGCCAAGAAGAACGGGTCGGAACGGGACGTAAAAGCCGCTTTGGATTCCGCCGGTATTGCTTACGTGGTTTTTGACAGGGTTATGAGCAATCCTACCATATCCTGCGCCTATAAAGGCGCATCCGTTGCAAGGAAAAATGCCGTGGATTTCATCATCGCCATCGGCGGAGGTTCACCCATGGATGCGGGCAAAGCCATTGCATTGCTGGCTGCCCAGGACATAAAGGAAGAGGACCTGTTCTCCGGAAACTATGAGGATAAGGTGCTGCCGATGGCATTTGTTCCCACAACGGCAGGCACAGGGTCGGAAGTGACCCAGTATTCTATTTTGACCAATGACAGGGCTCAGACGAAGACCAGCATCGCTTCGGATCTATTGTTTCCGGCCGTTGCCTTCCTTGATCCGGGTTATATGGAACAACTGCCGGTGAATGCAACCGTAAATACCGCCGTTGATGCGCTGTCCCATGCAGTAGAAGGGATGCTGTCCGTAAGAGCGTCCATCATATCTAATGCATTGGCGGCTGAAAGTATCGGAATGATCATAAGCTGTGTGCCTGAAATTCTGAAGGCATCAGATCAGGGCTCTGAGACGGTCATTAGCCTGGAAACGAGAGAACAGCTTTTACAGGCCTCTTTCATGGCAGGGATTGTCATAGCTCAAACCGGTACCACTGCAGTACATGCCATGGGCTACTCCCTTACATATTTCAAGGACATTGACCATGGAAGAGCCAACGGGCTGCTGCTTGGCCAATACCTGGAATTGGTGGGGAAAGAGAAGCCGGAATTGGCAGAAAAGATCCTCAAGGCGATGAACCTTTCCAGTGTGGAGGATTTCAAAGGGCTGATGAACAGGCTTCTCGGAGAAAAAGAAAAAATCTGTGCCCAGGAAATCAGCGGGTACAGCAAAATGGCCATTCAAACAAAAAACATTGCAAACAGTATTGTAAAGCCGACGGAAGAGGAGCTTATGGAAATATACAGAGCTTCCCTGCAAGCGGCGGTATAAGGTGAAAATAATCTGTTTTGCCGGAACGTAATGTCAGTGCGGCGAGCTGGCGACGTGGCAATCCAATGCCGCCAGAGATTGCCGCGCTGCACTTCGTTTCACATCGCAATGACACATGTGCTTAGCAAACCACTATCGAATAGAAAGGCAAGTGAGTAGTATGCAGATTTTGAATGAAAAAACAGCATCGGTGATAAAAGAAATCGCAGACGAATTGTACAAGGATATGGTCGCTTTCGGACAGAAGCTGGTCCAAACCCCCAGCATCAGCGGCACGGAAAAGGCGCTGGCCGATCTGGACCTGGCGGAGATGCAGAAGCTGGGCTATGACGAGGTTTTCCGGGATGCCCATGGGAATGTGGTGGGTCTGGTAAGAGGGACAGAACCGGGGCCTACCATTATGTACAATTCCCACATGGACCACGTCAGCCCGGGGGATGCCGGCAACTGGCAGGGCTATGACCCCTACGGCGGCCTCCTTGACGTTTGCAAGGTAGATACCCAGGATAAAAAGCCCGATGAAGCGGAATGTATCCATGGCCGCGGCGCTTCGGACGTCAAATGCGGCGAGGCGGTCCAGATCTATGCCGGCGGGCTGCTGGCAAAGCTTCGGGAAAAAGGCATTCCGGTGAAAGGAAACTTCATGTTTACCGGGGTCGTCCAGGAGGAACCTGCGGAAATGGTGGGCATGCTGCATCTGGTAGATAAAACCCTGCCGGAAAAAGGGCTGACCTATGATGCCATGGTATCCTCGGAAGCTACGTCCCTAAAGCTATATTGCGGACACAGAGGCCGTGTGGAAATGCTGGTTACCGTTTATGGCAGGACTTCCCATGGAAGCGCGCCCTGGCTGGGGATTAACGCAATTTATAAAGCAATTCCGCTGATCAACAGGATCAAGGAGGAGCTATATCCTTCCCTTCCCGCAGACCCCGACCTTGGGCAGGCTTCGATATCGCTGAATATTATTGAATGCTCTCCCGGCGCATTATCCATTGTACCGGACAAGTGCATGCTATCTCTGGACCGCCGGACACTGCCCCGTGAAACGGCAGAGTCGGTTGTGGCTCAGATACAGGAAATTATCGATGATCTGGCTGCAAAAGACCCTGAATTCAAGGCGGATGTAATAGTAAAAAGTGCTGTAGAGACATCCTACACCGGTGTATCGTATGAAGTGGCAAAATATATGAATCCCTGGAAAATCGACAAAGAGCATGCTTTTGTCAAGGCTGCCGCTGCAGCCCTGGAATCGGTGGGCCAGACGGTAAAGTACGGCTACTGGGATTTCGGTACCGATGCCAGCAAAACCTGTGGAATCGACCGGAAGCCGACCATCGGCTATTCTCCCATGCAGGAGCAATATGCTCATACGCCTTATGACAAATGCCGTACGGATTTCATGAAAACGGCGCTGATCGGCAATGCTGCAATTTACCTGAATGTAACGGAGCAAGGTCCGGAAGCCTTCGAAAAGGTCCAATGGTAGGATAGGATTTTTGAATTTGGATGGGAGGTCATGTGATGGATTTATTGATTAAAAACGGTAAAATAATCTCTCCGGTGGAGACGTATGAGGCAGATATTGCCGTAACGGACGGAATAATTACAGCCATTGGCAAAAACTTACCCGAAGAAGGGGCCTCGGTAGTCGATGCAAAAGGAAAGCTGGTCCTGCCGGGAGCCATTGACGCCCATACTCATCTGGCCATGCCTTTTGGAGGTACGGTGTCGGCGGACAGCTATTTGTCCGGGACTAGAGCTGCGGCTTGTGGAGGAGTTACCACAGTTTTTGACTATCCTTTGCAGAGGAAGGGCATGAGCATTCTTGGGCTTATCAACGAAAAGAAAGCGATCTGTGAAAAGGAAGCCTGCGTGGATTATGCATTTCATTGCTGCATTACGGATTTAAACGGCGGGGCAATACTGGAAGAGATGCAAAAGGCAGTGGAGGAGGGCATTACCAGCTTTAAATGCTTCTTCGTCTATAAAAAGGAAGGCATGATGGTGGATGACGGTACCTTTGCAAAGATATTGACCCGGGGCAAGGAAGTCGGGGCCATGATCAATATCCATGCCGAAAACCCGGACCTCATCGACCTGAATATTGAAAAATTCAAGAAGGAAGGGAAGACCTCTCCCTGGTACCACTACCTGAGCCGCCCCGAATATGTGGAAGCGGAAGCGGACAAAAGAGCCATCCATTGGGCGAAAAATCTGGAAGCTCCCCTCTATATTGTCCATATGGCGGATAAAGAAGGGCTGGAGGCTGCCATTGACGCCAGGAAAGACGGCTATGACGTCTACGTGGAAACTTGTCCGCAATATTTGGAGTTTACTAATGAGGTTTACAAACGGGAGGACGGGAGGAATTTTGTCTGTTCACCGCCAATGAAGGGCGCCGAAAGCCGGGATGCCCTGTGGAAAGCGATCCGTACAGGAGGAATCGACACCGTTGCCACAGACCACTGTCCTTTCCAGAGCTATGAAAAGGATTGGGGCAAGGACGATTTCACCAAGATTCCCAACGGCTGCGCCGGTATCGAAAATATGTATCCCTACATGCTGTCGGCTGCAAACGAAGGCAAAATCTCCTTTAATAAAGCGGTGGAGCTTTGCTCCAGCAATCCGGCAAAAATCTTCGGCTGTACGCAAAAAGGTTCCCTGACGGTAGGAAAGGACGCGGATGTCGTCATCTATGACCCGGAAAAGGATTTCACCGTTTCGGTGGCCGGCATGCATTCCGATTATGACCATACCATCTGGGAAGGCAAACAATTTCACGGCTATCCGGTAATGACCTTTTCAAGAGGCAGGCTGGTATATAAAGACGGCGAATTTGTAGGAGAGCCCGGTTGGGGCAAGTTCGTAAAAAGGGCCGGAAGAAAATAGGTTGGAGATGGCTCAAACAGAGTGAATTCAGAAACCGTTTTATGGTAAATACAGTTGTGATCTTTAAGTTTCTGAAATTGCTTTTTTCTATAAAGTGAGGTGGATATCCTTGAAGGTAAATGTGCTTAATGAATTTTCAGCAAAAAATGAATACGACGGCTGTCTGCTTTGCTACAACGCCTCCTGCACCAGAGCATGCCCCCATGGCCTGGACCCCGCAAGAGCCATCCGTTCCCTGCGTTTTGAGAACATCAGCGGCGCTGCTTATTCCGCAGGAAACAGTTCACTGTGCGAAGCGTGCAAGGAAAAGGACTGCATGGAAGCGTGTGTCAAGGGCAAGGTTGACCGTCCGGTAAGGATTCCCCTGCTGATGGAATATGCGAAGAATTTGAAAAAAGGAGAGAGCAAACCCGGTAAGGCTGATCTGGGGATTGAATTTTGCGGCGTAGCCTGTGAAAATCCATTCTTTCTTTCATCTTCCATCGTAGCCAGCAACTATGAGATGGTTGCAAGGGCATTTGAAGCAGGATGGGCAGGCGCTGCCTTCAAAACCATCGGCAACTTCGTTCCTGAAGAGGTGTCGCCAAGGTTTTCAGTCATCCGCAAGGAGGGCAACTCTTTTATTGGGTTTAAAAATATAGAGAATATTTCCGACCATACACTGGAGGAAAATCTGGGCTACCTGAAACGCCTCAAGAAAGACTATCCGACGAAAATCATCATCGCGTCGATTCTGGGGCAGGACGAAGAAGAATGGACGTATTTGGCGCAGTTGATGACAGAAGCCGGCGCCGACATCATCGAGTGTAATTTCTCCTGTCCCCATATGACGCTGGAAGGCGTGGGCTCGGATGTCGGGCAGAATCCGGAGCTGGTTTCCCTCTATACGGAGGCTACGAGGAAGGGGACACATTTGCCGGTTTTGGCCAAAATGACTCCCAATCTGGGAAACATGGTGATCCCCGCCCTGGCTGCCATGAAGGCAGGAGCCACCGGGATTGCCGCCATCAATACCATTAAAAGCATTATGAACATCCATCTGGATGATTTCATTTCAGAACCCCAGGTCGACGGCAAATCCTGTGTAGGAGGCTACTCCGGGAAGTCCGTCAAGCCCATTGCCCTGCGGTTCATCAATGACATAAAAAAACACCCGGAGCTGAGGGACATCCCTGTCAGCGGTATGGGCGGGATAGAAAACTGGCGTGACGCCGCGGAATTTCTGGCTTTGGGATGCTCAAACCTTCAGATCACCACTTCTGTGATGCAGTACGGACAGCGGATTATTGAAGATTTAACCGAAGGCCTTTCCTCCTGGTTGGTGGAAATGGGCTTCTCTTCGGTAAAAGAAATGGTGGGCATGGCTTTGCCCAATATCGTGCAGGCAAGTGAGCTGAACCGCGGCTCCATCTCTTTGCCCAGGTTCAATCGCAGCCGTTGCATTGGCTGCGGCCGCTGTTACCTTTCCTGTTTTGACGGCGGACATCAGGCCCTGGAAACGGATGAAGAAGGCCGGCCTAAATTGATACCGCAAAATTGTGTGGGCTGTCAGCTATGTACTGTAGTTTGCCCGGTAGGAGCAATATCTGCCGGTAAGAGGATATAGGAGGTTGGTTTATGAATGCGTCTGAAATTCAGATAAAAAATGTAAGTATGAAATATCCTGTGAATAACGGGGAAGATATTGTGGCTCTGAACGATGTAAGCCTGGATATCCGCGAAGGGGAATTTGTTTCGCTGCTTGGGCCTTCGGGCTGCGGCAAGACCACCTTGCTCCGTATTATTGCAGACCTGCTTCAGCCCACTTCGGGAAGCGTATCCATCCGGGGCCAATCGCCAAGGGATATCCGAATGCAGAAAAAATACGGGATCGTATTCCAAAGCCCGGTTCTGTATGATTGGAGGACCGTCAGAAGAAATATCTGCATGCCGATGGAGATCATGGGTGTCCCCAAAAAGGAAAGGACCTCGCGGATTACCAAAATGTTGGAGCTGGTGGGCTTGCAGAACTTCGGGTATAAATATCCCTTTGAACTCAGCGGCGGCATGCAGCAGCGGGTGGGCATAGCGAGAGCGCTGGCGCTGAATCCGGAGTTTCTGCTGATGGATGAGCCTTTTTCAGCCCTGGATGAATTCACCCGGGAAAAATTAAACGAGGATTTGCTCGATATCTGGAGCAAGACGAAAAAAACCATTATCTTTGTCACTCACAATATACCGGAATCCGTTTTCCTTTCCGACCGGGTGGTTGTCCTTTCGCCTCATCCGGGCAGGCTGTCGGCCATTGTTGACATTGATCTTCCGCGTCCCCGCAGGAATATCCTCCGGGAAACGCCCGAGTTCTATGAGTATGTGGCAAAGATCAGAAGAAGCTTTGAGGGGGTGTGAAGATGTCGGGAAATAAAAGGGAAAGACGCCTGGTGGCTGTTGTCTGGACCATTGGCATCATCATAGTCTGGGAAATATTATCCCTTCTACTGAAATACGTTATCAAGGACCAGATGGCATACACAAAGCTTCCTTATCCTCACACCATAGCCATTACTTTTTTCAGCAATTGGAAAGCGCTTTTGGAAGCCGGAGCCGTGACTTTTTCCAGGGCAGTGATCGGCTTCACGCTGGGTTCCTGTGTGGGAATTATCCTTGCCGTAGTCATGAGTCTTTCGAAAACCATGGAAAGAATCGCATTTCCCTATTTGATTGTTTCCCAGATGATACCGGTTCTTGGCCTTGCGCCCATCATATTTAATATTGTGAGGGACATGAATGCCTCCCGGATCGTAATCGCCGCATATATCACTTTTTTCCCTGTTGCAGTCAACATGCTGAGCGGTTTGAAGAGTGTGGAGCAGGATAAAAAGGATTTGCTCTATTCCATTGCTGCCGGCAGGTATAGCGTTTACCGTAAACTGATGTTTCCCTTTTCCATGAAGTACCTGTTTACAGGTCTGAAGATCGCCGCACCCATGGCGGTTACGGCATCCATTCTCGTCGATATGCTGGGGTCCAAAAGCGGTATCGGCGTGAAGATACTCTATTCCCTATACTCCAATTCATCGGATATATTCTGGGCGTCTGTGGTCACAAGCGCATTTATGGGAATTATCAGCTATTACCTTGTAGTTTTCGCCGAAAGGCTGTGTTTGCCCTGGCAAAATGTCGCAGCCGGGAAGGAGGGAATTCCTGCATGAAGAACAAAGTAATGAACGTTTTATGGCCGTTGGCCTTTGGCGGTGTGTTTATCTTAGTATGGCAGCTTAAGGTCCTGCATCATATTTTAAAATTAAAGCCCTTTCAGCTGCCGGTTCCATCGCAAATTGTCACGACCCTGTCGGAAAATCTTCCCAAAGCCTTGACGGATTGCGGGGTTACCATTTCCGGTGCGCTCATGGGTATGATCATCGGCTCCCTCATCGGATTTATGATCGCGGTGATAGCCACCTTTTTTCCCAAATGGGGATACGGCGGCATGATCGTCATCACGGCCTTTAATGCGGTACCGATTGTAGCCCTTTCACCCATAATGAACCTGTGGTTTTCTACGGGGATGGGGCAAAAAATAGGCGTTGTCACTGTGGTCTGCATGGCAGCTATGGCGATCAACTCTTATGTGGGACTGAACCACTTCAAGCCTTTTTCCATGGATCTCATGCATACGGTGGCGGCGACCCGGTGGACCATTTTCAAAAAACTGCGTTTGCCCAATTGTTTACCGCACATATTTACAGCGGTTAAGATAAACATTGCATCCTCCATTATTGCATCCATTATCAGCGAGTATTTTGCAGCATCCACTTCGGGGCTGGGCTTCGGCATAAAGGACAATCTCCGCAAGGCGGAAATGGCCATGGGGTGGTCCTATATCGTCGTAGCTTCCCTGGCAGGCGTAATTTTATACTGTATTGTTTTGTTGGTAGAGCGCGATGCCATAAAATGGCACGCTTCACAAAGATAAAAAATAAAATTTTGAAGGAGTGTATTCTTATGAAGAAAAGAAGTTTATGCAGTTTATTGGCATTATTGATGCTGATCTCCCTGGCAGCTGTAGGATGCGGCGCCGGAGCATCAACCCCTACAACCACGGCAGCGGTTACAACTCAGGCGGACGGGACCACCCAGGCACCGGCGGAAACAACGGCAGGCCCATTGGAAAAGGTAACACTGCAGCTTAAATGGCTGCCCCAATCACAGTTTATGGGATACTATGTAGCGAAAGCAAAGGGGTACTATGAGGCTGAAGGAATCGATCTGGAGATTCTCCCCGGCGGAAGTGACATTATTCCTGAACAGCAGGTATATAACGGGGTAGCGGATATCGGCGTCACATGGGTCTCCAGCTTGATGAAATATCAGGCCCAGGGTTGGGAGCTGAAGGAGGTTGCACAGATTTTCCAGAAGAGCGCGCTGCTGCTTGTATCGAAGGCATCTGCCGGAATCAAGACTCCTGCGGATTTGAAGGGAAAGAAGGTAGGCTCCTGGTTTGGCGGCAACGAGTATGAAATCTATGCTCTTCTGGAAGCCAACGGAATTGACCGGGAAAAGGATCTGAAGCTTGTACAGCAGGATTTTACCATGAACCAGATATTGAAGGGTGAAATCGATGCGGCTTCGGCCATGACGTATAACGAATACGGCCTTTTGCTTGAATCGGGCTTGAAGGACTCCGATCTCAGCGTAATCAATATGAACGACGCCGGCGTTGCAATGATGGAGGATTGCCTGTTTGTAACGGCTGACTGGATCAAAGCCCATGAAGACCTCTATGTACGGTTCCTGAAGGCTTCCATCAAAGGGTGGGCGGATGCCTGCGCAGATCCGGAAGCTGCCGGAAAAGTAGTATTTGACGCCGACCAGAGCGTATCTCTGGAGCATCAGGTTTACATGGCGAAGGAAGTTGCAAAGCTTGTTGTCCCTGAAGGCTTTGACCCGGCGAAAATCGGATATATCGACATGGACGCCATCAAGCAGACCGGAGATATCGCCCTCAAGTATGGACTGCTTACCAAACCTGCGGATCTAACCGAAACGACGATTACAAGCAAGTATTGGGAAACGGCTACGGCAAAATAATAATTTATAAGGCTTCAAAACCCGCTTTGTACAAAAAGTACAAGCGGGTTTTTTGCATTCAAAATCAATATGAAAATGGTGTAGGGGCGACCACTGGCCGCCCACCCTGTAGCATAATATATTTACAATAAAGATGTTGACTATAAATACAAACAAATTTATAATAAGTTTATAAAATAAATAAACATGTAACCATGAGGTGTGCAATGATAGAGCAGTTGATGAATAGATCAATCGAGGATATAATAAATGGTTTTACGTTCGATGGCCAGTCAGACAAATACATCTGTACTATCTGCGGTAGGGAATTTGAAAACGGAGAAATATTTAAAATCGGCGACAGGTACTTTGAGGCGGGCAAGAGAATAAAGCTGCATATGAAGGAGGAGCATGAAAATATGCTGGACATCCTCTGTTCCTGTGACAAAAGATACACCGGCATTACTGAAAATCAGAAGGAATTGCTCCTTATGATCCATTCTGGAATGACGGACAGCGAAATAGCAAAAAAAACCAGCGTGGCAGCCGCTACCATACGCCATCAAAGGTTTGCCTTCAGAGAAAAAGCAAAACAGGCTAAACTCTATCTTGCCATCTATGAGCTGTCGTTACAAGGAGCTGACGGCAATAGAAAGACAAAGGAAAAAGCCGAAGAGATCATTGATGTCCATAAAGGTGCCACAATGGTGGACGACAGGTATTTTACCACCAGAGAAGAGGAAGAAAAAATTATCGGGACCCTGTTTTCCTCCCTGACGCCTCTAAAATTAAAAAGCTTTTCTCCAAAGGAGAAAAAGAAAATTGTCATCCTGAGAAGAATTGCCCGGCAGTTTGAAAAAGACAAACGCTATAGTGAAAAGGAAATAAACGCAGTGTTAAGGGATATTTATGAGGATTTCGCCACCATAAGGCGTTACCTGATCGAATACGGATTTATGGATAGGACGAATGACTGTAAGGAGTATTGGCTAAAATGAGTGATCGGATTGTAAGATTCTTAGATGGGGAAGGCAGGATAAAAATATGGCCTTCAAAAATTAACATGAAAAACGAAGTGCTTACGTATCTTGCGGACAAATTCGAGTCAGGACGGATTTATAGTGAAAAGGAAGTCAATAGGACCATTAACGCCTGGCATACGTTCAATGACTACTTTCTCCTGCGGCGCGGCCTTATTGATGCCAAATTGCTTTCCAGGACCATAAACGGCTCAAGCTATTGGAAGGAAGAACGCAGGGAGTAAAGTGCAAGAGGACTGCCGGCAGGAGAACTGCAGAGTGCATGAGGCCTGTGGTATAAAAATAGTATTGACATGAAATAGGGTTATTGCTATTATTAGTATATAACTAAACGTTTTGCGATAGCAGGTGATTAGAATAGCATCGACCATAAAAGATGTGGCGAAAGCTACGGGACTTTCCATAGCGACTATTTCCAAATATATTAATGGCGGCAACGTGCTTGACGACAACAAGGTGCTTATTGAAAAAGCCATCAAGGAGCTTGACTTCAAGGTAAATGAGATTGCGCGGGGCTTAAAGATCAACAAGACCATGACCATCGGCGTGCTGATCCCGGATTTGAAAAATATATTCTGCACGACCATCGTTTCGAATATAGAGAGCGTCTTGGTCAAATACGGTTACAGTACTTTAATATGCGATTGCAGGCTGAATGCGGAGCTTGAGCAGGAAAAGCTGGAGTTCCTTGTCAATAAAATGGTAGACGGCATCATTACCATGCCGTATGGGAACAGTACCCAGGCAGTGAACGGGCTCATAGCAAGGAACATCCCCGTTGTCCTGATTGACAGGGCTTTAAAAGGGATCAGCTGCGATACTGTGCTGGTAGACAACCTGAATGCTTCCTATAATGCCGTGGAGCAGTTGATTATAAAAGGCCACAAAAGGATAGCTATTATTTGCGGACCCGAGGATATTTATACGGCGGAAGAGCGGCTCAAAGGCTATCTGCGCGTGCATGAGGACTACTCTATGGATATCGATGAAGGCCTCATTAAAAAAGGAGATTATGAAATTGAAAGCGGCTATACCTTGCTTAATGAGCTGCTTGATGCTGAAAACCCGCCTACGGCGGTCTTTGTCACAAACTATGAGATGACATTGGGCGCGGTGATGGCCATAAACGAAAGAAATGTAAAAATGCCCGATGAACTGTCGTTTATCGGATTTGACAACCTCCAGATGGCGAGGATCGTCAAGCCGTCGCTTTCCATCGTGGTGCAGCCCATGGAGCAGATAGGGGAGACGGCTGCCAATACAATGCTCCGGAGGTTGAAAGGAGACATGAACAATTTCCCGGCCATGTTCCGGCTGAAGACGGAGCTGATTCTAAAGGATTCGGTCAGAGATATTTCCAATCTTTGAGCGCGATAGAGCCGGCAGTTTTGTTTTAAATCAGAGCTAAACGTTTAGATATAAAATTGATTTGATGAGTAAATTGTTACGTAGAGGTGGGAGAATGGAAAAGCTTCTAATGGGAATCGATATCGGAACTTCAGCTTGCAAAGCGGCGGTCTTTGATATTGACGGCAATGTGGTCACACAATCTGCGAAGGAATATAAGGTTTACTATCCGGCAGCCGGATATGTGGAGCAGGAGCCGGAAGAATGGTGGGAGGGAGTGTGCGGCGCCATACGGGAAATACTGGCATCTGCGGCCTTTAAGCCTGAACAGCTCGCAGGTATCGGGATAGATGGTCAGAGCTGGTCGGCCATACCCATGGATAAGAACGGCAGAGTACTGCACAGGACGCCCATCTGGATGGATACAAGAGCATCGGCAATTGCCGGGAGAGTTACAAGGGAAATAGGGGCTGACAGGATCTTCGGCATCAGCGGAAACTCCTTTGAACCTTCTTATTCCACGCCGAAAATGCTTTGGTTCAAGGAAACCCTGCCCGATGTTTACAGAAACACCTATAAATTTCTGCAGAGCAACAGCTATATTGCATACAGGCTGACAGGGCGGTTTACCCAGGACAAATCCCAGGGCTACGGAGTCCATTCCTTTGATATAAAAACAGGAAAATGGGATGACGGTTTCTGCGATGAATTGGGAATCGACAGGGAAAAGCTGCCTGAAATATTTGAGTGCCGGGAAGTTGTCGGAGAAGTGACCTCCGCCGCTTCGGCCCAAACCGGGCTGCCTGCCGGAATACCCGTTGTCGCCGGGGGGCTTGACGCCTGCTGCGGTACCCTGGGTGCGGGCGTTGCGGCAGTGGGGCAGACGCAGGAACAGGGAGGGCAGGCCGGAGGGATGAGCATATGCTTCGATAAAGCCCTGGCGCATCCCAAACTGATACTCAGCTATCATGTGGTTCCGGAGCTTTGGCTGCTGCAAGGCGGGACCGTAGGCGGAGGCGGAGCCTATAAATGGATGAGGCAAGAGCTTTGCGGCGTTGAAGCACAGCGGGAAAGTGTCAGTGGAGTCAGTTCCTTCGAAATTATGGATAAAGAGGCGGCAGATATTGCACCCGGGTCCGACGGGCTCGTATTCCTGCCTTATATGGCCGGAGAAAGGTCGCCTTTGTGGGATAAGCATGCCAAGGGAGTTTTTTTCGGGTTGGGCTATGACAAGACCAGGGCGCATATGATCCGCTCGGTCATGGAAGGCTGTGCATTCTCGCTTCATCACAATCTTGTAACCGCAGAAGAAGCAGGGGCGGGAACGGAAGTATTGAATGCCATGGGGGGAGCCGCCAATAGCAGGCTTTGGACGCAGATCAAGGCAGATGTGACCGGAAAGGTAATTCAGGTCCCGTCTTCCGACACCGCCACCACCATGGGCGCCGCAATCCTGGCAGGCGTGGGTACCGGCCTGTACGGGAGCTTCAATGAGGCCATCGGAAGGACGGTCAGGAAAACCAGGCAGCATGAGCCGGATATGCAAAGGCATGCCTTATATATGAAGTATTATGAAATCTATGTTGAATTATATGAAAAGCTGAAAGAAACGATGATAAAGATCGATGCTATAAGGTAGATTGTGAGGTGGCTTATGAAGGCAGCAGTTTTATATGCAAAGGAAGATTTGCGGTATGAAGATTTTCCCACACCTGTGCCAGGCGAGGGAGAAGTGCTTGTCAAAGTGAAGGCAACGGGGATATGCGGGTCGGACATCCCCAGGGTGCTTGGAACCGGCGCTCATTATTACCCCATCATACTGGGACATGAGTTTTCCGGAGAGGTTGTGGAAACAGGAGAGGGGGTAACCTCTGTCAAAGCCGGGGACAGAGTCGCCGGTGTGCCGCTGCTTCCCTGCTTCAAATGTGAGGACTGCCAGAAGGGAAACTACTCTCAGTGCAAGCATTACAGCTTTGTCGGCTCAAGGGTTCAGGGGAGCTTTGCCGAGTATGTGAAGATGCAGGAGAAAAACCTGGTGAAGTTCGACGATACTATTTCCTTTGAACAGGGGGCCTTTTTCGAGCCCTCCACCGTTGCGCTTCATGGCATCAAATGTGCCGGTTTCCGGGGCGGAGAAGATGTGGCCATACTGGGAGGCGGCACCATCGGCTTGTTTACTGCCCAGTGGTCCAGGATATTCGGCGGTAAGAGAGTTTTCGTCTTTGATATTGACGACGACAGATTGGCCCTTGCCCGTAAATTGGGGGCGGATGTCACGGTTAATACCCTTGAGCCGGATTTTATGGAAAAAGTGAATACCTTGACCAGGGGCAAAGGCTTCGGGTATGTTTTTGAAACCGCAGGCGTTGATGTAACCATGAAGCTGGCGTTTGAGCTTGCGGCCAATAAATCCAGGGTATGCTACATCGGGACGCCGGTGAAGGACCTGGTTTTTACGCCCAAATTGCTGGAGAACATGCTGAGGAAGGAATTCAGGCTTACAGGCTCATGGATGTCCTACAGCGCGGAGTTCCCCGGCAGGGAGTGGGAGCTTACCGCAGATTTTTTCTCCAGCGGCACCCTGAAATTTGTGGATGAGCTTATTTTCAGGAAAATGCCCATGAAGGATATCTGGAAAGCCTTCGAAATGTACAAGACCCCCGGTCTTGTAAAAGGGAAGATTTTACTTATGAATGAGGCGTGAATTCGGAAATATTTATGGTAAATGCAGTTATCATCGCGAGGGGCAGCGACGCGGCGATCTCAAAGTGAAAATGCGGGGTAAAACCAGATTGCCGCGGCCTGTGGCCTCGCAATGGCAAGGCTTTTGAGTTTCCGGATTCACTCAAGAATAAAAAGGAGGATAACAAATGGAGAATCATCCTTTAATAGAACTGGTGAGGCTGCAGAAAAAGGGAGTTCCGGCAGGAATTTATTCTGCTTGCAGCGCTAATGAGCTGGTCATTGAGGCAGTAATGGACAGGGCAAAAGACGGCGGCGGTCCCGTCCTCATTGAAGCCACTGCAAATCAGGTTAACCAGTATGGCGGGTACACCGGAATGAAGCCCTCGGATTTCAGAGATTTTGTCTTTTCAATCGCTGAGAAAAGCGGGTTTCCCAGGGAAAGAATCATTCTTGGCGGAGACCACCTTGGACCGTTGACGTGGAAAGACCTTCCCTCCGCAAAAGCAATGGAGGAATCAAAGGAACTCATCCGCCAGTTTGTCCAGGCAGGTTTTACAAAAATCCATCTGGATACCAGCATGCACCTTGCGGATGATGACAAAGGCAAAAAGCTGGACACCGGTGTGATTGCAAAAAGAGGCGCCGAACTGTGCAAAACTGCCGAAAAGGCGTTTGCAGCCATACAGTCCGCCAAGCCCGCGGCAACTCATCCTGTCTATGTCGTGGGAAGCGAAGTTCCCATCCCCGGTGGCAGCCAGGAAGAGGAAGACGGGCTGCAGGTGACCAGGGCTTCGGATTTTGAAGAAACCGTCAATGTATTTAAAAAAGCTTTCTATGGCCTGGGTCTTCAGGATGCATGGGAGTATGTAATCGCCGTAGTGGTGCAGCCGGGGGTTGAATTCGGGGATGAAAGCATACATGCATACAACCGCGGGGCTGCCGGAGAATTGACGGAAGCATTGAAGAAGTACCCGAACCTGGTATTTGAAGGCCATTCTACCGATTATCAAACGCCGGCGGCTTTGAAGCAGATGGTGGAAGACGGCATTGCCATCTTAAAAGTCGGGCCGGCGCTGACCTTTGCCTTGAGAGAAGCGTTGTTTGCCCTGTGCATGATTGAAAAGGAACTGCTCAGGGACGCAGTGCCTTCCGAATTTATTGATATCCTTGAGGCTGAGATGCTCAAGCAGCCTGAAAACTGGAAAAAGCATTATCATGGGGATGAGGGAAAGCTGAGGCTGGCGAGGAAATACAGCCTGTCCGACAGATGCAGGTATTACCTTCCGGTAAATGAAGTGAACCTTTCCGTCAACAAGCTGATGAAAAACCTGAGCCGTACTCCCATTCCGCTGACCTTGTTGAGCCAGTACATGCCTGTGCAATATACGAAAGTCAGGAACGGCGTCCTCGCAAATAATCCCTTGAGCCTGGCAAAGGACAGGGTGATAAACTGTATAGACGAATACCTTTATGGCACAAAGCCGTAATTTGATCAGACAAAGCAAGCACCGGAGCAAATGCTGCTTCCATTTTAAAATATAAAGGAGAGATTAGGAATGTCAAATCAAACAGTAAAAGCAAGTGATTCCATTGACCCCAGACAGGTGCCCCAAAGAAAGCTGCGGGGCGGAGACAAAATGCCGGGGATAGGCATGGGGACCTTCGGCTCCGACAGGTTTTCGGCGGAAGAGGTGGCTGCAGCTGTAAAAGGCGCCGCTGAAGTCGGCTTCAGGCTTTTTGACTGCGCTTCCGTTTACGGAAATGAGCACCTGATCGGGAAAGTATTCGAAGAAATTATGGCTACGGGCATCAAGCGCGAAGAGCTTTTTATCACTTCAAAGGTGTGGAACGACATGCATGGCAAGGGCGATGTGCTTCTTTCCTGCGCGCAGACACTCAAAGACCTAAAATTGGAGTACATTGATCTTTATTTCGTACACTGGCCCTTTCCCAACTTTCACCCCAAAGGAGCGCCGATAGACTACCATAACGCAGATGCAAGGCCGTACATCCATGAGGAATATATGGAAACCTGGTACCAGATGGAGAGGCTTGTAAAGGCGGGATATGTCCGGCATATCGGGACATCCAACATGACCGTTCCCAAGCTGAAGCTGCTGGTCAAGGATGCAAAGATTATGCCTTCCGCCAGCGAGATGGAGCTGCATCCCTGCTTCCAGCAGCCTGAGCTTTTCAGTTTCTGCCTTGACAATGGCATCCAGCCCATCGGCTTCTGTCCTATCGGGTCGCCTACAAGACCTGACCGCGATAAAACTGCCGATGATGTGATAGACATACAGGACCCCGTAGTGGTAAAAATAGCAAAGGCTCATAATGTGCATCCTGCCGTTATCTGCATCAAGTGGGCGGTTCAGCGCGGACAGATTCCCATACCCTTCTCCATCTACCGCAACGAGTATGCCAGCAACATCAAATGCGCAGTGGAAGATCTTCTTACGGACGAGGAGATGAAGGAGCTTGCTGGCGCAGACAAAAATTGCCGCCTTATCAAGGGGCAGGTCTTCCTTTGGGATGGGGCAAAGGATTGGACGGATTTGTGGGATATGGACGGCACTATTACAACAAGATGATTTTTTGACCGCAGGGCGGACCTTCATGTCCGCCCTGCCGTTATGGGAAATACCATTGAAATGACTGCATATTAAACGATACAGCAGGGAAATTTAAAATATGGCAGTTTAAATTGCTTGAATTGTCAAAATCCTTGCGATGCAGGGACTTGATTTTTATTTTTATCTATGTTAAAATATCACTTGTCTAATTTTAAGACGAAGAGCGCAAATCATTTGGAGGTGTTTTTTTTGACTGCATGGCAAATAATAGTTACGCTGGTTCATATATTGTTTGCAATATCCATCATTGTCATAGTTCTTCTTCAATCGGGTAAATCCGCGGGACTTTCCGGTGCTATTGCCGGAGGCGCAGAGACCTTCTTCGGGAAGAACAAGGGCAGGACCATCGATGCCTTACTCAGCAAGTATACTTCATTTGCAGCGATAGCTTTCCTGATTACATCCCTGGTACTGTATCTGGTTTTGAGATAAATAATAAATGAAACAGCAGACTATGTAGAGATACATGGTCTTTTTTCATACTACGGGGATTGTCTTAAAGAGATGAGTAATGCGAAGCTTCTTCGGTTACTCTTTTTTTAGGCGTCCCGCCGGGCAAAAGCTGCCTGGAACCCGGTGAAATTCCCTGCCCCCGAGATTTTGATGATTATTAATTGAAAAAAAAGGTATAATAAATACTAGAATAATAGCTTTATAGCAAATCTTTACAAAAAGATTTTTTGCTTTATGAGAGGGAAATATGGAAGATAGAAAAGAACGCATACTGGCATTTATGAAGGATGACGCCTATAAGCCGCTGAAATTCGATGAGCTTGTGATGGTGCTGGATGTTCAAAAAAAGGATCTGGAGCTTTTCAAAACCCTCATGGGAGAGCTGGAGGCCGAAGGGTCAATCTATAAAACACATAAAGACCGCTATGGCGTGCCGGAACGCATGAATCTGGTCGTGGGCCGGCTGCAGGGAAATGAGCGTGGCTTTGGCTTTGTGATTCCCGACGACGAATATGTGAAGGACGTGTTTATACCTGCGGACAGCCTTGGCGGCGCGATGCACGGAGACAGGGTCATAGCCCGGGTAATAAAGAAGGTCATTGGAGACAAGCGGTCCGAAGGAGAAATCATCAAGGTCATAAAAAGAGCCAATGCCAATATCGTGGGCGTTTATGAGAGCAGCAAGTATTTCGGCTTTGTGATTCCCGACGATAAAAGGGTGCCGGGAGATATCTTCATACCCAAGGATGAAACAAACGGAGCCAAGCCGGGACAGAAGGTCATGGCGGAAATCGTCAAATGGCCGGAAAAGAGACGCAACGCCGAAGGCCGGATCGTGGAGATCATCGGGGACAAGGATGAGCCTGGGACCGATATCCGGTCAATTATAAGGTCCTACGACTTAAATGAGGAATTCCCTGAAGAGGTTGTCCTGCAGGCCGAAAAGATCCCTGAAAAGGTTACAAAAAAGATGCTTGAAGACAGGCGGGATTTACGTAAGCTCAGGATGGTCACCATCGACGGTGAGGATGCAAAGGATCTGGATGACGCCGTTTCCATCGAAAAGCTGCCGGACGGCAAGTACCGGCTTGGAGTGCATATTGCCGATGTCAGCCACTATGTAACCGAAGGTTCGGCCCTGGACAAAGAGGCATTCAAGAGGGGGACCAGTGTTTATCTGGTGGACAGGGTCATCCCCATGCTGCCTAAAAAGCTGTCCAACGGGATATGCAGTCTGAATCCGCAGATAGACCGGCTTGCTTTTACCGTGATGATGGATCTGGACGCCTCCGGCAGGGTAACAGGCCATGAAATTTTTGAGAGCGTCATTAATATCGCCGAGCGGATGACATATACCAATGTCTACAAGGTCCTTGAAAAAAGTGATGAAGAGCTTCTTAAACGGTATGACTATCTCCTTGAGGACTTCAATACAATGGAGGAGCTCGCCCTGATCCTGAGGAAGAAGCGTATGGGCAGGGGCGCCATCGATTTTGATTTCGACGAGGCTAAAATAATTCTTGACGACAAGGGAAAGCCCATTCAGGTCAAACGTTATGAAACTACCATGGCCAACAGGATCATAGAGGAGTTCATGCTGGTGTGCAATGAAACCGTGGCGGAGCATTTCCATTGGGCGGATTCGCCTTTTGTCTACAGGGTGCACGAGGACCCGGACAGCGAAAAGATTCAGGCCTTTGCAGAGTTCACAAATAATCTTGGCTTCCCGTTAAAGGGGATCAATAAGATACATCCCAGAGCTTTGCAGGAAATACTGGATAAGGTCAGAGGGACAAGGGAAGAGGCCATTGTCAGCACGGTAATGCTCAGATCCCTGGCAAAGGCCCGGTACAGCCATCAGAACCTTGGCCATTTCGGCCTGGCAGCCAAGTTTTACTGTCATTTTACTTCACCCATCCGAAGATATCCTGACCTGATGATCCACAGGATTATGAAGGAGCAACTGAAAGGCAGGCTGGTGGGTCAAAAGGAAGAGGACCTGAAGGAAAAGCTGCCGGAGATTGCGAGGCTCTGTTCGCAAAGAGAGCGTGAAGCAGAAGAAGCGGAAAGGGATACCGAAGACCTTAAGAAGGTTGAATATATGAAGGCTCACGAAGGTGAATGCTTTGAAGGCATAATTTCAAATGTCACCTCCTTCGGAATGTTTGTGGAACTGGAAAATACCATTGAGGGCCTTGTCAGGATGAGCAACATGGACGACGACTACTACATCTTTGACGACAAGCACTATTGCCTGACAGGCGAGCGGACAAGGAAAAGATACAGGATCGGGGACAAGGTTTCCGTAAGGCTTGCCCGGGCGGACCTCTCTGCAAAGCAGATAGACTTTGTTCTTGAAGAGCCCTGCGATGAGAACAGCGGAATTCTTTCAAAGGAAGAAATAGCGGCCAGGACGCCCTTTAAGGAAACAAAAAGGAAAAGAAAAACCATTGACAGCCGGGTTGCCAAAAAGATAACGGGAAAAAGCAGACGGAGCAGTAAATCAAAGAAGGAAGCCCGGCCAAAGAGAAAATCAAGGCCATAATCATACGAGTGTAAAACGGGGGGGATTCAAGTGATTTTGGTGAGCGCGTGCCTTGCCGGTATCAACTGCAAGTATAACGGCGGGAATAATTACGCCGGGAGATTTGAGAAAATGGTTGCCGGCGGAGAAGCCATACCGGTGTGCCCCGAGCAACTGGGAGGATGTCCGACGCCCAGGCCGCCTGTAGAAATTCCTGGCGGGGAGGGTGCGGATGTCCTGGGTGGAAGCTGTGCCGCGGTGCGGAAAAACGGAGAGGATGTATCGGCTGAGTTTATCAAAGGTGCGGAAGAAACGCTGAAGATAGCACGGATGACAGGGGCCACCCGGGCGGTGCTTAAGGCGAGGAGCCCCTCCTGCGGCTGCGGGACAATCTATGACGGAACATTTTCCGGGAAGTTGAAAAAAGGCAACGGCGTGACTGCCGAGCTGCTTGTAAGAAACGGTATTGCCGTTGACACAGAAGAGGAGTGGGAGGCAAGCTGTTCTGGGAAATAGAAGATTTTGCGTAAAGAAGCGTATTAAAAAAGCCCGGCAGTGCTGCTGCCAGGCTTTCATATTTTTCTTGCCGCTTATCCGATTAAACTACAAAATTCTTTATTTCGTCGCAGAAATTTCCGCATTCGTCTTCATGAACCTCAACCCGGATGGGTCTGCTGAGATCAAGGCTGAATATTCCCATAATTGATTTTGCGTCTACCACATAACGACCGGATGTCAGATCAACATCAAAATCATATTTGTTCACAACATTGACAAAATCCTTTACATCGTTTATGGATTTGAGCATGATGTTAAATGTCTTCATAGTGTATCCTCCAATTCTATAAGGATTGTTCTTAACCCATATGATATCCTGTTTATGGCAGCAAGTCAATTACGATATTGTTAAAAATTTTTAAATTAATTATAATAGGTGAAGGGACGCACCTGCAGGAGGTGTTTCTCGACCCCCATAACAACAAACGGAGGAAGAATGAGTAAAGTAGCGTTCTACACCCTTGGCTGCAAGGTGAACCAATATGAAACCGAAGCGATGTCGGAAATTTTTGAAAATTCGGGCTATGATATAGTCGAATTCAGTGAGAAGGCCGATGTCTATATTATTAATACATGTACGGTCACGGGCCTTAGTGCAAGAAAATCCAGGCAGATGATAAGACGGGCCAAAGCCGTCAACGGCAAGGCAATTGTGGCTGTTGTAGGCTGTTACCCCCAGACTTCGCCGGATGAAGTGACAGGCATCCCGGATGTTGATATCATCATAGGCACCAGGGAGCGCGGAAAAATTCTTGAATATATAGACAGCGTCCGGACACAGGGAGGCAAAGTGAATGCCGTCTCAAACATCATGAAAAACAGCAGCTTTGAAGAGCTCCGCATTGACAGGTACAAGGGCAGGACCCGGGCTTTTATAAAGATTCAGGACGGCTGCAGCCAGTTTTGCTCCTATTGCATCATCCCGTATGCGAGAGGGCCGGTCAGGAGCAGGCCTCCCGAGGATATCCTGGCAGAAGTTGTGAAGTTGGCCGAAAGCGGCTTTAAGGAAGTTGTGCTCACCGGAATTCATATTGCGTCCTACGGGAAGGAGCTAACGGAGATAAATCTGCTGGAACTGATAAAAAAGATACATAGGGTTGAAGGGATAAGCCGTATCCGGTTGGGCTCCATCGAACCGTCCACCATAACGGCGGAATTTGCAGCTGCGGCGGGAAACCTGGAAAAACTGTGTCCGCATTACCATATTTCCCTTCAGAGCGGATGCAATGAAACCTTAAAGCGGATGAACAGGAAATATACCGCGGAAGAATACGGAAATGTCATCCGGCTGTTAAGCGACAATGTCAGGGATGTGGCATTTACAACGGATGTAATGGTGGGCTTTCCCGGCGAAACCGAAGAGGAATTTGAAAAGACCTATCGATTCCTTGAGGAAATATCCTTTGCGCAGATGCATGTTTTCAAATTTTCCCCAAGGAAGGGGACTCCGGCGGCTTCCATGCCGGGACAGGTGGCTTCCGAAATCAAGGAGGCAAGGAGCGAAAGGGTTTTAAAGCTTTCTACGGACAATCTGCTCAAATTCAACCGGATGCATACCGGAAGGAACATGCCCGTTTTATTTGAACAGGAGGTCAAGACCATGAAAGGCTTTTATGAAGGACTTACATCCAACTACATAAGAGTTTTGTGCCGGGGGAATGATAGCATAAAAGGCAGGATCATCGGAACGGACCTTGTTGAAGCGAAGGATGATTATATGCTCGGGGAAATAAAAGAAACTGCTTTGCCCGGGCTGTAGGGATGCAAGGGATTACAACGAGGCATCAAAAATTCCGAATCGTATTGCATTAAGCAACTGCATGTATTATGATATAACTATATATAATCTGGCGGGCATGGAGTCCCGCACGGTTTTAAGCGAATTCCGCCGGGGCGGAAGGTATGATGACGACGCCAAGGCTTGCAGGCAGGAGAGTGAAAGAATATGGCAAACAGTGAAACCATGATGTTCAAAATGGATAAGGACAGGGAAAACGAAGTCAGGGATATCCTTTTTTCAGTCTATGAAGCATTGAAGGAGAAGGGCTATAATCCCATTAACCAGATTGTGGGCTATGTTCTGTCCGGAGATCCTACCTATATTACAAGCCATATGAATGCCAGAAGTATAGTTCGAAGGCTGGAGAGAGACGAGCTTCTTGAAGAGATCGTAAGATTCTATCTGGAAAACAAGAAATAAACCCACCGGCAAACCTCGATGACCTCGGGGTTTTTTTAAAAGGCGGCCTGCCGAAGCAGAATGCCTGAACTCAGTGGGTTCAAATTGCTTGTGGTTTATACGGCAGTTGAAAAAAAATCGGCTATGGAGACCCAATGAAGTATTTAGAACTAGGCAATTCGGGATTGAAGGTTTCAAGGCTCTGCTTCGGCGCTCTGATCATTGGTCCGCTGCAATCCAATTTATCGGTTGACGAAGGTGCGGCGGTTATTCTTGAAGCGCTGAAGCTGGGCGTTAATTTTATTGACACGGCAGAATTATACGGTACTTATCCGCATATCCGCAGAGCAATTTCCATGTATGGGGAGAAGCCTGTTATTGCATCCAAATCCTATGCTTATTCCGGCGATACGGCAAAGGAGAGCCTGGAGCTGGCAAGGAAGAGTCTGGACGTGGATGTAATAGACGTATTCATGCTCCACGAGCAGGAAAGCCGTCTTACCCTCAGGGGCCATCGGGAAGCACTGGAGTACTATCTTTCTGAAAAGCAGAAAGGCAGAATTAAAGCGGTAGGAGTTTCCACGCACAATATTGAAGTGGTCGAAGCTTGCGGCGAAATGCCGGAAATCGATATCCTCCACCCCATCATTAACCGGACAGGGATAGGTATTGGGGACGGTCCTGTAGAAAAGATGCTTGAAGCTGTCAATAAAGCTTATGATAACGGAAAAGGCATCTACAGCATGAAGCCTCTGGGGGGCGGAAACCTGCTGGGTTCTTATGCTGAAAGTATGAAATTTGCCATGGGCCAGCCTTTTGTGCATTCCATAGCCGTAGGCATGCAGTCTGTGGAAGAAGTAATCATGAATGTTAATTTATTTGAAGGAAAGGATATACCCGGGGATATCCTTGCTTCTATAAAAAGAAAGGGAAAAAAGCTGCACATAGACTATTGGTGCAGCGCTTGCGGCAGATGCGTCTCCAGATGCGGCCAGAATGCTCTGTCGGTAAGTGAAGGAAAAGCCCGGGTAGACAGGGAAAAATGCGTGCTTTGCGGTTATTGCGGCAGCGCGTGCCCACAGTTTGCAATAAAGATATGTTGAGGTGTTTATGAGAATTCTCGGAATAGATTACGGTGACAGCAGGATAGGCATTGCAGTAAGCGATCCCATGGGGTGGACAGCCCAGGGGGTTGAAACCCTCCAGTGGCGGGGCGACATGGAAAAGCCGGCGGAAAGGATAGCCCTGCTTGCCGGTGAATATGGGGCCGAAAAGATCATTGTAGGCTTCCCCAAAAATATGAACGGCACAATCGGCCCCAGAGGGGAAAAGACCCAGGAGTTCATCGATTTGCTTGCGGCGAAGACAAAGGTTCCCATTGCCAAATGGGATGAAAGGTTATCCACGGTCTCAGCCAACCGTACGATGCATGAAATTGGCATCAAAACCTCCAAAAAGAAAAAAGTGGTTGACCAGATTGCCGCCGTATTTATCCTTCAAGGTTATTTGGACAGTATAAGCAAGTGAAATGTGAAAACTTGCAGATCGGCGGAAATGCAAATTATTTTTATAAATAATGGGAATTATATATTTACTATGATATAATAAATAACCGTGCATAGATGAATTTTGCATAAGATTACTTGTTATAAAGTCATACTAGAATTGGAGGGATCGTTATGGAAGATGAAAGAGATGATATCGTCGTACTGGTGGACGAAAATGGTGAAGAAGTGGAATTTGAGCACATTGACACAATTGAAATGAATGATAACGAATACGTTGTTCTGGCTCCCTATGTGGAAGAGGAAACGGAAGAAACCGACGAAGAGGAAATAATCATTCTGAAAGTTGATCATAATGAAAATGGTGAGGATTCTTTTGTTTCCGTTGAAGACGAAGACGAGCTGGATGCTGTTTTCGAGGAATTCCAGGCCCGTATGGAGGAAGAGTTCGGCTCAGAGGAATAATTTCAAGGAACAGGACTATTCTTTAAAAACAATTCCGGGGGATAAAACCCTCGGATTTTGTTTTTTGGGGAGATTGCTACAGTACATCCTTTTTCAGGAGACGGCGCTGCTGTTCAAAAATATATTTGATGATATTATCCTGATTTTGGGCGCTGATATCGGTGAAATGCAGGCCCAGCTCGTATCTGGGGGACTTGCCGGCTTCCAGCGGCGTGCAGCGCAGGACATTGCACATGGCTCTGACGCTTGTTACTTCATTTAAGCTGACCCGGATATCCAAAACAGTATTCTTCACAATCTCCTCACCGATGACAATACATACGCCCGAACCGCTGAGGTTCCGGGTGAGGGCTTTCTTATACTGCGGCTTGTCCGTTTCCTGGCGGGAATCGCCGGAACAAATTCTGTATTCCACATTCAGCGTGCAGTCCAGACGGTAATGGGTCCTTCTTTGTATTTTTTCCAGGAGAGTTTCTGCGGATATGCAAATGACGGAAAGATTGCCTCTTTGCTCTCTTGAGGTCACAATGGCATAAAAGCCCTGCAAGCCGTATCGGCTGTGATAAAACGTTATCCGGACTTTACCGTTGACAGGCACGTAAATGAGTCTTGATTCGTAAATCGGTGCGGAAATCACAAGATCCTTGTTTTTCACAGGCTCCAAAACCTGACTTATATAGGTGCTGCCTATTCTTTGCCCATTATTCCCGAGAATATCCAATTCCAGCCTTGTGCCCACCTTCAGCTCTTTGATTTCCATTCAGCTCTCCTGTGAAAATAGTAATAGTCTAATTATATAGTATAAGCCGCTTTTGTCTACCCAAAAATGTTCTTCCCAGCTTTCATCAAGCAGTGGTGAAAAACGAAAAGCAATATTTTCGGTACTCCTAAATTATATCGGTAAGGACAGGAAGGATTTTTATGAAGAAATATAGAATTAATAGAGGGTGAAATAAATTACATAAGATTGCATGTGATAAAGCACAATGCATTAAACCGTGGAGGTTCTGATGGCTGGAAAACTGACTGCAGGCAAGCTTGTTTTTTTAGGATCGATGCTTTTATTGTTGCTGTCTTTGATTTCGTGTGGCGGCGGCGGTGGGGACAAGGAAGTCCTTCTGGAGGAAACCCCGGCGCAAACTACTTCGCCGGCAGTGACGCCTTCTCCTGTGCCGACCCCTTCGCCAACCCCGCTGCCGGATGCCGCAGCCAGCTTCAAATTGCCTGTGGAAGGACTTCGTCCCATTGCGGTGATGATTGACAACGAGGGGACAAAAAGTATGCCCCAGGGCGGTCTGAACCAGGCGCAGCTGATTTACGAAATCATTGTCGAAGGCGGCGAAACCAGGCTTATGCCGGTTTTCTGGGGTGTGGAGCCTGCGATGATCGGCTCGGTAAGAAGCTCCAGGCACTATTTTCTTGACTACTCCATGGAAAACGACGCTATCTATGTCCATTACGGCTGGAGCTATATCGCGGAAAGAGACATAAAAAAGCTTAAAATCAACAATATCAACGGAGTTGCAAATGGGGGCGAAATATTCTGGGATCTCACAAATGACAAAAAAAACTGGCAGGACTCCTATACGTCCATGCAAAAAATCCAGGATTACGTAAAACGGGTGAAATACAGGACAACGACAGACAAAAAGCCTGTATTCAGCTACAATCAATCGGTGGTGGAGCCGGTTTCAGGCGAGAAGGCGGAAAAAATCAGTATCCGGTATTCAAGCTCGTACACCTGCGGATTTGAATATGACAGCCAATCAAAGACATACCTGCGCCTGAGAAAGGGAAAGCCGCAAATAGAAAGAACCACAGGGGCCCAGCTGGCGGCGGAGAACATCATCATCCAGTTTGTGAAAAATAATACCATCAAGGGCGATACCGCCGGACGCCAGGAGGTATACACCATAGGAAGCGGCAGTGGCTATTTTATAACGCAGGGAAAGGTTATTAAAATCAAGTGGAGTAAAAGTGACAGAAGCGCCCCGACAAAGTACCTGGACGAATCCGGAAACGCCATAAAGCTGAATCCGGGGCAGACGTGGGTTCAGGTTACGCCGGCGACCGGTAAGGTTACGATGGAATGAGCCTTACTATGGGCAATAATTAATAAATTTTTCTGTTATCGCATACCTATCTGTGGGTATACTCTTTAACGGATTAAAAAGCTAATTGAAAGGATGGAATTGTTTTATGAAAAAATTATGGAAATGCGGAGCCTGCGGGTACATACATCAAGGCGAGGATGCGGCGGACGAATGTCCAAAATGCGGAGCGCCCAAGGATAAATTTATTCTTCTCACCGATGAGGAAGCAGCAAAAGTCTATGCCGCAGACAGGACCAACGATATCCATATGGAGCTTATCGGCCTTGCAGCAAGAATCGCGGAGCTCTGTAAAGAAGGGATAGAATTGAATCTTGACCCTCCGTGCGTTTCAACCTTTGTTAAAGCCAAGGACGAGGCCTGGGTCATCAAGCAAAGAGCAAAGGCGGAGATGGAAGGCCATATGAAAAAAGGAAAATGGTAAAATTATAAATAGAGAAACTTGCATTCCATCAATGCAAGTTTTTTTTATTTACGGTATTGGGCTATAGCCGAATCACCAAAAGGCGAGTGTGGTTCGATGCTGGCCCATAAGCAAAAAAAATAATGTAAAAATTCTTTGAAGGGATAAGACAAATAAAACCGTCCGGCGTATATTCTCTTGAAATATAAAATGGATGCCATAATGGGAGGATCTATATGAAACGTGCTGTTTTAATAATTCTATGTTTTGTCTTTCTTGCATCATCAAGCGCATGTACGATAAACGGGATGGACTTGGAATCATTCCGGGATAGTATTGCTGCCCGTGCGGATGCAAAAGAGACGAGAAGCGGTGTGGAAAAAATAGTTCAAACCAGCGAAGGGACCGTTGGATTAAGGCTGGAGCATACAGCCGGCAACATCGAAATTTCCGAATCTGTTTCAAAAGAAATCTCCGTATCCTTTGAAAAAATCGTCAGAGGAAATGATGAGAGTGCCAATCGGGAGGTAATGGACAATATAAAGGTTTTGGCCGAAAAGAAAGGAAATATCCTTACAGTCAAAGCTGTTGCAAGGGATGATGGCAATACTGATCTATGGAAATGGGTATCCGGAAAATACCATAACATCAGTGTATCCATAAATTATACCATAAGCGTTCCCAAGGAAATCCGCAAATACACCATTGGCATGGTCGCCGGTAATGTGAAGCTTCAAGGCCTGGCAGGTGAAATGGACATCACCTCCAATGCGGGAAACATCGAAATGCAGGGGGTTTCTCCGGAAGGAAGAAACAATATCGAATTGAATGCCGGAAATATTACAATCGACTGCATTGCTATCGTTGCAGCTGACAGCATCACGACAAAATGCAATGCAGGAAATTTTACGATGAGCCTGCCCGGAGATTCGGGACTGGACTTTGATCTCAGCGTAAATGCCGGTAATATCGGAGGGACACTGGTTTCAAAACAGGTACTTGGAAAGGGCAAGGTCAAGGACGAGATAAACGGCGGAGGCACACTGGTCAAAACCAATCTGAATGCAGGAAATATCACTGTGGACAAAAAATAGCAGCAAGAAATTAGAATGGAATATCCGATAAAAGCAAAAGGCTTGTGTCCGCAACGACGCAAGCTTTTCCTTTGGGCATCCGGCCGGAGCCGGATTACCTCAAAGCAAGATGGGCCAAACGCCCAGAATATTGTTTTACACCAGAGCTATTGTCTCAAAGAGGCGGTAACCACAAGCTGATCGCCAGGGTAAATCAGATTGGGATAGTCCAGGTAGTTGAAATCGACAAGATTTTTCACATAGGTGCCATGGGCGCGTGCTATGGCGTATAAAGTGTCTCCCGGTTTGACCGTATAAATTATCGCCTCCGGAGGAGAATAGGGAATAACTATCACCTGGCCGATCCGGATAAGATCAGGGTTTGGTATATTATTGAATTTTCTTAAGATGGATATGGTCGTATTAAAATCATGGGCTATCTTTGCCAGCATATCTCCACGCTTTACGATGTAGTTGAATGAACCTAGCTTTGCTTCGGGCATATGAAACACTCCTTTATGTATACTATGATCCAATAAAGGAAGTTGTTATTTCATTTTGTAAGTTTTGTACACGCAAGCCTCAAATCGGCACTTGAATCATAAGTGACTTCTCCGTCAATGTTACTGTAAAAGAAAACCGCGGACGGTATTCAGTAAATACCGCAGTATGGAAGTTTAGTTATACGTTGAAAAAGAAGTGAGCATCCGTACGGGGTATCTTGATTTGCAATGAAAGTGTTGATAAAAGTATAAATAGTCTTGACTCTGCCCTTGGGACATAGTTTAGACTAATGTTCAGGGAGGTGAGCATATGCCCCTGCTTGCACAAATGCTGCGAAAGCGGCTTCTTCTAACGATTGCGGCAGTTTGCTCAAGCGGCCTGACTGCTGCTGTCACATTATGGTGGAACGGGCAGTTAAGCGGTATTATCAATACCGTTAGCGAGGGACACTTATTGCCAGCGGACATAATACTATTGGCACTTGTTACCCTGCTTGGCATGAGTGTGTCCGCTTATTTCAAAAGCTGCATTTCCGGTTTTGTCTGCGAAAATATGTCCCATGATCTGCGCATGGGTTACGCACGGCATTTCGCTTCGATTACCGTCCCTGAGGCGGAGCGTTTGAGCGCGGGCGAGCAATTGTCCAAACTGCAAAACGAGATTGCCGATGTCTCAGGATATCTGAACGACAGTTTATTTCAGTTGCTGGACGATGGTGTGAGGATTATCGCGACATTTACCTGGTTGTTTGTCCTCATTCCCAAATTGACATTGACAGTAAACCTGCCGGTGTTCATTATCATAGTCTATGTGTTCTATTCCAGCAAACTCATCGGAAATGCCACTGAGCGCAGCCAGCAGGCCAAAGGTAGGATGAACCGATATGCCGATACGCTATTGACATTGTTCCCGGTCATCCGCCTGTATGATGCGGCGCAGATGATGTTGCAAGGTTACAGAGACAATGTGGGAGAATGGGAATACCAGACTGTCCGGGCTGAACGAATGCGGGCGCGCCTTATGTCCCTGTCGGCTCTTTTAAGCAGCATACCGCTTATGCTCCTGTTCCTGGTGGGAGGCGGCATGGTGATAGACGGTGCATTGACCGTCGGCACTCTATACATATTTTTCAACCTATCAGGTAATATATCCGGTGCGATGATGAATATGCCGGGATATATCGCCGCGTTTCGGCAATTTTCAGTTAATATGACGCGGCTTGCACCCAATGTTTTGTTTGACGGGAAGGACCAATAAGTATGAGCATATTAATAGAGAATCTGTCGTTCACATATGGTAACAAGCCAGTTCTTGATAATATCAATTTGTCGGTAAAAACCGGTGAAACAGTAGGTATAGTAGGTGTCAGCGGCGGCGGAAAAAGCACGCTGTTAAAGCTCATCAGCGGGCTTTACGATGTTCAATGTGGTGAAATTACAGTCAGATGCGTCGTAACATCTCTGGAGAGACGCAGATGTGTTGCGATGGTGATGCAGAACGCTATGCTCCTTCCCACCAGCATACGGGACAACATCACCTGTGGACATGAGATAGACGATGCAACGATACAATATGTTTGCGATGCAGCGCAGCTGACTGAATGGATTTCCATATTACCCAATGGGCTTGATACTTTTGTCGGCGAACGGGGCAGCCGGGTTTCGGGCGGCCAGGCGCAGCGCATCGCTATTGCACGGGCAATTGCGAAGGATGCGCCAGTGGTTCTCCTGGATGAGCCGACTTCTGCGCTTGACGGTGATACCGGTGCGGCTGTGATGTCAGCGCTGGCGAGTTTGACTAAAGGGAAAACCGTCCTGCATGTCTCTCATCAAACTGAAACACTGAAAGGCTGCGACCGTATCATGCGGCTGGAGAGAGGCCGGCTATATGCTCCATGAGATGATAAAGCTGCTTGAAACAACTGGAAATGGTTTGCGGTTCCTGCTGTTACTTATCCTGCGCTGTCCCTTTGATGCGGCTATGACAATTGTAAACGCGAGCTTTTTACAATATGCTTTTAACGCTGCCGCACAAAAGGATGGCAGTCAGCTGGCAGCCGTATGTCTGGCTTTCGGGATTGCGAGCCTATGCCTTTTCCTATATAATGGGACCATATGGAGCCTTTATTCGCCTTTTGTCACGCGTATGGAGGGCAGGCTGCGTGTTAAGCTGTTTGAAAAAATCTCAATGTTTTCATATGAGAGGATTGAGGCGACCTCACAGGGCGAATGGCTGACACGTTTAAACACCGATGTGCAAATGCCGTTCTCACGCCCGTTGCACCTGCCTCATGCGGCTTGTGCCATAGTTAACATCAGCATATCGGCGGCCATTCTATGGCGCGTGAATCCGGCGGTGTTCGGGTATGTTTTGCTGTTTGTTATGCCGCATATTTTCGTAAGCCAGGTTTTTATCGCGCGGGTTATGCCGGGACTTAATAAAAAATCCCTTGAAGCTACGGCGAAAAATACGGGTGAGTTGGACGCACTGATTGCCTGTGCCGGCATTGCCGCATTGTACGATGGACAGGACTATCTCATGAGGCGGTTTGAGCTAAGCAGCCTGCATTTACTCCGGGCCAACATGAGGATACGAAGCCGGAATGCATTAAACGCTGCCCTATTACCGCTGTTTGGCATGGGCGGATATTTGACGCTGCTGGTTATGAGCGGCTCGTGGATTGCGGGCGGTCATTTTACGTTTGGTGGCCTGACCGCGGCGTTCCAATATCGGGGTGGTGTATTGTCAGGGTCGCTGATGCTGATTGGCTCTTTGACCTCCATCCAGGCAAGCATGGCTGGTATACAGCGCTTAAACAAAACGATGTCCGGGAAAAAGGAGGAAACAGATGGATAATACTGTAATGCGTATCGGCGAAATCGCGGGGTTTTTTAACGTGTCGGTCAAAGCTATACGCATTTATGAAAAAATGGGGATTATCAAACCCGCCAAAACTGACGCTAAGACGGGATACCGGTATTACACCGCTGACCAGGTGCAGCAGCTGGACGCGTTACTTGAACTCAAGCAGCTTGGATTTTCGCTTTTGGAGATAAAAAAGCTGTTAGAGGGCGGCATGACGAACGAGAATTTTATGGAGGCGCTTGTTCACAAGAAGTCAGCGTGGCAAAATGCCATTGCCGCTGCGGAGAATAAAATCTGCGCCATTGATAAAATCACCGGACATTTGACCGCTTCCGAACCGGCGACCAAAATACATGAACTGACCGAAGCGGAACGCGCATGGCTTCTGGTAAAAATGGTGTGTGTGGAGGATTTACGTGGTCAAAGCGTACTCAGTGAAGCGATTTGGCTGTAAGAACGGTCTTGCATTAGAGGAGCGGGTGACTCAGGACAAAATGACTGAGGTAAAACAGGTAGGAGAAACGCAATACTATGCAAACAGTTAGTATTAAAGCAAACATATTTATAATTTTAACAGTCCTGCTTTTGAAAATCTTGAATAAAAAAGTATAAATACCAATACCGATTATCCCTCCAAACGTATTGCCGAGTATGTCGGTAATATCACTTCTTCCCATTGCAAAAACGTACTGTATCACCTCAAACGCCACGGTTAAAACGAAAATAGGGAGAACTTTTTTTATAAATGGCCAGTTGCCTTTTAACATACAGATATATATGCCAAACGGTATAAAAAGAAGTATATTATAAATAATTTCGCGCAAAAGTATAACTCCGTTTTCATCGAAAGACCCCTGAAGCGGAATCAGGTTGATTATCCGTACCCTGTCTGTACCCGCTGAATAAAACGGCAGCTTGAATAGAATAATGCTAGCCAGCAACAGTAAATATATTACACATAGTACGGTTGTAAGAATGTTGCGCTTTTCGTTTTTCATTGTCTTTCTCCTTATAATTGCTTCGCCTGCGGCAAGTTCATCCAAAACAGGACGCCCTCAGGGGCGTTTTCCGGGCAATGGCCAGTCCCAAGCCGTTCCGTCCGCTTTTCCGGCTCCGCGCTTTATCCTCACGGTAGAACGCATACGTACAATTAGCGGGTGGGTTAATCGGACCTATTGGGGAGATATCAAAAAGCACTTTTCTAAACCATTTTTCACTGTATGGATGTAATCCCTGGGCATCAGCTATTGTAGAAAGTAGATTATGACCGTAAAACGTGGATAATCCAGACTTATAACATAGCAAATGGACATTTTGAATATCGGAGTAGCCGATAAAAATTTTTGGATTTTCAATAATAGCACGAGTCTTTATTTGCGGAATAACTTGAATGCTGTCATTCCCTCCGATATTGGCTATGATTGCTTTAATGTTTTTGTTTTCAAATGCCCAAATAATGTCTTCGGCCCGTGCTTGGGGATTTTCTGAGAGATACTTTGTTCCTTTCATGGAATTTGGCGCGGAAACTACATTTAGCTTGAAAGTCTCTTCTAACCTAAATTCCCGAATTATTATACAATACCTTCGTGAAATGCAGCAAAATCAACATTTTTTGAAATATTTATGTTGATTTTTTCTTCGATGTATAGTATAATTATACTATACATCGAAGATTGAGGTGTTGTAATATGGCATTAAATAACTCCGTAAAAGTTCCATTACCTGGGCAGGGAATAGTTAA
>JAEZCO010000067.1 GCA_023433505.1 Bacillota bacterium | reverse complement strand
CTTCAGGGTCATGGCAGGCCTGTATCAGGACCACTCCCGGTTTGGCAAAGCAAGCCACATTATCCACATGTCCGTCGGTTTCATCCCCAAACAGCCCCTTGTTTAGCCAGATGACCCTGGAGACATTGAGGCGCTGTTTCATTTCTTCTTCTATTTGCTCTTCAGACAAATGCGCATTGCGGTTCTTATTTAGCAAACACTCTCTTGTCGTAAGCAGGGTGCCTTCGCCGTCTACATGAATGGAACCGCCCTCCAAGATGATCGGCGAATTAAAATAGGGTATTTGAAAATGCTTTAATACTTCAGGCGCGACTTGATTATCCAAATCAAAATGCGGATACTTTTCCCCCCAGGCATTAAATTTCCAATTCACCGCCGAAAGCTGTTTTTTGCTGTTTAACAGAAACGTGGGCCCATTGTCCCTGCACCATGCATCATTATGCGGGACCGTCAAATACTCCATTTCCTCACCGCAAAGTACTTTCGCCTCTTCTGCGGTATCTTCATCCACAATCATTATTACCTTTTCAAACTCCGATATGGCTTTCGCCACTTTTGCATAGCTTGCACATACTTCGGCATGATTCTCCGGCCAGACCAGCGAAGATTTCACCGGCCATTCCATCAAGGTCCCTTCATGCTGTTCCCATTCCGCAGGCATGTAATAGTTCTTTTCGTTGTGCATTTATATTTTTCCCTCGATAATATTTTCTTAGGTGTACGTGTAAATCATTTTTCATACTTCCCAATTTGTATATATTATATCATTTTTTACTTCCGATGGAGAACTCCTGCAGAATCTTTAATGCTGTCAAAAAATATGGCCCAATTTGCAAACAAAGTAAGATAACCACGGTGTCCTTGCGAGCAGCGGCAGCGACGCGGCACTCTCATCTCTTATCCCGGATTGCATCCTTGAGATTGCCGCGCTCCACTGCGTTGCGCTCGCAATGACAGACGAATTGGTGCATACTGCCATAAAAATTTTACAACGTTGAATCTTTCCGATCAGAACCCAAGGGTATTTCGAATCTCGACAAAGGCATTGATCGCATAGTCCAGGTCATCCCGGGTGTGGGCTGCCGATACCTGGGTCCGTATCCTTGCTTTATTCAAGGGAACCACCGGATAAAAGAAGGCTGTGGCATAAATGCCTTTCTCAAGCAAAAGGCCCGACACTTTTTGCGCAAGGACCGCATCCCCCAGCATAATCGGCACTATGGGGTGCTCTCCTTCCGGAATTACAAAGCCTGCCTTCTTCAAGCCCGCCCTGTAATATTGTGTATTTTCGAAGAGAGTATCTCTGATGCTTGTAGATCGGGTCAGCAATTCAAGTACCTTGATGGAGGCTGCTGCAATCGAGGGGGCCAGAGTATTGGAAAAAAGATAAGGCCGGGATCTCTGCCTTAATAGGGCTATGATTTCCTTCCGTCCGCTGATATAGCCTCCGCTGGCGCCGCCTAACGCTTTGCCAAGGGTCCCTGAGATAATATCCACTCTACCGGTCACTCCGCAAAACTCGGGAGTACCTCTCCCCTTTTGTCCGACAAAGCCCACGGCATGGCTGTCATCCACCATGACCAGCGCATTATACTTGTCCGCCAGCTCACAGATTCCCTTTAAATTTGCGATAAAGCCGTCCATGGAAAAGACTCCGTCCGTGACAATCAGGCGGAATCTGCTGGCCTGGGCCTCCTTCAATCTTTCCTCAAGCTCTGCCATATTATTGTTTTTGTACCGGTAGCGGGAGGCCTTGCACAGCCTTACTCCATCGATAATACTGGCATGGTTCAGCTCATCGCTGATGACTGCGTCCTGCTCCGAAAGCAGCACCTCAAAGACTCCGCCGTTAGCGTCAAAACAGGAGGAGTAAAGGATGGTGTCCTCCGTGCCTAAAAATTCCGATAATTTTGCTTCCAGTTGTTTATGGATTTCCTGAGTGCCGCATATAAACCGGACGGAGGACAAGCCGTAGCCCCATTGGTCAAGGCCCTTCTTCGCCGCATCGATTACCTCGCGGTTGTTCGCCAGGCCCAGATAGTTGTTGGCGCACATGTTTAAAATATTGTCCCGGCCCTTTAAGCTTATCCTTGCGCCCTGGGGACAGGAGATGATTCTTTCCTCTTTCCAAAGCCCGTCTTCCTTTATCTTTTCAAGTTGAGAGTCAATGTAGCGTAAAGCCTCACTATTCACAGTCCTTCAGCTCCTTATACAATATATTTATAGTTATCGCTATTCTCTTTCTTTTCATAATATACCAGGATTCCCATGCCGTATACGGGCAATGAGGGTGCAACGAATTAATTTGCAGAGCGGGCGACCATTGGCCGCCCCTGCACGAGTTTGTTTTATTCCTATAAATTCCGGTTTCCTACCACTACCAGCTGAGGACTACTTTTCCCGAATTGCCCGAGGACATGACCTCAAAGCCTTTTTCAAAATCCTCGTAAGGGAAGCGGTGAGTGATGATGGGCGAAATATCCAGGCCCGATTGGAGCATTACCGTCATTTTATACCAGGTTTCATACATCTCTCTCCCATAGATGCCCTTGATCGTGAGTCCATTAAACACAACCTTGTTCCAGTCGATACCGGTGTCGGGCTTCTGGATTCCCAGCAAGGCAATCTTTCCTCCGTGGCTCATGTTGTCCACAAGGTCATTCAAAGCCTTGGCATTTCCCGACATCTCCATGCCCACATCAAAGCCTTCCTTCATTCCAAGGGTTTTAACGGCGCCTTCGATGGTGTCCTTGCGGATGTCCAGAGCAAGTGTGGCGCCCATCTTCTTCGCAAGCTCCAGCCTGTAAGGATTTACATCTGTAATGACTACGTATCTGGCACCGGCATGCTTTGCGACGGCAACGGCCATTATCCCTATGGGACCGGCGCCTGTGATAAGAACATCTTCGCCAAGCAGGTCAAAGGCCAGCGCAGTATGTACAGCATTGCCAAAAGGGTCGAAGCAGCTGATGACATCGGTGGATATGGATGGATCACAATGCCATACGTTTGTCACAGGGATGGAAAGGTATTCGGCGAAAGCCCCCTGCCTGTTTACGCCGACGCCGCTGGTCTTATTGCAGAGATGACGCCTGCCGGCCAGACAGTTCCTGCACCTGCCGCAGACCAGATGACCCTCTCCCGACACAAGATCACCGACTTTACAATCAAAGACATTGCTGCCGACCGCCTCTACGGTACCCACAAACTCGTGGCCGATGACCATAGGCGTCGGGATGGTTTTTTGCGCCCATTCGTCCCAGTGATAAATATGGACGTCGGTGCCGCAGATGGATGTTTTCTGTATTTTGATCAAAACATCGTTGATTCCTATCTCAGGAACAGGAACCTCATCAAGCCACAAGCCCGGCTTCATATATTTCTTTACAAGCGCTTTCATTGTTTTTGTCCCCATATACATTCCCCATTCACAAAAAAAATAGATTAAATACAGAACCAGTATATTCGCTTTATAACACGTTTTGTTCACTATATTTAACAATTCAATTTTATTCCGGAAAGGATTCCATGTCAATGAGTTTTTTCATATACTGCACATTTTGTTCTCTTTATTAAATAATATAACTGAAATATTGATAAGCCGCAAATAAAACGATATAATGGCTTTAAGGAAGATACGGATATATCGTTGTGCCGTTTAGGAGTACTGCAAATATTACTTCCCGTTTTTCTGAAAATGCCGGCGCACCAAACTGTATTTTCAGAAATCTATACGGGAAGTTATATTTGCACCAGTACTTAAATTTATTCAAGGTTTACAAGGAGCAGCAATTGCCATGGATATGCACCAGCCGCCCGACATCGGCCCCAATATTATGAATCTCCGAAAGCAGAAGAATATGAGCATGGATTCGCTTTCAAAGCGTTCCGGCGTATCGAAGTCCATGCTTTCCCAGATTGAGCAAGAGAAAACCAACCCAACGGTTGTGACCGTATGGAAAATCGCACGGGCGCTGGATGTTTCCGTAGAAGAACTGCTGTATACAAATGGCGACAATCAGATTGAAGTTTTGAGACGGGAAGATGCGCCTTTGATCTATTCGGACGACCGGTCCTGTATCATCCGCGTAAACTCCCCCATCCATATGGCGGACAATCTTGAGCTTTATCATATGACCTTCAAGCCCCTGGGGAAGTTAAGCTCCCAGCCCCACTTCCCCAATTCCGAAGAGTTTCTGACCGTGATCTCGGGGCAATTCAAAATAACTGCAGGAAGTAATTCCTCTATCCTGAATGAAGGCGATACCGGAAGGTATAAAGCCGATATCAGCCACTCCATTGAAAATCTCAGGGATGTGGAAGGCACAATTTATCTGGCGGTTTGGTTTCCCAAATAGATTTCTATTCTGACCCGTACCCCCTGATGGGCATTTAGCTTGATTCCGGTTATTTGTCCTTCCACCGGCCGAATTCCTGAAATGCCTTCAGCATGGCGATTTTTTTCGTCGGCTAACCGATGGCTGCTCCGTCCCCCTAATCGGGCAGGATGAACCCTCCGTTGCCGGCAGCCCAATATTTCAAAAATTTGAATTGAATTTCTCGTCAAGCCAGTATTTTCAACGGTATTTAAGCGAAATTACAGAAAAAAGCCCCACCGAAACCGAATGGAAAAATAGGCAAAACTTGACGCGGATGAAAATCCTAAACCGGACCATAATAATGAGGCAAGGGTTCGTGATGGTTGTGCCAAGATTGTTACAAGGTCCGAACGGGCTTTGTGGCAGTCGGCCAAAGGTTGCTATCAGGTTTCGCCGTTGCCATTTGACTTTGAATAAACGTTATCTGGTTGTAAGTGGCGCAATAGCTTGGTATCAGCCGGCGGGAAGAGTATCATGCGTCCTCTATGGCTGTACTGCATGCCCAGCACCTGCAGTATGGTCGAAAGGGATGCGGGATATTCGAGCTAAGATTATCAAGGGTTCCGCAGGCAAAAGGGGTTTTGTTCCGGCATATTGCCGCTGCCGTTGTTTTGTGGCGGTCGCCGGGATTTCTCCTCAATGCTGGAGGTCCTATGCAGTCTGACGATTGCACAGGGTTTCCAAGGTACTCTTGGTGGTCGAGCAAAGGTTGGTGCAGGTTCTGTAATGCTTGTGGGCAGTCGAAAGATTGTCTATAGGTATGCAGGGATCTACATCAGCTGTAGCGAAGATCATTACGGGCTCTTGCTTTTATTTTGTCCATGCCGCCCGGCAGTTTCTTCCTTACCTTCTTTTTTTAAACTCCCTAGCAAAATAACGATTTCACGAACAGGAAGGCAAATCCTCCGAACAATTGTTTCCTATCCGCCAGAACAATTCCATTCCGTTCTTTACTATTTTTACGGTTCGGAATATAATAAAACTCCGAACAAATGTTCTGTATGGAGGAAGAAGCTATGAAGCTGGAAGTTACCATCGGTTGTGCTGCTTGCGGTTTTTCAAACAAAATCCGCGTCGATTCCTTTTTTGATTGTGATCATCTGATTTGCCCCGGCTGTGGAAATGAAAACTGCCTTTCCATCACTTCCGTCACCGAGGAAGTGCCCCCCGTCTTTAAGAAACAGGACCTTCTCCAGAGGCTCCAAAGGATCCGGCTGCTGTAGCCGGCCATAGGCAGCTTAAATCGCAATGTCCCTGCTTGCTCTTTTACACGGAAAATGGCAGTAAGGGCGACCCGCTCCCAGCCAATCGCCCTTACCTGCCGGTTAGAAACACGTATTACTTTTTCGTCCCCGTATAGCTGAAGATGGCATCCCTCAGGAATGCGGCCAAACCAGGCTGCTCCTTATCATAGTAGGCTGTAAATCTTTCGTCGTCTACATACATCTGGGCAACCCCCGCATGTGCCTCTTTGGTATAGCTGTCCCAGAAGTAGCACAGCCATTGGCGGTGCAGATCAGCAGCCTTCTGTGCCAGCTCTCCCGCGGGATCGCCGGTCTTGAATGCCTCCTTTAAGGCGTCCATGATCCCGTCACTCAATTTTTCCACTTCCGCATACTGTTCCCGGGTCATATTTTTAACCTTTTTATTTGATTTTTCAACTTGCTCCGCTCCATACTTCTCCCGTATTTCCTTACCGTATTTCTTTTCGTTGTCGTCAATAAGCTTTTGCTTAAAGCCTTCAAACT